>CAXXSM010000150.1:0-106192 GCA_963663405.2 bacterium | reverse complement strand
TCAAGCGGCCCCATTTCGATTCCTTCGAGCCATACGCGAACTCGTTCCCGCGAACGCCAGCCTCTTGCGGGGCGTGATGGTTTGGTGATGTAGATTCCTTTGCTGCGCTGAGGGCGTGTCTGGGCGTCTTCCCGCCACCAACGATTGACGTTTTCACTGCTGGATAGTAGCCGCATACAGCGTCTTTCACTTGGCGTTCCTAATACTCTCGCGTCGGATTGATAGATATACAGCCCATCCACACCGTTTTGATAGAGATCCCATACGCGCCATAAATACAGCCCTGGCACAGGGAGACCGGAGCCGGATGCAGTTACATTGGGAAGCAGTTTGCAGGATGTTCCCTGGATGGCTTCTTGGTAGGGTTTCATGTCCAAGTGTAAATGACGTTCATCGTCGTTGCTGGGGCAAAGGTAGTCGACCCAGCCGTTTTGCGCCCACGTTACGAAATCAAATTTTTCCCAAGTATGGACACCGATTCCAGGGAATTGAACGAGGATGGGAACGTGATTCCCCCGTTTTTGGCTGAATTCATCCGCCAGTTCGCGTAAGGATTTTAGAAAGAGATTTGCGGTTTGGGGCTTGTCGATTGTTTGTGGGTAGCGCATGAAATCGAGAGAGATTCCAGGCGCTCCCATTTCGAGCGTTTCGCGGAACAGGCTGAGAGCGTATGCGCGCACTTCTGGGACTTCATACCGCAGCTGACTTCCCCGATGCCAATCGGGATGTTTTTTTGAAAAATCACCTTGAAGAGGCGTCCCTACATAACACGCGCTGGCCCCAAAATTAGCGTGGGCGGTTAGACCGAGTTCCTTTGTATAGCGCAGCGTGGCGTCCAGCATGTTCGTGAATTGCTGCATTTTACCGACATTGATTGTTTCGGGGATTTCTTCATTCGCGAGGGGATCGCCGACAGTGTTGTGAAGCAATTGATCTGTTAAGCGTGTTTCGTAAACGGCTTTTTTCGCCAAACCGGTTGACTTGTGTGTCTACGATTGTGAAACGGGCTTCTTTATAGGCGGTCAACACTTCCCGGTGTTGTAAGGTGTTTTGGATGTCGTTATGAAACGACCAGGAATACGGTTCCCAAAAACCAGCAATGATTTTATCGGGTTTTCCTGCATAAGGGGCTTCCAACTGTGTGATTAACTCATCGGTGAGAGGAACGAATTTTATATAATCGATACTGCCTGCGCCCCAGCCGTTATGGCGGTGTGGTTGTTTGATGACGAGATGTTGCCAATTCATCTTTTTCCAGCGCCATAACACTTCTTGGCCAGGCGCGCGTGAACTGAGGTGGTCCAATCGTTCATCGCCCGTGAATCGCAGCATGATTGAACCAGGCGCGCAGACAAACACCGCGTAGGTTCCGCGAAGATCAAGGGGGTAGGTGAGCTGCGGCAATGACGTATGCGGCCCTGCGTTTCCTTCAAGCCAGTTCCCAAAGGATCGAAACGGATTCTCTTTATTTTCTTTGAAGATCCAACGATTCTTATTTCCCTCTGCGTTTTGACTTTCACGGATTATCCCGTCTTTTTGGATGACTTGCGTCCAGTCTTCAATGGTTACAACATCCCGGTTGTCGTGTTGAATCCGAATTGTGTATTCGGTTATGGTGGTTTTTTGAGGGGTTGATATTCGTAGGCGGAATTGTATATCGACTTGTCCATCCCGCTGCGCTTCAGGATATGGATTGAAGATCAGTGTCCGGACCAAGCCGGCGGCGTGTTTTTCAATGATCCGCTTTTGGTTGAACCATAAATCTTTGTTTTCCGGCTCCGCCAGCGCCCATGCGGTTTCGGAAATGTAAGGCGTGACCAGAGCGGGGCGCCATTGTTCCTCGCCCCAATGCGTCCAGAAACATTCGATCACTACTTCTTGCGGCGCAGTTTCTGGTATTTTATATTCAATGTGAATATGCCGTGTTATGGGATCGCGGCTCGCGTGAATTGAAGGATTCTCAATGGCATTTGTTGGATTTGTGAAAATGATTGTCAGCATGGTTGATAGCGCAAGCGCGCGAGATAAAGATATGGAATGTGAGTGGAATTTTAATATGTAGGGATTAATGCTTGGTTTTGTATTTTCCATTGAAACCTCTTATGCGATCAAGGATATTTTGTCTGAATCTGGATGGGCAGGATTAAAGGATGATCAGGATTTTTTATGGCTCTTCCGTCATGTGAATACATTTCAAAATAATCTAATCACTTTTTACTAGATATTTTGAATCCTAACGCCACTCTGCAGGATTCTTTATTGTCTGAACCTTGATTTACTTGATTCGCTTGATTTTCTTGATTTTAATCTTGGTAATCCTATAATCCTTTAAATCATGGTTCAGACAATTAAGCCATCCTCAACCAAGAGCGCAATTCCCCAAAATGATATATTTGTACTCACTTGCCGGATGAACCAGATTTTCACTGTAAAACCAGTTCACCATTATAAAATCAAGTCACGCTTTTTGCTCGGTGTTTTTTTCGGAATAGAGAAAACAGCGTGCGGTCCGTCCATCAGCCATCTTAATTGATTCACATTCACGGGTGTTGCAGGGAGCGAAGCGTTCGGCGCAGCGGGGGTGGAACCGGCAGCCGGTGGGGAAGTGTGTGGGGCTGGGGACGGTTCCGGGGATAACGTTGAGCTTCTTGTTTGAGCGTTCTGTCATCTTGGGGATCGAGCGCAGAAGCCCACGGGTGTAAGGATGCAGTGGATCGGCGAAGAGTTGTTCGATGGGGGATTCCTCTACAATCTGTCCGGCGTACATCACGGCGGCCCGGTCCGCTGTTTCCGCGATGACGCCGAGGTCGTGGGTGATCAGGATAATGGCGGCGTTGGTCCGTTCCTTCAGGTCTTCCATCAGCGCTAAAATCTGGGCTTGCACGGTTACATCCAGAGCGGTCGTAGGTTCATCGGCGATCAGTAAGTCAGGATCGCACGCCAGGGCCATGGCGATAACGATCCGCTGTCGCATTCCACCGGACAATTGATGTGGATATTCCACCGCCCGGCGCCGCGCGGCGGGGATGCGCACTTTCTCCATCATTTCGACGGCGGCGTCGAACGCGTCGCGGTGATTCATGTGGCGGTGAATCCGGAAAACCTCCGCGATCTGCTCGCCCACGGAGAATACAGGATTGAGCGCGGTCATTGGTTCTTGAAAGATCATCGAAATTTGGTTGCCTCGCACCCGCCGCATCTCCCGTTCGCTGAGTTTGAGCAGATTTTGACCTTTAAAAAAGATCTCTCCAGAGACGATCCGTCCTGGCGGGGAGGGGATTAATCGTAGAATGGAGAGCGAGGTCATACTTTTACCGCAACCGGATTCTCCAGCTAGACCCAGCGTCTCCCCTCTCCGCACTTGGAAACTGACTCCATCCACGGCCCGGCCGATCCCGTCCGCCGTGAAGAAATGAGTTTGCAAATCCCGCACATCTAATAATAAATCGTTTTCTGTTTCCATAGATTTGGTTTTCTTTACATGCGGCGCTTCAGAAATTTACGTTTTTGCCTCGATAGCCGATTGGAATAGTATACATCTTATACAGATCTTTCCACTGTTCTGTGAGAAGGGGGAGTTTTTCGATAAAGAATGGATAGAATATAAAGGATGAAATGTTTTGGATTATAATGGAAGTCCATTTGATTTCATCATTTTGCTATGGTATATATAAACCAGCATGATCAAGATTACAATTGCTAATGAAAATGAGTTGCGGGAGCGAATGCAAACGAGCAAGTATCTAAAACTCATTTGCATATAAAATCGCAATAAATCATCACATAGGGGACGGATCATGGAACGATCAGTGGCGCAGGCTTCGAAACCCAATCTCCAGCGGAAAGATAAGACTTCACTCCGGGATTTTCTGAACGTGATTTTTCGGCATAAACGGAAAATCTGTATTTTCTTTGTGGTTGTTGTATTGGCTGTAACGATCTGGACCTATTTAACTGCGAAAGTCTATCAGTCCAACGCGAAAATCCTTATCTTGATCGGCCGGGAGAGCGTATCTGTTGACCCGTCCGTCGTCGGACCAACGACGGGATTGACTCAAAGCCGGGAAAACCAAGTTAATTCCGAACTGGTGATAATCCGAAGCCGGATCCTCGCGGAAAAAGTAGTTGATAAGATCGGTGTGGAGAATTTCTTCAAAAAACCGGGTGAAACGCCGTCTCCTTCTCCTTCCGCCGGCGGAGGTAATCAGGCGGAAGGCGGAGTTTTAGTTAGTCTTGATTTAACTCCCGGTTTGACGCTTCGTGAAAAAGCGATTAATCATTTCATGAAGAATCTCTATGTTGAAGTGGAACGGAAGAGCCATATCATCAATTTGAATTACGACGGGTTTGATCCTCAGGTGGCTCAAAACGCGCTGAATAGCCTTTTGGATTTTTATCTGCAATATCACATCACTGTACATCGAACCCAGGTGTCTCCCCAATTCTTTGAGGATCAAGCGAAGAATTTAACAAAAACTCTGAATGGAAAAGAAGAGGAACTCGAAAAAATGCAGAACGAGTTCGGTCTTTTCTCCGTTCTCGATCAGAAGAAAGAACTGATTGCGGCGATTGCCGGTCTGCAGGCGGAAATCAGCGGCGCGACCAGCGAAATCCGTTCGTCGCAAGCGAGAATCGCTTCGCTCCAGATGTTGTTAAAAGGTACCGGTCCTGTCCGTATGAACGGTCTTCAATCACTCCCACTTCGATTGGAAACCGAAACATATCAATCAATCCACGCGCAGATTCAGGGGGATCTATCCAGCGGAACTTTCTTTCAACTGCAGATCGCGAATGAAATCACACGGCAGGAATCGTTAGCCGCGCGTGTGAATTCGTTGAACGAAGAACTGGCGGGGCGCCGGCAGGAATTGGCTACGCTGGCGAGCCGTGAGATTCTATTGCAGCGGTTGCAGCGAGAGGTTGAGATTCTGAATGGGGAATATCGCGAATACCGTAACGGCCTGCAACGGGCCAAGATTTCCACGGCGCTTGATATCGATAGTATTTCCAATGTCAGCATTGTCCAAAGAGCGACGGCGCCGATTGGCCCCATCCGTCCTAAAAAGATATTCAATATTTTGATGGGGATCCTCTGCGGACTTCTTGGTGGAATTCTCCTCGCGTTCTTCATCGAATATATTGATGATTCGATGAAAACAAACACAGAGATTACAAAACGGCTGAATCTGCCTGTGCTCGCATCGTTGGGTTCGCTCCGTGTTCCAGCGAAATTCGACGCCTTGCAAGACACGGGAAAAGAGACTCAGGAGCCATCCCGGTACACCGGAATTGAAGATAAACTGATCCCGCTCTATCACAATCTCAGTTCGGAATTGCTGGAAGAGCGAAAAGGAAAAACAATTCAGTTCATAGGATGCAATCCGGGCGAGGGCGCGTCTACATTGATTCGTGAATTCGCTAAATTGACCGCTCTCCGATTTCATAAAAAAACTCTTCTCTTGGATATCAACGTCAAAAAGGCCACACAATGTAAATATTTCGGGATTGAAGCGGAAAAGGGAATCAAAGAAGCGATCGATGAGGGCGCGGATCTGCAGAACGCGCTTAATCAAGTGGGGGATTCCAGTCTGTATATCAGCCAGATCTCATTGAGCGCGTCACCATCGGCGCTTTTGGATTCCCCCGAGTTTAATGAGCGTTTTAAAGAGTTGAAGGACGATTTTGATTATATTTTCATCGACTCTCCACCCTCCGTGACTTCTCCCGATGGAATGGCGCTTTGCCGGAAAGTGGATGGCGCGGTGATTGTGATCGAGGCGGAAAAAACCCGCTGGCAGGTCGTGGCGAATCTGATCGAGACAATTAAAAAACAACAAGGCGTCATCTTTGGAAGCGTTCTTAATAAAATGCAGTTCCATATTCCAAGGTTTATTTACAAAAGATTGTTGTAAATGGGGAGAAGGTTATCGAGTTTTCTCCGTCATTAATTATTGTTTTTCTACCCGCTAATCCAACCGGAATCGCTCTCATTTTGATCTTATGTGGATTCTTCTCATTATTTTGTTTTTTTGAATACTCTCCCGCTTTCGTGAATCCGTATCTTTTTCTATAATCGCAAAAACTTTTGTTTTGAAAGTGAACTAGATTTTACTCTTTAATCCTGGCGCTTTATTGGCGCCGTGATTCAATTGAATTGCTATTTTTCGGGGAGAAAGAAAGGAATGGCTTTATGAAAAGTGATATCGAAATTGCGCAGAGCGTGGAACTGCGTCCTATCACCGATGTTGCCGCTGATTTAGGGCTTTCAGAAGATGAAATCGATCTGTATGGGCGCACGAAGGCGAAGATACATCTTAATGTGTTGGATCGTTTGGCGGACAAACCGAGTGGCAAACTGATTTTGGTCACGGGGATGACCCCCACCCCCGCCGGGGAAGGGAAAACCGTCACCTCAATCGGATTGGCCCAGGCGTTTGGTGTTTTGGGGAAGAAACATGTGGTCTGTCTACGTGAACCATCCCTGGGTCCCGTGTTCGGCATGAAAGGCGGCGCGGCGGGGGGAGGGTATGCGCAGGTGCTGCCGATGGATGAAATCAACCTGCACTTCACAGGCGATTTTCACGCGATTACCTCCGCGCATAACCTTTTGTCGTCGATTGTTGATAATCATATTTTTCAAGGCAATGAGCTGAACATCGACCGGGGACGGATCAAATGGTCGCGTGTGATCGATCTCGCCGACCGGCAACTGCGGACTGTCGTTGTTGGATTGGGAGGACGGATCAACGGTTTTCCAAGAGAGACCAGTTTTTTGATCACCGCCGCTTCTGAAATCATGGCCATCCTGGCTTTAGCCAAAGATATCGAAGACCTTCGAGAACGGTTGTCCAATATCTTAGTCGCCTACAGCAAAGAGATGAAACCGGTTTATGCTCGTGAACTTGGCGTTGTCGGTTCGCTGATGGTGGTGATGAAGGAAGCGATCAAACCGAATCTGGTTCAGACCATAGAAGGCACACCGGTTTTGATTCACTGCGGTCCATTTGGGAATATCGCGCATGGATGCAATAGTCTTATCGCCACCAAGATGGGGCTGAAACTGGGGGATTACTGCATCACTGAAGCGGGATTCGGCACGGATCTAGGGGCGGAGAAATTTTTCAATATCAAATGCCGCGTTGGAGACTTGGAGCCATCAGCGGCTGTAATTGTCGCCAGTATTCGCGCGCTGAAACTGCATGGCGGCGTTCCGTTGAAAGATATTTCGAATCCAAATGTAGAAGCGATGCTCAATGGCTGCAGCAATCTGAAGGCGCATATTCAAAATGTAAAGAAAGTTGGCGTTCCACCGGTAATCGCGATTAATCGTTTCCCAAGCGATACAGATGAAGAAGTGCAAGCCTTATATAAATATTGTTCTGATCTGGGAATCTCAGCCGCTGTCTCGGAGGTCTGCGCCCGTGGTGGGGAAGGCGGTGTGGAACTTGCAAAGACGGTGATTAAAACCATCGAAGAAAAGCCATCTCATTTCAAACCGCTATACGACGAAAATCTCTCTCTCAAAACGAAAATGACAACCATCGCCCGTGAGATTTATGGCGCCGATGATGTGAAATACTCGGTGCGCGCAGAGAGGCAAATCAAACGAATTGAACGGGATGGGCTCGATAAACTTCCGATCTGCATGGCGAAGACACAATACTCACTCTCCGATGATAAAACGGCCCTTGGAGCGCCAAGTGGGTGGTCACTTCACGTAGAAGAACTTGATCCGCGCGCTGGAGCCGGTTTCATTGTCGCGATCACGGGTGATATAATGCTCATGCCGGGATTGCCAAAAAATCCCAATGCCTTGAAGATCGATTTAGAGCTAGATGGGAAAATCGTTGGATTGTTCTAAAAATGATACCTCTAGTTGTGGATAAACTCACAAGTTATTCACAGGCGATGCTGAGTATGAATAACTAGGATGTTAGTAGCCAATCAACGATGGCTTGTAGTAGTTAGATTATTTGATTTATCTGAAATGACATTAGGGATATATTTTTAAGTGTAATGAAATTAGGTGGTTATATCCTATATATAATTTGGATTTGATTCAGGAGTGAATAATTTGGCTGTAAATTTCTATTGCATGCCAAGAGTTTTGAGGGTGAGGAACGAAGACTGTAAGTTTATTAAATTCAAGGTTATTAACAGGTAAGAATATGAAAGTATCTATAATAATGGGGAGTCCATCGGACCGAGAAATCATGAAAGGAGCAGCCCGCGCGTTGGAGGAATTTGGCGTCCCCTTTGAAATGAGAATTCTGTCGGCGCACCGATCTCCTGAATTGGTAAGTAATTACGTTCAACATGCGCCTGCGGATGGAATTCGTGTATTCATCTGCGGCGCGGGAATGGCGGCGCATCTAGCGGGCGCCGTTGCGGGGCAGACGGCGCTTCCTGTCATTGGAGTGCCGCTTTCTGGATCCCCCATGAATGGTCAAGACGCTCTCTATTCAACCGTACAGATGCCGAAAGGCGTTCCCGTCGCTACCGTAGCGATCGATGGAGCCTACAACGCAGGGATTCTCGCCGTTCAGATGCTATCTCTGGTAGATACGGGGCTTGTGGAGAAACTGGCGGAGTATAAGAAACAACAGGCCGATAAAATCGCTGTAATGAATCAGGAATGATCTAGCGCGAATCGAATTCTTCTCACATTTTCTTCTTATTCATTTGAAGTATGGATGGCTCAGAGATACACGGATTGCGCGGAAAATAACTCTATATTATCCGTGGAATCCGTGATTCAAAAACGAAAATATTAGTGTTATTATCTTTATATTGCTCTATTACACCAGCTTCCAAGGTTTGCGATAACGTCTTTTGACTAGCCGGTTCGCTTTTTTGCTATTTGTAATTTTTTCATTTTCGTCATCCCATTCGAGTTTTTCTCCTGTCCGGTAGGCGATATTACCGAGGTGGCCGGGTTTGGTTAACCGGTGTGCGTATTCGATGTTGCAGGTGCATTCTTCGCGGGTTTTGATACTGTTGAGAAACTCGCGGAGATGTCCCGGCGATTCAGGGATGGATTTTTCCGGGCGGGGGAAATCGTCGTCTTTTTTGCCATTCACCCAGATTTCATTCTTGTCGTAATTGGTAACCAAATTCGCTTTTGTTCCTTCGAAGACGCAGCCGATGCCTCCCATGTGTTGATAGCCGGGCAGGCCTTTGGGATGCAGGGTCCATGCGAGGACGAGTTCGGGATATTCATAGAGCACGTCCATGGAATCCGGCGTTTCGGTCTGATCGTCGACAAAGAAGCGTCCACCTGTCGCGGCGACGGTTTTCGGTCCCCCTAATTCCAGCGACCAGAAGACGACGTCTGTGATGTGGCACCAAAAATCGATAAAGGTACCTCCGGAATAATCCCAAAAATGGCGGAAACTGAAATGGGAACGGTTGGGATTGTAGGGCCGTTTCGGAGCGGGGCCCTGCCAGAAATCGTAGTCCAGTTCCGCTGGTGGATCGCCGTCCGGTTGGACCTTAAGTCCTTCGATATTTGAAGTTTTCCAACAGTGCACGCGGGTGATCTTGCCAAGGTTTCCCGAACGGACCATTTCGACGACGCGGCGGTAGTTCCCGCCTGTGTTGTGGATATGGGTTCCAAGTTGCGTGATTCGTTTGTTCTTTTTGACCGCTTCGAGCATTTTCCGGCCTTCCGCGATGTTGTGGCAGAGGGGTTTTTCGACGAAGACGTCTTTGCCCATTTCACACGCTGTGATAGTGGGAAGCGCATGCCAATGATCGGGCGTGGTCACAGTGACTGCGTCGATCTCGCCGATTTCAAGCAGTTCTCTGAAATCGTGGAAACCTTTTGGCTTGTGATCCCTGCGTTTTTCGACTTCGCCGATGGCGCGGTTGAGATGGCTTTCGTCCACGTCGCAGATTGCGGCGACTTTGACGTCATCATGCCGCATGAATTCATTGAGTCTCCCCGTTCCCATTCCTCCTACGCCGATGAATCCCATCACGATTGTATCGTTGGGGCTGGAGGCGGCCAGGGACCGGTAATTTGCGGCGGTTAGACCCAACACGGCTCCGGCGCTGGTTTTTTTCAGAAAATTACGTCTTGAAATAGGTTTTGATTCGCTCATGATTTTCCTCTCTGCAATCGATCGCTGTCTGCTGGTACGCATAATGATTTTTTATCATACCACAGTGGAAAAGATCGCGTAATAGACGGGCGTTGGATTTGAAGGGCTTAGTGGTTAAAGGTGGATAGGATTACTTTCAGATTTACTGGTTCTCTTTTAGAATAGTACCATCATGAAACGTGTTGAGATTCTTGGTGTTGAAATCGATAATGTGACCATGGAAGAGGCGATTTCCCGCGTCAATGACATGGTTCGAAGCGGGCGTCCGCATCAGATTGTCACTCCCGCGATTGAGCAGGTGATCTGCGCCCGGCGGAATCTGGAATTCAGACAAACGCTCCGTGACGCCGAGTTGGTAGTGCCGGATGGGATGCAAGTGGTTTTCGCGTCGCATCTTCATCGCACGCCTCTTAAAGAACGAATTACCGGCGTCGATTTGGTCCCAAAGATGTGTGCATTGGCGGCGCGGGAAGGGTATCGTGTTTTCTTTTTAGGCGCCGAGGAAGGTGTGGCCGAAGCGGCCGCCCGAAAACTCGAGAACGAATATCCTGGATTAATTGTGGCGGGAAGTTACTGTCCTCCCTACCGGTTTGAAGAAGATCCAGAGGAAGAAGCGAAAACCATCGGGATCGTGCGTGAAGCGAATCCCGACATCCTCTTTGTGGCTTTGGGCGCTCCCAGGCAGGAGAATTGGATTCACCGGCGCAAAGAGGATTTGGGCGTATCCGTCATGATCGGCATCGGTGGCGCATTTAATTTTATAATTGGAAGAGAAAAGCGCGCGCCGGTTTGGTTGCAGAATCTGGGATTGGAGGGACTCTATCGATTTATTAAGCGGCCTCGTGATATTTGGAAGCGAGCGTTGATCAGTGTACCCTATTTTTTCTTTCTATTATTCGACCGATTGTCTTACCGGCGGCAGAAGCGTATCGCCCGGTGGATTCGTCCAATGGTTTTAGGATTGGGAGACGCTGTTTTGGCGCCTCTTACTTTTCTTGGCTCATACTGGCTTTATTTTCGCAGCGGAATTTTTTCCAATACAGCGGACCCATTTCCCGAATATGACAATTTGTTGGATATGCCCGCCTATAGTGACCTGCTGGTTGTTGTTTCCTTTCTAAGTGTTTTTGCGCTTTGGGTCAACCGGCTTTACGTGCGAGATAAATATATGGATTTGAAAACGCTGCTGATCCAATTGGTCAAGTCGGCGTTCTCTGTACTTTTTCTATCGATTGTTTTTCAGTTTCTATTTTTTAAGGATATTTTCCGGGAACACCAATTTCATGGATATTCGCGAGTCGTCTTTGGTTTTTTCGGACTATCGTTTACGGCGGCGCTTTTTGCTTGGCGATGGGGATTCCTCGTTCTTGACCGGTACTTGCATCGTCGCGGGATGAATATGGACCGTATCATTGTCGTGGGAACCAATCCAACGGCGATGGAGATTGTATCCGCGATGAAACAATATCCGGAATTGGGGAATCTTCCCCTGGGGTATCTCGTTACGCATTCCAATGTCCGGTCCACTCATGAAGATGGAGACCGCTTGGGGGAGATCGCCGATTTGGAACGGTTGCTGCCGGCGCGGAAAGTGGATGAAGTGTTGGTTGCGGACCCCACACTTTCGATGCCGGATCTATTATCGATTGTGCGCGTCTGTCAAAGGAACCGGGTAACGCTTAGCATTGTGCCGACTTTGCATGAACTATTGGGAGTGTCATCCGAAATAAAGCGGATTGGGGATTTCCGGGTGATAACGGTGAATCCGGACCGCCGGGTGGATGATTGGATCGAGCCCAGCGAGGAGAATCATTCATGAGCCTAGCGGTAGTAGAAACCGCCCGGATTCCCGATGAATGTCCCGTATCGGTCTGGCGTGATATTCTGCGAGACGTGAATCGGTATTCATTTTTCCAGACTCCCCGCTGGGCGGAGATACTCAGTAAGGTTTTGCCGCACGCGCGTCCATGTCATCGCTGGTTTTCGTTTTCGGATGGAAGCGAAGCGGTTTTTCCCGCATTTGCTGTTCCTGTGCGCTTTGGAATCCGGAAACTGGATTCTATGTATTGGGGATCCTATGGTGGATTGATTAGTTCTTCACCGCTTACACCTAGGCATTACCTAGCCGCCGCGCGGTATGATCTGGATTGGAAAACGCCAATTTGTGATGTAACGCTGAATCCCGCTGATCTCGAAACCACACGCGAATTTTCTAATACTCGTCTTTTTCAAGTCATTGAACGAACGACGCATATTCTCCATCTAGACGAGCCATTTGAGACGATCTGGAAGGAACGGATTAAAAGCCGCAATCGGACCACCATCCGCCGGGCGAAAAGAGATGGCGTTCAAACGCGCTGGTCGAATGACGCGCGATCGATTGATACGATTAAGACGTTGTATCAGAAAGCCTGCAAACGCTGGCAAGGGGTGGAAACGCTGCCGCTTTCTTTTTTTGACGCATTGGTAGATTTGCCGGGGGATGAGGTCCGGATCTGGCGGGCGGAGTATGAAGGTGAAATAATCGCGATTGATGTCATGTTTTATGGAAAAGGGGAAGCGCTGTATCATTCCGGCGCTCGAAATGATTCGTATTCTGAACTGAATGGCAGCAAACTTCTAATGGCGGATATGATCCAAGACGCCTCGGAAAGAAACATTTCGGTCTTCAATTTCGGCGCTAGTGGCGGTCTGCAAGGAGTGGAGAGGTTCAAGGAGATTTTCGGAGGGGAGAAGACTACTTATCTCACGTTGCGCATCAAACATCCATTACTTCGGTTCCTGCCATTTTTCATTGAATTCTTTTCGTTCTATTTCTTCGTTTATTACTTCTGAATCGATCCGATTGGATTGATACGCTTTTGCGCGGATTTTATACAGAGCGTCAATGGTTTCTGTTTTGGATTGAACGGTTCCTGGCGTAGAGAGAATGCGTTTCATTTCCTCGACCGCCATTTCATCGAAAAGTTCGCAGGAAGCTAACACTTCTTTAGGATCGTCCAAAGAAAATCGTTTAACGACTTTCGAGAGCGCGCTTTCTGTATCCGAATCAAGTTTAAGGGACCTGATTTCAGACACAAATTCACTATGTCGTCTCCAACGCAGATATTGAAAGTTGATCGCAAGAATGATGAGGATAATAACCGACAACACACCCAGCATGATCAGAGTCGTCGCCAGATGCTGTTGTTGTTCCGCCGGATTGGTCCAGGGCTCAAACGGAATTTTCTCACCTTCCTGGATCAGAAACGTGGGAACATAGAAGACAGTATGATAGATAAAAGAATCAAGCCACTCAATCATAATGTGTTCCGCTATTTTTAAGGACTGGATTCCTCTAAAGCGAGAATGGCGCGCTGCGCTTTGAGGATTGATTTAATCCCTTTATCGGCGAGTAGAAGGATTTCATTGAGTTGGTTTCTGTCGAAAGGGATTTGTTCGGCGGTTCCCTGAATCTCGACGAAATGCCCGGATTCGGTTTGAACGACGTTGAAATCGACGTCGGCGACACTGTCTTCGCTGTAATCCAGATCAAGACACGTCACCCCCGTCCACAATCCCGGCGCTCGTTGCGGCGACGAGTTCCCGCATAGGCCATTCTTTGATTAAATGATTTTTCATCATAAACGACAACGCGTCGTGCAGAGCGACCGCCCGCGCCGGAAATGGACGCCGTGCGTGTGCCTCCATCCGCCTGGATAACGTCGCAATCGATGTAGATCGTGCGCTCACCGATTTTTACCAAATCCATGACGCTGCGCAGCGATCGTCCGATCAGCCGTTGGATCTCCTGATTGCGGCCGCTCTTGATTTTTGAGCGGGGAGAGCGTTTTTGGGTTGATTTCGGCAGCATCGCATATTCCGCCGTTACCCATCCCTGCCCAGAGCCAACTAGAAAGGGAGGCGCTTTGTCCTCAATCGAAGCGGCGCAGATCACTTTCGTTCGCCCGAATTGGACCAGGCAGGATCCTTCCGCGAATTCGAGATACCGGCGTTGAAAAGTGAATTCTCTCAATTCATCGAGAGCGCGTCCGTGCGTTCGCTGCAGGGTGGGATTCCCCATTCAAACAACTCCTTTTTATGTTGCCTCCATCCCATACACAATAATATTATATCTTAATCATGCTGGTTTTCTCTGGGGAAGGCGCTCGTTTAGAATTGGTTTTAAAAAACTGGCCGGTATAAAGATTTTTCATGTTGCGCGATTTCTTCTGGAGTTCCCGCCGCAACCACTCTTCCGCCTCCATCTCCACCTTCGGGTCCTAAGTCGACTATGTAATCAGCGGATTTAATGACATCCAGGTTATGTTCGATTACAATTACCGTATTCCCTCGTTCGACCAATTCATCTAAGACATGAAGTAATTTTTTGATATCTTCAAAATGTAGGCCGGTTGTCGGCTCATCGAGAATGTAGAGTGTTTTGCCTGTGTCCCGGCGCGCGAGTTCTTTGGCGAGTTTCACCCGTTGGGCTTCTCCTCCGGAGAGGGTCGGCGCCGGTTGGCCAAGAGGAACATAATCGAGTCCCACCCGGCAGAGTGTATTCAGAATCCGGGTGATTCGAGGAATTGTGTCAAATAATTCCAGCGCTTCTTTGATGGTTAGATTAAGGACATCGGCGATCGAGTGTCCTTTATAGCGGACCTGCAATGTTTCCCGGTTGAAACGTTTACCCTTGCAGACTTCGCAGGTGACGTAGACATCGGGAAGAAAGTGCATCTCAATTTTTTTTGAACCGTCTCCATTGCAGGCTTCACAGCGTCCTCCCCGGACATTGAATGAAAAGCGGCCCGCTTTGTACCCTCTTAATTTCGCGTCGGGAAGTTCCGCGAATAGCTGACGGATCGGATCGAAGGCCTTTACGTAGGTCGCGGGATTGGAACGGGGTGTCCGGCCGATGGGTTTTTGATCGATTTCAATGATCTTATCGACATATTCGGCGCCTTTAATATCTTTATGTTCACCGGGAAGAATCTGGGCGCGGTGCAGTTTCCGGCTCATCGCTTTGAAGAGAATCTCGGTGATCAGACTGCTTTTCCCTGAACCGGATACACCGGTCACACAGGTAAATACACCAAGGGGCAAGTCGACATCGATGTTTTGAAGATTATTCTCCCGCGCGCCGAGGATGGAGATCGTTTTTCCGTTTCCTTGGCGGCGTTGTTGAGGAATTTCGATTCGGTCGCGATCCGCGAGATATGCGCCAGTGAGCGAATCTGGATGGTTTCGAATTGTATTGGGATTTCCCGCAGCGATGATTTCTCCGCCATCCCGGCCTGCGCCGGGTCCAAAATCCACGATGTAATCGGCGGATTCCATCATCTCCATATCGTGTTCTACAACGAGAACCGTATTGCCTATATCGCGCAGGTGGCAGAGAGTGTCGATCAATCGCTGGTTGTCTCGCTGATGCAGGCCGATGCTGGGTTCGTCCAGGACATACAAAACACCAACCAGCGCGCTGCCGATCTGGCTGGCGAGCCGGATGCGCTGCGCTTCCCCCCCGGACAGGCTTGGGGCGGCGCGGCTCAAGGTCAGGTAACCAAGTCCTACGTCGTCTAGGAATTTGAGCCGCCCACGGATTTCCTTAAGAACGTCACCGGTGATCTGTTCCTGCCGGGAATCGAGTTCCACTTCTTTGAAAAAACGCAGGGCGGAGGAGACATTCAAATCCGTCACTTCTTTAATCTGCTTCCCGCAGAATTGGACCACCAGCGCTTCGGGTTTCAATCGGCCGCCCTGACAGGATTCGCAGGGAATCCGGCGCATGAATGTTTCCAGGAGGTACGTGCGGAATCCTTCCGATGATGTATTGGCGAACCAGCGCTCAATTTCTGGGATGACGCCTGGATAATCCTTTGTGCTTTTCTTGTCTCCGTAGAGCAGCAAGTTCACCGCTTTTTTGGTAAGTTTTTTCCATGGTTGTGTTAGGGAGATTTTATGCTTGCGGGCGAAGGTTTCGATGCGTCTTCTCGCGTGGAAGGCGTATTGCGCTTTGTTGTCTTCATCAAATAGATTTTTCAAAAGCACAATCGCGCCATCCACGACCGAGCGGTTCGGATCGGGAACGATCAATTCTGGATCGAGTTCCAACTTTCGTCCCAACCCATCGCATTCTGAACACATGCCGATAGGATGGTTAAACGAAAAATGCTGGGGTGTTAGATCATCGAATGAGCGACCGCATTGCAGGCAGGCGTTTTTCGCGCTGTAAAGGGTATCTTCTTCGCCGGGGACGTTGACGATTAATACGCCGTCTCCCTGGTTGAGAGCCATTTCGACCGAATCCGACAGGCGGGATTGAATATCGGGTTTCATCACCAATCGGTCGATGACGATTTCGACGGTATGCGCGAGTTTTTTATCCAGGGCGATTTTTTGATCGAGATCCATGATGTGGCCGTCGACGCGGACACGGACAAAGCCGTCTTTCCGAGCGCGGTCGAATAGATCTTTGTATTCCCCCCTTCCGTTCCCTCGCTTTGGGGGCGAGGAGCATGAAGCGCGTCGATTCGGGCAGGTTCATGATTCGATCTACGATCTGATCCAAGGTTTGAGATCCAACAGGTATTCTGCAATCGGGACAATAGGGAACACCGCAGCGGGAAAAGAGCAGCCGGAGATAATCGTATATTTCTGTCACCGTGCCGACGGTGGAGCGGGGATTCTTGCTTGTGCTTTTCTGCTCGATGGAGATAGCCGGTGAAAGGCCCGCGATAAAATCCACCTTGGGTTTTTCCATCTGGCCTAAAAACTGGCGGGCGTAGGCTGACAGTGATTCAACATAGCGGCGCTGTCCCTCGGCGTAGATCGTATCGAACGCCAAGGACGATTTCCCCGATCCACTGACTCCGGTGAATACGACCAGTTGATCTCGTGGGATCTCTAGATCGATTGATTTTAAATTATGTTCTTTCGCGCCCCGGAGAATAATTTTTTTCATAATAAACGTTCCTGCGTAAGAGTGACCGCGCCGATTCGGGAATGCTAGAAGTATACGCCGATCGCTTTTTGATTCAATTGGACCAGCGTTATTCATATAAACCATCATGATTGAGATCACAATTGCAAATGAAAATGAGTTGCGGTAGAAACCTTGAATGAGCCAGTCTCTGAAATTCATTTTCATATAAAAAAACCACCCTCCCCGGCTGAGGGAGGGTGGATTCGTTTTTTCTTTTCTGCAACTATTTTCAAAAGGTACAAATTGAGATGGAGCCGGATTAATAATTCTATCGCTCTACGTGACGCATTTGTTCTTTACATCGACTTGATTAAGTGTTTTTCAATCGTTCTTCCAGTTTATCGAGTTCGACAATGAGTTCGTTAGGGAGTTTATCGCCGAATTTGGGGTAATGTTCGTTCCGGATGGAATTGACTTCTTTCAGCCAACCTTCTTTGTCCAGAGCAAGCAATTCGGACATGTCTTCATTAGATACCCCATCGGGGCGGTCGATGGCGTCGGCTGTGGGAACGATACCAATGGCGGTTTCGGTGGATTTTCCTTCACCGCTGCATTGTTCAAAGATCCATTTTAGAACACGGCTGTTTTCGCCGTATCCGGGCCATAGCCAATCACCGTTTTCATTTTTACGGAACCAGTTGACAAAGAAAATTTCGGGTAATTTATCCGCTTCCGCTTTTGCGCCCAGATTGATCCAATGTTGGAAATAGTCGCCCATGTTGTACCCACAGAATGGGAGCATGGCGAATGGATCGCGGCGAATGGTTCCGGCTTTGAGATCGAGCGCGGCCGCCGTGATTTCAGATCCGACAATGGAGCCCATAAATACGCCGTGATTCCAATTTCGCGCCTGGTAGACGAGAGGAACCGTACTTGGGCGGCGGCCGCCAAATAAGATGGCGCTAATCGGCACACCGGCGGGATTTTCCCAATCCGGTGAGATCACCGGGCATTGCGACGCCCAGGCGGTAAAGCGGGAATTGGGATGGGCGGCGGGTTTTTCCGCAGTGGCTTCTTCCCATTCATTTCCATGCCAGTCGATCAATTTGCCGGGAGGTGGATATCCGATTCCTTCCCACCAGACATCCTTGTCTTCCGTGAGAGCGACGTTGGTGAAGATGGCGTTTTTCTCGATTGATAGCAAGGCGTTTGGGTTGGAATCCATGGATGTCCCTGGCGCCACGCCGAAAAATCCCGATTCGGGATTACTCGCATAGAGACGTCCATCCTGGCCGAATCTCATCCAGGCGATATCATCCCCCACGGTTTCAATTTTCCAACCGGGAATTGTCGGAATCAGCATGGTCAAATTGGTCTTGCCACAGGCGGAAGGGAACGCGGCGACAATATATTTTTTTTCGCCTTTGGGATTCGTGATTCCAAGAATCAACATATGTTCGGCCATCCAGCCTTCGTCACGCGCAATAACGGAAGCGATACGCAACGCCAAACATTTCTTCCCGAGAAGAGCGTTTCCACCATAGCCGGAACCGTACGACCAGATTGTGCGTTCTTCGGGGAAGTGGGAAATGTATTTTTCTTCGATGGGAGCGCATGGCCATTTGCCCTCGTCGGTTTCGCCTTCGGCCAGGGGTTTACCGACGGAGTGAAGACAGGGAATGAATTCTCCATCCTCTCCCAATACTTCGAGAACTTTTGTTCCGACGCGGGTCATCATGTGCATATTCGCCACGACATAGGGGGAATCAGTGATTTCAATACCGATTTTAGCGGCGTCTGAACCGACCGGTCCCATTGAGAAAGGAATTACATACAAGGTCCGCCCTTTCATGCAGCCCTGATAAAGTCCTTTCATGGTTTTTTTGAGTTCATCAGGATCGATCCAATTGTTGGTTGGACCGGCCGCTTCCTTGGTTTTTGACGCGATATAAGTACGGTTTTCCACGCGGGCCACATCAGAAGGATCGGAACGGAACAGGACAGAATTCGGACGTTTTTGAGGATTTAATTGGATGGCTACACCACTATCAACCGTGATTTTGATCATTCGATCGTATTCTTCTTTAGATCCATCACACCATTCTATGCTGTCGGGTTGAGTCAGCTGAGCGACTTCTTCGACCCACTCGATCAGTTTCTTGTTGTTCGTAGGCGTTTTCATGTAACGTCTCCTTTGATTATATAATACCTTATCGCAGCCACGCTCATAAAATATGGATGTCCTGACGTATCCTAGTTCTCCAAAATAGGTCTTACAATCTGTTTTCATGAGTTCAAGCATGGAAACCAGTTCTTGATGAGCGCGTCCATTTAGCTAAATAATCCAACAACAATATATTAAAAAAAGGGTTTCTAGGAACCCTGTTATCGTTCATCCGCGAACATGAGAAAGAAGCTAAATTGTCGATTATTATTATCCCATATTCATGCTCCTCGAATGAATGAGACGAAAGTGTACAATAGAATCAACGATCGAACAAGGTTAATGAAATATCCATCCTTTCTGAATAACTGTTCCCTTATTTTACCTGATCCACACCGGAAGAAGGCTCCGGTGAATCCACAGGGGTTGGATTGGAGAGAGTGTTGTAAGCGATTTTGCGAAGGTCTTCTCCTTTGACGCCACCGATCGCTCCTTGCAGGGCCGCTTTGAGAAAGGGTAATCCCAACAAGGAGAGAAGCCAGTAGCCGAAAATTGAGTATAAAAATCCCACCATCAAATGAATCTCTTTTGTCACGCTTGCGTCGACGAGATTGCGGAAGAGAAGATAAATCGCGGTGTCCCGCGTCCCCATGCCGGAAAGTGTGATTGGAATGAGGCCGATGAAAATGGCGAACGGCATGACAGCCATGATGTGATAGAGAGAAAGATCAACGCCAAAGGCCCGGTAGCAGAGCCACGTTTGCAAAAAAGAAAGAAACCAATTCAATAAACTCACTACAACGATCCAGAAGAACGGCCGCCAGTCCATACACATTTTTTGGGACGCTTCCAGAATCTGCTCGCAGAATGACCGCCATTTACCTGGAACGAATTGAACCAAGGGGGAAGCGGCGACGAGAAAGAAAGCCAGGACGCCCCCTAATAAACCCGCCGCAATGATGACTTTATCCCAAAGGCCGAAAACCGCGCTCCAAACGAACGCATAGAGACAGAGGGCGACGAAATCCATAATCCGTTCGGCGAGGATGACACCGGTCGTATGCGAATAGGTGAGAATGTTTTTCAGGAACAATATCTTAATGAGATCGCCCGATTTCGCTGGCGTGATCGAAGCGAGCGGCCAGGCGGCCATGATGATTTTTATGCTTTCCCATAATCCGAGATGGGCGCCGAGGCAGTTACAAATAATGTTCCACCGAATAGCGCACAAAAGCGGGAAAAAAAAGGAGAGGCATGTCGCTAATACGATACATCCAAAATCGGCGTTCTGGATTTTCTCGATGGCTAATGGAATATCCATGTGCCAGAGCAGTATCCCTAAGATTAGAGCCGTGATCGCGAGAATGATATATTTTCGATTGATATTCATAGCGCAAGAACAGTACCACAAAATTCCCGAATTCCTAAGCGGGAGAGAGAAGATTAATGGATCTCTTTTTTCTACGTCGTACTGGCGTATATTGTTCAACTGAGATTGGACGTATACAATGGATTCCATTCTAGTGGAACCATCTCGACTCTCAATGCTGCGCTGGGGTGAAAGATTTGCAATGGTTTGTGTCTAGGGGGACTCCAAGGGATAAATTTTTTATTGATTCGAGTATAATCATTTTATTATAAAAATGAGTAATTGGTCAGTCATCTGAAGTAATAGGATTCGTCCCCCCAGTCCTGGGGGGAGAATAAGCGTCTTAATGTCTTGTTTATTGGTGATTGTTAGTATATCACTTCATGTGCCTGACCTTATACAAAAATGATTCGTATTGCTCGAATATAACAAAAATTGAAAACCAACCCGGCGTTTTGCCGTTTTATCATTGTCTGAATGAATAAAGTGAAAGTGTAAAAGAATGCGCTATCTGGAATTTGAAAAACCGTTACGGGAAGTTGAATCAAAGATCGAACAATTAGAAGTGTACGCGCACTCCAGGGATGTGAATCTCTCTCACGAAATTCATCCTCTCCGGGAAAAATTAGATGGGCTGCTTGGCGAGATTTTTTCGAACTTAACCCCCTGGCAGCGCGTTCAATTGGCGCGTCATCCGGATCGTCCCTACACCTTGGATTATATCCACCGGATTACAGAAGATTTTGTGGAATTGCATGGAGACCGGGCGTTCCGGGACGATGAAGCGATCGTGTCCGGTTTTTGTACGATCGAGGGGATCTCTGTCGCTGTGATCGGTCATCAAAAGGGCCGGGATACCGATGAGAACATCCGGAGAAATTTTGGTATGCCTCATCCGGAAGGTTTCCGGAAAGCGCGCCGGATCATGGAAACCGCCGCCCGATTTCGTACACCGATCATTACGTTCATTGATTCTCCAGGGGCGTTTCCAGGAATCGGCGCCGAAGAACGGGGGCAGCATGAAGCGATCGCGAAGAATTTAGAGGTTATGTCGCAGCTTGGCGTCCCTATTATTTGTGTAGTGCTGGGGGAAGGGGGAAGCGGCGGGGCTCTGGCAATCGGTGTAGGGAACCGAGTGTTAATCTTGGAAAACGCCTATTATGCGGTTTGCACACCGGAGGCCTGCGCGGCGATTATTTTGAAAGATCGGACAAAAGCCTCCAGTGTGGCGGGGACGATGCGGATCGTTTCTTCCGATTTAAAGAATCTGGGGCTGATTGATGAGATCATTCCCGAACCGCTTGGTGGGGCGCATCGGGGTCCCGAAGAGACAGCCAAGTTGGTGAAAGAGGCAATTTTAAAGCATTTAGGCGAATTGAGTGGTCTTAGCCCGGAAGAATTGATCCAAGACCGGTACGATCGCTTTCGTAAAATGGGAGTCTTCTACGAAGCGCCTCATAGCGGTATTGCGATCGCCGCTGATAATTCGAATGAAAAGTCGGAATCTTAAATCAAATTTGCGGACTTAGGCAAAACAATCATTTAAGTGGACTCCTCTAAGTCAAGGATACGATCATCAATTGTCTTCTTTTTTTTATCGCTGTAGCCGATTGGAGTCTTCACTATCCCCTTTGCATGCTTGAATGGCATTGAAACTCTGAAATCTGAATTCACCGATTTGCCTTGAAAAAATCGAATCCCAACAGAATGAACTAGATAAACATGAAGAAAACGGAACCGGATTTAACTATCGATAGTATTGAGCAAGTGGATAAAGCCTTGAAAGAAGAGAAAAAAGAAGTGGCTTTGGGTAAGAATGAGTATCCGCTTCTTCCGCTTCGGGATGTAGTGATTTTTCCGGGAATGATTATCCCTTTGTTTGTAGGACGTCCGAAATCGGTCGCTGCGCTGGAAGCGGGAATGCAAGCGAACAAACGCATCGTTCTAGTCGCTCAAAAAAAGATAGAGGTTGATGATCCTTCACAAAAGGATCTTTATGCGGTCGGCGCGTTAGTCAATATCCTTCAATTGCTCAAACTGCCGGATGGATCGATCAAAGTGTTGGTCGAAGGGATGGACCGGGTTCGGATCTCTGAAATTAAGCCCGATGAGTATTATATCGCTAAAATTACTACATTCCGCGAGCGGAAAGAAAAAGGACCTGAACTCCAGGCTCTTATGCGGCATGTCAATGAGTCATTTGAATCCTACGTCAAATTGAACCGTAAAGTACCGCAAGAGACTCTTCTCTCGATTATGAATCAGGACGATCCGTCCCGCTTGTCGGACAGTATCGCGGCGCATTTATCGGTGAAAGTCGCGGATAAGCAGCGTCTTCTAGCCAGTGTGTCTCCTTCTTCACGGCTTAAATATCTTTCCAAACTCCTCACGGGCGAGGTGGAAATTCTCGAATTGGAACAGAAGATCAAAGGTGAAGTGCGAAAGCAGATGGAACAATCCCAAAAGGAATACTATCTGCACGAGCAAATCAAAGCCATTCAGCGGGAATTGGGGAAAGAGAATGATGGCGCGGAAGAATGGAATAAGTACCGCGAGCGGATCAAGCAAGCGAAAATGAGCAAAGAGGCGGAAGAAAAGGCGAAAGAGGAGTTGGAACGCCTATCATCCATGCCTCCGCTTTCACCGGAAGCCACGGTTGTGCGGAATTATCTGGATTGGCTCTGTGATCTACCCTGGTCGAAATCCACCAAAGACCGGCTCGACAATAAAAAAGCGGAAGCGATTCTAAATGAGGATCATTATGGGCTTGAGAAACCCAAAGAACGAATCCTCGAATTTTTAGCAGTGCGGAAGTTAAAGAAGGATCTTAAAGGCCCTATTATCTGTTTTGTCGGCCCTCCCGGTGTAGGGAAAACCTCTCTTGGGCGGTCGATCGCCCGCGCTTTAGGGCGTAATTTTGTGCGTATTTCACTCGGTGGTGTGCGGGATGAAGCGGAAATCCGGGGACATCGGCGCACGTATATTGGTTCGATGCCGGGCCGGATCATTCAATCGCTCAAAAAGGTGAAATCGAATAATCCTGTGTTTTTATTGGATGAGATCGATAAAATGAGCGCCGATTTTCGCGGCGATCCTTCTTCCGCTTTGTTGGAAGCGCTTGATCCGGAGCAGAATTGCTCGTTCAGCGATCATTTCCTTGAAGTGGAATTCGATCTATCCAATGTCATGTTTATCGCCACCGCGAACGTGATTCATCCAGTGCCGCCGGCGTTGCAGGACCGGATGGAGGTGATCGAGATTCCCAGTTACGCGGAAGAAGAAAAAGTGCATATCGCTACGGATTTCTTGATCCCGAAACAGATCACGAATCATGGATTGACAACGATCAAACCCGATTTTTCGAGTCCGGCGGTTTTACAAGTCATCCGGGATTACACACGGGAAGCGGGCGTTCGTAATCTTGAACGGGAACTGGCTTCGGTTTGCCGGAAACTGGCCCGGAAGTCAGTCAATAAAGAACTCAAGAAAAGTGTGAAGGTCACTCCAAAAATGGTCAACGACCTTTTGGGGATTCCCCGTTTCCGCGAGTCGAAAGACAGTAAAGCGAATGGAATCGGCTGCGCGACTGGTTTGGCGGTTACCAGCGCCGGAGGGGAAATCCTTTCCACCGAAGTGACCATTATGGAAGGATCCGGGAAACTGACTCTCACGGGTAAATTGGGTGAAGTCATGCAGGAATCCGCCAAGGCCGCCTTGAGTTTCGCCCGGTCCCGCTCCCGCGCATTGAATCTTTCACGGGATTTTCATCAACGCTTCGATATTCATATCCATGTTCCGGAAGGCGCGATTCCGAAAGACGGCCCCTCCGCTGGAATCACAATCGCAACGGCTTTGATCTCCGCGTTGACGGGAAGACCGGTTGCGCCGGGTGTGGCCATGACGGGTGAGATCACCCTGCGGGGGAAAGTCTTCCCCGTTGGCGGGATCAAAGAAAAAGTGCTTGCCGCTCATCGCGCTGATTTCCCCCGTGTGATCCTGCCGGAAGAAAACCGCAAAGATTTACCGGATATCCCAAAGCATGTGGTCAGTAAAATGAAAATCGAGTTTGTTTCGGAGATGGATCAAGTTCTCGATCTTGCTTTGCAGAAAGAGTAATTACTGATTGATGTTAAACGGATTCGATCAACCTTGCATTACCTTTCATTGCTCATTTCACTTTCTTACAATCCCGTTCAATAGTGATTTCTTCGCGATTCTGTATGGCATTATCAGTTTATCAGCGTTTTTCTTGAGATCCAAAGGTCGAATGACTAGTTAGGTTTTTGAGAGATTTAATCCTATTTAATGGGAATAGAGATTCACGCTAAATAGGAATCGTTGTATGATACATGAATTATCTATCGATTGATCGGAGAAAAATCATGAAATACTTCATCTCTGCATTCATCATCGTTTTTATTTCCTCAAACACATTTTCCCAGAATATCAACACACCGGAGAACTTTCCTGATCCGAACTTCCGAGCGGCGGTTGCGGAATTTATGGGCGTGGAGCCAGGGGGGGAATTCACGGCGGCTGAAGCAGCGATAAAAGATGGAACATTGGATTGTTCTAGGCGCGGTATCGGAAAGATGACCGGGATTGCACTTTTCCCCGCTTTAACAGAACTCTACTGCGAAGGCAATCAATTAACCAATCTGGATGTCTCCAAAAACACTGCTTTAACTGTACTCTTTTGTGGTATCAATCAATTAACCAGCCTAGATGCCTCCAACAATCCCGCTTTAACTATACTCGCCTGCAATGCCAATTCTTTAACTAGTTTAGATATCTCTAACAATCCCGCTTTGGAAAATCTCGTTTGCAGTGAAAATCAATTAACCAGCTTAGATGTCTCCAAGAATCCCGCTTTAGTGCGTATTTTGTGTCAAGCAAATCAATTAACCAGCCTTTCAAGTTTTGTAGCCAACGAAGGTCTTGGACAAGGAGACTATGTTGATGTTCGAAACAATTTCATTGGTTGTGTTGATCCAAATGCCGCGATGAGTGATTTTCAAATTCTTACAGAGCGATTAGGAAAAGCTGTTCCCCTAGGATTCTTCGGGTTTATATACGAACCACAGAATGAATGTGAAACGGCAGTATCGAATTGGTCCTTGCATTGAGAAAAAGGTCGATTTTGAATTGATAGGAACAGCGTTTCCCGCTAACTAACCTCTGAATGTTTTATTTTAAGCGAATCAATTCCTTGATTCCGGCTTGCACGGAAAAAGAAATCATCTCCGCTGGATCGACGTTGGATTCGTGGCAATGAATCAGAAAGCGCTGTATTATCAGTTATTGATCATCTCTCCGCCGGGGGTAGAAAAGTTCGTATTACTCGCGCCAGCGCCCAGTCCGCATGATCAGATGCGGAACCATCTTCTCCATTTCTCACAATTAACGTCAACCGGTTGGTTTCTTGGCTCCGGGGAAGACGCACTGAGATTTTCCTAGGAGGTGATGTGGGGATCATTAAGGGTGTTTCCGCCAGTTTGACTCCATTCACCCAGACTTCAAAGGAAACAGTCGCCCGGTCCGGGTACAGTTTGAAATTCTCCATTGTTTCGTAATCTACTCCCACCCAAGTTTCGAAAATGGTGTAATACCGGGGAATGTCGTATTCGATGCGTGAATTGGCGTGCGCGCCGATCCCATACCGGTAGAGATGATCGCCGATCCGTAATTGATTCTCGTCCGTGGATAGATCCATGCGAAGTTGATAATCCGGGGGTGGATCGCTTAATTCCGGTGGAATTGGCGGCCAATCTTGTATACACGAAATAGGCGTTATCCGGCTGAGATAGAGGGTATATGGATCATCGGTTCTCGCATCGGCCCGGAGATATAGAACGATCGAGACGCAGGCGATCGACAATCCGATTGTTTTCGCGAGCAAGGGGAATGATTTTTCCTGAGATCGAAATGGGATTACATATTCATACACGATAAACGCCGTGAATAAAACCACATTCCAAGCGGCTGCGGCGGCTCCGAGGGTAGAATCGATCTCTTCAACGTAATGTACTTCGCCAATGAGGGGGCAAATTACTATGAGATTCAGTAAATAAGAGGCGCTGAATCCGATGAACAGGAACCGCCTCGTCAGGCAGGTCAAAGCCAGGGGCGCATAGAAAACGAAGAAGGGGAATAAATAGCGCTCGTGGACTTTCGTCGGAAGCATATAAAACGCCAACGCGATAAATGCGGCGGCTTTCAAGAGTCCCTCTCGATCTGGACGCTTCCATACCGCGGTCAGCATCCCGAGAAACGCGATGCCGAATAGCCCTACGCCTAGGTTTCTGTATGTTAAATAGTGTATGAACGGATAGGCGGTTAGTATCCCATCGGCTCCGAAAAGCCATCCCCAAATCCGCTTATCGAGTGTGTATGGATCGGCGTGTAGATACCAAAGATTGAAGGCTCCGACAGATAGGTATTTTCCCCATTCTACACTCGCTTCGACGCTATAATGATACACTTTCTCCAGCCGTCCGCTGAACAGAAACGGCGCTAGAATCACAAAGGAGGCGATCGCGAATCCACAAACGAATGGAATAATCTTCTTGTATTGTCCCCGCGCGATCGGCCAGAAGAAAAAGAGGGGCATGAATGGGATCGATTGTATTTTCATCAACAACGAGCAAGCGGCCCAAAATCCGCCCCAAAAGTACTTTTCATCGATCAGAGAAATAGTGGTTAATAAGAGAAAGGCGCTGAATATCGCGTCTACTTGGCCATAATAGACGCTGACGTAGAAAATGGCTGGATTAAGAAAATAGAAACCGAATCCGTATAGTGCGGTTCGTTCATCCGTCTTGCGCAGAAGAAAGCGGTAAAGGAGAAACGCGGTCAATATTTCGAAAAGGATTGTGACGGATTTTATCATGCAGAGAAAGACGCGTGTCTCCAAAGGGCCGGTAAAAAACCACCGGTATGTGCGGGCGAGGCCGGATAGGATGTAGAGGTAGAAGGGCGGGTAATTGATGAATCCCACGCTCAGTTCTTCCGGCTTGTCGTAAATCGTTATGACGCTATTCTCTGCAAGATGGGTCGCCCAGGAGGCGAAGAAGTGAAAGTCCTGTTCAAAACCGATTAAAGGAAGGAATAGGCAGCGGATTAGAATCCCGGCCTGCAATAAAGCCATCAATTGAGAAGGGCATTTTATGAGCGTCCGGATTGAAGACATCGATTTTCCTGTTTGCGCGTATCCTTACCGAGTTTGTTATGGTGACACCGACGCGGGAGGTGTGGTTTATTATGCGCGTTATCTCGAAATGTTTGAACGGGCGCGAGGATTCTATGTGGAAGAATTCGATCTTACTCTAGTGGATATGCTTGAAAAGAATTGCCTTTTTGTCTGCCGCCGGGCCGAATTGGATTATCTCTCTCCCGCGCGGCTGGGGGATGCGTTGCAGATCAAAACTTGGATTCCGGAGAAGGGCCGATCGTATTTGACTTTTTACTATGAGATTCTATGTGAAAACCGCCGGGATGATGAGAACCAGCCATTACGCATCGCGAGTGGAGTGACGAAAATGGCTTGTTGCAAAGAGAACAATGGACGAGTCGCTCCGTGCCGGATTCCTGAATGGGTGTTGGAACGGTTCGCCGCTGGACCAAAAAATCAGAAATAATGGACTCATCACATAGGCGCCGCTATTAATTTGACATAAAATGTGGATTCATATGAAAATGAGTTTCTAATGTTTTCTCATTAGTGATTGCTCCCACAACTCATTTTCATTTGCACGTTGGGATCTCGATCATGATGGTTTATATGTTTAAACATGGGGTTGACTATGAAATATCCGGTTAATTTCCGTTTCGTCTACGTTATGAATATCAAGGTTATCTGTTTTCTATCCCTTCTCTTTTTTGGTATCGTGGGGAACGGCTTTTCCCAGGAAAAGAGTTCCACTCCTTTTGAAATCCTGCGTGGGGATTATGAATACGATATCCCCACAGAAACGATTATGCTTCGTCCTAAAGGAGAAGAACGCCCATCCGTCATCATTGGGGATCGATCTATCACCGCTGACACAATTATTTATAACCAGATCGAACAGACAATTCACGCTTCCGGCGATGTCCGGTTGTGGGATCAGGGATCGATTTTGCGGGGCGAACATCTAGTCTTTTACATCGAAAAGAACCAAGGGATACTCGAAGAGGTAAAGGAAGCCGAACTCGCGGAGGGCGTTTTCTTCAAAGGAGATTCGGTTACGTACAAACGGCGTCCCGCTAAGCGACCCGCCGGCGCCACCGAAGCGGAAATGATTCCTGAATATACGGTCCGGAAAGGACAATTGACCGGTTCTGATTGGCCGGTTCCTACGTATTACTTCGGTTTTGATAAAGTCGTGGTAGTTCCGAATGTCCGGTTTTGGGCGAATAACATTGTTATGAACGTCCAATCGTACCCGATGTTTTATCTTCCATTTTTTACACAATCCTTGGGACAGAGCAAAGTCGCGTACTATTTCGATTTCGCCCATTATTCCCGCCTTGGGTACGCGGCGTTCAACCGGTTGAATATCGTGCCGGGTGAACCGGGTGAATATGAATTTGATTTCTATGGAGACTATTTTACGGATGTAGGAGTCGGCGCCGGCGGAAAATTTCAGTTCGATGTGAAGGGGGGAGAGTACAGCCCGAAAGGGGAGATCTATGGGTGGCATATCGCGCAGGATGGGGCGGACAACGATAACATTTATGAAGATGAAGACCGATACATTGTATCTGGTGAATACGCGCAGGATCTGCCCTACGATATGCGTATATCCGGCCGGGCGCATAAACTATCCGATTCGGAATATCTGTGGGATTATCACGGCCCCGAACGGGTGCGGGAAAGTGATCCGGACGCGATCCAGCGTGATTCCGTCTCGCATATCGATTTGGTGAAACGTTGGGACGATCAGAGCATGCGCCTGACCGCCGCGCAGCGGTTCGATTCGTTTTACTACAACGGGCTGCCCTATGTGGAACGGCGTCCGCAGGTTCATTTTGAACATTATCCGACCAATCTTTTCGATTCGAATGTATACACAAACCTGCAGCTGGATTTCGGACGCTATCGCCGGGAAGAAGGATACACGATTCCCATCAAGAATGGGATTCAGGATCAGATTATCCAGAATACGCTCTTTATCGATGAGGTTGACCGGTACGATGCGAATCTGAAGTTCGCCTACCCGATTCTTTTACCCGCCCGCTGGACGTTTAAACCCTGGGTGGGGTATCGGGGCACGGAATACAGCGATCCTGAGCGTACTTTGGATGACCGGCAAAACACATACAACTTTGATTCGGTCACCCGCTCCATGCCCCAGGGGGGGCTGGAAATCTCAAACCGCTCGACGGCTGAATTTGAGCCGTTTTTAGACCGGTACGATCGGATGCGTATCGTCGTGGAGCCTGTGTTTGGCTATGAGTACTACCATCCGGACAACGCGCTGGAAGAAGAAGTCATGAATTCAGTGATCCCCGGCGCGCGGGATATCCGATTTCCGTATATCGATCCTACGGATGAGGTGCGGTATCAGATGCACCGCGTATCGGCGCTGTTGCGGACGCGCATCCAAGGGAAAGACCAGGGTGGCGTTTCGAGTGATTTTTTCCGGTTTACGACGGGTCTCGCGTATGACTATATGCCGGACGATAATCTGTTGTACGATAATTTTGAGTTCTCGGATGATTTCGCCAACCATACTGATTACCGCTATTCCGACTGGATCGAAGAATTTGATATTTACCCGTTTCCGTGGTTCTCTGTAGGGAATACTTTGCGATACGATGTGGACGACAGCGAGGTTCGTTCTTCGTACTATTACGCGCAGATCAGCCCGCTTTCCCGCCTGCATTTCACGATGGGATACAATACGTATCTATTCCCCAACCTGAATCCACTGACCGAACGGGACGAACAAGAGGATGCGGCGATTCAGATGTTGTACGACGTCTCCAATAAATGGCAGGTTTTTTCCGGCATCTGGTTCGATCTGGATGATGAGAAGATCCGCCGCACCACCCTCGGTGTATCCCGCGACATGTACGATTTCTTCACCACATTCCACATCGTCTACCGCGATCACCCAACCCTGGATGACGATCTATCCATAAACATCGGCTTCAGTTTTACAGGATTCGGGAACAAAAAGGGGATGCGGAATCAGCCGGTTAATGTGTTTCGGTAATTGACGTTTTATAAAACTAGAAACCGCGCATTTTTTATGCGGTTCTTTCTTCTTGATGGGAAATTAATTCGTTGGCATCGTTTCACAATCCTTCTGGAATTCATAATAAAATCTTCTTCCTATTCGCTCTTTAAGAATTTCTATATCTCTTGTGGCTGCGTCTGGATCTATGCAACCAATGTAATTGTTGTACACTTCCACTGCGTCTCCTGATCCAAGACCTTCGTTGGCGACAAAACTGGAAAGGCTTGTCAATTGATTGTCTGAACAGTTAATATATTCCAATGCGGTGTTATTGGAAACATCAAGATTGGTTAATTGATTCCAAGCGCAGTAGAGCCTAACTAGCGCAGTGTTTTGAGAAATATCCAAATTGATTAATTGATTGTTCGAGCAAGAGAATTCAGATAAAGCGATATTGTGAGAGACATTCAAGCTTGTCAATTGATTGTACCTGCACGCGAGTTCAATTAAAGCAGGATTCTTAGTGATATCCAGGCTGGTTAATAGATTACTTTGGCACCATAGTTCAATTAAACCAGGACAATTGGAAACATTCAAAGTTGTCAATTGATTGTTGCTGCAAGAAAGGTGCTCTAGAGCAGTTGTGTTAGAGACGTCCAGGCTAGTTAATTGATTGCCCCCGCATTTGATATATTGTAAAGCAGTATTATTCGTAAGATTTAAGTTTTTTAATTGATTGAACTCACATTGGAGATGTTTCAAAGCAGTATTTTGAGAAAGATCAAGACTAGTCAATAAGTTCATATCGCAATCAAGGAATTCCAAAGCCGTGTTCTGAGAGATATCCAGATTGGTTAATTGCTGATTGTGATCGCAGTCGAGTGACTTTAGCGCGGTGTTGTGAGAAAGATCCAAACTGGTTAATTGATTCGAAACGCAGTGAAGTATTACTAAAGCAGTGTTAGATGAGAGATCCAGGCTAGTTAAGTTATTATTTGCGCAGTTGAGATACTCCAAGCCAGTGAAAAAGTGAATTCCAGAAAAATCATTGATATTAAGCCTATAATATTCACTACTGGCAATTTCCATACTTTTTACTTGAGCCGCCTGTGCCGCAGTAAATGGCTCACCATGTTGTACGTCAATAATGTCCTCTACCACGCTTCGAAAATTCGGATCGGGAAAGTTATCCGGCGTGTTGATATTCGCTAAGTCAGGTTCTGCTGTGTTGCAATCGAATTGTGGTTCATATTTAAAACTGTCTCCAATTCTATCGATAAGAATTTGCATATCATTATTCGATACGTTTGGATCCACGCAACCAATATAGTTGTTTCGAATATCGACAAAATCTTCTGTTCCAAGGCCTTCGTTAGTGGTGAAACTGGAAACGTTGGTTAATCGATTCCAATAACAGTTAAGAGATACCAACGCGGTGTTCTGAGATACATCCAGTTTGGATATTTGATTGCGGTTACAGTGTAGATACATCAACGCTGGATTGCTGGAGGTATCCAGGCTGGATAATAGATTGCCAGCGCAGTAGAGAGATTCCAACTCGGGATTGTTCGAGAGATCCAAGGCGGTTAACTGGCTGTCTTCACAGTGAAGATACACCAACGCGGGATTGTTTGAGAGATCAATGACTGTCAATGCATTATCACCGCAGTAGAGAGTTTTTACCGCGGAATTCTTTGAAATGTCCAGAATTGTTAATTGATTGTCATCACAATGGAGAGTCTCTAAGGCCGGATTATTGGAGATATCCAGAGTAGTTAATAGATTACTGTTGCATAAAAGAGTAGTCAAAGCGGTGTTGTTGGAGATGTCCAGGCTGGTTAATTGATTGCCATCGCAATAGAGTGACTCTAGAGCAAGATTGTTGGAGACATCCAGGTTGATTAATTGAGTCCTGGCGCATCTTAGATGAATCAAAGCAGTATTGTTTGAGATATCCAAACGAGTCAATGGATTGTCGCCGCAATCGAGTCTTGTCAGTCCAGTGAAATATTCAATTCCGGTTATATCATAGATACCACGAAGAGAAAAATCCAGTTTACCATCTTTACTAGCGGCTTCCTCCGCTGTGAATTCCCCTTCGTGATTCACACCCATAAAAGTCTCTACGATTATTCGGAATTTTGGATCGGGGAAGTTCTCCGGAGTGTTGATATTGAAAGAATCTAAGTCCATTGTGTTACAGTCTTTCTGCGGTTCGTATGAAAATCTTTCTCCGATTCGTTCTTTGAGAATTTGAATGTGTTGCTGTGCGGTTTCTGGATCAATGCAACCGATGTAATTGTTGCTTACAGTTACCCAATCTTTTGGGCCAAGACCTTCGTTTTCGACAAAACTGGAAAGACTGGTCAGCCGGTTATACGAGCAGGAGAGATATTCTAACATAGGATTCTTGGAGATATCTAAATCTGGTATTTCATTGTCTCCACAAGTGAGTTTAGTCAGTACGGTGTTGTGTGTGACATCAAGGCTGGATAATCGATTATGATCACAACCGAGTTCATGCAAACCGGGATTGTTAGAAACATCCAGGCTGGTTAATTTGTTGTTATAACAAACGAGAGATTCCAATGTGGCGTTGCGCGAGACATCCAGACTGGATATTTGATTATAATAGCATTCAAGATTGACCAAAGCGGTATTATGTGAAACGTCAAGGCTGGTTAAATCATTGAAACCGCAGTTGAGAGACTCTAATGCGGTGTTCTGCGAGAGATCGATATTTGTCAGATTATCAAGTGAATCACATATCAGAATAGTTAAAGAGGTATTATAAGAGACATCAAGGTTGGAAATAGAATTCCTTCCACAAACGAGTCCGGGAATAGCAGGGAAACGTTCTAAACCCGTCATGTCTTGAATGCCGCGATTCTCGCAATCCAGTGTTCCTTCTTTGATCGAGGCGTCCGCCGCTGTAAATTCTCCACCGGATCCCACACCCATGAAGTCTTCGACAGCCGCGCGGAAATTTGGATCGGGAAAGTTTTCTGGAGTATTAATGTTTAGTATTTTATTTGGATCCGTTTCACACACATTCTGTGATTCATAGAAAAATGATTCACCAATGCGTTCTTTTAAAATTTGTATATTTGCCTCAGTGGACTCTGGGTACACGCAACCAATGCTATTGTTTTGTACGTTGACATAGTCGCCCGTTCCAAGTCCTTCGTTGGCGGTAAAACTAGAGAGGCTGTTTAATTGGTTTTGATGGCAATCCAACCATTCCAAGGCAGTATTGTTGTGAATATCTAGATTGGTGAGTTGATTGGCGCTGCAATCGAAGCGCTTCAACATCGTGTTATTGGAAAGATCCAAACTGGTGAGTTGATTCGCGGAGCAGTTGAGATACTCTAAAGCGATGTTGTAGGAAAGATCTAGGTCTCGCAGTTGATTGGCTTTGCAGATAAGTCCAGTTAATTGTGGGAAGAGTTTGATACCGGTCAAGTCTTCGATTCCACGGTTGGAACAATCCAGTGTTCCTTCTTTGATCGAAGCGTCCGCCGCTGTAAATCCACCGCCGGATTCTACACCCATGAATTCTTCGACCGCCGCGCGGAAGTTTGGATCGGGGAAGTTTTCCGATGTGTTGATGTTCCGTAAATCCGGGGGAGCGGTTGCGCAGTCTTTTTGGGATTCGTAAAAAAACAATTGTCCAATACGTTCTTTTAATATTTCTATATCTCTTGCGGCTGCGTCAGGGTCTATGCAGCCAATATAATTGTCTCTGACATTAACAAAATCTCCGGCGTCAAGCCCTTCGTTGGCGACAAAACTTGAAAGGCTGGTCAATTCATTTCCACTGCAGTAGAAAGAGTACAATGCAGTGTTGTTAGTGACATCTAGATCCGCTATTTGATTGCCTCTGCACCAGAGGGTGGTCAATACAAGATTATTAGAAACATCTAGACTGGTGAGTTGATTAAAATCACAGCGAAGTGATTCCAACATGGGATTGTGAGTGACATCCAAACTTGTTAATTCGTTTTCATAGCAAAGGAGCAGTCCCAACTTGGGATTGTTACTAACATCGAGGCTTGTTAATTGATTTTGAGTGCAAATCAAGCCGGTTAGTGCTGTATTATTAGAAACATCCAGGCGCGTCAATTGGTTGGCTGCGCAATTAAGCCCGGTTAAAGCATGAAAAAACTCTAGACCGGTTGTATCTTTTATGTCAAGTAACAAACAATCCAGCGTTCCATCTTTAATTGAGGCTTCCGCCGCCGTGAATGTTCTATTATGTTCCACATCCATGAATTCCTCGACCGCCTCGCGGAAATTTGGATCGGGGAAAAAGATTGGTGTATTTATATTCTGTGAATCCGGGGTCTCTGTTGCGCATGCTTTCTGTGGCGCGAAAATGAAGCCTGTGCGTGGCCGGCTGTTTTTATCGTATTGGCCGATTCGCGCGAGTAGAATTTGGATGTCAGCCGCGGTGGTGTCTGGATCGGCGCATCCGATATAGTTATTTTGCACGTTGACATAGTCTCCTTGACTAAGTCCTTCATTGGCGGTGAGCGTGGAAAGGCTTGTCAATAGGTTTTCCCGACAGTCGAGAGATTGCAGCTCGATGGCGTTGGAGACATCCAGGCTGGTCAATTGATTGCTCAAACAGTAGAGCGATTCCAACGCGGTGTTGTGGGTGACGTCCAGGTGGGTCAATTGATTTCCCCAGCAGTAGAGCCGTTTCAAGGCTGTGTTTTGAGAAACATCCAGAACGGTGATTTGATTGTTACTGCAAGTGAGTGAGGATAATTTGGTAAGGTTGGAGACATCCAGGTTTTTTAAAGTATTGCCCGAACTGTCAAGTTCCTCTAGATCTGTATTGTGAGAGAGATTCAGTTCGATCAATTGATTGCAGTTACACTTGAGTGAGTGCAACGCCGTATTGTGGGAGAGATCCAGTTTTTTTAACTGATTCCACGAGCAATCGAGCGATGTGATATTTGGGAAGAAATGCAATCCTGTTGTCTCTTTGATTTTCTGTTTTTTATGGCTCTTCGCTGAATCGAGTGGGTAGATTTGGGGAAGGCTTTCCTCCATCCTCCCGAAGATATATCGCTTACGTACCAATCCCGACGAGATAAACTAACAAGAAGGGCGGTGCTAGACCGTCCTTCGACAGTCTTCTTGGTCAGCACTCAGTTCGCGTCCCCGCAAGGTCCGATCCTCCGCCCAGGCTAAAGGCAAAGATCCCAATCCCAAGAGAGAGAGAGAGAGAGAAGGAAGAGAATGAAGAACCAAGAATTATTCCGGTTAGCGTTAGGTTTGAGTGAGCCATGGCAGGTCGTCCAGGCCGAGTTTCCTGAGGAAGAAAAAACCTTGCACCTCACGCTGGACTTTCCCGAGGGGAGTCTGTTTCCCTGTCCCGAATGCGGGAACCTGTGTGGAGTGCATGATACGAAACGACGCACTTGGAGGCATCTGAATTTCTTTCAGTATGAGACGTATTTACACGCCCGGCAACCTCGTGTGAAATGTCCCAATCATAAAGTCAAGACAGTGAATCTTCCCTGGGCCCGTCCGGGGGCGGGATTTACGTTGTTATTTGAAGCGTTGGTCATGGCACTGGCGGAGAATGGGATGACGGCCAATGCGATCAGCCGAGTGGTCGGAGAATATGACACGCTGATTTGGCGAGTGCTGACTCATTATGTGATGGACGCGCGAGAGAGGGAGGATTTTTCGGGAGTGAAGGCGGTGGGGGTGGATGAGACCTCAAAGGCCAAAGGGCACAATTATGTCAGCGTATTCATGGATTTGGACGAGCGCAGCGTGATGTTTGCCACCGATGGAAAGGACGCTCAAACGGTGGGGGCGTTCAAAGAGGATTTAGAGACGCATAACGGAAAGGCGGAGCAGGTGGAGGAATTTTGTTTGGATATGTCCCAGGCGTTTCAATCCGGGATTGAAGCCAATTTCCCGGCCGCCGAAATGACATTTGATGAATACCACCTGATGAGGATTATCAATCAAGCTGTGGACGAAGTGCGCAAACAAGACCAAGCGATTTATCCCGAATTATTGAAGGGGACGAAGTATATTTGGCTGAAGAATGAATGGAATCTCACGGACAAGCAAGAGAAGAAACGGAACGAAATTTTTCAAGATGTACGAGGGAGCAAATTGAAGACGGTGAAAGCCTACCATCTGCGATCCGTGTTCCAAGACGTGTTTTCGTTCGACGATCCGGAGGAGGGGGAATCGTTTCTTAAAAAGTGGTATTATTGGGCGACTCACAGCCGGATTGAGCCTATGATCAAGGCCGCGAAAACGATCAAGGAGCACTGGGCTGGTGTGGTGCGTTGGTTTACTTCGCGAATCAACAATGGTCTGTTGGAGGGGATGAATAGCCTGATCCAAGCCGCCAAGGCCCGTGCGAGAGGCTATCGCAACGTCAACAATTTAATCACTACCATCTATTTGATTGGAAGCAAGTTGGAATTCAATCTTCCCAAGGTTCTTCCCTCGCCCCACACGAAATAGTAATACGGCTTGAATCGTTCCCGTTTCTGCAGGCAAGCCGCCAAACTAAGCAAAAGACACCGGATGAAACCGGCTGAGTCTCTCCGGTCTGCGATTCATGATCAGTAATCCGAACGAGTGAGGGCTTGTGGATTCTGCCATCTTATGGACAAACCGCCGATACTCTGGGTGAGAAGAGAAAGTTCCTGCCGGTTTGCCCACAAGATTTGGACAGCCACCTGCGAAAGATTAGGGGGAATGAGAAAGATTATTGAGGCGCCTGACCACAGACTCCACAAGCATGCGGCACATAAAGATATGGTTCTTTTTTCTTCGATAAAATCCAGACCCGCAAACGGATCGATGGAGGGCAATCCTACTGCAAAATACTTGTCGCTTAACAGATATCGAAACGTCTACAAGTTGATCGTAACCATCTGTTTGGCAGAGGAAAATTGGAATGTAATCTTCTCGAGGTTCTACCCTCTACCCACATGAAATAGCGAAGAGGCTTTTTTATATTGTCCAGAACATTTCATCGTTTTAGTTTTCGAAGACGCCTCCACGGCGGTAAACTCACCTCCCGCGGAGACGTTCATGAACGTTTCAACAGCTGCGCGGAATTCTGGATCAGGAAAGTTTTCCCGTGTGTTGATATTCTGCGCCCAGGTGGGGATCGATAGGCTTGTAATAAACAAGACTGAGACGGTGAATTTAGAGATGCTTGTGAGATACATGATTTCCCTCTGTTATCAGTTTATTTACAATTCTTTTCTAAAAAGGAAATTATTATTTTCAATGCAATGACCAATCCTCTACGCCGGTTTCACATTCTTTTTGGGGATCGTAGCGAAAACCGGTTCCCATTCGTTCTTTAAGAACTTCGATATCATGGAGAGCAGTGTTTGGATCGGCGCAGCCAATGTAGTTATTTGTGACAATCAACGTGTCATCTTGTCCAAGACTTGGATTGGAGACGAAACTGGAAAGGCTGGTTAGATGATTGTTCGAACAGTCTAAAAATGATATTGCGCCACTTTCAGAGATTACAATGTTTGTCAGCCGATTGTATGAACACCAGACTCCAGCCATGATCGTATTGTTCGAAAGATCCAAAACGGTTAAGTGATTTGTATCGCACGTCAGACTTTTTAAGGCTGTATTCTGAGAGAGATCCAAACTGGATAATTGATTTTCGGAGCATAAGAGGAATCTCAACGGAGTGGCTCCAGTTACATTCAAATGGATTAATTGATTTTCACTGCAGTCAAACCGCTCCAATGCGACATTGTTAGAAACATCCAGGCTGGATAAATGATTTATTTTACAGTGGAGAGTATCTAATGCTGTATTGTGGGAGACGTCCAAATTGGTTAATTGACACGCATTGCAGTTAAGACGTTTTAACGCTGTGTTGTGGGAGAGATCCAAATTCGTTAATGGATTCCCACTGCAGCGTAGAACTTCCAACGCCGTGTTATGAGAGAGATCGATACTCGTGATTTGATTGGACGAGCAGTTGAAATTTCGTAATGCAGGGAAAAACTGCAGCCCAGTTAAATCCGTCACAGATCCAGTCTCATCAAAGAGAGAAGGAATATCGATTCGTGTGACTTCCGCCGCCTGTCCGGCGGTGAATGATCCGCCGGGTTCGACGCCAATGATTTTTTCAATGGCACCGCGAAACAGCCGGCCGGGAAAGTTTTCAGGTGTGTTGATATTCTGCGCACATATATTTATGGAACTATATGTGAACAGGATCGATAGAATTATGGATTTGAGAATGTTTGTGAATTTCATGATTCCCCCCTTGCGAATTAAGACAATATCTTTTCCATATTGTGTGACGATCCGGTGATATAGCCAAAGGTTGGTTTGCGCAGGTTCCCCCAATCTTCATTTATTGTTGGATCTGGGGGTAGAAGGTCCCGGAAAGATAGATATCTGTTATTTACTATATATGAAGCATCTGTAAACATCAATATTTTTTGTGGATAATTTGTTTTTGCGTCTAGTTGTCTTTTCGCTGTTGGTCGGTGTAAGTGTATCACAATCAAGCACAATGGACTTGATAGGGAGGAGATGGAGACATCAGAAGAGATATACGGGTGTGGTGTTGCGTGTATAATCCACCTACGGAGGTGTATCGAATGAGATTCCATACGTATAAAAAAAGTACTATTTTGACCTTCATTTTGATTTTCGCTGTGATCCCGGCGGCCTTGGCTGAAGATGTTGAAATTCTGTTTGATATGGGGCCGGATGGTTCTCCCGCCGCGTTGGGCTCTCTTCCGGTAACGGAAAATACAATCTATTCAAAAACAACGGGTTACGGCTGGGTATCGGTTCCAAAAACGGGTTTTGATGATGAATCCGGACTGTCGGAGAAGGGGGACGCGCATTATCCGCTTCATCTCGTGGAACCGGGGAAGGCTCTCTATCGAGATGGATTTGAAGATGATGGGCCTATCCGATTTCGCGTTGATGTTCCTTCCGGCGAATATCTCGTGACGGTTTTTGTAGGCCGTTATCAGAAACGCCGGCACGATCTGCGTGTGCGGATCAATGGAACGCTTGTGGCGGAGAATGTTGACGCCTGGGGAAAGGTTTGGGGGTCGCAGGGGGGGACTCCTGTTAAAAGTGTAAAAGTCCCGGTGGCTCCCAAAGATGGAATTATTCTTATTGAAGTTGATTACGCCCCATCCCGTCCGGATTCGTGGAAGGAATATACAACGAGAGAACCAGAGGATGGGCGTCTCTGGTATTTGGGGGAGAATAAAAGTTCTATATTGGGAGTTCATCTGCGCACGGCTCCTCAATGGTCGATCAAACGGCAAGGCCCTAAACTGATCGTCCAAACACCAAATGAATCGTTTCAGAATATCCTCGACGCCCTGAATGATAACAATGTGAATCGGGCTCTTGATCTGCTGGACGAATATCCCCAGGATGAAAATGAACTCGATTGGATTCTAATGGCGGATACTATCGCAAGCCATATCGATACATCTGATGAGATGCGTATCCACTTGTTGAAATCTTCTATTCAAAAGTTGTGTGGAATAAAATCCCCATCCCCCGCTGTCCGGGAGCGTCTCGAAGTGGACGAACGCGTTCTCTTGGCGCTGGAAACGCTGCGGATGTGGAATTTTCAATGGGCGCGTGAGGAGACGGATTTAAACTGCTATCACCGGTACTGGTCCGCTTATGAATTATGTAATTCTGTGCCAGTGACCGATCCCCTTTACTCGCTTGCGCTTTTGATTCAGATGCGCGTCTCGTATTGGAATGGACGCGAAGGGGGCTGGAAACATTGTTATGACTTGGGAAAGAAACACGCACGCGCCTTGTGTGAACTCTATCCCGGCCATGAACTTCCGCGCATGTATCTTGGTGAATCGATCCGCCATGTGTATGGAGAGCAAACCGCCCCGGAAACCGCTCCCCGATGGGCGGTTCTCCAGCGGGAAGCGCTGGGCAGGCTGCGAGAGGTGATTTATTATTGGGTAAAACGCAGACAAAGTGAAAATGGAGAGCTCGGTGGTGGCTGGGGGGATGACGTTGAAATTCTGCGCAGCTGGATTCCCCTCGTTCTTGCCGTAAATGATCCGATTACGCGTCTTGGCGCCCAGCGGATCGCGGATGGCGTTCTCGCGTCGGGGGTGGTGGAGCATGGGTATAGCAAAGAAATCGGGGATGTCGAACACGCCGCTGAACCGGTTTCGGATACACAACCCCTCATGATGGCCGCTCATTATGGTGATCCGAAATATTTTGAAACCTGTCTCGAAACTATGCGGTGTATGAAAACTGTCTGGACCGCTCTCAATGATAACGGTGACCTGCATTTCAAGTCTCATTACTTCTCCGCTTCAGAGACGGTTGACACCATTCCCCGGTCGGCCGATACGCCCCTGAACGGACGCGCCGCGAAACCCGGCGCTTGGGTGATGTGGTACAGTGGTCATCCTGTTGTGCGCGATCTTCTTTCAAACTGGTCGATGGCCTGGGTGAATGCGGGGCGTAGCGAGGACCGGGGCAAGCCGGTGGGAATCCTTCCCGGTTCCGTCTCCTTTCCCGATGGGCGGATCGGCGGTTATGCGGATCATTGGTGGCAGACGAAAGGGTATAACGATTTCACGGCCATATCCTATACGCGCACACTCTATCACATCATGCTCGCCGCTTGGGCGGAAACAGGAAATGATGAAATCCTTGAACCGATCTTAGCCGCGCTGGATGCGATCCGGGTGTATCAGCGATCCGGACAGGAGAATCCAAAAGAAGGCAGTCTCGAATGGGTGGGGAAACTTCACGATACGGACGCTTTTTATGATGTGCTGGAAAAATGGCGCGTTCTTTCGGGAGACGATCGCTATGACGATCTGCTTCTCAAACGGGCGTCCGGCGCCATGCGCTATCGGTTGACGGGAGATTCTTTGAAATTAGAACATGAATTGGAGGGGATCATCAGCGGATTGAGTCACAATCTTCCAATGATCACGACTGAGGTTCTCTTCACGGACCGTGTCTCCATTCCAGGGAACGCGGTATTAACCTCTATGTTGACTGGATCGTTTGGGAATCCTACTTACTATCCTGTTCACGCTGTCACATGGAACGGGGTGGGGGATGAAGCGGAGGCCTTTGTGACTGCGTCTGATACAAAAAAACTGGAAGCGCAGTTGTATGTGTTTTCGGACTCTCCAGCGGAGGTGGGAGCGCGCTTCTGGCGTTTGGAGAATGGAACCTATGAAGTCTCGCTTAAAAATCCGGCCAGTTCCCCTTTCTTTTTACGAAAACTGAGGGTGACAGAAAGAGGGATTCCGCTTCAATTGACATTGCCTCCCCATCAATTGACAATCCTTTCGGTCCGGCAGATTGATTCTTCTCCTGCTCCGGAATTTCTTCCTGATCTGGCTATTGGTTTGCAAGATATCGAAAGAACTTCTCCTCAGAATCTCAAATTGACGGTTCATAACATAGGAACCGAAAACGTACCGGAATTCTCAATCCGGATTGCGACTCAAAACGGTTGGGAAAAAACGATCGAGATGAAGGATTTAAAAGCGCCACTTGATTTAATCCCAAAATCGATTGCTGCTGAGATTGAAATCCCGGAAGAACTTTTAGGGCAGTTTTTTCGGATTGATGTTGATCCGGGTGATGAAGTGAAAGAGATTAATGAGAGTAATAATGTTTTAAAACTGTTGCTTTCAAAAAATTGATAAGAATTTCCAACTTCACCCCCCCTGTGATCCTGCCAATTCTCCACCAAAGCGGATGATGTCTCCGATGCTGTTTAGGCCGTTGGAGGGATTGTAAAGCCGGTCATTGGCGTGCATACCGGGGGTGACGAAGGCGTTGCCGGGGGTGACTTCTCCCCCTTTGAGTTTCATCTCGAGTGGCCAGTGGACGCCCCCCGTGTTTTCTCCGTCGGGACCGAGTGATTTCATCCCATAGCCTCGTGGGCAATCGGAGAGGGGTACGCCATACCGTCCAGCGCATTCGCTTTGTCCCCACCGCCCGCGATAATTCACATAGACATAGCTGTCAAAGACATTCTGGCCTTGATCCCGCATGTATTCAATCATTTCTTTCGGGGCGAAAGGATCTTCCAAATCGACGCTGGAGATATAGGATACGGGCGTAGTGAGTTCGTAGACTACGTTGATTGTATTTCCGCCGAGGAGAGGCCAGGGGAATTGATTTCGATCGAGTTGATAACTATCGAGCGCTACGCAGAGATTGCGCAGATCGCTCCGCGCCCGCGCCACTTTCGCTCGGACTTGGGCGTTTAAAAAATTGGGCACAGCGATCGCCGCCAAGATGCCTATGATCGCCACTACAATCAGGAGTTCAATTAGAGTAAATCCACGGTGTTTCATCTACTTCTTTTCCTTTTTCTTACCCAGTAATCCTGTGAAATACTTGCTCTTAACAAATCAGGGGCGAACCCAGACAATCATACCATCGCTGGAAAGTCCATTGGTCATTTCATAATAGATAAAAGCCGGTTGGTCTACAATTCCATTGGGACCGACGCTCCATAGTTCGTATGCCCAAGGCCGTCCCCGTTCTGCGCGGGACATATTTTCTTCGCTTTGACGGTGTCTTTCGTGATAATTCAACCAGAGAGTACCGTCGGGATACCAGATGGGATCTCTATGGTATTCATTAAATGAGTATTGTTCTTCCGTTCGGCCCGGGCCTTTCTGAAAGGGATCGGTAGGTACCGAGGTAACGTAGGCGATAGGTGTTGTCAGATATTTATTCTGCCAAGGGGTGTGGTTATGAGGAAAATACTCCCCATTATCCATACGATACATCTCCGTCGCTGTGACGAATGTATTCATTTCCGCATGCGCTTTGGCGACTTGCGCGCGGAGGCGGGCGCCAAGGAAATTCGGAACGGCGATCGCCGCTAAGATTCCGATGATCGCTACCACGATGAGAAGCTCGATCAGAGTGAACGCGCTTTGTTTCATTTTACATTTCCTTTTGATTATTTTATTCTGGATTTCCCCTCACACGTTCAATTTTATCATATCTCGAGTTTTTTTGTAAACGTTTTCTTTCTCGATTCAAACAGCGCTCTTTATAAAACATCCTACCGCATGTTCCACTCCACATTCCCCCAAACCACGATTCGAGCTATACTCCCTCCATATATTCGTAACCTATTGGTATGGGTATCGTTCTGTATACAAACAAGAGAATCCCCATGGGATGAAAAGTTGATTGGATTTGGATGGAGTATGGAGAATACAACTCATAGTTCATTGGAAAACGGACTCACGATTGTGATTCCCGCTTATAACGAAGAGCAGGCGATTGAATCGATCATTCAGCGTTGTCTTGACGCGCGGGAAACGATCGCCCAAGAAACACAACTGGAACAGATTCGTGTCATCGTCGTTGATGATGGTTCCCGCGACCGGACCTATGAACTCGCTTCGAAATACGTTCCAGAGATTACACTGCTTCAGCATGAAAAGAACAAAGGTTACGGGGCCGCAATCAAGTATGGATTCCGGGTAAGCAACACAACTCTTGTTGGTTTTCTTGACGCGGATGGCACGTGTGATCCCCTCTTTTTCTCTACCCTTTGCAACAAGCAGAAAGAGGCGGACGCCGATGTGGTTCTCGGTTCGCGGCTCGGTCCACAAAGTGAAATACCCTTTGTGCGGCGGTTGGGGAATAACATTTATGCGTTTCTACTTGGAACTCTATCCGGGCAAAAAATTATCGATACCGCCAGTGGTATGCGGGTGATGAAAACGGAATCGCTGCCGAAACTCTACCCTCTACCCGACGGTCTTCACTTCACCCCGGCGATGTCATCCCGCGTGTTGTTTCATCCCGAATTGACGCTTTGCGAAGCTCCCATGCCGTATGCGGAGAGAATCGGAGAATCCAAGCTGAGCGTTCTCCAGGATGGCATCCGGTTTTTGCTGGTTATTCTGGAAATGGCGTTAATCTACCGTCCGTTGCTCTTTTTCGGTTCAGTGTCGTGTCTCTTGTTTTTAGCCTGCGCAGTGTACGCGCCTGGTTTAATCGCCGACGCGTTCCGGCCAGGGAAAGTTCCCGATGATCGTATCTACCGCATGTTGGCGCTCACCGCGTTCTTTATTGGAGGATTGACGCTCACCGGCGCTGGTGTGTTGGCCCATCGAATCGTGTATATTTTCCATAATTGTGTTTCTACCCGCACACCGTTGTACCAGCGTCTTTTAAAATGGCTGGCTCCTGTTGGATTTCTGAGTCTATTCGCTGGGATCGCTATCAATATCAATCCTCTTCGGGAATATCTAACGAGTGGAGAAATCACGGGTTATCCTTGGACATACATCGCTGTGGGGGCGCTTCTTGTTCTGGCGGGATTACAAACCTTGGCTGTCGCCGCTATCAATTTTTTGTTAGACTTAGTGATTCGTCACCGAAGGGGGGAAGAGTGAGAGGGGGGGATTTTTTGCGGGCGGGACGCCCGCCCTCCATTGTAATATTAGCGAATTAAAAGTTATAAAAAACGAATGCAGAGATAATAGCGGTAAAGCCCCCCATCGTTGGCTTTAACCGCGGCGAAAATAACCGAAATAAACCAGAATAAGGCCCACATCACTCCCAGCAATAAAATCACCACAAATCCGGAAGAGAAAATAAGAAAAGCGGCCATTGCGCTGACGAGGAAATAGATGGATATACTGATTTGAAAATTGACCGCCTCTTTCCCTTGTTCATCAAGAAACGTCGATTCCTGCCGTTTTAGAAGCCAAAATGCGAGCGGTCCGACAATATGACCAAAGCCAAATAGGAGAAAAACGCTAAACGCGGATAGATGACAAAACGCCGCCCATACCCGTTCGTCCTTGTCGATCTCGTCCGGTGGCGGGAGCCGGTTCTCCATCATTCATACCTCCAATACACATTCGATTTTAGACCGTTTTATTCAGCGTATTTACTTTTTGATTCAAGAGAGAAGGCAAGGCCAAATATACACGAATTTCAGCGGTGTTCTATCCCCAGAATGGACTGAACGATACCAGCGTACAGGTGGAATCATCTCCCAATGACGATATTTTATCCTCCATTGGGGATAATCTAGTTCCAGTTTTTTATCCGGCTTCGTTTTTAAAATTTATTTTAATTTTCTTTCTTTTTTTACTTGACAGGGGATTGGATTCTTTATATGATAAAAATCATATATTGAATTTTAAATTTTGAAATTATGCTAGTTTCATGATTTAATGATTTGATATATAAGGATTTAGGAGTCAATATAGATCCTTGATTCTGATCGAATAGATCTAAATTTTCCCTTTCCGCGCCTTGAAAAAGGACCGCTGACGGGGGCGAAGCCTGCCTGAATACTTCATTATTATGAAAAATCCTTCCCAAACCAGAGACGAAAACGGCGTTATGGACCGCGATGAGGAGATGATCCTCAATCTTCTCAAAGCGATCTCTGATGAGCCGGACACCACCCAAAAAGACTTGGCGACCCGCCTTGGCGTGGCGGTGGGTTTGGTGAATTCATATCTGAAGCGGGTAATTTATAAAGGATATGTCAAGACGAAACAGCTGGAAAGAAGACGGCTGCGCTATTTGTTGACACCAAGCGGAATTAAAGAAAAAGCCCGGCTGACGTATGAATTTTTAGAGTATTCGTTTCAATACATCCGCGAAGTGCGCCGGAAAGCCAATGAGGCCATGCGTCCTTTCGCCGCGCAAAACAAGAAGCGAGTCATTTTTTATGGGAGCGGGGAAGTCGCGGAACTGGCCTATCTCGCCGTGCGGGAACTGCGGATGGAGTTAGTAGGCATTGTCGATCCTAAAAATGAGGGAAAACGCTGTGTGGATCATTCGATTTACAATCTGGATTGGCTGCGGAAAAACGGTTCGGCGGATTTACTCCTCTCGTTAGCCTCTCATACCGACAAGAATGATGAACTCGCGCAAGTGGAAGAAATCGCGAAAGAGAAACAGATATCCTTTGTGTCCTGTTTTTGATACTTGATAAGGTGCGCTTCAAAAGAATGGATTTGGAATTGCTCAATTCAATGCTTACAACCGATATTCAAAAAGCAAATTTGTTGGAATTGCTCGAGCGTGTAAAAGCGGGGCACGAAGTGATATTGGAACAAAATGGAAAACCTATTGCGAAAATCGTTCCTATAGCCAGAACTCCCAAAGAATCTCGTGTTCCAGGGGCGATGAAAGGAAAGATTAAGATGATGGACAATTTTGATGATCCGTTGCCCCCCGATATTTCTAAGCCATTTGGAATAATGCAGTAAATATATCTCATGCGATCAAGAAATCCAAAAATACAACGTTTCCATTTTACCAGCCTAAACATATAAGGAATCGAAACAATGAAGCTCGCGTCATTTATTGCCAATGAAAAAGAGCGGACCGGTTTGGTGGTTGGAGACACCGTCTTTGATATTCATGAAGTAGTGAAGGCGGTTCCCAATATGAAAACCTTTAGCAAGCCCCGATTTTTCCAAACCGATATCACCGGTTTTCGTTTGATTGACCTGCTGGAATTAGGAATGGAAGGCTCCGACGGTCTTCGACGGATGAATGATTTTATTATTTGGGTGATGGAAGAGGGGGATTCTTTTCTTTTACGGAACGCGCGGTTTGATTGCGAAGCGATACGTTGGCTGCCCCCGATTCCCAATCCACCGTTGATGTTTGGGATTGGCGGCAATTCACCGTTCTTTTTCCGGGACAAGCCTTATCAGATTCCCGGCTATCCCCAGGGATTCCTGCGCCCCCGTTCCCGTACGGCTTTGATCGGTCATAAAGAGACCGTAACGATTCCACCCTATTTACGCAATTTTCGTTCTGCGGCGGAGTTGGGCGTCATTATTGGAAAAACCGGGAGGTACGTACCCGCGAAAGAGGCGATGGAGTATGTCGCTGGGTATACGCTGGTCAACGATATGTGTTCGGACACTTGGAAGCAGTACGCTCTACGGGGGATTGATGAAGCGCTGGTCGAAACCGACAGTAGTGTGTTCGCCGCGCGGCATACTACCTCGTTCTATTCGCGCAGCATTGACACATTTGCGCCGGTCGGTCCTTATCTGGTATCGAGAGATGAGGTTCCTGATCCATATAACCTGATGATTTATAACCGCCTATCTGGCATACAGAGGGAGCGTTCGTACAGCCAAGCCCTGGTCAATGACATTGAGCATACGATTGAATATCTTTCCCGCATGTTCACGTTGAAGCCAGGGATGATAATCCACATGGGAACGATGAGTATCGATGGGTATACGGTTGAGCAGGATATGCGTCTGACAGATGAGGATTACTTCGAGATTGAATACGAGAAGATCGGAGTGCTCCGAAATCCAGTAAACGACCTGCGGGAAAGTGAGGAAGAGATATGGCCCTGAATGGTGAATTTTGGTTTGTCGTCGGAAATTCGGATTTTTCCATACGAACGTGGGATATTAAGAAAAGCCGCTTTCCTCTGGCGTATTTATGTCCTCCGCATGTCGCGTCGTACAACGCCGGGTCGATCTGTATTCCCAAGTTTGCGGGAAAAGTGATGGGATTCGCCGGTTTGGCGATTGAACTCAAGGCAGATTGCCAAGGCGTGTCCATCGAAGACGCGGGGCGATATATTGCTGGATGCCGGTTGTGGATCGGATTGTACAGCCCTTACGTGATTGATGAATTGACGCGGCTGGAACATCAGATTCGGCTTCGGGATCATGGAATCGCGGTTTATTATGGGCAGTGGATCGAGGGATTTCATACGCTGGGGGATTTGATGCCCTTAGAGCGGATTGAACGGGAGCGTGACACTCCTTTGCGAGTGGAATCTTCGCCGGCGTTATCGGATGAACAGGCTCCGAATGATTACGCGCATTCACCGGCGCTCGTTGTGGCTTTCCTCTCGCGTTTTATGACTCTTTATGCGGGAGACACCTACGCGTTGGGCGCCCTTTGTGGATTCCCACTGATGGAGGACAGCCGTTCGCTTCGCGCTATTTGGGGGGATGCGGCAATGGACGTGGAACTAACACGGGAGAAATAGGGAGAGAGTAATTTCGTGAAAGAAAACGTTGCCGCCATTATTCCAGCGAAAGGCCATTCCAACCGATTGCCAAATAAAAACGTTAAACCACTCTGCGGTTATCCTCTTTTTTATTACTCGGTGAAAGCCGCCAAACTGGCGTCTTCGTTGACAGGCGTATATGTCAGTACGGAAAGTGATGAGATCGCGAATTTAGGCGCCTCTTACGGCGCGGAAATTATCCGGCGGCCGCAGGAATTGTGTGATGACAGCGTGCCCAATTTTCGTGTCATTCAGCATGCGGTTGAATGGATTGAGGATCAACAAGGCTATTCGGTGGATATTCTGATCTTGCTGCAACCGACCAATCCGTTCCGTACGCCCCAGATGATCAATAAGGCCATTGAGGAAATGCGTGGATCGCCCGAAGCGGATTCGATGGTGTCGGTTCGGAAATCCAGAGAGATTTTTGGCGAATTGGGGGAGGAATTTTGGACGCCCTACGAGAAACAACTTCCCCACCGGCTCTCCAATTCAAAAATACTGCATGTGCTCACTGGGCATCTCTTCATGTTCCGCACGGCGCGGACATTGAAGAACGATTGTTTTCTCGGTTCGAACATCAAACCTTTTGTATTGGATGACGGCTGGGTTGACATTGACATCGACTACCCAGATGATTTTCTTTTGGCGGAATTTTATTTGAACCGGCGAAAAGAGACGTACCGCTATTTTTTTGAAGAGTAATTCCATAATTGAATGTACTGGATAGAAAATCGATGAAAAAGAACAAACGACGGATCGCGTGCATGACTGGGACACGGGCTGATTATCCTCGTGTGAAATCCGTTTTGCATGAAATCGCGAGACGCCCGAATCTGGAATTAAAACTGATTGTCACGGGTATTCATTTGTTGAAAGAATTTGGATATACCGTTGAACAGATTGAGCAGGACGGTTTTGATATCGCCGCGCGGGTGAATATGTATACGGACGACGACAGTCCTTATGGGATGGCGAAAGCGGCCGCGCGCTGCTCGGATGGGATCGCGGACGCGCTCCATGAGATTCAACCTGATATTTTTCTATTGACGGTAGACCGCGTTGAAACCTTGGCCGCCGCACAGTCGGCGGCGTTGTTAAATCTTCCCATTGCGCACATCCAAGGCGGTGAGGTGACGGGCACGATTGATGAAAGCATCCGCCACGCCGTCACCAAACTGTCGCACATCCATTTTCCCGCCACGCCCGACGCCGCTGAGCGTATCATCAAAATGGGCGAGAATCCGGAGATGGTGTTTCAAACCGGTTGTCCTTATCTTGATATTATCAACTCGGTTGAATTGAAGGGGAAAGAAGAACTGGCCGCTCAATTCGGCTTTGATCTGGAGCGTCCGCTCTTTCTCTTTACGTACCATCCCGTAACGACGGAATACGGGCAGGGAGTCGCGCAGGCCCGGATCGCCATTCAAGCGTTGATGAATTTCCCCGAAGCGGAGGTTGTCACGATCTACTCGAACGCCGACGCGGGGGGGCGGGAGATCATCGATGAGATGAAGGGACTCTCGCGCTTTCATATTTTTCCGAATATTGAGAACCAGGATTTTCTCAGTTTGATGCGCCATGCTTCGGTTATGGTCGGCAATTCGTCGGCGGGGATTCGCGAAGCGCCGAGTTTTCAACTGCCTACAGTGAATATCGGCACGCGGCAGAACGGCCGTCTGCGGGCGGAGAATGTGATCGATGTATCCCATGATGTCGATGAAATTATCAACGCGATTCAAACCGCCCTTTATGACGAGACGTTTAAAGAAAAAGTGAAGAATGTCGTCAATCCATATGGAAATGGAGATGCCGCTCAGAAGATCGTAGACGTTCTCGAATCGGTTGAAATCAACAATAACCTCATCCAAAAGATCATCGCATACTGATCACTTGGTTGTTTGCCAATGCAGAATTCCCAGATTGGCCCCATAAGCCAACCTTATCGTATCCAAACATTGGACGCTGTGCGTGGTATGGCGGTGTTGGGGATTCTGATGATGAATATCCAAGTGATGGCGATGCCCGCGTTCGCGTATGACAATCCGAATACGTATGGAGATTTCAGCGGGATCAATTTCGGCGTCTGGTTCATTAGCCATCTCTTGTTTGATTCGAAATTCATTAGCATCTTCTCGATGCTGTTCGGCGCGGGTATTGTTCTAATGATGTCACGGGTGGAAGCGCGGGGCCGCAATCCGTTGTTTTGTCTATTACCGGCGGATCATTGTGATGGGGCTTATGGGATTGGCGCACGCCTATTTAATTTGGTCCGGCGATGTCTTAACGCGGTATACGATGTGCGCGGCCGTTCTTTGTTTGTTCAGAAAACTCTCACCCAAATGGCTACTTCTCCTGGCGATTGTCTTTCATCTGATTTATGCAGGGATTACGTTAGAACATGGTTGGCAAATCTATCAGTTGGAAGGCGCGGCGCTGGAAAGCCGGATTCATGGAAACTGGGAAGTGTCAAATCGTACTATCCAGCATTTTCTCGACACTTTCCGCGGTGGTTATAAAGACCAAATGTCATTGCGTTTTTTCATCGCGTATCATCTTGAGGTAAGAAGTTTTTTCTTTCATGGGCGTATCTTTCAGGTTGGCGCAATGATGCTGTTAGGTATGGCGCTGTTCAAATGGGGAGTGTTGAGCGGAGAAGGAAGCAAGCGCTTGTATCGATACCTAATCGGAATCGGTCTGTTCGTGGGGATACCATTAACCTTGTTGGATATCATCATTTTGTGTCAAACAAGCTGGGATTACCAGGCGTATAGTATGTTCTGCAGGCCTCTTTATTTATTTTCCGCTCCATTGATCGCATTAATGTGGATCAGCATAATGGTTCTGTGGATTAAGAGTGGAAAGGCAGGGTGTTTGACGCGGGGATTTTCCGCGGCGGGTCAGCTGGCGTTGACCAATTATCTGATGCAATCCATTCTGGGCACATTATTCTTTTATGGGCATGGATTGGGGTGGTATGGTTATTTGGAACGTTATCAACAGTTTCTTTTTGTCTTCACAATCTGGATTATACAATTAATGTATTCTGTGATCTGGCTGTGTTATTTTCAGTTTGGTCCCTTCGAGTGGCTTTGGCGTTCGTTGACCTATCTGAAGTTTCAGCCTTTAAAACGTCAATGTATGTGCGCTGGAAATTGTTGAATTGTGTAAACTCAACAATATAGAAATGAATCTCCTTTGTAAAGGACGGATGGAATATGCCGTACGAATTAAAAAAAGTGTTAGTCACAGGAGGGGCGGGCTGCATTGGAATGCAAGTCTGCAAAGAACTGGTCCGGCGGGGCGTTTCCGTTGTGTTGTTTGATTTGCGTGGACAGATCGCGCGTGTCGAGTCGTCGATCGATCCGAAGATTGATATTTACTATGGTTCGATTCTAGACTGTTCGTCACTGCGGGACGCATTGGCCGGCTGCGACGCCGTCGTTCATCTCGCCGCGTATTTAGGGGTACGGCGCACGGAAACCAACAAACTCCGTTGCCTGGAGATCAACGTCAATGGAACGCAGAATGTCTTGGATATCGCCATTCAACACCGTGTAAAGAAAATTATTTTCGCTTCCTCGTCTGAAGTGTACGGTGAACCGTTGGAGAATCCAGTAACGGAAAAAACCCGTACACATGGCAAGACCGTCTACGCCGTGACGAAAATGACCGGAGAGGAACTTTGTCAGGCGTACGCGCAGCGCTATCCGGAATTCAATTATACGATTATGCGTTTCTTTAATACGTATGGCCCGTTCCAGATCGCGCAGTTTGTCATTCCAAAGTTCATTCGCAATTGCCTGGAAGGCAAGCCACCTGTCGTGTATGGTGATGGAAAGCAGGTCCGGTCTTACTGCTATTCGCAGGATTCGGCGCGCGGGCTGCTGGATGCGCTCTTTAATCCCAAGGCGGATGGTGAAGTGTTTAACATCGGGAACAGCGGTGATCCACTTACATTATTGGAACTTGCCCAGATGATCATCCGGCTGTGTGGTAAAGAAGATAAACTCGAACCGAAGATACAGAATCAATTTGCCAATACGGACCGGACGAAAGAACGCGAAATATTTGAGCGCTTTTGTGATACGGCGAAAGCGCGTGAGATATTGGGATTTGAGCCAAGGATCAGCACAGAAGAAGGCGTGAAACACGTCATCGAACATGGTATTATTTATCCGAAATGGGCTACGTCCGATGTGGACTATACCATCGACGAATGGCTATAAATACCGGGTCATGGGAGGAGAGAAATTGTGGATGCGATAACCATTGGACCTTATAACGTGGGACCGGGTAACCGGACGCTGGTGATCGCCGAGGCGGGGATCAACCATAACGGCGACCGTGAAATCGCCTTGGAGATGGTGCGGTCAGCGAAAGCGGCGGGCGCGGATATTATTAAATTTCAAACCCATATCGCTGAAGCCGAAATGCTGCCTGACCGGTCGATCGGCAGCGACGCCGGTTCACACGTTACACGATCGTTATTTGATATCATGACGGATTGTGGACTATCTTTTGACGATCACATGGCGCTCAAAGAGGAGGCGGAAAAACAGGGCATTCTTTTTTTGTCCACGCCGTTTTCTGTGGAAGCGGTGGATCTGCTTGAAAAGGTGGGGGTCCCCGCGTACAAAATTGGATCGGGCGAAGTGACGAATATTCCTTTTCTGACGTACATCGCCGAAAAAGGGAAGCCCGTCATTCTCTCAACTGGCACCGCCGATTGGGATGAAGTGAAAAACGCCGTCAATGTCATTCGCGGGAAAACGCCGGATCTGATTGTGATGCAATGCACATCCAACTATCCAACAGCCTATGAGAATGTCAATTTGGGAGTGATGGACCGCCTGCGGGACGAGTGCAGTGTCCTGGTGGGGCTATCGGATCACTGTCAAGGTAATTACGCCTGTTTCGGCGCGGCGGCCAAAGGCGCATGTCTAGTAGAAAAACATTTTACACTCTCCCGCGCGCTGCCTGGCATCGATCAACAATCCTCCATTGAACCGGACGAACTGAAGGAACTGGTGGAAGGCGTCCGCGCGATTTCATCCGCCTTGGGGAGTGAGAAATCTCTCAACGATGAAGCGCAAAAAGTGCGGCATGGTTTTTCGGAAAGCGTTGTCACTATTGCGCCGGTTAAAGCCAATGAAGTGTTTCAAGAGCGTGTGAATGTATGGGTGAAACGTCCTGGTTCCGGTATTCCGAGTTACAAACTCAATACGGTCGTTGGGAAAAAAGCCGCGCGCGATCTGCCCGCCGATGTTTTACTTAAACTTGAAGATATCAGCGATTCATAATTCATTCTGCCTTTTTTGTTCTCTAATTTGAAAATAAATCCGTGAATTTAATCTTTGTCACACAATCCACAGGGCTGCGTATTTTTTGGCGTATGATGGAGGCGATCCGGCGGCAAGGCGCATTGGACCACGCGGGTTTTTCCGTTGCCGATCACTATCAATATTTAAAAATCGCAGAAGAATTCCCTGAATTTGAATCGGGCCATTTCTCTCTTGTCAAAGAATGGGAAATTACGCAGAAGGCTCCGCAGACCGATCTCGATCTCGATCTGCTGTCTAGGTATGAAAAGCAGATCGGCGACGCGACGCTATGGAACGCCTTGATTGCTGACCGAAGAATCTATCATGGGAATAAATGTAAGTTTCAGCAGGATTACGTTCCCCGGTTCCGCCACGATCGGATGCTGCAAATTCTTCAGGAAGCGCTTCACTCGATTGAAAAGCAGTTTGATGAAATTCAACCGGACGCGGTTTTGGCGCTGAACGCGGTAACGTTTTGCGATTATCTCTATTACCTTTTCGCGAAGCGGCGCGGCGTTCCCTATTTACAATTGAAACTGACGCGGATTGAGAACTACATATCTCTCTTTACTGATCCGTTTGAACTGTCTCCTCATATTTACAACGCCTTCAAGGATTACCGGAATGGGAGCGTGAACGATGACGCCGCTTACCAGGAAGCGGCTGAATTCTATCAACGAACGAGAAATAAACTGCTGACCTACGAAGGCGCGATCAAGTTAAAAAAAGAGACAAAGGAAAAAGTTCTCCCTGCTAAAAATGCGCTTGGTTTTCTGACAAATTGTATTCAGTATTGGCGTTCACCCGCATACAACGACAATCATTTTCCAGGTGTGTTAACTTCGGAGATACACAATCGATTGATTAAGCCTTTACGGGCGCGGCGGATTCAGCGGGGATTGCGTTCCTTATATACTTCTCCAAAGGAATTAGCCAATCATACCTACGCGTTTTATCCCATGCATACCGAACCCGAAGTGGCGTTGTCGGTGTTTGGCCGGCCATATCAGAATCAAATTGAAACGATACGCAACATCGCCATGAACCTGCCGGTGACGTGGAAACTTGTCGTGAAAGATCATCCCAACGCATGGGGATTTCGCACTGTTGATTATTATAAGAAAATTCTCGCGATACCCAATGTTTTATTGATTGAATCGTCAGTCAGTTCGCAGAATATTTTAGAACACGCCAAAATGGTTCTTGTCATCAATGGCACGATCGGCTTGGAAGCGGTGATGCGGAAGATCCCATTAATCACGTTGGGAATCAGCCCCTATTATGTGTTTCCGGAAAGCATGGTACATCATGTGAGAAGTATATATGATTTAAGCGCGTCGATCCGTTGTTTGCTTGAGAACTATCAATTTGACGAATCCAGTATTATCGCGTATATCGCCGCGCATATCAAAGGCAGTGTGCGCGCTAATTTGTTCACTCAGTTGTTAGCCAAAGGCGGGCGAACCATCGTTGAACACGATCGAACGGTAGAAGAGCAGTTTGATGATATCGCAACCTATACTATCCGCCGGGTGTTGGAAGAAAAAACGAATAGGAATTGATTCATGACGAAAGTACTTGTAATCGGTGGGGATGGATACATTGGATGGCCTCTTTCTATGCGCCTGGCGTCGCTGGGTTATGATGTCACTATTATGGATAACCTGATCAAGCGGAAATGGGAAATGGAAATGGGGGCCGAACCGCTGTTTGAAGTATTTCCCATTCACCGGCGTGTCGCGAAATTCCGTGAGATGACAGGAAAAGAGATCCAGTACTACATTAGTGATATGACAAATGTAGGGGCTATCTATCACGTCTTTGACAGAGCGCAGCCGGATGTGGTCATACACTGCGCTGGTCAGCCCTCGGCTCCCTTCTCCATGAAAAACCGCGCGAACGCGGTGTTGACCCATCAAAACAACGTCACGGGAATCTTGAACGTTCTCTTCGCTGTCCAACGGGCGGAGCGGGACATTCATCTAATCTCGATACAGGGATTACACAAATGCGAAGGTGAAGATAATACGTCTTCATCCAGTTTTGCGTCTTTCTATCATGTGGCGGATGTTCAGTGTGTGCAGAATATACAATTCGCCTGTCAAAATTGGGGAATGAAGGCGACTGTCTTACAGCAAGGTATTGTCTACGGTTTCGAAACGGATGAATCAAAACTGCATCCATACTTACATATCGCCTTTCATTACGATGAAGTGTTTGGATCGGTTGTAAACCGCTTTACTGTGCAAGCAGCAATCGGCTATCCCTTGACTGTTTATGGGGAAGGGAACCGAACCTGCGCGTTATTGCATATCGATAACGCTATTTCTTGTGTTGAGAGGTCGATACAGGAATCTCCAATCCCCGGTTCCATTCGCACTGCAATTCAATATTTAGAAACACTCACCATCAATCAATTAGCGGAAATTGTTCAACAGCAAGCCAAAAACGCAGGTTATTCCGTAGAAATTAAATCCGTTTCGAATCCGAGGAAAGAAACCGCGGATGGAACGTTTCCACAGACAACAGATTCTTCCGGAAATCTTTCAAAGGATAGAATCACTGTTAAAGACGCATTGACGCGGGATTGCTTTCACCAAATTCTGCAAGCCAAAGATCGAATTGACACATCAGTTATTCAGCAAAATGTGCTATGGAACCGACACGAGCATCCTTAACCATTCATCATATGTAATTAAAAACTTATTTTTGGTATCTTCGTATGATTGAACGAGAATTCTTTGTTCCTTTCTTTTACGCTGGTGAGAGGAAAATCGGTGGGAACGCTCCATGCTTTATCATTGCGGAAGCGGGAGTTAGTCATTTCGGTGATGTCCAAAAAGCGTATCAATTAGTTGACATGGCGGTTCAAGCCAAAGCGGATGCGGTTAAGTTTCAAATCTTTCGCACCTCTTCGCTAATCAGTTCACAGAACAGTGAATGGACGGAGAGGATGCAATGTAAAGAACTGACGATTGACCAATTTCAATCCATTCAAGAATACGCGAATGACGCGGGGATTCTCTTTTTTGCTACGGCGCACGATCTGGAAAGTCTAGACGCTCTTTCGACTCTGAATCCACCGTTGTACAAAATCGGTTCTGGAGAAGTCAGTAATCCAGAGTTTTTCCGCGCTGTCGCAAAGAAGGGGAAACCGATTGTATTCTCGACTGGAATGTATACACAAAAAGAATTGGAACAGAGTCTTAGTGCGCTTCAGCAAGAAGGGGCCCGTCAAGTCGCGGTGATGCACTGCGTGACCAGTTATCCCACGCCCCCGGAAGATGTTAATTTAAAAGTTATTTCAACACTAAGAGAATTATTTCTAGGACCTGTTGGATATTCGGATCACTGCGCGACACACGATATCGCCGCCGCTTCGGTCATGTTAGGCGCTTCGATTATTGAAAAACATATTACGCTTGAGAAAAACATCCCCAACGCGCAGGATTGGAAGGTGGCTTGTGATCCAGAAGAATTAGTGGAATTTGTCAGTAGCGTGCGCCGCTTGGAAGCGGCCCTCGGTTCGAAGGAAATGCTCCGCACTCTAAATGAGGAAAAAAGCCTGTTGTGGGCGAGAAAAAGTATTGTAGCAAAACATGATCTTTCAGCGGGGACAATCCTGCGCCGTGAAGATCTTACGTTTAAGCGTCCAGGCAATGGGATTTCTCCTGAACGACTGAACGAAATCCTAGGCGCTTCGCTGAATGTAAATGTAAGCGCAGACACATTGATTACATTGGAAATGATAGGTCATACAGTCACTCCACAGGAATAATAAATGAAAGCAAGTCGATCGAGAAAAATATTAGTCGTCACTGGAAAACGTGGTGGTTTCGGCGCGATCATCCCGACATTGAAAGAACTGCACCGGCGCCCCGGTGTGGAAATTGTCATTGTTGCGACCGATCAACATCTCTATGAAGATTTCGGTAATACGTATCACGAAGTGCAGCAGTGGTTTGATATACGGCACTTGGTTCCTATGGATCAGGAGGGCGACCGTTCAATCGATCGTACGAAAGCGCTTTCACGATGTATGGATTGGATGTCGTCGGTGTTTCATCAAGAGAATCCGGATATCTTATTAGTGTTAGGTGACCGAGGTGAAATTCTGTCGACCGTTGTAACCGCGATTCATTTTCGTATCCCCATCGCTCATATCCAAGGCGGTGACATCTCAGGAAATATTGATGAATTTATCCGGCATGCGATTACGAAAATGTCTCATATCCATTTTCCATCGACCGAAGCCAGCGCGCAACGGATTATCCAAATGGGCGAAGAACCTTGGCGCGTGCATGTCGTTGGGGATTCGCATCTCGATATGATTCATATGGGCGAATACACGTCACGGGAAGAGATCCAAAAAAAATTCAACCTTGATCCAGACCGGCCATTACTGCTGATCTTGCAGCATTCCGATACCTGCGCCGATGGCGCTTCTTACAAAGAAATGAAATCCATTGTCGATGCGGTAATGCAAGTCGATGCGCAAAAGATTTTTGTCTATCCCTGCACGGATTCGGATTACGCTGGAATTGTAGAGGCAATCGAAGAAACGCGGGGAAGCGATGGAGTGCAGATCTATCCCAATATTGAATGTCAGGATTTTTGGGGATTGCAAAACGTGGCGAGTGTGTTTGTTGGCAATTCCAGCGCAGGTATCATTGAAACGCCAACGTTCAAACTTCCATCCATCACGGTGGGGCCACGGCAATCCGACCGCCAGCGGGCGGAAAACTGCATTCATGTAGAAACGGATACAGAGGCGATACTCCAAGCTTTGAAGACATGCCTTTATGATGAAAATTTTAAAGCGAAAATTCAGAATTGTGTTTCCCCTTATGGGGATAAACCTTCCTGCTACAAGATTGCGGATGTATTGTCGACAGTTGATATTGGCCCTTCGTTGTTTAATAAGCGGATGACGTATTAAGATAATTCGAATTTCCTAAATTACCAGAGTATAGAAAGATAGAATATTTTTCTTTGTCTGAATCAGGATGTCCAGAATGGAAGGATTTTTCAGGAAGATTTTTTTACTACATATCCTGTTAATCATAATAATCCAGTCTATCCTGATTCAGATGATGATTTTGTTACTACAATAAAGATTATTTCAATAATGAAGCCAACCGTTTTATACTATTCCATGCTGCAGTTTCAGTCTGGTTCTTTATCTTTACTTCACGATCGCTTTCATGTCATTGAATTGGAAGATCCTGAAGAAGACACACCTGAAGTGTTAAAGGAAATTGACTGCACGTTCGCGCCGTTGGGTTTTTTCTGTGGAAATGAGAAAATCGATCAATGCCTGCGATTAAAAGCCATCGCTTCCAATACGACGGGTGTGCCTCACATCGATGTCCGCTACGCGCAGGAAAAAAAGATCGCTGTCATTTCTCTCGCGAATGAGCAGGAATTCCTGCAGACAATTACTCCCACAGCTGAACATACATGGGGATTGCTTCTAGCTTTGATTCGGCGTACTCCCTGGTCCTTTGATTCTGTGAAGAATGGAATTTGGAACCGGCGCTTGTTTCCAGGTCAGGCTATGCTTTCATCCATGTCTTTGGGGATCATCGGTTTAGGGCGTTTAGGAAGTATCGTCGCGCGGTATGGATTGTGTTTTGGAATGCGTGTGCAGTATTACGATCCATATGTCGACGATTCAGGGATCGAAGGCGTCAACCGCGTGGGCGATTTGATGCAATTAGTTTCAGAAAATGATGTGATCAGCCTGCATGTTCCGCACAATGAAAAGACAGAGAATTTACTTAACGCGGATGTATTTGCAGCGTTTAAATCCGGCTCCGTGTTTATCAACACAGCGCGAGCGGAGATTATTGATCCAACCGCGCTTCTCGAACAATTGCGAAACGGACGGATCGCAGGGGCGGCGATGGATGTTTTTCCAGGAGAATTTAAAAAAGGCTTTTCCGGTTCCTCTGAATTTTCCGATCATCCACTTCTGCGCTATGCGCGGGAACACGATAACTTACTGCTGACACCGCACATTGGCGGTTCCACCTATGACGCGTGGGCGAAAACGGAACAATACACGATCAAAAAACTAATCGAACTATTTCAGAAATAATGTCTAAACAATCAAAATATCTTTTTTCTTTGTCGATCTTCGGTCCGTATAAATACTTCGCCATGATCCTTTTCGCGGTCATCATGCTTACGGCGGTGGCGGAAACGTTAAGTTTGGGGATGATCCTGCCTTTACTTAAGGCGATATTAACGCCTGGAGAGAATGACAGCGATCTTCAATTAACCGTTGAATCGATTGACGATTGGAAAGAGTTTTGTGTAGAATTGTTAAACGCAAAAAGCCAGGAACTACCCAATCCAGGAAAACAAATCTATATTCGCTTAACAGAAGAGTCTCAAAAGGCCGTCGAGGATATCTCCAATCAAAAACCTCTAAATGAAGAAGATCAGGAACGTATAATTAGTGAATTAAATTTACTACTGAAACAACCCGATTTCTATCAAGAAGATTCATTCCGCAATCTAAAACTATCTTCTGAAACAAGGAACTATATAGATAAAGATTTCTCAAATTTAAGTCAAGAACAAATCGAACTATTCAATCGGTATCTTTTTAGAGACATTTTTCCTGATCTGATCATGTATGAACGCGGGCATTCGATCTTGCTTTCCTATTTGTCTTACTATTTTCAGAAAGAATATCACTTGGTGATTGTCTGCGTGATCGCGTTTTTACTGATCTTTATCAAAAATCTTTTGATCCTAACTCGAACGTATCTTTCCAAGATTTTTCTAACCAATTTACGTGGATATTGGTCGTGCAATGTTTTACAAAATTATATTTTTTCGTCCTATCGAATTCTAAGCAGGCAACAACATGGCGTCTTGTTGAATAATGTAATCACAGAACCTATCTTTGCGTCCAAAGGTTTGACGGATGCGATCGATTTCTTAGGCCGTTTTGCCTTTGTTGTATGTATTACGATCGCATTGTTTATTGAAAATTGGTTTATTACGCTGATCTCGTTTGCCGCAGGTTTCATTGTTGTCCTTCTCCAATGGGGGATCAGTCAGCGTTATTCCTATGGGATCGGTCAGGAAAAATTTTTTTAAACCAGCAAGTTAGCGGACTCTGCGCGGAAAGTCTTTCGGGGATCCGGCAAGTGAAATCCTTTTCGCTGGAGAATCGAGTATTATCGCTATTTAAAAAGAAGATCGATCGATTGATGCGTTTGATTGTACGGATCGGTGTGGCTGCTGAATTACCGCGAGTCATCGTTGAATTGTTAATCGTATCCATATTACTCGGATCACTTCTTTATTATATTTATGCGCAAATCGGCCCTATCGATACGATTATTCCTACAATCGCTTTCTTTGTTATTGCGTCTCAACGATTGTTTTTAAATCTCTCTGAGATGTTATCAAAGAGGATTACGCTGATATCGTATTTACCTTCCATTCACTTGGCGAATGATCTCGTGAATCAAAATATTGAGCGGGAATCATTGGATAGTGGTATAGGGTTTAACAAGATTGAGAAAAATATCTCATTTCAAAATGTTGGTTTTTCGTTTGATGAACAATCTACTTTATTCACAAATCTAAATCTAGAAATCCCACGGCATGGGATTACCGCCATCGCAGGGCCTTCGGGATCGGGCAAATCAACCATTTGCGATTTGTTAATTGGCCTGCAAAAATCGAATGAAGGTTCTATTCGCATCGACAACAAATCAATGAACGATCTTAACATACGCGAATGGCGGAAACGTATTGGATACGTTTCACAAGACACATTCTTATTCAACCTTTCCGTAAGTGAAAATATTCAATGCGCCAATCCTTCGGCTTCAATGGAGGATATTGTACACGCAGTTCAGCAGGCCGGCGCGCATGAGTTTGTTATGCGATTGCCTGACCAATACGATACACTCGTTGGAGAAAGCGGCGTTTCTCTTTCGGTTGGGCAGCGGCAGCGATTAGCCATTGCACGCGCGATTGTGCGTAATCCAGAACTGCTGATTGTCGATGAGGCGACCAGCGCGCTGGATAGCGAGAGTGAAAGACAGATTTTAGCATTACTCGATTCGTTGCGTGATTGTACAACTATATTAATGGTGACGCACCATTTGAAAACATTGTACATTGCGGATTGGATCTATGTGCTGGACAATGGCCAGATCGTAGAAGCCGGCAGTTTTAAGGATCTAAAAAAGAATGAAGGTCTCTTTTGGAAATTAGAAAGTATGCTTGATAAACATAGCTGCGAGCATGAAAAAGTCAGCGATCGAAAAGAGCCATCGGGAATTGTGGATGAAACGGACGGCTAACGTATCTCATGAAAGATTGTGGAAAACCGATGAATCCTTGGCAAGAACAACATGTTTTAATCACAGGCGTTTGTGGCACTGTTGGCCATGAATTACTTCGGCAATTGATACCATATCAACCGGCTGAGATTATCGGGATTGACAATAATGAAAGTGATTTATTTTTCCTAAACGAGACCTATCGGACAAATCCAGCGGTTCATTTTTATTTAGGCGATGTCAGGGATCGGGGGAAATTAATCCACAAGATGAATGGAATTGATATTGTCCTGCATACCGCCGCGTTAAAGCATGTCATCTTGTGCGAGGAATCGCCTCGTGACGCCGTGCAGACTAACATTCTAGGTGTCCAGAATATTATTGACGCCGCTATTGTGAATCATGTTCATCGTGTTGTATTCACTTCATCAGACAAGGCTGTCAATCCAACGAATGTCATGGGCACATCCAAACTGATGGGTGAGCGGCTTTTTACTGCGGCGCATTCACTCCGCCGAGGAGAACGTCCGATCTTTTCCTCAACACGTTTTGGCAATGTATTAGGCTCGCGCGGATCGGTTATACCGTTGTTTAAGCGTCAAATCGCCTCCAAAGGGCCGGTTACACTGACTGACACCGGTATGACGCGATTCATTATGACATTAGAAGAAGCCGTCCGGCTCGTTATGGAAAGTGTATTTTTAGCGCGTGGGGGAGAAGTCTTTGTTACAAAAATGCCGATTGTAAAAATACAGGATCTGGCCGCAGTGATGATTGAAGAACTGGCCCCTGCTTACGGTTTGGATCCCAGCGATGTGCCCATCGAAATCATCGGCGTTAAATCCGGCGAAAAAATGTATGAAGAATTAATCAACGAAGAAGAAACGCGAAGAACGATTGAATTAAAGAATTACTATGTAGTCACTCCCGCGTTTAAATCAATATATGATTCGATCGATTACCACTATCCCGGATTCATCACCGGTCAAGTGAAGCATCCATACAATTCAAAAGCCGGCCAGGCGATGCCAAAAGAGGAATTAAGAAAATATTTGCATTTACATAATTTATTGTCTTCAGAAATGGATAGCTCGCGTTGAATGCCTTAATCATTGCGTTGGAGAGAACAGGATGAATCATCCATGGCAAGAAGGAGTGTAGATCATGCGTATTTTAGTCTTAGGCGGTGATGGGTATCTGGGTTGGCCGACAGCCATGTATTTTGCCGAACGGGAACATGATGTAATGGTTGTCGACAATTATTTACGAAGGACAATAGCCAAACAAACCGATTCCGAGGCGTTAATCGAGAATCCGAACTTAATCCAACGCGCGCGTATCTATAAGGACACCTCTGGGAAAACGATCCAAGTGGAAATTGGAGATTGCTGTGATTTCCGATTTATGGATCGTATCTTCTCTGATTTTATCCCTGACGCCGTCGTTCATTACGCCGAACAGCCTGCGGCGCCGTATGGTATGAAGAATTATGATGAAGCCCGGCTTACGATGACAAATAACTTGACGGCGACTTTAAATGTGATATGGGCGGTTATGCAGAATTGTCCGGAATGTCAAATCGTCAAACTGGGAACAATGGGTGAGTATGGAACACCGAATATTGACATCGAAGAAGGATGGATTGATATTCATCATAAAGGTCGTTCCCATAAATTCTTATATCCCCGGCAAGCGGGAAGTCTTTACCATACAACAAAAGTTCTTGATACCGACCTCCTTTGGTTTTACGTACGAACCTATGGAATTCGAGTCACCGACTTAATGCAGGGACCTGTCTATGGGATCTCTACGCCGGAGGTAGATCGGGATGAACGGCTCGCTCCGAATTTTCATTATGATGATATCTTCGGCACTGTTGTCAATCGTTTTATTGTGCAAGCCGTAGCTGGTATCCCGCTTACAATATTTGGAAAAGGCGGGCAAACGCGAGGGTATCTAAATCTTAATGACACATTGCAGTGCGTAGACTTGGCGGTTAATAATCCGGTACCAAAAGGCGAATTGCGCATTTTGAATCAATTTATCGAAACAATGTCTGTCAACGAAATTGCTGAAAAAGTACAGCGCGTGGGCAACCAACTCGGTTTGAATGTAACAGCAAAATCGATCGAAAATCCACGGAAGGAACCGGAAGAGCATTATTACAACCCGGTTCATCAAGGTTTACTGGATCTGGGTTTGGAACCCCATTATATGACAGATGACGTGATCGCTCAGATGCTTGAGACCGTTATTCGTTATAAAGACAATATCGATCCATCAAAAATTCTTCCGCGCGTCTCTTGGAAATAGATAAGTTTTTGTGAAGTGTAGTACTATTGTGTTGATTCCGCTGTGAAAAAAAAACTAATATCCTTACTTGATGATTCAACCGTATCCCGGCTAATCAAAATCGTATCTCATATCCGCGCGCGCTGCATCCGGCCATCCCGCAATTGGATTTACAAAATAGCGCAAAGATCCCGTTTTCCAGATGTTAAAACACAAGTTCTTTCGCACCCGGAAAGGCATCTCTTTTTTGGGTATTATGATGTTTCTCCTTTCAGTATAGATGACCGGTATGCGCTGGCGAATCTCGGTCCGGAAGAGAATAAACGGCCGGATCCCAATACACAATTAAGCATCGGTTATTTCGATCGATTCGATCTAGGTAAAGGTTTTACAGAAATCGGACACACAGAAACGTGGGGATGGCAATTGGGCTGCCGGTTGCAATGGTATCCCTATGATTCACAATCATCTGTTTTGTATAACAAGATGGTTGACAAGCAATATGGTTGTGTAGCGCAGGATATCGGAACTAAAAAAATCATAGAGGCGTATTCGTTTCCAGTCTTTACAGTCAGCCATGATGGGCGCTGGGCTCTCTCGTTGAATTTTTCCAGGTTGCAGAGGCTGCGTCCAGGGTATGGATTTGTAAACGCGCCTGATGAAACAAAGGATCAATTGGCGCCGGATCGGAATGGAATTTGGCGGATTGACCTTCACTCAAAAAAAAGGGAATTGCTTTTTACACTTGCAGACGCCGCCGCCTTTCAACCACATGAAAGTATGAAAGGCGCGGCGCATTATTTTAATCATCTTCTCTTCAATCCATCGGCGTCACGTTTTTTATTTATGCACTTTTGGATGAAGGATGAGCGGCGTTATTCTAGGTTGATTACTTGCGGTCTCGATGGGAGTGATTGGTTTCCAATTGCGAACGAGGGGCACGCGTCTCATTATACATGGAAAAATGACCACGAATTAATTGTATACGCTACACATAAAAATTCAGGAACTCACTACTATCAATATCTGGATAAAACAAATGAACGATCGATTGTGGGAGAAACTCATTTGACGTCCGATGGACATCCTACGTTTTCTCCTGATGGCCGCTTCTTATTGGTGGACACATACCCGGATAGGTACAGTGAACAAAATGTTTTTCTTTATACTATCAAAAAAGACTCAATGACGCAGATCGGTTCGTTTTACAATCCGGATGAATATCGTGGTGAGATTAAATGCGATTTGCATCCTCGGTGGAGTCCAAGTGGACGCTTTGTTTGTATCGACACAGCGTGCAATAATAAACGAGCGATGGTTATCATCGATATTCAGAAATTACTCTAATTGTTTGCCACATTCAGAAATTATTTTATTTAAATATTGTGATACGCGTTCATATATTAGATGTTCCAACACGGTTTTATATCAGCCCTGTGCCCCCGCATTGGTATCCAATCTACATCAACAAATCAATTTTGGATAAAATGGGGTTGAGATTTCGATATTTTTCAGAAATCAAACCATCACTGTATGAATGTGATCTGCTTTTTTTGTCATCACGGTTTTTTCATCTTGAAAAACATCGTGTGGAGAATAAAAAACCTATATTAGAAATTATCGAAAGGCTGCGGGAAAAAAATGAGCGTATCATTTGGTTCGATCAAAGAGATAGTTCCGGAAACACACAATTTGAAGTGACGCCCTATGTCTCACGCTATTTGAAAAAGCAGATTTTAAATGATTGGACTCTGTATCAAAAACAGTTATATGGAAATCGGTTGTATACCCATTATTTTCATGAGTATTATGCAGTACAAGATTCGTATGAGGAAGACTATATTCCCTTAGATGATAGGGACAAAACGAAAATCGGCCTCTCGTGGAATCTTGGTTTATATGACAATCGGCTGGGTGGAAAATGGAATCGAATCGCTGAACTATGTAGAGATTCTATTAAAAGAAATTTTACACTAGAGCATTCACTTCGCTGCCACTTTCCTGAAAATAAAAGGGATATCAACATGCTGGCGCTCTTTCATTATGAATATGAAAGGGAAACCATATCCTTTCAGCGTAAACGAGCGAGAGAAATACTAACCTCACTCGATGATACAGGTATTTTATTTGGGAAAAAGATATCTCCAACCGAATACCGGCAAGCCATGCGACGTTCGAAGATTGTCCTCAGTTTATTTGGCTGGGGTGAGATCTGTTATCGAGATTTTGAGACGTTTCTCGCCGGCGCCGCGCTTCTGGCTCCGGATGTGACTCACTTGCGGACATGGCCTGACTTACATATTCCATACATTACATATTGGCCGATGAAATGGGATGTGTCCGATTTAATTGAATCCTTTCATACCTTGTTGAGAGATGAAGAGAAACGGCGGGAACTAGCGGAAAATGGACAATCTCTCTATAAGAAAATATGGTCCCTCGAAGGCCGGGAAGAGTTTTGTAAGCGTCTCTATTCGATTGTGGATGATGCTATAACGAATCCAGACAAGCCGTCTTATAATACCCCGTATGTCACGGAGACAAAAGAATAATGACTCAAATCAATCTTGCGCCCTATACACAAGAAGAACTATGGAACGAATTTCATAAATCAAACGGATCTGTCAACAAGCATCTATTGACGATCTATTCATTCGCGGTTGGTTTGAACGCTCAACGTGTCCTGGATCTTGGGATTGGGACAACGACGCGCGCGTTGCGGGCGGCGATGAAAACAACCGGTGGGAAAGTGTATTCCTGTGATATTGACCGGGATCGATTCGCCGATTTATTGACATTGAAGGAAGTCGATTGGGAACTGCATTTATCCGGTTCGGATGAATTTCTCAAACAGATGGAAGCGCCTTTTGATTTCGCCGTACACGACGCGGCTCATGATTATGAACAAACGAAACTGGATTTAGAAAAAATTTTCCCCATGATGCGGCAATTCAGTCTTGTTTGTATCCATGACACGCATGGGGAACACTGCGGCCGGGAAATGACCGCCGCGTTAAAAGAGGCCGCCAAACAATTTTCTGTTTCTTATATACATATACCCTATTGCCAAGGTTTAACCATCCTTCGGATAGAAGATAGCCCTCATCCCTTCGTTGCCCCTCCCTGGTCGAAAGGTGAAGGATGGCCGGAAACTGTTTGTTTCCCTGATTCTCCAGGACGTATGAGCGTGGGGATGCGAATGTTTGGTTGGGGAAAATCGAAACTGCGATCTGTAAAGAGAATCATTACTCAAGGTAAGTAACATGATCGTTACAAAATCCGTATTCTTAATAGAATCCATTTCGGATTGGCGATAGTAAGAGGCTATACTGTGACTAAAACAAAGTCAAACAACCAAACGGGCGAGGAACGCAAAGAAAAGAAAGCGGGTACTATACTATACCGCGGGATTACGTCGACATTCATGACAGGACTCTTTGTTCTTCTTCCATTGGCGTTAACCATTGCCATATTGAATTGGATAGGCGGTTATATCCATGCGATTGTCGGACCTGAGAGTTTACTTGGCGAATTCATCGAGAAAATCGGTATCGCTGGGACGGCCAATCAGATCATCACAACCGCGCTCGGTTGGATTATCCTTTTTGGAGGTATTTTTGGATTTGGTATCTTTGTCAGAATCGTAGGAAAGAAAAAAATACAAAATAGTTTCAACCAAATATTATTACGTATTCCATTCATCAATAACCTTTATGGATCGGTTTCCAAAGTTGTTGAAATGTTTGATAAAGATACCCAAAAAGAAATGAAAGGCATGAATGTTGTCTACTGTGATTTTGGCCAAGAAAATGGAGTTGGCTTTTTAGGATTGCTGGTTTCCGATCAGGTTTATCAATTTAATGATAAAGAGTGCTGTCTCGTCTATGTGCCAACGTCTCCCGTGCCGATGTCTGGAGGAATTATTTTTGTTCCACAAAAGATCATTACCACGGTTGAGATGGAATTAGAGAAATTTATGCAAATTTATTTCTCGATTGGCGTGTTGGCGTCTAATGTTATTCCAAAAAAGTATTTTTCCGATTTTGATATGTCCCAACAACTAGGGGAAAGTCAATAACGTCAATATAATTCATAAGTTTTGGATGCCTACCCTAAAACGATATAAATAGGGAAAGAGAAATACGAGTCCATTTAAATTGAGTTGCGGCTCAGATCCTATACGGACTAACATTCACAATCATTGACCTTTTATGCGTATTATCTATCTATCTAGTTCAGTCATCCCTTCCCGCGAGGCGAATAGCATTCATGTCATGAAAATGTGCAACGCGTTCGCTGCATTGGGACATGATGTGACTCTCTTCGCTCCGGATGATCCAGCTATAGAACGGGGTGTGAATGATGTCTTTGATTATTATGGAGTAAAGAATCGCTTTGCCATTCAAAAATTTCCCTGGATTCGATGGACGGGACGTGGATATTATTACGCGTATCGAACCGCGATAGCTGCGCGTAAGCAAAAACCGGATCTGATATATGGACGGTATCTGCCTGGATGTTTTTTCTGCGCGAGGGGAACGATTCCCGTTGTTTACGAGGCGCATTTTCCTGTCTCCAATCATGGGCGGATTTGTGAATGGATGTTTCGGAACATGATCCGAAAACCTTCGTTCAAGCGGTTCGTTGTCATCTCCAGCGCACTGCGCGATTATTTCGAAACGAATTATACGTTTCAAAACACAACGGATATTCTCGTATCTCACGACGCCGCCGATCCATGCGCAACCGCTAAATCTTCTCTCCTACTCGATCGATCCCGCCTCCAAGTTGGTTATATCGGCCACTTATATGAAGGGAGAGGAATACATATCATCGCAGAGATGGCGGCGCGTTGTCCCTGGGCGGATTTTCATTTTATCGGTGGAAATGAAACGGATATTCAACGCTGTAAAGAGAAATGTCAATCATTTGAGAACATGGTTTTCCATGGTTTCCTGCCTCCCTCCAAAGCCGCCGATTATCGAAACGCCTTTGATGTGTTGCTCGCGCCCTATCAGCGATCGGTCAGCGTGTCAGGGGGAGGGGATACGAGTCAATGGATGTCACCGTTGAAATTGTTTGAATACATGGCGGCGGGAAAAGCGATTCTCTGTTCGCGCATTGCCGTTTTAAAGGAAGTATTGACCGATCGGGAAACGGCGATTTTATGCGATCCAGAAGATCCGGATAGTTGGATACAAAACTTGCTTACATTGAAAGAGGATATAACTCTTCGCCTTCAATTAGGGAACGCCGCTCATGCCGCATTTCTGGCGAACTATACATGGAAAGCCCGAGCGGAGCGTGTGATTCGTGATTTACTTGTGTGACAAATCACTGTTTCGATGAAGAATCGGCGTCAACTTTCTTGGGGCGGTAAGTGATTACGCGGATTTTTTCGAGAGTGACTAGACCTTCTTCCATCATTTCATCCAAACGGGGCAGAAAATCGGCGATTTTTTGTGGTGTGTCTACGATCTCAACAATAAACGGAAGGTCTTCGGAGATGCGCAGGATCTTCGCGGTATGCAAAACCGTATGCGCGCCATAGCCCAACCGCCCCCGCAGGACCGTCGCGCCAGCGAGCCCTCGGTCACGCGCTTCCCGCACGATCGCTTCATATAGTGGCCGCCCGCCGAATTTGTCGCTCTCCCCGATGAAGATTCTTAATAATTCCGCTTCGCTTCGCAAACCCATAATCCGCCTCCAGATTTATAAGATACGGCCAATAAATATCCCCAGAAACAAAAAGAACACACCTGCCGCGATCTGTCCCGTCACATTCACGCCCGCGAGAAGCCATTCTGAATCCCGCATCAGCTGACCTGTTTCGAAAATGTAGGTGGAGAACGTTGTAAACGCTCCCATAAAGCCGGTCAGCACAATCGCGCGTGTCTCGCCACTAATCAGAAACCGCTCTTCCGTCAGCGACCAGATCAATCCAAATCCCAAACAGCCGATTACATTCACGGCGGCGGTTCCCCACGGAAATTCCGCGCCTGCGATCTTCTGAACCGCGCCGGATAGACCATACCGGGCCAACGATCCCAATCCACCCGCGGCTGCGAGCAATACAAATTTTTGAATCATCAATTCCTTCCTTTCTATACTCTAGAATAGGAAGTGTATTGGATCGTCACTCAATCAGGAACGTCTGTGGCAGGTTCAATAAATCCTCAACACATCATTCTTTGCATCGATCATGTGGAATGAAGGCTATACAAGTTCTCACGCTCTTTCTATAATAAATCATCATGAAACGACACCACCTACTATTTTTTACCATCGCAATCATAGGAATGATCGGCTGCGGGAGCGCCGATCGCCGGGAGGCTCCGTCTCTGGCTCCCTCCTATTCAACTAAAGCGCCGGTTCCAGCGCCGTCTACAAAAGAAGAAAAACAAGAGGCGGTAACGACTGAAAAAAAAGATCCTGTTGAGAATGAGATCGATGAGAAAATCGACGAGATCCGCCGCGACCGGACGGGAAAATTTAAACTCCGTTCGCTTTTACGGTAGAGCCTTTTGCTAAAAGTAAAACGTATCAAAAAGAGGCAGAAAAATCATTTTTTAAAAGACTATTTGAGCGTCGAGTACTGTCTAAAAAAGTATGGTCTTATATATACGATCGTGAGACTGTATAAAAACTTTGAAAAAAACAAATCCGCCATCATTATGTTTTATCCAAATAAATCAGCATGCGAACCTGTTCTTTCAAGAATAAGGTTTTTATCATCAATTCGGTAAATTAAAAGCCAATCCGGATCAATGTGACATTCGCGATGTCCAGACCAGGCGCCTATCAATGTATGATCTTTATTATTCAGGGGTAAGGATTCTTCGGTTTGTAGCAGATCGACGATTTTCTCTAATTTATCGATAGTCTTTCCACGCTTTGAAACACGTTTTAAATCCTTCAGAAAAATATTTGTGGTTTTAATAGTGAGCAATTAAATCCCCAACTTTTTTCGCACGTCTGAAAAACGCTCGTATGTCTGAAGATTTCCTGAATCGTTTTCGCCTTCTTTCATTGCTTCGATAGTTTCTTTATTTGGGATTTTTAAATCAAAAGGTAAACCTTGATGAAGATTGACTTGCGCATAAAACATACGAATTGCCTCCCCTTCTGTTATTCCAAGTTGATGGAATATTTTTATTGCGGCTTCTTTCAAATTACTATCAATTCGTGTACTTATACGATCATCCATACTCATCAGTTTAATCTCCTTTAATTTTTAATGTACGCCATTTGTTGTACGATGTCAACTATTTCAAATAACATCTTCCCCTGTAAACAATATTCTTATTCTTCAACGCATGATAAGAATTTAAATCGATCCACTAATTCGAATGTTCTTGGGTATTCCCTCTTTTTTTTTCTGGACTCCTCTATCAACCCCTCTAGCTTGACGTATATAATTCATTTTCAACCTTTCTCCATTTCGTTGGATTTACCTATATAACTGAAATGGATAAATCCAACTTTCATCGATGAGGAAAGAAAATGGTTCGGAATCTAGTTTTAATCTTTGCTCTTTTATGTGTATTGACTCCAACAACCGATTCGGCGGTGATGTGGTGGGAAGAAGAAACTTGTATGAAACCGGGAGGAATCCTGGTTCTACATGAGAAAGACTGGTGGGAAACGGCGCTCCAGCTGGAAACCGGTTCCCAATTGATGCGACTCTCCAAACTAGCCGGTGGCGGGATGATGATCGTGCGCAAAGAAAAACGTACGCGCGGAGAGGGAGAGATGATTGTTTGGATTCTTGATGATGATGGAGATATGGACGCCGACCATCCACAAGGTGATGGAGATAGTGATTGTTACATCGCTGATTATGGATGCGACGGAATTGTTGACCGGATGGTTGATTATATCGATTCGGATGGTGATAATGTTCCCGATGAGATGGATATCCGCTATTTCGTTAATGGGGAATTGCGCCGGTCCTGGTTCGGAAACGATCTTGATGGAGATGGATTGATGTGGGACACCGCCGACTATGAATACACCGCGAATTTTTTCCGCAGCGATCCCTACGGCGCCAACGAAATCTATATGAATAAATACAATCCTCACAACAATACATGGCTGCCTATTTCAGAATGCCCTTTCTCTTTTTATGACATTGACAACGATGGGGAATCGGAAGCCGTTGTCCGTTTCAGCGCCGCGCCTCTCACGTTTTCCTCTGAGACCGATCCCGATTACGCCAACAGTCAACGGCGCTATCAGGGAGAATACGACGCTGGGATGGAACGCATGGGTGTGGTGAATGTCCGGTATAGTTTCGATATCGATGGGCTGAGTTCGAAAGAGAATCCTCTTCACTATGAGATGGGATTCACCATGACCGGCGCTAGCCCCTATGAATTCCCCGGCATGATCCGCGAGCAGCCGCTCCGCCGCTCCCCGAAAAAGACTGTCTGTATTCCTTACGATTTAGCCCGCCAGGTGTCAGACACCTATCACGCCGAACAAACAGGATTTACGTGGCGGGAATTTGAAGATTATGGGCTTCGAATCGGCCATCCCGCGCGTCCTGAATACGACCGCCGCTGGGAGGGTGTCTTCTGGACTTGGAAACGGCGTATCCTTCATAATACCGGCGGGCCCGTGCAGGATTGGAATGTCCGCCGTGAGTTTCTCGGTTCTCCATCTGATCGGCGTGAGATCTATTACAGTCCAGTCGATCACCGGCTGCATCTCAAAGGCGCTTCGGAAGGCTGGCTGCTTGTGGGCCGAATTGGAAATCTTGAACCATTAGCGGAAGTGCGGATGTTCGATACCACCGATGACGGCTATTTTGACCGTTGGGAATATTTTTCTACTGATTCTCCTTTACCCTATCGAACGGCGAACGTCAGCGATGTGAAAAACCGGGATTTCGGCGATGATTGGAAAGCCATGCAGGCGTTCTATACTTATGAAGCCCTGCCTGAATCGATCCGCTTAAACAAAAAGCTGATTGAGGAAATGAAATCAATCTGCGCCGCGCCGGTTCCGGATCGTATTAAGCAAGCGTTTAAGGATGATATAAGCCCAGACGAACGGCGCTATCTACTCGACATTGTTCGCGAGATTCAATATCAGGGCTTCCGGAAAGAGATTCGAGTCTTGGAAAGAGAACTGATGGACGCGATTCCTGATAAAGAACCTCGCTCCACTCCCGGTATCATGGAAAATTCCACAAAAGTATGGAATTTATCCGTATTGATCTCCAAATTTGACACGGCCTATGCAAACGGTGATTTTGCGGAGGCGATCGAACAAGTTCAAGCCATCCGAACGCTTATCAATTCGTTTTGAAAGAATCAAGCAAGGATTACGTATAGGAAAAGGAAAATACTAATGAGAAATGAAAACGATTATTCAATTCAGCGCAGATCAATCATCGCGGTGGGGTTGCTCGTGTGCCTGTGCAGCGCAGGATGGACGCAATGGACTGAAGAACAAGACGCAGCTTACATGAATCGGTTCCACGATCATTTCCGCAAAGTGGAGCCGGTCCCAACAATTGAAGAATACGTCTCCCCTAAACAATATGACGATTTATATATGGGCAGAAAATTTGACGCCGCTTTAAACTTAGTTAATAACGATCAAGGGGGGATCGCCTGGGGATGGTCGTATCGTATGATGTCGCTGAATGAAATGTATCGCGCGACAGAGAATGACAAGTATCTCAAGGCCAATTTAAAAGCGATTCAAACCATCCTATCCGTCCGTGATGATAAACTTGGTAAAAAACTCTGGACCGGGAAAATCGCGCCCGCGTGGGGATCGGAGAAATACGCCGAACGGGGCCGCGCCATTTTTGCCGTGCATACGGGAATCATCGTATATCCCATGCTCGATTTTCTCTCGATTGTGAAGGAAAAGCCGGCTCTAGCGAAATGGCTGGGGAAACAATCGCAGCCGATTTTGAAACAAGTACAGGAAAGCCTTGCCTTTCATGATCCTCAATGGAGAGATGGACCGGAAGAAGGAGAAGGGCATTACATCGGTCTGAACCAAGAAAATACAATGGAAGAAAAGCCACTTCCCGGCAACCGGCTTAGTTCAATGGGACGGGCGCTCTGGCTTTTATCCACGCTGACGAATGACGCTCAAAGCCGCGCCAGGGCAATCGCGATCGGCCATTACATGCAACGGCGTCTCTCCCAAGATTCGGATGGCGCATATTATTGGCCTTATTGGCTGCCTCTCCAACCTGTGACGGATCCTATCCCCAAAGATAAACTAGGCGGGGAAGATGTCTCTCATGGCTCACTCACGATGGCGCTTCCGATTCTCTTGGAGAGTCAGGGCGAAGTTTTCAATGCCCAACAGATGGAATCGTTGGTAAAAACCGTGACACAGGGATTCGCGCGGCTTAATAATGGAATGTTGTTCGGCGATGTCTGCGGCAATCCTAAATCGAATCCTATCTACGTGCAGCTCCCCGCCCGGTGGTTGCGCCTGACACCCCATTCAAAGGAGGTCTATGACCGGATCGCTGATTTCTACGTCCAATATCAACCCAAACCCGGCCCCCTCGATCTGGCGTTGCTGCTTCGATATTCAAAATAGGTGAAATAGATTCGCCGGATTGTTCGTAAACTTTTGTGATATGGATAATGGACAAAAAATACGTTTGAAAGGGTATAATTGTCTAATGAAATGGGAATATAAATCGATCGCGCTTGCCGCCAAGGGCTTCATGGGCGGGAAAGTGGATATGAATCAGCTGGATTCGTCTCTCAACGATTTAGGGAAGCAGGATTGGGAATTGGTGAATATATTTGATACGAATATGGGCCATGGACAAACCCGTGACGTGATTGCGGTTTTTAAACGCCCGAGATAATCCTGCATCGATCTTTTTCATGTCCCTGTATGGAGCGCAACAAGATTCTATTAGATGAAACCATCCAAGGAGCGTCAAATGAACAAGGAAAGAAAACCTCCGCCATATAGTGGCGGAAAAGGATTCATCGGTATCATCTTAATCATCGCGGGAGCGATACTGACCGCTGTGGAGGAGATGCATGGACTTATGCCGGAGATTATTTTTTTCATCGTAGGAGGCGCGTTTCTGTTCGCGTATTTCTATCACAAAGTATACGGTTTTTTAATTCCTGCCTGCGTCTTGTTGGGATTGGGAATGGGATTCTTCATGGGGGGTCGGTTTGAGGCCTATGGCCTGATCGGTCTCGGTGGAGGCTTTATAGCGATCTATTTCATCGCCCTCGCGTATGAAGGCAATACCCATTGGTGGCCTTTTATACCAGGCTCGATCCTAATTGCTAATGGGTTGACCTTTTTAAGCGCCCGGTTCCTTCACATGATTTTCAAATCATGGCCGCTGGTTTTCGTCGTCATCGGCGCCTTCCTAATCGCCGATTCTTTCGGCTGGACCGGAAGAAAACACAAACCAAGAACAAGAACCCACCATCAAGCGGCGGAATAACTGATTCCATAATAGCCAATAATAATTTCTTCCCTATAACGTTTTTTGGGGGATTTTTAATGAGGCGGATTAATCGGAACGCTTTGGTATTTCTGTAATTTCATTTTTAATAATAGGTTTTTCTTTAATCCCATCATCGATGATAATTGTCGTATTGCGTATCAAATTTGAGAGACTTAAACCGGATGCGCTAGATTGTGAAAAAATGGGAGCGCTTGAGTTTGTGTGATTGGCGTACTCAACATTTTGATTGATTATAAGTTTCATTTTTCCATCCTTCAAACAATCTATTTTATTCCCTTTTTTCAATATAAAAACCAAGAAAGTACTGGAGTTTCACATTCTTTTTGGGGTGAAAAGGCGAAACCTGTTTGTAGCCACCCATCTTCAGTGATATTTGGATTTCCTATGCGTTCAACGAGAATGACAAGATTATTTACATCATCATTGAAATTGTCACAAGCAATATAGTTATATCGGATATCTACGGAATCTCCTTTACCAAGTCCTTTGTTTGCTACAATGCTCGAAATATCTCTTAATTGGTTGTTCTGACAGTAGAGATAATCAAGAGAATTGTTGTTAGAGATATCCAAGTTGATTAATTGATTGTTGTAGCACTGAAGGTCTTTTAAAACGGTATTTTTAGAAACATCAAGGCCAGTTAATTTATTGCCCCAGCAAAGGAGATGATTCAAAGCAGTGTTGTTGGATACGTCAAGGCTGGTTAATTGATTGTGAGGGCACCAGAGCATAGTCAGTTCAGTATTGTTAGATACATCCAAATTGGTTAATGGATTATAACCACAGCCTAAAACATTCAAATCAATGTTAGTAGAGATATCCAAGTTGGTTAATTGATTGTTACCACAGCCGAGATATTTCAAATTAGTATTGTTGGAGATATCCAGGCTGGTTAATTGATTTTCATCACATTCGAGGTCTATTAAAGCGATATTATTGGAGACATCCAGGCTCGTTAATTGATTGCCATTACACCAGAGATATTCTAAAGCAGTATTATTGGAGACGTCCAGGATAGTTAATTTATTCAGTCTGGTTATTTTGCTCCCACCACATGAAAGAAAAGTTAATGCGGTGTTGCGTGAAACGTCCAGGCTGATTAATCCACAATCACTACAGTCGAGTTCTTTTATACTGATAAAATACTCTATCCCGGTCATATCACTAATTTCTTTGTAGGAGCAGTTAAACCTATCTGTCTTCACTGCAGCTTCTAAAGCGGAAAATTCACCGCCCGGCGGGATACCCATAAATTCCTCAACTGCCACCCTAAAATTCGGATCGGGAAAATTCTCCGGCGTATTAATGTTCTGCGAGAATGCCCTTATGGGAAAGCCAACGAAAAGGAGTGATAAAAATAGAGAACTGGAAACACTTCTGAAATTCATGATTCTCTCCAATTCATGTTCTAATTATAATTATTCAAATCAATATGGAAAGCTTGACGCATTATGGTAAATAATATAGCATATCGCTGATTGGATTCTATGGAGTCGCGTGATAAATGAAAGATTTTTTTAATATCAATGCATATTCGCTTTATGAATGATGATTTAGGCCTTAAATAGAAAAAAGAAAATTAGACGCATTATAAGTTTAGGTTTAATTTTAAAAGGAGAATAAGTATGAGAGCCATTTGTATTTTTCTTATGGTAATATTTATACTAATATCCATTTCCAATTTGAATGCTGATGCTGTACTTTTCCCACCGGAAATAAAATCTGCTGTAGGATATGTCTATGTCCTCAATCAGGATAATAAGAAAGTACCCTACGGAACGGGCTTTTTTGTGGGAGTTCGAAATTCAGAAAAGACACGTCATGCTATCTATTTTGTCACCGCAAAGCATGTTCTGAAAACACCTGATGGTAAAAACTGGTTATCAAATGTTTACCTTCGCCTTAACAAGAAGGACGGCATGGTTGAATATATAAATATACCGATAATTGCTGAAGGTTTACTAAGAACAGTTTCCACACACGATGATTCCGACGTTGATCTAGCAATAATCCATTTTCATCCTAATCTGAATATAATTGATTTAAAATTAATTTCAGAAGGAATGATTACAACGGAAGAAGATTTTAAAAATATGGAAATTCATGAAGGTTCTGATGTATTTTTTACAGGTCTTTTTACACCATATCCAGGAGCTGAAAAGAATTATCCTATTGTAAGGTTTGGACGTGTCGCGCTTATCACAGAAGAAAAAATAGAATGGCAAGACAAAAAAAGGGACTTGTACCTTATTGAAGCAGGTTCCTACGGGGGAAATAGCGGATCTCCGGTGTTTTTTTATTTTGGAAGTGATAATAAGATTGTAACTGTGAATGCAGTTTACCTAAAATATAAACTAGCAGGTGTATTGATTGGCCACTTCGGTGAAGATAAAGAGATTGAAAATATAGAAACAAAAAAAAATCCAACTTATTCATCTAACTTAGGTATTGCAGCAGTAGTCCCTGCTTATAAACTTCATGAATTGCTTTATAGTGACGAGTTAAAAAAGAATAGAGGATTTTAAAGAAAATCCAATGGACGCTCATTCGAGTGACGTGAAGGGTTATCACGTCGACGACGCCGCTTTCAATTCCGGTTGTTTATTAGAGCCGAAAAGGCGGCGTAAGAAGTTTTTGATGCCGCCGGGGTGGTCTTGGTTGGATTTGACTTGGAGGACTGTGGCCGCGATGTTGTGGACCGATTTGGAGGCGGGGCAGTTTGGGGCCTGCAGGAGGAATGGTTTTTGGCGCATGACCGCTTTCAATACGGCGGGATCACGGGGGATGAAACCCATATTGCGCAATTGAATGTGCAGCATCTGTTGACACATTTGGAGTAAGAGCCTGACGACGTCCAGCGCTTGGCGGGGGGATTGGGCCATATTCACGAGAATCCCAATATCTTTGTTCGCGTCGTGTTTTACCAGCGTTTTGATAAGGGCGTAGGCGTCGGTATACGATGGCGGTTCGGGTGAGGTGACCACGATGACCTGATCGGCGGCTAAGAGAAATTGAATCACATTAGGATGGATGCCCGCCGCCGTGTCGATTAGGAGAATGTCAGGAACCGGTGTGATGCGGGCGAATGAGTCAAAGAGTTCCTCCAATTGGTTTGGGGGCAGGTTGCTTAATTCCTCCACACCAGAGCCGCCGGGAACAATTGTAAGCCCTTCGGCTCCTTGAACGAGAATCTCGTGGAGTTTTTTCTCCCGGTTGATGACGTGGGACAGATTTAACCGGGGCGTCATTCCAAGCAGCACATCGACGTTCGCCAGCGATAGATCCGCGTCGAGAAGGAGGACCTTTTTATTCATGCGCGTAAAAGCGAGTGAGAGGTTACAGGCAACGTTCGTTTTTCCGACTCCGCCTTTACCGCCCGTAATCGCGATGACGCGGGTTTCTTTTTCCACGGCCAGACGTTTGATCTTGCCAATCATTGGCGCGGATGTGATCTGTGGTTTCTTCTCTTTTGGTGGGGCTTGGGACGTCTCCTTTTTCGTGATTGGTTGCGAAGAGGGCTTTGTATTCTCCTGTGAATTGGTTGATTTCGAAAGTGGATTTGTGAGTATTTCCGCCGGCGCCTGTGCGTTTTTAATGGGCAGTTCTATATTGACTAGGTCGTTTTCAATCTGAAATTTGGCCTGTTTATTCTTCTTTAATTTCTTTTTTTTAGACGCCTGTGGGATAAGTTTCTCCGCGCCGCTGGTTTGACTCTTCGGTTCAACGGCGGTAACGGCGCCCGATGAAGCGTCCTTAACAGGGGCGTTCTCGTTGATATCGTTCTGTTCGTTTTCGACCAGACGGCGGAGTTGTTCCGCCTGATCAGGAATTCGTTTCTTCATCGGTTCGTTCCCGCTTATTGGTATCCTTTACGCTTGGATCGGTTTGGCGCTTCTCCTCCGGCTTTTTTTTATTGGAGGGCGTTTTTCCGGCTGGATCGTCCAGGCCGTCCTTCAGACTGATAATAGAACGATTGACGGCTGGTTTGGTCATTAGGAGTTTGGCGATCCGATCCTGGCGCGCGAATTCAATATCTTCCGGCACATTCTGACCGACGGTGAGATAGGAGATGGGGATGTTGAATTTCGAAACGCTATTCAATATCGTGCCATAGGTTGTGGCTTCGTCAATTTTGGAGAAAATCAGGCGCGTTGGTTTGACTGCTTGGAAATGTTCGATGATATCCACCGCGTCACTGAATTTCGTCGTAGCGGAAAGCACCAGATGGACTTCGGTAGGCTGCGCCGCTTCCACGATCCCCGCGAGCGTGGTCATCTGAGGCATGTTGCGCTGGCTGGTTCCCGCTGTGTCGAATAAGATCAGATGCGCGTCTTTGTGTTTGTTCAACGCCTGTGTGACTTCATCCGGCGAGTAGGTGACTTCGAGATGGGAGCCGAGGATTTCCGTGTACTTCTGCAACTGTTCCACCGCCGCCAATCGATAGAGATCGGCGGTGATGAAGACAATCTTAGGACGCCGGTTTTTCTCCACGCTCCGGTATTGCGCCGAAATCTTCGCCAAGGTCGTCGTTTTCCCAACGCCGGTCGGACCAACGAGCATCAGGACTTTGGGTTTCTTTACATCAAAATCAATTTCAATTGGAGGCGCGACGGGAATGCGGGAGATCAGATGCGTTTTCAACGCGGTCCAAGCATCGTCTTTTTCGTCTATGGTCTCCGCGATCCGCGCGGCGATGGAAAGCGCCAATCGTTCATCAACATCCTGTTCGAGAAGATGGTTATATAGTTCCCGCGTGTGTTGAGGGACAGCGGGAACGTCTCCGGATGTGAGAGAGGGCACGAGGTGTTCGATCATGCCGGTTAGTTTGTGGATATGACTCTCCAGCCGCGCAATTCGTTCTTCCAACCGTTTTTCCTTCCTTTGTTCCGAAGGCGATGGTTTTGGTTGATCGAAGGCGATATCTCCATTCGGTTTCTGCGGACGCGGATCGTTTGCCAATTGCTCCGTCAGGCGCCGAAGGAGATCTTCATCCACGGGCTTTGGTTTTGGCGCCGGATCAAGGAGAGGAGGTGGGTCCGAGAGTGACGGGGGATCGGAAATCTGAATATTGATATTCCCACCTGTTTTTAGTTTGGATTTGTTTCCATTGGCGCCGTTAGAACGTTTGGGCGCCGCCGGTTTTTTGTTCTCTGCCGTATCGACAGCGGCGGTGATTTCAACTCCCCGGCCCATCAAGAGGCCAAAGAAGCCGCGGCCCGTATCGCGTGAATGCAGGATAATCGCGTCAGGACCGAGTTCCGCCTTGACCATTTTCATGGCTTCGGGCATGGATTTAGCTTGAAACTTTTTCACTCTCACTTTGCAACCTCACTGTTACAATCCGGGTCACCTGAACATCCGGCGCCACTTCGTTATATGACAGAACAATTAATTGACCCACTCGCCGCTCACAGAGACGGCGCAAATGCGAACGAATTTGAGGTGTTGTTAAAACCAATGGATGATAGCCGGACGCGATAGCGTCGTTCGCCGCCGACTGGATGCTGGTGATGATACGCTCCGCGTAGGCCGGATCAGTCGCCATGACGCCCGCCATACCGCCCCGCTGCATACCTTCCAGAATGCGGGCTTCGATATTGGGATCGATAGTAATGACCGGCAGCTGCCCGTTTTGATCGAGGTAGAGCTGAGTAATGATCCGGGCCAGATTCATGCGGCAGTATTCCGTGATTGTGTCTGGATTCATCTGCGAGGGTTCGGCGTAATCCGCGATCGCTTCGAAAATCAGTTCCAGATTTCGAATCGGCACACGCTCGCGCAATAGGTTCTGCAGGACTTTTTGGATGATACCGATCTTGACGCTGGTCACTTCAATCAATTCTTTAACAAGAACGGCGTTACGTTCCTTAAGATTATCGATCAGTTCCTGGACTTCCTGCCGTCCGAGCAGTTCATAGGCGTGGCTGCGGATAATTTCCGTAAGGTGAGTCGCCAACACGGCGGCGGGTTCTACGACGCTGTAACCCGCCATTTCGGCGCGGGAGCGTTCATTGGGTTCGATCCATTTCGCCGGTGTGCCGAACGCCGGTTCAACGCCTTTGATTCCCGGTACGTCGTCATCCTCCGCCGCTGATGGATTCATCGCCAACAACCGGTCGGGACGAATTTCCCCTTCCGCCACTTTGATCCCCCGGATTAAGATGTTGTACTGCCGTGGACCCAACTGCATGTTGTCGCGGATGCGGATGGGCGGAACGACGATCCCCAGTTCGACGGCGGTCTGCCGCCGGATGACCGCGACCCGGTCCAACAGATCGCCTCCTTGTTCGCTATCTACGATGGAAATCAATCCGAAGCCGATCTCGATTTCCATGGGATCCACTTCGAGCAGGGATTCGACCCGTTCCGGTTCGGGCGGCGCTTCTTCCACTTCCGCCCGTTTGGCTTCCTCTTCCTCCTCGATTCTCGTTTCCTGGATCTGCCGCATCCACCACGCACCGCCGCCCACAAGGAACGCCATCGACGCGAACGGCAATACGATGCCAGGGCTGACAATCATTCCCAGTGTAGCGACAAGAAAAATCGCCGCCGACGCTGCGAACATCGCCTCCGGTTTGCCGAAGAATTGTTCGGTCAAACTCTCTCCCAACGCCCGTTCTTCCGAAGCGCGTGTGACGACAACACCGGCGGCGGTCGCAATGAGAAGCGCGGGGATCTGACTGACCAGGCCGTCACCGATGGTGAGGATCGTGTACGTCTCTAGCACGGTCATGAAATCCAAACCATCAATGAAACCGACCGCGATGCCCCCGATGATATTGATCACGGTTATGATAATCCCGGCGATGGCGTCGCCCCGGACAAATTTGCTGGCGCCGTCCATTGCGCCGTAAAAATCCGCTTCCCGCGCGATTTCCGCGCGGCGCTGTCGGGCTTCCGCTTCGGTAATCAGACCGGCGTTCAGGTCCGCGTCGATCGCCATCTGCTTGCCCGGCATGGCGTCCAAGGTGAAGCGGGCGGCGACTTCCGCGATCCGCCCCGAACCTTTGGTGATGACCACAAACTGAATGATGATCAGAATCAGGAAAACGACGAATCCGATAATGGGATTGTTCCCGGCGACGACCTCGCCGAAGAATTGAATAACGGCGCCGGCTTTCGCGCCCCCGCGCCTGGCGTTAAAATCAGTTTGGTCGACGCGACGTTCAGCGAGAGCCGGAAGAATGTCAGGATTAACAGCACCGATGGAAACGTCGTAAATTCCAGCGGATTCTTCATATACAGCGAGAGCATCAGAACCATCAGCGCAAGGGATATATTCGTGGCGAGTAAAAAGGATAACATGCTGGGAGGGATCGAACCCAGCATAATTCCAATAATGCCCACGAATCCAAACGCCACCACAATATTCGTGATACTTTGCGCGTTGATTCCACGGGCTTTTGCGTTCACGTCCGCCATGATTTCTTAGATCCCTACGCCCATTGATGAGCTCGTTCCTTTAAGCGATAGACATACGCGAGAACTTCCGCCACCGCCTGGTATAAGTCAGGAGGAATCAAATCCCCCACTTCCACTAATTTATAGAGTGACTGCGCCAGCGGCCGGTTTTCAACAATCGGCACATCATGTTCAAGCGCGATCTCCTTGATTCTCCGCGCGAGCGCTCCGCGTCCTTTGGCGACGACCATTGGGGCCGCCAAGCCGGTGTTTGGGCCGTATTTCAGGGCGATCGCGTATTCCGTTGGATTTGTGACGACCACTTCCGCTTCCGGCACTTCCTGCATCATGCGGCGACGGGCCATTTCCATTTGTAAAGAGCGGATACGGCCTTTAATCTGCGGATCACCCTGAATGTCTTTCATTTCCTGCTTGACTTCCTGCTTGGTCATCTTAAGGTCTTGTTCGAATTGCCAGCGCTGATACACGAAATCCAATAGTGAAAGAATCAGCATGACCAGCAATGCGTAGACGGCGACTTCAAGCGCCTTCCATCCGATGTGGATTAGAATTTGTTTCGCCTCATAACCCATCAGATCCCGCATTCCCGGAAGCGCGTAATAAACGGTGTAGATCATAACCGGCGCGATCACCATCATCTTTGCAATGGCCTTAACCAATTCGATCCGGCCCCGGATGGAGAAGAGCCGTTTGAATCCACTGATCGGATTCAACCGTTCGAATTTAGGCCGCAGCGCCTGGGCGGAAAAGAGTAATCCCACTTGGGCGAAGTTGATCGCGAGCGCCACGATGACAAAGATGATGAAAAAGGGCATCAGGATTTCAAGAACGCGAAATCCCAATTCCAAAATAATCGCATGCGCGCTCTCTGGATTTACTTCGCGTATATGACATTGCCCCAGGTAAATCTGGATCGCCAGCGCGATTTTTCCATAGAATCGTTCGGCGAAAAAGGAAAAACGCCACGACTCCCGCGATCAAAATGAGAGTCGTGTTGATCTCCTGGCTTTTCGGGACATTGCCCTTTTCTCTCGCTTGTTGGCGCTTTCGAGGAGTCGCCGCCTCAGTTTTGTCCTGTCCGGACTCGTTTTCCGCCATAGATACCTACACCGACGATGTTCAAGTCATCGTTCAGAATGAATGAACCGCAATTCAGAATGGCGCCATTCTTTGTAAAAACGCGTACGCGTAATCTTGATAGCGAAGCAAGTGGCTCTTAAACGTCAATGTGCTATACTGAAACATACTAAGTAAAATCAGCAAACTCATGGAAATCCGGATCGCGAATCCGACCGCCATGATGTTCAACTGAGGAACGGTGCGCGCCATAAACGCCTCGGCGACGCTGATCAGAATCATTGAACCCGCAAGCGGCGCGGCGATCTGTACACCGACTTTATACATAATCGTTCCCATCGCGTAGCGCCGCCCTTCACTGAACAACATTACCTCCCATGCGCCTTCGGCCAATCCATCGACGGGGAATCCTTCCCCCGGTTTTAGAATCTTGAAACTGTCAGCCAGTACAGAAATGACGATCTCCGGCCCACCTATAATAAGAAATACAAGAGTCCCGACCCATGTATTGATCTGAGCCATAAGAAAAATATCCTGACCTGTGATCGGATCGAAGACGGACGCGGCGGAAAAACCGGCCTGCTGACCGATAATCTCACCCGCGATGCCTATGGTGTGCAAGAGAATCTGGCCGATGAATCCTAGAACAAGGCCAATGACAACTTCCCCCGCCACGGCGATCGCGAAATCAACCAAGCCGTCATATCCGCGTTCGACTTCGGAGACAAGACCTTCCCTTGTTTCACTCAGTCCCATCAGGTGGCCGATAAGAACCATCGTCACCCAGAATGCGATGCCGGCGCGGATTGGCCGTGAGACGGTGGTGTTCCCTAAAACCGGCATTGTAAAGACGACGACACTAACCCGGACGTAAACAAAGAAAAACGTCAAAAAGGTTGTGTCATATGGCGCCGGTAGAATCGTCATTGGTTTTTACCGGTTTCTCGCGACATCGGGGATTTGATTGAACAGCATTGTCGCTAAATCCAAAATCCGCTCCATCAACCACGGCATAAGGAACATAATCGTCAATCCGACCACCAGCAGTTTGGGCACAATGGTTAAGGTTTGCTCATTAATCTGCGTGGCGGACTGCACGATGCTGATCAATACACCGACAATCAACCCGATTCCTAAAAGGGGAAGGCTGATGATGAGCGCGTTGAACATCATTAATTGTCCCAGTTCAATTACTTTCATTTCGTTCATTCGATTTTTCCTTTACGTGTCACCTCTTTGCTCTGTGCCGAATAAGAAAATTCCCTTCCACTCAATGACGGCGCCTAAATCGGAGTCATGTTTTGGAAGAACGATAAACCCAGCGCTTTGACGAGAACACTCCATCCATCCACTAAGACGAAGAGCAGAATCTTGAAGGGAAGCGAGATAAACGCGGGTGGCAATTGGAACATACCCATCGAAATCAAGACGGATGAAGTCACGATGTCCAGAATGAGAAAGGGAATAAAAATCATAAATCCCATCATGAACGCTTTCTTCAACTCGCTGATCATAAACGCCGGTATGAGCACATGCGTGGGGACATCATTTAGATCGTTCGGTTTTTCAATATTCGCCATCACCATAAATGTTCCCACATCCATCGAATTCTCCAAACCGATCTGCTGCCACATAAATGTGCGGATGGGCATGATCGCCCGTTGAAGCATGACAAAGAATGGCAGCTGCCGTTCCGTCACGGTTTTTCCAAATGCGTCTGTGTCGCCCACTTCGAGAGGTTTAATCTCTTCCGCGAGATAGGGGCCCAGCGCTCCGTCATAAATTTCCTGAAACACCGGCGACATGATGAAGAAGGTCATGAACAACGAGAGCCCAACAATCACTTCGTTGGAGGGCGTTTGTTGTGTTCCAATCGCCCGGCGCACCAATCCCAGAACGATAGAGATGCGAATAAACGATGTCGTCATCACCGCAATGCTGGGCAGTAGTGAGAGAATCGTTAATAAAAACAGGATCTGCAGGGTGATCGAAACGTCTTGAGGCGCAGGTTCCCCATCAATCCCAATATTGGGCAGCATGGAAGTTACGGACTGAGCGTTTGCGCTTGTTGCAGCGAAAAAGAGGCTCACTATAAGCGTGACCAGCCAAATCCAAATGAAACAGCGATGTTTCATCCATTGCCAGCGCCCTTGTGTCTCACAGGTTGGTTGGTGTGAAACCATGTGGGGGGAAACTACGCATAGGGGCGTTTGGATTTCATTCATTCATAGGCCCCCCTTTCTTCCGTAAACGTTGTGTCAAATTGCCTAAAAGGAGCAGGCTGTTCCGCACTTCCTGACTCATATCTTTATCCTGCAGCGCGGATTGCCATTGCGAGAGACGCTCTCCAAAAGATTCCGTCTGTTCTCCGGTTTCTCTGGACAGTGTGTTTCCTTCGTTATAGTCCTCGTCTTGCGCGTTTAACGCGGACATACTGGAGCGCGAACCACTCGGTAGTTCAACTTTCGAAAGCATCGTGAGAGAACTGCCCCCTTCCCCAACGAGAAAACACTCCTGCCCGACACGGAGAAGATGGACCTGCGATTTCTGAGAAAGGGCATAGGAAGCGAGCAGATGAATATGACTGCCGCCCAATGTACGGTCTTTGACAATGTATCGTTTGGCGAACCATGCGAAACCCAGCACGAGCAGAATGACAAACGCAAGGCTGATTAACATTTTGCCCATATAACCAAGCATGTTTTCATTGTTAGGTTGTGTATCGGTTTGATTTTGGGCGCGAATATCGCTGGTTTCCGGAGAATCACCGTAAGCCGAATAAATCCCGCTGAGGATTTTATTATTATGGTCCAAAAGTGTATTTGATGCGGATTCGACCGTGGGTGTGGTGGAAAGAGCGAGCGCTTCGGCGGCGTACGAATGGGTGGTTCCTGATTGAATCCTGTGGTTGTTTTCCGCTGTGATGGATTCCATTGCGGAGACAAATAGAATCAATACGCCTATTGCGCTGCGAACAATAAACAGACGGCGGCTATCCATGACAGTCCGATTCCGCTGGATTCACACAGATCCAGCCCTCCGCAAGAAAACGCTGGGTCTTGCGGCCCTCAAACCCAAATTCGAACGCCGTTTCAGCGCGAACGGCGTTTGTTAAAAAATAAGAGACCAGCCATCCGGCGGGATTCCATCAAGGACGCTGAGAATTATCCCGCGCCGGAGTTGGCGGCTCACAAAAAAATTATGACAACGCTGCGACCGTTGTGATTAAGATTCCACTCTGAGCAGCGGTATTGACGATTTCTCCTCGTGCAATGACACGGCCGTTGACCAAAACATCCGCCCGGTTCCCGGCCCGTTCCAAAACGGTTTCCCAGGCCCGTTCCTTGAGCCGGAGAATTTCAACGACTTTTCCATCCGGGTGGCGGATCAGAATTTGGGTGGATAGAGGTATATCGAGGAGTTTCGAGAAATTATGGATTTTAATCGAATCTCCCTGGGGAAAGATCGCATGGGAGATTTCTTCACGCCATCCCCGGTTTTGTGATAGCGTCTCACTTTCCATGCATCCAAAATCACCCTTCACCGCATGTGGCCGGAGAAGTGAACCGGGACGCATCGATAAGAGATCGATTAATTTGAGATCCGAACAGCGATCCATTTTCAATAGTTCCTCAACCCAATAGCCGGATTGATCCTTATTTCAGAGCTTCAATCCGTTCCTGAATGCTGAGAATATCGGTTATCCGCACACCAAAATTTTCGTCGATTACAACCACTTCGCCTTTGGCGAAGAGTTTATCATTCACAAGAATGTCCACAGGTTCCCCAGCCAATCGGTCCAATTCAACCACGGAGCCGGGGCCCATTTCGAGCACTTCTTTAATCTTGCGAGCGGTTTTGCCCAATTCGACTTTGACTTCAACGGAGATATCTAGAATCAGATCGAGATTCGTGATATCAACCGAAGGCGCAGCGCCCGTGTATTGCTGTTCTCCCCCAGCGGGAGCGAACTGCGCGGGTTGCGACATAATCGGCGGTCCACCCCCCATATCGAAATCTTCTAATCCCCCTAAATCTGACATCACTTCACCCGCGGATTCGGGGGCTGGGATGGATGCGTGGGAAATTGATTTGAGCAGGTTTCGCGGAATTATTTGATACAGAGGCCCGCTCATCGACGCCGATTCGAGGCTGTATTTCACAAGAACAGCCGGTTCCGATGATTCGGGGACCAACACTGTCAGATCCGGTGGTTTGCAGACGATCTCAGGTGGATCGAGAGAGATTTCACCACCGACTTGCTGGGCTAATTGCGTATTGGTGGAACTGAATATGTTCTGAATAGCCTCACTGTAAGCGCTTTCCTCCAGATCACCGAATTCGCTCTCCGCGCCGCCGCCCGTCATTTCCGAGGCGATTTTCAGCGCGTTTTCGACAGAGATTACGATCAGACTTTGTCCCTCAACCATCCCTTTGTAGTTGAGAGCGGCGGTTACTAAGTCTCCTTCGATCTCTTCTGCGATTGCGGACGCTTCAATCTCCTTGTATTCCTCTACTTCAAAGGAAACGTCGCCACCCATGAGGGCGCCCAGTACATCCATCCCCGAATTCGAGACGATGCTGGAGAAAGATTTAACGGTCTCTTCTTCCTCCGCCGCGAGCGCGGCGCCACCGGAATCTTTGGATGACGCGTCCGGGAGAGTTTCACCTCGTAAGAGAGCGTCTATTTCGTCCTGGGTGAGCGCTTCGGCGCACACGATCGTTCTCCTTTATTCAATATGCTCATATTACACATCATCCGGGCCTGAAATGACCTTGGTAATTTTGACAGCGTTATGTTGTTTGTAAACGCCGGGTTTCGCATAGTACCTGTATTCATTCCCAACTTGAAGCACCAGATCCTCGTCGGCGCGTGAGTTCAACTGAAAAACGTCGCCACTATGTAATTCGAGTAGTTCTTTCAGAGACATCTTGCACGATCCCACGTACGCGGTAATGGGAATGGACACGCGGCGCAGCCGGTCGTAGAGTATTTCCGCGTGCTCTTCTGAAAGTTCCTTCCGCGTGGCCGCGTACCATGATGTGGTGGATAGTTCACTCGCGATCGGTTCCAATGTTGGATAGGGAATGCAAAAGGACAGCGTGCCGGAGATTTCCTGCAATGTGACCTCAAAGGTCATCAGAATGACCATTTCAGAGGGAAAATAGAGCTGCATCAACAGCTGGGGATTGGTTTCAGATTGTTCAAGTGAAATATTGAGTGGAATTACGTTCGCCCAGGCTTCATGCAGGCAGTCAAAGGCCCGGTAGAGCACTTTTTCGATGATCGTCTGCTCGATCTCCGTCAATTCACGATTTTTCTTGAAAACATTGCCCCGTCCCCCCATGAGGCGGTCCATGACAGGAAAGGAGAGAGTGGGGGACAGTTCCATCAAGGCTTTCCCTTCCAATGGGGCCATATTTAGAATGCAAAGATAGGTCGGATTGGGAATGGAGCGGATAAATTCTTCATACGAGATCTGGTCGACGGAGACCAGCTTGACCTCGACGATTGTCCGTAAAAAGGCTGAGAGGGAAATGGAAAAAACCCGCGCGAAATGATCGTGCAGGTTGTGCATGGTGCGAATTTGATCTTTGGAGAACCGGTCCGGGTGATTAAAGTCGTAAACTTTCACCTCCCGAATATGTTCATCGTCCTCCGTATCGATATCAGCGGGGCCTTCGCCGGTAGCGAACGCGGATAACAACGCGTCGATTTCACCTTGAGAGAGGATATCCGCCATAATTGATTTTCTTTCCGCCGGAGAATGGGTTGACTCTTAGCGCCCTTATGTGACCACGTTTGACACAAAAATTACGCTGACGATTTCGGCTTTTTCCAGTAGATCGTTAAGTAGACGCTTGATCTCTCCTTTAAGCTGCTCCCGGCCGATTGGACTTTGCACATCGAGACGGGTTTTGCTTGAAAGCTTATCATGAATAATCGCCCGAACCAGTGTCATTTGGCTTTTGGGATCCTGCTTGTCTTTTCCACCTTCGATTCCGATCTCGTTCAAAGCATCCGTCTCGGAAGAATCGCCTTTACCTTTGATTTCAAGCGCGATATTTACAGTAAAAATATATTCTGAATCCGGTGGAGCCAAATTGCAGGTAAATGGTTTTTCAAACATGAACTTGTAATACACGGGTTTCGGCGTGCTTTCGATCGATACATCGGGATTCTGTTCGCCTCCAAGAAGAGTCATGGCGATAATCGAGACCACGCCGAGAAGGATCACAATCGCGGCGATTATGATCGGCATCTTACTTTTAGGCTTCTCTTCCTGCTGTTCACCAGTGGGTTGTTCCGGTACGTCGCCCATTGATAAACCTCCTTAATTCATGGCTCGCAACTATAATAGATTCTATATTATAGGTAGTCAAAAAATTCCTTGTCAAGCAAATTTTTCCGGTTTTATCCCATTTCGTCTATTTCTTCTGTTTTTATCCCATTTTCTTCCTCCTGGGGAGGTAAAATGTCTCTTCAGTGGTTGATGATTCGATTGGTGTATTCAAAATCAAGTGGCTATATACTAAATTCTATCTTCCCTGATTGAATCCGCACTGGGTTTGTAACCACATGTCTTAATGAAACGTTAGGACGAGAGAGCGGTAAGACCGTTTCAATTTATTATCTTGAAGCAACAACCATGCCGGAGAAGAAAGTAGCGCCGCCGCTTGACCTGAGACGCTCCACATGGGTAGAATAAATGTCTATAACGAAAGGAACTTGAGTCCAATGCCATTTCGATTCGCGCCTCTGTATATCTTTGGCCTGGGATTGTTGATTGGAGGGTGCTCAGCGCCAAGTACAATTGTGATGAAACCGGCAACCGCCGTCTATCACGACGTCTTCACCTGCAAAGGTTTGACGGAAGACAAACGGTGGGTGGGCGTGACGGATCAATTTCTCCCGGAAACTGATCCACGAGTTGTCGTCGTGGCGCAGTTGGCCAAGGAGGACAAACAGCATATTATCTACTACGAACTCACCAATCCGCTCGATTCGGTCGTGCTGACGGAAACCGTTCGTTACCCTAGAGAAAACCCTCTAGGCGTTTATTTTGAAATGGACCGTATGCTGCAGGTGGGTGGAGAAGGAGAATGGAGAGCCACCGTCTATGCGGATGGCATTCCCATTGGAGAATCAATCTTTTACGTAGGAGAGAAAACCGAGGAGCAAGAAGAAGGCGCGGGCCGTTACTTCGTCGTCGAGGAAGACGCCACAGCCACAGACAAGGGAGACGAAATCGAATCTCTGAGTAAAATGGAACGGCTTGGGAATTATATTCACGAAGTAACAGAGGAATTAGATATCCCTTTGGGGGGGGATGATACACTTCTCCCCGATTCCTGATTCTCCCTTGTTTTCTCGGTTAGCAGCGGTGAATTTTAATGAAAATCTATTCGCACGAGATCCAGGATGAGAAAGATATTCTTTCCGCCCGGGATCGGGTTCGATTAATTTGTGAAGAGCTCGGCTTTGATGTCACGCAGCAGTTACAAGTGACTACATCGGTTTTTGAATTGGGAAAAAACATCCTGGAGCATGGAGGAGGAGGTTCCATTTCGTTCTCCCTCATAACGGATGATGACACATTCCTGCTTGAGGTGGAGGGGAACGATCAGGGACCAGGTCTAACAGAGGAAAAACAGGAGGAACTGCTCCAATCCAAAGGAAGTTCCCAAACCGCTCTCCGTGGTATCGCCGCCATGAAGCGGTTGATGGATTCGATCGCGATCGAGTCCGAACCAGGGCAGGGAACCACAATCCGCCTCCAGAAAAGAAAACCCGTCGCGTCAAAAAACCTTGCCCGAAATGTAGTCGATTTCTTGCAGAAGAAATTTTCCTCCCGTCAGAATCCTACCCTCTCTGAAGAATTGCGGATGCAAAACCTCAACCTGGTCCAAACCCTTTCTCTCTATGAAGAGAAAAACCAGGAATTGGAAACAACGAATAAGGAACTTCTCGATCTGAAACATCAACTCGAAGAATCGAACGCCGAGCTGCACAACCGCACGGCGGAACTGCAAGAGGCGCTCCTCTCTCTCGGTGACCGCACTACGGAATTCGCAGCGCAAAACCGGCGGTTCTTCTCACTCTTGCGCCATATTCCCTTTGGCGTGGTCATTACGGACCGGTCGGGACTCGTCTCCTTGGCGAATGAGAATTTTTATACTCTGTTTCAGACCAATGAAGAGGAGTTTACTGGGAAAACAAGATCGGAATTTCTCTCTTTTCTAGGCCAATGCAGCGTTCTTTCGGAAGCCGAATGGACGAAAATATTTGTTTCCATGGATGAGGAGCCTCAAAAAGAATACACCTTCCAACTGACTGTCAGTCAGGCGAAAACGAAAACAATCGAATGCCGCACCATCCCTATCCAAAATGGTGACAAGCGAATCTATGGGCGGCTTTGGTTTTTTGAAGGCCAATCTTAAATCCCTTTTTTATTCCACATCGGTTGGATTCCGCTTTCCTTTATTTTCTGTTGTGTTCCTCTCCTTGAATCATCTGACGCCTTCACCGTATAATCGCCATCAAAGCTTTTGTTTATTTATTCGTAATTGGTTAGACATTTGGAGTTATAGAGTCCTCCCCCAAGCTTGGGGGGAGAATTCACTCAATGGTGCCTTGCTTGGTGATGATTGTTACTCTATCACTTCATGTGAATGACCTGTTACTTTTTTTAATTGAATCTTAATACGAATAGGAGAGAAGAGCGTGTCTGGTAAAGATTCAGCGCCGGGGATTGTGAACCGGCTAGACAAATTGTATGAATTCGATCGGGAACCGGTTAAGGAAAATCAACTGCACAGTGGAGGCCGATTCGCCTCGATCTTTGCCGGAGAACATGTGGCGGGAACGGAGTTTGTAATCGGCGCGTTTTTCGTCATTAATGGGGTGGGGGCGAAAGATCTAATAATCGGATTGCTAATAGGAAACCTGCTGGCGGTTTTATCGTGGACGTTTCTCTGCGCGCCCATCGCCGTCCAGACGCGCTTAACGCTTTACTGGTACCTGCGAAAGATCGCCGGTCCTGGCGTCATGGTTATCTATAGCCTCGCGAACGCGTTTCTGTTTTGTATTCTTGCCGGGGCGATGATCTCTGTGGCGGCCACAGCCGTAGGAATCCCGTTTAATATTGAAATGCCGAGTCTCGGTGATATTTACCCCAATAGTGTGGGATGGGTATTGGTCGTGTTTCTGGTCGGCGCGGTTGTAGGAACCGTGGCGGTTCTTGGTTTTAAACGGGTGAGTCAATTCTCCAGCGTGTGCGTGCCGTGGATGTTTTTAGTCTTTGTTGCAGGCGCGCTGGCGGTTCTCCCCCAATTGGGAGACTTTAAAACTATCGGAGAATTTTGGGAGATCGCCCAGACGAAAATATGGAACGGGATTCCGGCGGAAGGGGCGGAGAAACTCGGTCTCTGGCACGTCATATTCTTCTCCTGGTTCTGTAATCTCGCCATGCATGTCGGTTTATCCGACATGGCGCTTTTCCGGTACGCGAGAACCTGGCGCTACGGTCTCTATTCGGCGCTGGGGATGTATCTAGGACATTTCCTCGCGTGGATTTGCTCAGGAATTATGGTGGCGGCGTACGGCGCGAAGATCGAACCTGGTCCAATGGCGTACAACGCCTGTGGGTTAGCGGGCGCGATCGCCGTCGTGATCGCGGGATGGACCACGGCCAATCCGACGATTTACCGTTCCGGCTTGGCGTTGCAGATCGTAACGCCGAACTGGCCTCGGTGGGTGACGACGATCGTCGCGTTTGTCGTCGCGACAATCATGGCTTGTTTTCCGGCGTTTGTCATGAATCTGCTCAACTTCGTCGCGATTTATGGCTTAATCCTGATGCCCATTGGCGCGATTGTTGTCGCTGAGCATTGGTTGTTCCCCCGGTTGGGACTTAAGCAATACTGGGCTGATGAACGGGCGATGCTATTCAACTGGCCGGCGTTAATTACATGGTTTGGCGTCTTGTTCATCTGCTGGCTGCCGATGAACGCAATGAATATTCATTTATTCTTCCGCTGGCTGCCGGGATATTTCCTCTCGTTGATCTTTTACATCCTGTTATCGATGCTCTGGGGCGCGAAGAATACTGGCGCCGCGCAGGCGTAAGGAAGGAGTGAATCATGAATCAAACTCGTTTAATTGCGGCTCTATTGGCGATCGTGGCCTTATTGATCTGCGTCGCGGCGCCTTTGTATGTTTTTCTTATGGGAATGGAGAATTACGAAGCGAACTTTGCGGGATATAAAGTCTGGTTCAATTGGGCGACTCTGTTATGGTTCATCAGCGCACCCTTTTGGATGATTCCGGAATTCTTTCAAAAGCAGAAAGAGGATGAGGAATAAATCTCCTCTTTCATTCATGATTGAGTTTCCATACGAACTGAATATCGCGCAAAAGGGGAGTGAATAACCGCTCCCCTTTTTCATTGCATAGTGAATTGAAGGAGAACAAACCATGCGGGCCATGCGTGTAGAACGGCCAGCGCCGATTGAATCCAACCCCCTCAGACTCGTCGATCTTCCAATGCCGGAACCTGCTGGCAAGCAAGTCCGGCTGCGGATTAAGGTATGTGGAGTGTGTCTGACGGATCTGCACGTCGTGGAAGGTGATCTCCCATTCCGTGGCGCTGTGATTCCCGGTCACCAGGCGATAGGAACCATCGATGCTTTAGGACCGGATGTGACGCTTCATACAATCGGAGACACTGTGGGAGTGGCGTGGCTGCATGAGACCTGTGGGAAGTGCCGCTTCTGCCAAGACGGCGCGGAGAATCTTTGTGAGAACGCCCACTTTACGGGATATGATGTGAACGGGGGATTCGCCGAATACCTTCTCGCTCCCGAATCTTTTGTCTATCCATTTCCTGAGCGAATCGCGAACGCGAATGGCGCGCCGTTGTTGTGCGCGGGAATTATCGGTTATCGAGCGTTCCGTCTAAGCGGCGCGCGAAAGGGAAAACGCCTGGGATTGTATGGTTTCGGGGCCTCGGCGCATATCACAATTCAGATCGCCCGGAGTCTGGGATGTAAAGTTTACGTATTTACCCGCAGCCAGGAACATCGCGATTTGGCGAAACAGTTGGGCGCCGTTTGGACGGGGAGAGCGGAGGACGATCCACCAAAAAAAATGGACGCCTCGATCATTTTCGCTCCCGCTGGGTATTTAGTGCGGGAAGCGCTGCGCGTCTTAGAACATGGAGGAAAACTGGCGCTGGCCGGGATTCATATGTCACCCACACCCGAACTGGATTACCGCGAGCATCTCTATTACGAACGCTGCGTACAAAGCGTCGCGAACAATACCCGCGAAGATGGACGAGATCTTCTCCAAGCAGCGGCCGAGATCCCCGTAACAACGCACACAGAAATCTTCCACCTGGATGAAGCGAACGAAGTTCTGCTTCGCTTAAAACAAGGAAAAATCAACGGCGCGGCTGTGATTGATCTCGAAGCGGGATGATTCATTTAGTCTATTGTTTTTTAATATAGGGGCAATAGAATGGAATTTGAATGGGATCAAGAAAAAGAAAAACGAAACTTGATAAAACATGGTGTATCCTTTAAGGAATCGGTAACCGTGTTCTACGATCCGCTTTCGGCAACATTTGATGATCCGGATCACTCAATTGGAGAACATCGTTTTATTACTATCGGTTTTTCTATTAACGATCGTTTGCTTGTTATTTCACATACGCATAGAGGAGAAAACATACGAATCATTAGCGCACGATTAGCGACTGCGTATGAAAGGAAACGGCATGAAAGAGAAACAGCAAGAGAATCATGATGAATTGCGCCCAGAGTATGACTTTGATTATTCAAAAGCCGCGCGTGGGAAATATACCAAGCGCTTATTGGAAGAAGGCTCCAACGTTGTCGTTCTTGATCCAGATATCGCAGCGGCTTTCCAGGATTCCGCTTCCGTGAATGAGGCGTTACGATCATTACTCGATCTTACCCGTTCTATGCGGCGATTGACTCACCGATCCAGCGAGTAAGGTGATCAATACCCCCCTAATGTAATGTGTATAAGGTGAAAGTTATGAATAACCGGTTTTGGATTTTCATTTATTCCGCTGTAATTCTCTATTCCAATTCAATCTCTGCGTTCTCAGGAGAAATGGAGACCATCAGCGAAAGTCTACGTGTATATCATGGCCCAATAAACGGCGCTGTATTAGAACGCAATGGAAAAACACTCGCTGTTTATGGGTATCCTGCGATGGAGCCAATTCCGGTGGATATGGTTTTGTTCACACACCACCGGCGCGATGTTGTTTGGGCTGGACGCGCTCTTGTTGAAAACGGCGCGAAGGCGGTTGTCCCAGCAAAGGAAATTTCTCTCTTCACCAGCGTTCATGATTTTTGGAATGCGTTCGCCACAAAGCGGTTTCACGATTACGCCCAGCAGACCACGAAAATCCTCACGGCGCCGCTCCCTATCGCAAGAACCGTAAATGAAGATTCAAACCTTGAATGGGAGGGAATTCCCATTCGTGTGTTGGATACGCCCGGATACACACGCGGGGCGGTGAGTTATTTGATGAAGATCGATGGAAAAACCATCGCGTTTACGGGAGACTTGATCTATGGCGATGGCAAGATTCTCGATTGGTATAGCTTGCAAGACGCCATCCCCGAAGCGAAAATACGCGGCTACCATGGCTACGCGGGACGAATCGGCCAACTGGTGGAAAGCCTGCGCAAGGTGGCGGATTGCAAACCGGATCTGATTATACCCGCGCGCGGTCCTATCATTAAAAACCCGCAAGCGGCGATTGAACGGCTTATCAAGCGGCTTGAAAAAGCCTACGAAAATTATCTGAGCATTAACGCGTTGCGCTGGTATTTTGGCGACGATCACATCCTCACGTGCGCCCGGCGCGTGATGGGGCCGGACGCGGAAATCGATTGGATGCCTTTCGCAGAGACGCTGAACGAACGCCCTCCGGAATGGATCATTCCCATCAGTAACACACGCCTGATCGTATCCGAAGACAAATCCGGATTTCTGATCGACTGTGGAAGCCAGAACATTATCAAAAAAGTACAAGAGTTAATCAAGGAAGGAAGCGTCCGGTCAATCGAAGGGATTTATATTACGCATTACCACGATGATCATACCGATCAAGCGATGGCTGGCTCTGAAATTTTTGGTTGCCCGGTTTACGCCTGTTCCGAGCAGCGCGATATTCTGGAATGTCCATCCGCGTACCGCCTGCCTGCGATGACGGCGAATCCTATTCACAATCTGAGAGTGATGCCGGAAGGAAGTATTCTACGCTGGAACGAATTCACGTTTACGTTTTCCTATCATCCTGGACAAACGATTTATCACGGCGGTCTAGTTGTGAAAAAAGACGGCGGGGAGACGATCTTCTTTATCGGTGATTCGTTTACCCCCTCCGGCATTGATGATTACTGTTTATTGAATCGAAATCTCCTGCATCCGGATATGGGATATTTTTATTGTCTGGACGTTTTAAAAAAGATGAAACCGGATTATTTATTGATTAACGAACACGTTGTTCCCACGTTCCGGTTTTCCCAAAAGCAGATCGATCGTATGATCGCCACACTCAATGAACGAGTGGAACTCTTGCGCGAATTGTTCCCGTGGGACGATCCAAACTATGGAATCGATGAAGGCTGGGCGCGATTTTATCCTTATGGAACAGCGATTAAAGCCGGCGCCCAAGCGGAAATAGGGATTCGTATCATGAACCACTCCAATCAAGAAGGGACTTTTTCCATCTGTCCTCATATTCCAAAAGGCTGGCAAGCTGAAACCAAAAAACTATCACTCACCCTCGCTCCTCTTGCGGAAGGGATTGCAAAAATGACCGTCACCGCTCCTCAAAACGCAAAGCCGGGGCAGTATATCCTGACAGCGGATGTGTCGATGGGAGAGTGGGACCTGCGCGATTGGATCGAGGGAATGATTACGATTGGAGAATAAACTGTTTTTGAAACAATCCTGCTGTGCGAATTGAATGGATCATCAAAAACGATTTCGTAAGTCCACAGTGTCCACTACATTGACATTTTTACTCGCTTGACATTTCTATCCGCATCTTCTACTATGATCGTAGTGGGTAAAAAATCACCTATGGATACATGGCTCTCAAAACGTTTTCAGCGATTCAGCGCTTGGGCCGCTTTGCTAGCTCATTGCGGAGTCATTCTCCTTGCGTCCATACACCATCACCCGCATATCACTCCCTCCCATCAATCAGATTTAATTCATCTAGAAGACTCCGCGATCGATCATCTTGAACATGCCGTATGTGGCGATCATGAATGTGAGATCTGTAGAGTCCTTCAAATTGCGCGAAATTTCATTATTAAGGGTAAAACGTTCTGTTTTGCTGAGAACGATCAATGCTTTGCTAAGATTCCCATTGAAACGCCTATAGTCCGCCGTGTTCGTCCCTGTTTCCCTAGGGGACCTCCTATCATTCTGTAATCTTGCTTTTTTCCAGTTTCTTTTACATGAACAGTCATGCTATTTGAATGACTGGTTTTCGCTTTGTCATGATTTCTATCATGACATGGGTGTTATCTATTTATTAGGAGCAAAACGATAATGAAAAGAATAATTGAATTGATATTGACCTATCGAAGCCTTACATTTTTTTCGCTTGCAATCGCTGGATTATTTTGTTGTATTGAAGTTTTCGCGGCGGATCACCTCATCGCCGTTAGTCACCGGAACGATATCAACAAAATGATCACCGTATACGAACCGGATGGAACAATAGTGTTTTCATATGAACCCTCTGGCTCGGTTCTGGAGAATACGCCTCGTTTTATCAGAGCCATTCCATCCGTAAAGAAATTTTTTGTCTCCTGTCCAGATGGTGATTCTGAAGAAGGAGGAACCGTCGAAGCGTTTGATTACAGCGCGTATCCTGGTTCTATTCTTTGTACGCGTACGCTGGAAACCGGCGCGCATCCGTTTCATTCTTACGTGACGCCGGATAACCGGTTCTGCGTAGCAAATGATGGGGAAGACACGGTAAGTCTGATCGATCCAGAGACAATGGAAATCGAGACATTCGAGGGGGGGCATCATCACGCCACAGTTGGTTTTCCAACGACCGAATCGGGATACGATATTTACGCTACACGCTTTAATGGAACGGATAGTCCCGGCGGTGTGGATATTATTGATGGACTCACGAAAACCATCCGGATAACACATTCGGATATTCTCCCTTTGCCTCATTCTGTTGTCTATTCACCCATGATGAAAAAGGTTTATATCGCCTGCGCGGGCGGTGTAGAAGTTTTTGGAACGGAAGGCGCTGAAAAAGACGTTCATCTCAAAACGATTTCTACGACCGAAGGGCATATGACCCCCTCGTTGAAACTTTCTCCAGACGGCCGGTATATCGTTGGCAACTGTCACTGGGATGGTGAACCAGGGAGTTATTTCTATTCCATCAACTTGGAAACGGAAGAGATGAAAACGGTTGAAAGCGTCAGTTGCAAGGGATTTGCGTATAGCCCCGACGGTAAGTGGATTGTCGCGGGGGATTTCAATATGCCCGGGGATCAAGAAACGCAATTAATCCACGTTATTAATTGCGATCCATCTTCACCGGATTATATGACGATCGTGAAAGAATTTCCTCTTTCCACTCCAAGCCAAGTGGGATTCTTCGCGCAGGATTTCTCCCCGGATAGCCAAAAAGCCTATCTGGGGCTCACTCAAACCGATTTAATCGCCGTGGTGGATGTTACCATGTTAACAATGGAGACGTTTCCATGTGAACCGGCGCCATATTTCTTATCCACACTGCCCTTGGAAGTGACCTCTCACATCCCTTATTGGTCACTGGTGAAATAGACTATTCAATCCGCCGTCTCTGGAGCGGCTCTCCGGGGACGGCGGTTGGATTCCCATAATGGAAAAGAGGTTTTACGATGGGAAAAAATACTGCATTTACCTTGATCGAGTTACTGATCGTAGTCGCCATTATTGGCATTTTAGCGGCGATCGCCGTTCCCAATTTTCTCTCGGCTTTGACACGGGCCAAAGTCGCTCGCGTAGTGGAAGAATCACGCGCGCTGTTTTCCGCGCTGGAAACTTACCGGATCGATCGAAACGTATTTCCCAATCCATATTCCAATACTACTGAAGAAATGAATTTTGCCAGTCGCTTTTACCGTCTGACAACGCCCGTAGCGTATATCGGAAGTATCCCTAACGATCCATTTCCTCATTCCTACAACAACGGCGCGGCGTGGATCGATATGGAGGAAATCCCAGGTTCCAAAGCGTATTGTTATGGACGGGCGGACCGCGCCGGGATTCGAGGCACGATCGATTTAGGAGATAAATTCGCCATGATCGCCAGTTCCGGACCCGATGGAGAATTGGCGCAGATTCACTATTTTCCACCGGCTGACGTTCATACCGGTGGCTCCGATTGCCCCGTTTGCGAACCTGCTCTCGCTAATTTACTCGCGGTGACTCCATACAATCCAAGCAATGGAATTGTCAGCCAGGGCGATATTTACCGCTGGTCGTCGAAAGTTTATTCCTACTGATTTTACGCTCCGGAAGAAAAACACAACTTCAATTGTATTCCCTATTTAGATAACCAACAAAACTCTTTTCTTCAGCTGAAAATAACACCTTCTTTCTATGCGTACAATTGCGCAAACCTATTTTTTTGTTGCTTTTGAAAAATGAGAAGATATAAATTTAGTGTATAAGCCTTTTGAATTTGGGCGCAAATATATGGGCCTTGTAGATCATAGATTTAGGCAGTTTTCTTCTGAGTATTTGGCTCTTGGAAAGGAGTAAAACGCCCCATGAGAGGTCGTGAAGCAACATTGCCTCATGATTTTTTATTGAATCAATAGAACATACGACAAATTACACCGGTTTAATGAATGAAAGGAAAAAACATAATGATTCCCATTCTTTTATCTAAACAGCGTCCTTATAGACAAGGAAAAATGTGTAGATCGATCCTGCGTCTATTCGGCGCCGTCTTTTATTTAAGTCTTTTAACGTCCACTTCATTGGCGTATGATTACGAGTGGACCTTCGACAACAACAGTTTCATTGACTACACTTTGACAAGTGTATCCTCCTCTGATCTCTATACGGATGCGCTACCCGCGAATGATCCAGCAATCAACTTAATCATGAATAAGCGGTACCGTATTTTTATTGTAAATCCAGGCCCTCATCCGCTTGATATCCTGGCCAAGGGAGCGGTGACTGGAAGCGATATTGTTCTCCTTTCACAAGGCTCTTTTGAAGGATCCTTCGAGACCGACGCGGATGTCAGTTGGCAGGACTTTGGTGATGGGTATGTGGAATTCACGCTGACATCCAATCTGATCGCCGCAATGAGAGAACAGGGCAATACGCCGGGATATCGCTGCCGAAATCACGCAAGCACAATGCGGGGCGATTTCAACGTTTTCGGTGAAGGAATTCCCATTGGCGATCCTCTACCGGATATCCCAAAAGGAACCATCACAATCGAGTTGGAAACGCTGATTGACGGCTTGACTTCGCCTTTGGGCGTTGTAGAACCGGATGATGGAACGGGGCGATTGTTTGTGTACGATCAAACCGGTATTGTTACGGTTTTGGTAAATGGCGCGCCGCTGGCGGTTCCCTTCCTTGATGTGTCTGATCGATTGGTTCCCCTTGGAATCAGTGGTTCGTTTGATGAAAACGATTACGATGAACGCGGACTGCTCGGGTTGGCTTTCCATCCTGAATTCAGCGTCAATCAAAAACTCTATACTTTCACATCGGAACCCGTTGAATCCATCGCCGATTTTACGGTCCCGTTGACATCCGGCGCGCATAATCATCAAAGCGTCATTGCCGAATGGACTACGGATTCAGCCAATCCCAATCAAGTATTAGTCAGTTCCCGTCGTGAATTAGTACGGATCGATGAACCGCAATTCAACCATGATGGCGGTGGCCTGCAGTTCGGACCGGATGGCTTTCTCTATATCGCATTGGGTGATGGAGGCGCGGCGGACGACCAAGGAGAGGGACATGGTGAGGAAGGCAATGGGCAAAACATCAATACGATCCTTGGTTCGATTATTCGGATCGATGTGAATGGTGATAACTCCGCCAATGGGCAGTATGGCGTTCCACCGGATAATCCGTTTGTTGGGACAGAGGGAGTGGATGAGATATACGCTTATGGATTCCGTAATCCCTACCGTTTCAGTTTCGATCCCAACGGAATTTTATATGTAGCTGATGTCGGTCAAAACCTGGTCGAGGAAATCACTGTCGTATCGAATGGTGAAAATCATGGTTGGCGTCACAAGGAAGGATCATTTTTCTTTGACGCGAATGGATCGAGCAGTGGATTCATCGCAACGGAACCCGCCGCCCCTTTGCCGCCAGAGCCGTTGATTGATCCCATCGCGCAATACGATCATGATGATGGAACCGCGATCGTCGGTGGATTTGTGTACCATGACACAGCCATTCCCGAGTTGAACGGGTTCTATGTTTTTGGAGATTTTTCCACTGGATTTAGCAATCCCAATGGACGCCTCTTCTATCTCGATTCATCGAATCAGATCTATGAATTCCATCTCGGAGCGAATGATGATTCCCTTGGTTTGTATTTGAAAGGATTTGGGCAAGACCGCAACGGCGCCATTTATGTTTGCGCGTCAAGCGCCCTCGGCCCATTTGGAAACAATGGGAAAGTATTGAAAATCGTTCCGTCAACATCGTCCGCCAGCGCAGTCTGGGAATTGTTATGATAAGAGAACCATAGAACAGTTCACTTTCAAATTCCGCTTTCGATGCTTCACACTCAGCTCTCCACTTCGCTTATCCGAACAATCATATCTAAGCCAGCCTTAATAATCATTCGTTAGTTCAATTAATTTGTATATTTCTGCATGATATTGGGAAGAATCTCTCTTATCTTCAATTTCGAAAGGATGGGAATGGTTAAGTCTATCTTTTCCGTGGCCGCGAAGAATGGCTGCGTAAAATCGATTTAGAAAATGGTGGATATAACTACTTCATCAAAGGCGGCGTAAACAACCAATTATTAGGAACCGGCGCCTACTTCATGAAACTCAACAATGATGAGGCGGACGATCTTATCCTCGGCGATCCTGGATATGACTATCCAGATCGAGAAGACGCGGGCGCTGTATATCTGTTGTTAGGGAATCCGGCGAGTTCCAGTCCAGTTTGGAATTTCTATTACCTAGACTGGAATTGATCGTTCATAGGAGATGAGTGTGAAGCGTAAATATGCGATCCAAAGGCCGAAGGCCAAAGGATTTTCCTTCAGTCTTCAGCCTTCAGTCTAATTACCTAACCAATCAATACAACTGCCACACACTCTTGGAGATGCCGCTCTGTTCCGCGCTGTATGCCCATGTGTCATTATAATAAATGGATGTGCCTTGGCCTCCTCCAAACAAAATCATTCTGTTCTGTTTGGAGTCATACGCAATTTCCACGCCGCTTCGCGCCAGTGGCCTATGTGCTGTATAAATAAGAAAAACGTCCCATCCATCCCATTCATACGTTTGATCGCTCACATAATACTCAGAGAATCCCCAATTCCTATTTCTCACTCCACCGAATGTAACGGTGAGTCCGCGAGATTCATCAAATGCGTATGCGGGAGTGTAATATGCTTCAACCGAGTCGTCGAAATCGATTTTTTCCCATTCGGTTCCGTTGAACTCCCATAAAACATTGTTTATACGAGGTGGGGATTCAATACGTTCATAATGAAAGAGTATCAATCTATTCTTATTTGTATCATAGACCATAATAGCGGGTCCAGCCGGTCCTTCCGCGATTTTGTTCCATGCGCTTCCATCCCATTCGAATGTGCTGTTATATTTTTTGATAATTTCTCCACCGCCTTCTTTGTCCAATCCACCTCCATGACGGATCACTTTTTGGCGGCTTGGGTCATAGGCCATACCGGGAAATCCTCCCAATTCTTCGGTGTTTGGAGCGGCCTGTTTCCAATGTTGACCGTCCCATTCCCACGTATCGGCGTGAGGATCGGTCAAGCTGGTTCCATATCCCCCGAATAACACGCACACTCCACGGGCGGCGTCGTATACCATTCGATGCTTATACCGGGCAGGTCCATCCATGGAAACGAGTTTCCATTCTTCTCCGTCAAATTCCCATGTGTCATGTAATTTAACAGAGTATTCTCCTTTTCCTCCATGCATGACCATAACATCACGGGCGGAATCGTAACACATTTGATGTTCAAGCCTTGCTGGTGGTCGCATGCTTTCGTCGATTAAAATTTCCGTCCATTCCATTGTTTGCGCGATAGCGAGCCGGCCGCCGTATGGAATCACAATGACAGTCAGAACCATCAATAGCGACATGGCGGTGTATGACAGCTGCGCCTTCAATTTTCGGTGTTTATCTAGAATTCTCATCAGTCTTCTCCTTATTAAGGTTTTTGTGTTGATCATACCGACTGAGGCCGCTACGAATGTCGGCAGCCCGTTCGCCTGCAACACCACGCCTAAAAAACCTTCGCCGCAATCCTTGCGTGACGAATTCGAGCCCTGCAGAGCCACGTCGTCACACGCGTATTCCCGCTGCTGGTCGATGATCCAATTCACGAACCAGACTCCTGGATGGAAGAAGAAAATTATCTGTATAATTCGTTGCGCAATCACAACGATATTGTCATGGCGCCGGATGTGAGCCAATTCATGCAACAAGATCCATCGAATCTGATTGGCGGTGAATCGTAGAGACATATTATGGGGTACCAATAAAACAGGCCGGAACAATCCCCATACAACCGGCGACGTCACCCAGGAACCGGTCAACAGACGGATCGGCTTTTTTATTCCCGCAATCTTCTTTAGCTGCTCGAAATGCCGCAGCAACTCGCGATCCCGGACGGACTTGGCCTTCCGTGTATGGCGAAACATCCGCCACTGCATCCAAATAAACCGCCCAAGCAGCAGCGCCACCATTACACTCCACACGGTCATAAAAAACGGTCATGATGGATATCTTCGACCAGAAGAATGACGATGAATTGGACGTGACGGCTGTATTAATCTGTTCCTCCGCAGATTGTTGGTCTCCGGCGGATGTTGCATTCTCCCTCTCATCGATAACGAGTTCGAAGCCACCAGCGCCGCGTGTCACGGCATGATCCGGGAAAAGATATTCCATCACACCAAGCAGTGAAAACTGGCCGGGAACGGTTAGTTTAAGCAGAACCAGCAGGAACAGGCAATACCCCAGCTGCGCCGATGAACGTTTGCGGATCATCAACCACAAGCCGCCGATCACCGTCAGAACCAGCGTTGAATCCAACGTCTGGTACCACATGAAGGACGCCCATGATTCTCCCAATTGATTGATGAAATCGAGTGAAAACATCATTCCGGCTCCTCTTCATAATTGTCGAGAATAGAACGCAGTTCTTCGACATCTTTGGCGGAAAGGCTGCTCTTTTTGACCATATAGGAGAG
>CAXXSM010000149.1:0-192935 GCA_963663405.2 bacterium | reverse complement strand
ATGACAAGTCGGAAAAGCAACTGATTCGATCCCAGGAATCGCCATCAATGATTCTTGCGTCTGTTCATAGAAATCCACCAGTTGTCTATCCGTATATCCCGCCTGGGCGGCGTTCAAATGAAACAGAAGAACATTGTCCGCGTCAAAACCTGGATCGAGCGTTTTTAGATTCACGAATGTTTGAATCAGCAATCCGGCTCCTACGACCAACAGCACGGATAAGCCGGCTTGAATGGAAACCAGAAATTTTCCAAGACGAAGCCGGGGAACGCCTACTGCCGCCCGGTCTTTGAGCCCTTCCGCTGGATCGATCCACGCGGCGCGGAACGCGGGAAGTAGACCGGAAAATACAGTGGTGATTACTGTTAATCCCAATGTAAATAGCAAAACGTTTGTGTCCAATTTGATATCAAAGTGAAGATTCTCTTTGATTGGGATAAGAAATCCAAGCAGGAAATCCTTGAGCCACAGCGCAAAGAGCAGACCCAGACCGGCCCCGGCGATCGACAACAATAGACTTTCAATCAACGATTGACGGATCAATCGCCAGCGTCCGGCGCCGATCGCGGTTCGAATCGCCATCTCATGCCGCCTGGCCGCGCCTCGAACCAAAAATAAACAGGCAAGATTCGCGCATGCGATTACCAGCACAAATCCAACCAACGCAAGGAGTATCCAAAACGGTTGGGAGACTCGTTTGCGGAGCTGGAGCGGTCCCCGGCTGCCATCTTCCAACCAAATGCCCGGTTGATCTATTGTTGATGTAGAGTCCGCTAGAACTTGCTGAAAAAGAACCGCGAGAGAAGCTTGCGCGCGCTCTTCATTGGCGCCGGGAGTGAGCCGACCCATAATCTGAAGCCACCAATGTTTGGAGGATTCCAGTGGGTAGTCCGGAACCATCTGAGGCTGCGCCGATAAGGGAATATAGAAATCCGCTAGATCGCCGATTTGAGGGCCGGCAAAATCCTTCGATAACACCCCGATAACGGTAAATGGTTTCTTATTCAGCGTAATCACCTGTCCCAGCGCGTGAGGATCGAGGTCAAAACCACGTTCCCAAAGTCGGTAGGTAATCACAGCCGTCGGTTCGGCCCCAATCCGGTCGTCGCCAGGGACGAATGTGCGCCCCAGCGCCATTCTCTCTCCATAGCCGGAAAAGAAATTCTCGGAGACCATCAATCCATCCACCGTCCAAGCCATCCCCCGCGCATGGGTTGTAACACTGGTAAGTGGGAAAAAGGCGAATACATCCGAAAATCCCTCGCCTTTATCGCGGAACAAACGATACGCGGAATGTGGAAAAGATCCGGAGTAACTTTGTCCCGCTGATGTGTGACCCATTGCGTTTCCTGTATAGTAATCCATTCGGGCGTTGAGTCCCGTCCAATTGACGACACGTAACTCATGCGGATTCGGAACCGGCAGCGAGCGCAGTAGAATCCCGTTGAGAAAACTGAAGATCGTTGTGTTGATCCCAATCCCCAACGCCAGCGTGAGTACAGCAATGATTGTAAAAACAGGACTCTTCTTCAACATACGGAATCCGAACCGGATATCTTGAAAGATCGTAATAAGTGACGAGTGATATGAAATACGTTGGAATTGAGTTGAGACCATCTTCTTCTCCAGTACTTTTCAATTCTTTTCTTCAAGGTTCTTATTCAATAGACTGTCTTACTCATACCGCAGCGCATCCATCGGATCGACCTTCGCCGCCCGCCGCGCCGGCAGCCACGCGGCGAGAACGCCAACAAGAAGAAGCGCGGCGCCAGCTAGGATAAATGTCACGGGATCATTCGGCTCCACACCGTAGAGTTGACTGCGAATAAACCAGGTCAGCCCGAACGCGCCAAGACCGCCAATGAATACGCCAAGAACCGACATCAATAACGCCTCCCGCAGAATCGGCCAGGCGATGCGCCCGCGCGTGGCTCCCAGCGCCATACGGACACCAATTTCATTCGTGCGGCGCGTCACGTTATACGCCATCAATCCGTACAGACCGATGCAGGACAGCAAAACCGCTAAAATGGAGAGCGATCCGCAAAGGATGGCGAACATCCATTCCTGCGTGATCCTCCGATCGCGCATCTGTCTTTGCGTCGCTATATCAGTCAGCGGAACATTCGGATCGATTCCACTCAATGCCCGCCGCGCCGCCTTAACAATCGACGCTGGAGGCAGCGCGGTGTTGATATACATAAAAGCGGAACCAATTGGATCTTGACGGTACGAATAATAAACGGTGGGTGGCACTTCTTCTTTGATCCCGGTATATTTCGCATCGGCGCAGACGCCGATGATCTGCCAATCCGTTTCACCTGTCCGGAGAATCTCACCGATTGGGTAACCGTCAGGCATGTAACGTTGTACGAAAATTTCGTTAACGACGATAGCCTTAGGCGCGTTCTTCGTATCCGCGTTCGTGAATCCCCGGCCAATAAGAAGAGGGATTCCCATGGTTGAAAAAAACGTTTCGCTGACAGTCAATCGATGTGCGCGTGGCCTCGAACCATCTTCCATTGGATGATCGGGCAGAGTAAAAAAACCTCCGCCCGACATCCAACCACTGAGCAAAGCGAATTGTGAGAGCGCCGCGGAACGGACGCCGGGGATCGCCGATAGGGATTCTTGTGCGCGTTCGAAAAAGGGGATCGTTTCCTCGTCTTGATAACCGGCGTTGTTGGGATTCAACCGGAAGAGGAGTATTTTTTCCATATCAAAACCGGTTTCGATTTGTACGAGATTGATCAAGGTCCGAACGTAAAGCCCCGCCCCGGTCAACAACAGCAAAGAGAGCGCGACTTGTGTCGTAATGAGAATCCGGCCGGTTTGTAAACGCAGCGCGCCCAAAAAAGTTTTGACTTTAAGCCCTTCCAATGGAGAGGCGCCCGCTGCTCGGAGCGAAGGCAGCAAACCTGACAAGAGAGCAGTCGTTAACATGACAGCGAATGTGAAGCCAAGTACCTTCAGGTCGAGAGAGGTGTCGTAATGCAATCCTCTTGTTGGGCCGGTCATAAGCCGGGCGATAATTTCTTTTCCCCAGAGAGCGAACACAATCCCCAGGGCGCCTCCCAGAAATGACAGAATTAGACTTTCCGTAAGCGTCTGACGTATAAGCCGCCAGCGGCCTGCGCCGATCGCGGCCCGGACAGCGAATTCATGCTGCCGGGACGCGCTCCGCGCAAGCGAGAGGCCCGCCAGATTGGCGCAAGCGATCAAAATCACCAAACAAACCGCGCTGAAAAGCAAGAGAAGCGGTTTTTTGTAAAACTCATTCTGGTACGCTGGACCGGCCCGTCCATCGCTGATCAGCGCTTTGGGTTCCTTCAATTGATCCGCGGCGGCGTTGGCCATAGCCATATCAAACGCGGTTTGGAATTGAGTGTCGCTGACACCGGATTTCTTGCGCGCCATAACGCGTACCCACCAACGATCGGACGCCGATTTTGGCCAATCGGGCATCAGCTGCGGCTGCGCGTCCATAGAGACGTAAAATTCTGTTTTTTGGCTCATATGAACACCGGGAAACCCACGTGGCAACACGCCCATAATCGTGAAACTATGACCGTTGAGCGTCATGGATTTTCCCAGCGCGTTTGGATCGAGACCAAATTGCTTTTCCCACCAAGGATACGTAATCACAACACCGCGCGCGTCATCTCCGGATGTGTCACCTGGATCAAATAAGCGGCCAAAAAGAGATTTGGCGCCAAGAACAGAGAAAAAATTATCCGAAACCATCAGCCCTTCCGCCGTAAACGGTTCCTGCTCCGCCCGGACAGTAATTAAATGCAGTTCAGCGAATCCAAAGACGTCTCCCTGCTCCGCGCATTGTTCTTGAAGAGATTCGAAGATCGCGTACGACATTGAATCGCCCTTCGAACGTCCTGGCCCATCATCCATGTGCCGTCCTGTGATCCAGAATTTCGCCTCTCCGCCAGACCACTCGATCATCCGCAGTTCATGTGGATTGGGAACCGGTAGGGAACTCAACAGTATTCCATTCACGAGTGAGAAGACCGCCGTACAGGCGCCGATACTCAACGCCAACACAAGCACGGCGAATGTGGTCACACCAATATTCTTCATCATCATTCGAACGGCGAACCGGATATCCAGCCATAAAGAGTACATTAGGCGACCCCCTCCCACCGCTCTTCATCAACAATCTTGCCATCGAAGAGATGCACGTTGCGTTCCGCGTGCTTGGCGTACCGGGGATCGTGCGTAACCATACAAATCGTCGCGCCGTCGCGGTGCAGATCCCGCAGCAGATCCATCACCGCTTTGCCATTATGCGAATCGAGATTCCCCGTCGGCTCGTCCGCCAGCAGAATCGACGGGCTGCCGGTCACCGCGCGCGCCACGGCGACACGCTGCTGCTGCCCGCCGGACAGCTGCGCGGGATAGTGTTTCATCCGGTGAGACATTCCCACTTTCTCCAGCGCTTCCATCGTGCGGGTTTTTCGTTCGGTGGAGCTCATTCGCCGGTAGGTCAGCGGCAGTTCAACGTTTTCATATACCGATAGATCGCCGATCAAGTTAAAACTCTGGAAAATGAATCCAATCTCACGATTGCGGATAATAGCGCGCTGCGATCTCGAGAGTTCTGTAACGTTCGTGCCATTCAACATATAGGTCCCCCCCGTCGCTGTATCCAGAAGACCCATAATCGAAAGCAACGTCGATTTTCCACATCCGGACGGTCCGGATATGGACAAATACTCACCCTCCTTGATATCCAGATGAATACCAGCCAACGCGTGTGTCTCCACTTCATCAGTTAAAAACACTTTTTTCATGTCTTCCATCTTGATCAAAGACGCCCGTTCGGTCATAGCTCTTCTCCTATGCAATAATTTCTGGATCATCCGGTATGTAAGTACGTACAAATGTACGATCTCACTTTTTATTTGTCTAAATCAGTCTGGGTGGCAAGGGCAAGGTTTTTTTCTGCCCTTGCATAATTCTGTACTACGTTTATATGGTTCAATTCTCTGGGCAATATGAAACAAACTTTCGTTATCGCAGATGAATCCGGTCACTATCATCCCAGTCACTCGTATCGTTAAGGTGTGGGTGGCAAGGACAAGGCTTTATTCTGTCCTTGCATAGCTCATAACTATGTCTAAATTAAACAATCTTTTCGTCATCTCAAATTAATCCGGTCACTATCATCCCAGTCGCTCATGTCATTAAGAATAATCCGGTCGCCTTCCTTTAAACCTTCAACAATCTCAACCGAGCCGACGGACAATCGGCCAAGTTTTACTGGAATCCGGATCGCTCCACTCGAATCGTCAGTCAGTTTAAACAGGCTGATTACGCTGTCCTGCTGCGCAAAGTAAGGACGTCCTGTGTAGAGCACATTGGTCAACCGCTCAATCTCAATCGTGCCATCCAATCGCTGGTCTGGACGCGCTCCCTGGGGCAGAGGATCATCGATCGTAACATCGACATTCACTGTCCCTTCCAAAACCGCTGGATCGATTCGTTCTACATGACCCTTCAACACACTCGAGCGAAGATCGATCCGCACGAGCTGCCCCTTAATCACTTCGCGCACTTGGTTTTGATCGATCTGAAGAACCGCTTTCAGCTTGGTTGGATCACTCACCTTCGCGAGATTATCGCTGGCGGAGACTTGCTGACCGACTTCCACCAGGCGTTGTTCCAATATTCCGTTGAATCCAGCCCGCACTTTCAGCGCTCCCACCAACTCTTCGCGCAATCCAGACAGCGCCTTCGCTTGTTCGATCTCAGACTGAAGCACATCCAGCTGGGTTTTGGCTAATTCCCGCTGCACTTTGAGCCGTTTCTGTTCAATCGCCTTCAACTTTTTCAATTCCTCGACACGCACAGTAGATACTTTCAACTGCAATTCAGAAATCAAACCGTCTTTCGCCAGTTCCGTCTCAGATTGAGCCCTCAGTTCAGCTTCGGCGTAATCCGCCTCTACACGGGCCGCCGCTGTTTCCAAATTAAGCAGATCGTTTTCCAACTGCACTTTCATCGCGGCGTATCTGGATTCCGCTGACTTGACCTGCAACTTTGCGCTTTCCGCGTCGAGTTCAACTTGAGGATTACTCAACTCAGCAATAATCGTATCCGGCGTGACGGGCGTTCCCGGCAGAATCGGGAGTTTCTCCACACGCCCACTTGTCGAAGGTGAAATCCAACGGATATCAATCGGAGCCAGCGATCCCGGCCCCCGCACTTCGCGCAGCATATCCCCGCGTTTCACCTCTTCGGCCCATACGAGCGCCCGCTGCACTGTCGGAGCGGCCTCTTCGAGTTGGGAAAGCCAGGCTGAAATAGCGCCGATGACAGCGATCGAAAACACAATCTGTAACGTCCGGCGGATAATAATTCTCTTTCGATTCGATTCACGGGGAATATCCATAGTTTTTCTCCTGCCCCCCTAGAGGGCAATCAACGCGCCAAAATGAAAATGTGCAGAAAAATCCTGATTTCAATAGACTTATATTGATATGTGGAGTCAAAGTGTTTCTGAGGAATAAAAATAAGTGTTCGCTCCCGAACGCAGAACTGTCCGATACCGGACACTTGATAGCATCAATAAGAAAAAACTTGTTTAGGAATTGCAAATATCTGATAAGTATGTTTAATAATAAGACGATATTATTATTAAAATGATTTAAAGGTGATAAAAGGAGTGAGAAATGGTTTCCTATTCTTTCTGGAATAATAAAGGAGGTGTTGGAAAAAGTTTCTTGTGCTTTGTCGCCGCCTCTGAGTATGCTCATCGCCATCAAGACGCAGATGTTTATATAATCGATTTATGTCCTCAAGCCAATGTTTCTGAAATACTTTTTGGTGGATACGAAACAAGCCCTAAAGCTCTCCGCGATCAAGCGAACAAAGAACCAAGAGCCACTGTAGCTGGCTATTTAGAGTCTCGCCTGAGTTCACCGTTTCGTATGGTCAATGATATTCATCAATTTATTTGCAAACCTCATGGAATTAATAGTAATATCCCTGAAAATCTTTTTCTCGTATGTGGGGATAATCTTCTTGAAGTTATTTCTGAAGCCATACGTCAGACTTCTCAATTGGCTGTTCCTGTGGATGCGTGGAAACAAGTTTTGAATTGGATTAAAGATTTGACGGATGCATTACGCAAGAAAAGTGGAGAACGTGAATCAATTTTTTTTATCGATTGTAATCCAAGTTTCGCGATTTACACACAATTGGCATTAGTTGCTTCTAATCATGTTGTAGTTCCTTTTACTCCTGATGATAGTTCGCGAAGAGCGATCTTAAATGTAATTGCATTGCTTTATGGAATTCGTCTCTTCGGAACTGAGATTTATGCAAAGATAAGTTTTTCTAAACGTGCAGAAGATGAGTCAATAAATTTACCAAAACTCCATTCTTTTATTAATAATCGAGTGACAGTATATGGTAGTAAAACTAGCAAAGCTTTTCAAACAGTAAGTAAAGCTATTAAAAATACCATAAATGATATTCATAAAAAACATAAACACTTATTTTCTAATCCAAGACTAAAACCTAGCGATTATTTTCTGGAAGTTCCAGACTATCATAGTGCTTGCATTATATCTTCAATGACAGGTACTCCACTCCATAGATTGAAACCAGGACCACATGATTTAATTGGGACACGCGTACAAATTAATCAGGATCCATTAAATCGATATCGTGATGCATTGTCAGAATTTGTTGATTGCTTATAGGGAGCATGAGTAATGTCGTCTCAATCAAGGCTCAAATACTTGGATGCTGTTCATAAATCACAAATTCTGCGCAACACAGCAAATGACAAACGTTTAATACCTATTACATTTGAGCAAAAACAAATCTACTATCATGCTGCGTTAACATCAAATGTTGCTGCTTGGGATTCTTATATTAAAAATCTCATAGAAGAATTCTTTACTGTAACTGCCGATCCTTTTTTGCAGAAGTATCATGCAATTCATACATTAGCACAGGAATTGGCCGAAATGGATGTTAAGAAATTGAGTACACCGAATTGGGATAATGCCCGTAATTTTATCAGTCATCATACTGGTTATGATCCAATCAATGATTGGGTATGGCCTGAACGAAAAATGCCAATGTTAGTTGTGAAAAAGAGATTAAATGAGATTCTAAAAGTGCGGCATAGTTTTGCTCATGGTTTTGAGATACCCGCCTATGATTGGACCCAATCGTCAAAAGGTAATGTTCGATTAACAAATAAAACTCTAATAGATAATGAAAAATTTATCAATAATCTTGTTAAAAAAACAGACGAAGGTCTTAATGTACATATAATAAATGTATATTCTGTTTCTAAGAGTTGGTACTAGAAAGCTTGCGTGTGATTACAAAGGAAGCCGAATCACCACCCGGCAGCCGCCACAATCCCGATTTTCCAAACGAAGCGTCCCCCCATGCGCCTCAGCGATCTGCCGCCCGATCATCAAACCCAGGCCGGAACCTTCCGGTTTCGTCGTAAAAAAGGGCACAAAAAGATTTTCCGGATTCAGTATCCCTTGCCCCTCATCTTCAACCAGTATTTCCAAACAAGGAGATACTTTTTTAACGTTCGACCAGGAAACAGAAACATCCCCGCCCGTCTCTTGCACCGCGTCAACGGCGTTTTTGATGAGATTGATCAGCATCTGCTCCAATTGATCGCCATCCGCCTCAATCACGACATCCGGCCCAGGCGCAATGATCACAACCTGACGTGTTTCAAGAACTGCGGCGCGCTGAATCCAATCCCGCACATCCAACGGCCGCTTGTTTGGCTTAGGCAGCTTTGTTAATTGCGCATAGGACGCCATGAAACGGTTTAACGATTTTGACCGTTCACCGATCACGTCCAACCCCTGCTTGATATCATTCTCCCAATCGCTGGGACGCGCGTCGCGAAGCAACAATCGCTGCAGACTTTCAGCGAGCGAGTGAATGGGAGCGAGAGAATTGTTAATTTCATGCCGGAGCACCTGGACCAATCGCTTCCAAGCCTGCCGTTCTTCCTCCCGAAGAGTTTGTGTCAAATCTGACAACACGAGCAACTGGTGTGGCTGCCCCCGCTCGCGATAAGTCCCGCGCCGCAGTTCCCAGCGCCCACTGCGCCCAGGAAACGCGAAATTCACAATGCGTGGTACGTCGCCAGTAAGGCAGTCTTGCAAACCCAATTCTTCAGCGGTGCGTCCTCGAAGCGCGTCGCTGGGCCGTTCCATCAACTGTTCTGTGTATCGGTTGACCAACCGCAGTTTCCATTCCGGATCAAACGCGAGCACCGCCACTTCGATCTCATCCATCACTTTGCGCAGAAGCGTAGTCGCTTCAACCATCTCCATCCGCTGCTGACGCATGATATTCCCAAGCCGGTTGATCTCTCCACTCATTTCACTCAAGACATCATCTTCATCTCTCCGCTGGGCTTGGATCGAATAATCCCCCTCACGCAAAGCCGCAAGCAGATTGGTTAATGTCCGAAGTGAATTCACCGCCTGTTTCCGAGCCGCCGTCGCGAAACCCAACCAACCGGCAAGTACAAGGATACCCAACGGAACACCCGTCTCCAAAGTAAATCCAAAATTCCACATCAAAACAAACGCAAGCAGCGATCCCGGCAAACCCGCCCCCACCGCGTACAAATAGATTTTCGTCTCATACGAAAATCGAACACGCCAAGAGCGGGTATCAAACTTTGGAATCTTCATCCGATTTCTTTTCAAATATTGATAGTACGCAAGGTTTACAATTGACTACTTGAGGATTCACTTCTTTGTCTGAATCAGGATATACTGGATACGTAGGATTGACAGGATTTTCTATAGACAATTATCCTGCTTATCCTAATAATCCTGTCTATCCAGATTCAGACAAAAAAAATATCTAAACTTCTTGGTTTGCGTAGAACTGGCCACGAACAAAGTACTTTCCAATAAAACTAAGATCATCATATCTCATACTTCTCCAACCGCCGGTATAAAGCAGTCCGGCTGAGCCCCAACGTTTTTGCCGCCTGACTGACATTGCCTTCATGCCGCGTCATCGCTTTTTGTACGAGATATTTCTCCACTTCTTCCAAACTCATCTCATCAATACTCGCCGCTGGCGCAGCGCCTTTTTGAAGCCCCAGATCGTCCGTTTGGATGGAATCCGATTTCGCCATCAGCACGGCGCGTTCGATCGTGTGATTCAACTCCCGCACATTTCCCGGCCAGGCGTATGCCTTCAGATCATGAATCGCTGTCTCCTCAAATCCTCCGATCGGTTTCTTATATCGTTTTGTGTGCTGACGGAGAAAATGCATGGCCAACAAGGGAATATCTTCCAAACGTTCCCGCAATGGAGGAAGAATGATCTCAACGGTGTTAAGACGATAGAGCAGGTCTTGACGAAACCGCCCTTCAGCCACTTCCACCGACAGATCCGCATTCGTCGCGGAGAAGATCCGCACATTCACTTTCCGCGTCTTTGACGAACCCACGCGCTCAAATTCACCCGTCTCCAACACCCGCAGCAGCTTGGCCTGTTGGTTCATAGGAATATTGGCGATCTCATCTAAAAAGAGCGCCCCACCGTCCGCCAGTTCAAAACGGCCCGCCCGATCGCTCTTCGCATCGGTGAACGCGCCCTTCACATGACCGAACAATTCACTGGCGAATACCCCTTCCGTCAGTCCACCGATATTAACGGTAATAAGCGGCGTCTCCACATTCTCAGACGCCGCATGAAGCGCTTGCACCACCAATCCCTTGCCGGTCCCATTCTCACCGAGAATTAAAACATTCGCCCGCGAAGGCCCAATGCGCTCAATCGCGTCTAAAACCGGTTTCATGGCGGGTGACTGCGCGATCAGCGTGAGCCGCCGTTCCCCCCGCAGCAGCCGGTTCTCCGCTTCGAGCCGCTCCCCTTTCCGCAGCGCTCGCCGGAGTTCGATCTGCGTCTGAATGATGGTCAACAACCGCGCATTATCCCAAGGTTTCTGAATAAAATCCCGCGCCCCCCGCTTCATCACTTCGACGGCCAGTTCAATATGCCCCCACGCCGTCATCACCACGACTGGAATCGAATCATCGATGGATACAATCTCATCCAATAAACTAAGCCCTTCCTCGCCGGATGTTGTGTCACGAGTATAATTCATATCCATCAAAATCACGTCAAAATCCCGCTTCTTAATCGCCTCCACCGCCGCTTCGGGCGATGACGTCTCAACGGTCTGATACCCTTCATTCTTAAGAAAAAGACGCAGCGCCGCCAACACGCTGTCTTGGTCGTCAACAAGAAGAACACAGGATTGGGTGGAGTGTATATTCATAACAACAGTTCTTTCCAAGCCAATTCAATCTAACACATAGCAAAAGCATATTCTATGCCAAATTCAATTGGATAGAATGCATCAATGCAAAATTTACGATGACAATCCGGTAAAGTTACCAAGCAAACTGCAATCAGAAACGTAAGCCGTCCATCTGAAACGGAATAAAAATAGAAAGTGATCTAACCTCATATTTCCATAAGCAATAAGAATATATCCGGAAAATGACTAAATAAAAATCCTATCCATCCTGTAAATCCTGCCGATCCTGATTCAGACAAAAAAAGTTCATCCGTATATGACTACGTAAATTAAAAAATGAATCCCTTTTCATGAAAGATTGTGCATCCAAGTTCACCCAGACTTAAAAGTCTGGGCTACTAAAATATGTCCCTCCGGGACAAAAAACAGTAGCCCAGGGTTTCAACCCTGGGAACCTTGGGCCTCTGGATAAACAAAAATCTCCTCACGGGCACCCAGGACAAGGCTTTCTTCTGTCCTGGCATGAATCCATCAAAATGTACTCACTTCCCAACTAAACATAAAATCCTCATTATACACGGGTACCCAGGACAAGGCGTTCTTCTGTCCTGGAATGAATCCATCAAACCCAAATAAACAAAAAATCCTTCCCCCTAACTCTATATTCCCAAGTCCCTAATCCACCTTTCCAATCCTCCCTCTAATCACTTAACACCCCAAATCTGCGGCCTTTCTCCTAATAGATAAGGGGGCCGCGAGCGCGCCGTGGCCATCATCAAACGAAGCGCTGTGAAAGGAGCCTTGAATCCAACGTTTTTTGAGGAGAAAACATAGATTCAGGGCGAATCGGCGGCATTTCAGGAATAGACGCCACGATCCATTGCATTTCATGGATCGTCCTATTCAGTCCAGCATAAAAGATGTCCGGTGATTGGTGGAGCAGGCGCCGGACACCTTGGTGGACCGTTGAAAAACGGAACCTGTTGGATCATAGGTCAGTAAGTAACAGCCAACACAACGAAGATACAAACCCTAAAAGGATGAAACGGCAAAAACAAAATCGACAGACAATCATCAAGTTTCATTAAGCAAGACCATTTGCCGCAACATCCAAAAGATCAAAGCCGGGCGCCCGGCGAATAAAAAAATTCACAGGTACCATGTTGAAGATAGACTCATCGGCATGGTATCTACCCATTGCATTTCTTTTTGTTCTCAACGGAATCTTTATAAAATATTCTGCAGGCCGAAGGCCAAAGAAAACCCTTCAGCCTTCAGTCTTCAACCTAATCCCCTAATCTACCAATCCACGACCGAGCCGTCGTCGGCGTCGTAGGTTTCAGGATTGCGCCAATCGTGATCGATCTTATCGGCAATCGCGTCTTCATCCAACTCGATCCCCAAACCTGGGCCAGTGGGCAGAGGAATATATCCATCCTTCACTGCAAACGGTTTTTTCAAATAACCATGCCCAAGCGACGATTGTTCTTGACACAAGAAATTGGGAATCGAGGCGGCCAGCTGCAGTCCGGACGCCAGAGAGATCGGCCCCAATGGATTGTGCGGAGCGATCGCGGCGTAATAAGCTTCGGCCATCCCCGCGATGATCCGCGTCTCCGTAATCCCCCCCGCGTGACAGAGATCGGGTTGCAGAATACTCGCCGCGCCTTTCTCCAAAATCTCCCGGAATCCCCACTTCGTAAAAATGCGCTCCCCGGTCGCGATGGGCAGATGCGTGCCCCGCGCAATATCCGCCATCACATCAACATTCTGACATTGCACGGGCTCTTCGATAAACATGGGTTGATAAGGCTCTAACGCTTTAATCAACAATTTCGCCGATTGAGGGCTGATCGCGCCGTGAAAATCAATCCCGATATCCGCCTCCGGCCCCGCCGCTTCCCGCAGTTCCGCAAATCGTTCGGCGGCGTAATCAATCGCCGCTTTATTCTCAACAATACGAAACGGCCGCTTTTTCGGAACACCCGTTTTAAACGTCCGGAAACCTTCCTGCATCCGGTTCCGGATCGATTGCGGTGTGCTCGCATGAGCATAGACGCGAATCCGGTCCCGCGTAGGGCCGCCAAGAAGTTCATAAACAGGAACACCCAAAGCCTTCCCTTTAATATCCCACAAAGCCTGATCGATCCCACTAAGAGCGCTGGTCAAAATAGGCCCTCCCCGATAAAACGCATGACGGTAAATCGCCTGCCAGTGATGAACCACGCGCCGGGGATCTTTCCCAATTAAATAAGGCGCGATCTCTTCAATAGCGGTAGCGCAAGTCTTCGCCCGGCCTTCCGTAATCGGCTCACCCAATCCCACAATTCCCGCGTTGGTATGGACTTTCAAAAAAATCCATCGTGGTTTAACAAGAAAAGTCTCAAGCCGTGTGATCTTCAACTTATCCTTCGCGGAAACTGAAGCCGCCTGCGTATCAACCGCGCTCACACCCAATCCCAATCCCGCCGCGCCAAACAACCCCCGCAAAACAGACCGGCGCTGAATCGACTCTCTCTCAATCGATGACTCTTTCATAAAACCATTCTCCTTGATTTTATATACTGTATGATTTAAATCTTGCATATAGTATGAAACAAGATTGAAATAAAATCAAAATTCATATATCTTTATCTACAGATTAGAGTTGACGAATTCTTGCTCTTGAATTACGCAAGGGCAGATGAAAAATCTTGTCCTTGCTACCCACCTAAATTGTGTTAATTAATCATATGAGGAAGGAGAAGGCAATGGATAGATACCAAGGGAAAAGGATTTTGTCAGTCTTAAGCCAGATATACAGGGACAATAAAGATAAGTTTGAAGATGCAATTAAACATATATATCAGATTGATAATCAGTATATTTCAAAAAAGAAAACAGATAAGAGAAAACCAATAGAAATACCTGATACACCTTTGTGGTTTGAAAATAATTTATCAATTCCCCAGAGAGTAATAATCGTTTTCAAAGTAATGGAAAAACTAGAATATACAAATGATGAGATTGTTAAAACTTTGAGAGAATTAACATTAAATTCCATGCCATGATGATGGACGCCAAGGGCAAGTATCGGCGCTTGCGCCGGAACCTTTATTTTCATCTGCCCTTGCATAATTCCGAACAACATACAGAAGTCGTATTGATTGATAATTCTTCAATCAACGAATATCAACCCCCATCCCCCTCAATCCCTCCATAGCCGCCTCCGCCCACCCCCGATTCGCAATCGGACTCGCCGGGCTGGGATGAAGTATCCGCCCGATCTGTACATCCATCCCTTCCAACGCAGTTCGAGCCCGCGTCTCCGCAAATTGACCGATACCGATAGCATATTTTGGTTGTAAGTATTCAATCGTCCTGCGCAGCGCCCGGTCACAAACTTCAAACAAAGGCGTTCGTTCATTCACAGGCAATTTATTTGGCGTATGGTTCCTCCCACTTTCTTCCATAAAACAGAGAGGACAATAGTTCGCGATAAAAAAGCGCTGAAAGAACGTTTCAGGCGTATGAAAAGTATCCCGCGCCCACCCCCATAAACGCGCTCCACTCACCTCGACGCGTGGACAATCAAATCCCTGAATCGGCCGTTTAGGATGTTCGCAATCCGGCCGCTCGACCGGTTCATTGATCCCAAGCCAATCACGTATAATAGGGATCGCTCCAAACGGAACGCCGATCTGCGCCATCCCCCACGGACCAGGATTCATCCCTATTAGAACAACTTCCTTTGGACAACCGCCATACAATTCCAAATAACGATCGTAGGACTTCCGGGCATAGATCAACGGATTATAAACATGAGTAACCGGCGGAGAAAATCGAAGCGGATTCAATTCTTCTATCAAACAATCCGTAATTTCATACAAATTCATAACACGTATCCATGTTCAATTCACAATTTTCAAGCATACTATGACGCTGTATAGAATAAACGATTTGGATCATCCAAGAAGGAGTCAACCACATGGCGCCCGAATCAAATAAACTCGACGCCTACAAATCCGAAGGCGACATAAACCTCTCACCACGCCGCAAAGCATGGATGAAAGAGAACATCGATGCGGAAACACAAGCGCTTCTCGATGAAGACGCAAAATACTTCCTCCATCAATCACTCTCCACCCCCTGCTTAAACGCGCTCAAGCGATGCGATGGCATATACATTGAAGACCTCCAAGGAAACCGCTATATGGATTTCCACGGCAACAACGTCCACCAAGTCGGATTCAACCATCCACGAGTAATGGAAGCGGTCAAACAACAGATGGATGAACTCCCGTTCTGCACCCGCCGGTACACCAACCGCCCCGCCGTTCAACTCGCGAAGAAATTGACAGAACTCGCGCCTGGAAATTTAAACCGCGTACTCTTTGCGCCCGGCGGGACGACCGCGATCGGAATGGCGCTCAAACTGGCGCGTGTAGCGACAGGACGTTTTAAGACCATCTCGATGTGGGATTCATTCCACGGCGCTTCCCTGGATGCCATCTCCATCGGCGGGGAAGCGATTTTCCGCAACAACATCGGCCCCCTCCTGCCAGGAACCGAACACGTCCCCCCCGCCGATCCCTGTCACTGCCCCTTCGGCTGCGGCGAAGAATGCAACCTGAAATGCGCTGAATACGTTGAATACGTCTTGGAAAAAGAAGGCGACGTAGCCGCCGTCATCGCGGAAACCGTCCGCAGCACACCCTATATTCCCCCGCCAGGCTACTGGGAAATCATCCGCGCAGCCTGCGACAAACACGGTGCGCTGTTGATCTTCGACGAAATCCCCCACTGCCTGGGCCGGACCGGAAAATGGTTCACATTTCAACAGTACGATGTAATTCCGGATATGGTCGTAATTGGCAAGGGGCTTGGAGGTGGTTTGTTTCCCCTCGCCGCGCTGCTCGCAAAAGAAGAACTGAACGTCATGCAAGACCGCGCTCTTGGACATTACACCCACGAAAAAAATCCCACCGCCTGCGCCGCCGGTCTCGCCGTGATTGAAACAATCGAAGAAGAAGGCCTCCTCAAACATGTTCAAGAAATGGGAGCCTACGCGTTGCAGCGCATGAATGAAATGAAATCCCGCCATCCCATAATCGGAAACGTACGCGGATTGGGCCTGCTAATGGGAATGGAACTCATAAAAAACAAAGAAACAATGGAACGGGCGAATGATGAAGCTGAACAAGTAATGTACAGCGCGCTCTCCAAAGGATTGAGTTTCAAACTAACAATGGGAAATATCCTGACACTCACTCCACCGTTAACGATTACAAAAAATGAAATGGACCAGGCATTAGAAATTTTGGATGTATGCTTGGATGAAATATAAAATTGTTGACATTTTTCTTCTCCAGCGATATAGTTATCAAGACAAAGCGGTCAAGTTTTCAGCAAAATGAGTTCGGCATTCTACTACATACAATTAATAGCAAACCAAAGAGGAGTGAAGAGGATGAAATCCAATCAACTCGCCTATTTCCTGCTGTTCGGTGTATGTCTCTACATTGCCCAAAGCGCGATGTCCGATCCAATCGTGGTTATCGCCAATGGAGGAGGTATAAAAGATGATTTATTTGAAGATCGATACCAATACTACAAACTAACAATTACAATGCGTGGAGATCTTTCAAATATAAGCGCAATACATGCGGAACTCGAACATCCCTATCAAACCAGCGATTTTAATTTTGAGAATTTGTCTCCCTCTTTCATTACGGATTCGTCTTTTCAAACCACGGATTCAACAATTACTTTTGAATTATCAACAAACACAGGTTTGACAAGCGATGAAATTCAACTGCTTGCATTCATTCCGAACGAACAGATGTTAAGTTTTCCGAGTGACACGCATTATCCCTGGCAAATCAAATGGAAATCATTCCAAGCCTTCGATCCAAATGGAAACCAAATTGAAACAACGCTAAAATCAGAACCCACAATGCATTCTACCGATTATGGAAAACCGTTCTTTGTGAAACTGATTAATATAGGTGAGAATGTTGTTTCCGTACGTGTCAGTGAATTGAATGGTGTGTATCTGGGTGATACACGTGGCTTTTTATTACAAAATTTAAGTGAGGATATCGATGCGGATTTTCATGAAGTTGGATTTACCAAAGGATTGACCCATGCGCCCTATTATCCTTTTACGCTTACCGTTCTGCTGGAAAGTGGAAAGGAACTACATTTTTCTAATAATCTTTACGATCAAATGAATCCAATGGTCTGGCCATACATTATTACCTTGGATGGAACCATGTCATTCACATCGCATTGGCAATATTTTCGATAATTAAGAATGAGCCAAACCTTAGCGTTTTAACTGGAATTCTACGCGAAGCGAAGAGCCCCAAACCACGAATTAATCTTCAGCCTTTAACCTTCAGCCTTCTACCTTCAACCTAAAAACCTAATTCAATATTTCTCCGCCCCAGAAACATTCATCTTCTCAAATACAATCTCATACCAAAGCGATGGCTGAGATTCTAGAAGATTTATGATGAGTGTCCCATTCTCAATCCGCGCCGCATGGGATATTTCTTCCTTCCGCTTGCCCCGTTCATCCAAGGCGAAAATCCGGGGACGGTTCTCCTGGTTTTGCATTTCGAGCCGCAGGGGAACCGCTTCAACCAACGGCGGACCGTCTCCCCAATTCCTGCCAACGGATTCTTTATCATCATTTGTCCATTGCATACCCTGATTTTCCGCATATCCCGTAGCGGTCAACAGCCAATGATCGCCCGTATCATCAGACCGGATAAATGTAAAAAGCACATTCGCCCAATTCTGAATTGTCTCGCCGATATGAAGTTGAACTTCATGTCCAAGATCGAATGAATCCTGCGCAGTAAATCCAACAAAACCCTTTGTCTTTTCGGAACGAATCAGTACGTAAGATTGTCCAGTCCGCCGCGCGTTCCATTCCAATTCTTCCGTATCGGAAATCAACCGGCGGGAGAAAACCTCTGCGGTGGAATCCTCTATCGGCTGGGGATCATCTCCATAACGCATCGCGGTCCGGTGGACATAAGGGGTCCGCTCATTCATACCGAAATCATCTGTTGTAATCCCGCTGGTATTTCCATTTCGATCGGTTAGAAAATTAAGATACGCCTCATGGCTGACAGACGCGATGACCAGATCTTCCGCGGGTGAGACATCACCTCGTATCAGCATATTCGCGGCGGCGGGCATCGACAGCATTTTTGGTGTGTGACCATAGATATCAAAATAATTGTTAATGGATTTATTCGCATAATCGTTCGAGTGGCTGTAGGAATAGAAATAAATCCCATCCCAATCCTGAAACGCGGCGTACGCGGCGGCCAGGGGAACCACTTCGGACGCGTATGTGTTGGGCGCGGGATGATTGTATTCAGAAACTGTGTAAGCGCGCCCCTCAATCCGCGAATTCATCAACCGGGTCAACGGATTGCTTAGTTCGTTCACAATTGACAGATTCCGCACGTACCAGTTATTGGAATCCCACGAGCGTCCTGGAAAAACAGGATGCTGCCAATATGCGTGGTGGTCAATAAAATCATTCTCCATCTGTGATGGAACAACACCATAATTCATCTGTGTCCCAGCGATGCGTGATCTCGCGTTCAATTCATTGTGAAGATACCCGGTCATATCTCGATAGTATTCCGCCTCTCGTTCCACCAGGAATTCAATCATGTCTCGTTTGGCGGCGGAGGTATACGCGCCGAATTCGCTTCGCTGGATCAACGCGATCGAGGCGTCTTCCAGTTTTTCGTTTTCAGAAATCGTTTGTGGCGCGCTGACGATCATTGACGGTCCGGCGACCCAAAGCGTTCCCAATTCATCGCCCAGATCCGTAAGATTCAACCGCCCATTGCTTTCCGTCTCCGAGGGGGAAAACGCCACTTCGATCTTTTGCCATTTCGTCGTCACATCAACGCTGACGGATGAATCGAGACTGCTCCAAGGATCGTGGTTCATCGATAGGCCGACGCTGATATCCCGCGCGCGATCGGCCCGCAGCCACATCGTGACACGATAAAAGAGTCCTTTTTTAACTTCTAGATTGGGATAGAAGGCCTGCACGTGCCAACCTTCCTGCCCCGTTCTCGTGGTCGTAATCTTCATCGACTCTTCGCCGTTCGGTCCTTCACCCGTGTACTCTCTTGTCCCTTCACCCTGCTCAACCTGTTGAAAGGTCCAACCCTGAAGCGGTTCTTTCAGCAATTCTTCCCCATATTCATAGGAAGGCGGCGCCCAGGCGGTTTTCAGAGCTTCGGTGGTTTTGTATTTCTGCTGAAGAAACCGGTTCCAATCGGCCTTAAGCGGAATCTGAAAGATTTCAGGCAGATCATCGATTTTCCCTCGATACCATTCATGTAGAAGTCCACTCTCATTATTGATTTCAATTGTCGCGATCGCCGGTTCTTCGATATATCGATTCCCCGTGTAGGGATTGCGGTGGGTGAGCAAATCACGCGCGTAATTCTTCTGCAGTTCTATCAAGCGTGGGTAATAATGATCGGGGCCTTTATCATAGGTTGGCAATTGGTCTGCGAAAGGAATTCCGTCCGCTTCAACCGCCTCCCGGCCGATTTTGAGATTGATGTTTGCGTAGATCCCGTTCTCTTTTAGTTTCGCGATAAAATAGTCCATCCGGTCCAGCTGATCTGGATCGAGGGTCTGCTTCTCTTCCGTATCGGCTTTCCAAATCCCATCAGGCGCCCGCCGCGTATCGGTGTGATGAAAGCGGACGCAGTTGATTCCATACTTAGCCATACGAGCCGCGACCAGCGCCGCCTGCTGGTGTGTGGGATAATTGCCGGAGAACGAATTGTTCACACCAAGAATCCGGAACCCGCCTTCCAAGCCCATCGACAAAATGCCCATTCTCAATCTGTACAAAACCATGTTTCCCAGCGGGTTTCTCCAATAGATGACTGACATTCGTTATACTCTCATCCCCATCATCCCAGGGAAGAGAGAAAGGAATTAATTCCCCAGCCTGTAGATTCGAGCTAAAAGCGAATAGGGCGAATGCATAAATATAAAAATAGCGATTTGTTTTCATGAGATTCACCTCAATGAATCGAGACGGCATGTGCTGTTAAATCAAATTGTCTCTTAGAATAGTAGATGGGAAAGATTGTAAAGGTTTTTCAGCGTTTATACCAGCCGCCATTCCTTCAACCAAGCGGTATCTTTGGTCAGCATCGATTCAAATTCCTGAATTCCGATCGATTCAATCCACTCCCGTTCCTGGGGATTGAGGGAACAACGCGGAACGCATTGAACCGCGTTTTTTAATTCATCAAGATCGCTCATTCCCACCAACACACAGTTAATCTCCGGTGTGTCCATCGCGGAACGCAGCGCCAATCGGGCTAATGCGTCCGGTGTAAGATGTTGAACCGGCTCCGGTTTTAGTGTTGATTCAAAGAGACTGCATCCATGAAAAGGTTTAATGCAGATCGCGCCTACATGAGTCTTTTTCGTTAGGGAGAACAGACTTTTCTTTAGATCCATTCGCGCCCCGAATGGAAAAGGGAAGAGAACAGCGTCAACCGCTTCAGAATAGTGTTCCAAAAGATGAAAAAGAAAATCACGCCGATGCGAAGAGAAGCCGAGAAAGCGGACTTTCCCCTGATCCCGCGCCGTCTGAAACGCCTCAATAATTAATTCAATTTCATCATCACTCAGAAATCCGGCGGACACAGTAATTTCACGCAGGAGATCAATACAATCCACTTTCAAACGCCGCAGCCCTTCATCGATTTCTTCCAAAACAGCCCCCGCATGACGCCGCCCCTCCGCGCCGAATCCAAGACGGTAATCGGCGTATCCAACATACATCGATTCCCCCAAGTTTTTCATTACCTTCCCATACACAACCGCTTCGGCGGGAGTGGTGATATCCAAATAGTTAATTCCACTCTCCACTGCTTTCAAAAAAACAGCCTCCCGATTTTTCAATTCCGCGCTGGGAACGCGCTCCTCTTCAAACGTATCCCAATAACGCCCCCCGTCCGGCGTTCTCCAATGGCCCCCCAATCCAATCGCGGATACACGCAGACCGGTTTTCCCCAGCAGGCGATAAGGCATTTTTGGATTCTGATTCAATATCGGTTCTTCCATCACATCTCTTTTACATTTTTTTTATCCGTGAAATCTGTGTAACTCCGAATTCTCCGTGATTCAAACAACAAAAGCGAATACAGGCGCTTGCGCAGCATCTTTTACAGTCTTCTGCCTATGCCATCCTGGGTGGCCTATACTTTCCTGGGTGGCCAGGGCAAGGTTTTTCATCTGCCCTGGTGTAGCATAGACAAGACTTTCTTTCAATTCTAAACCACATTAGATCGGCGCAATAACATATCTCCATCTCTTCTGTTTTCTACAGTTCCATGCGAGAGTATGAGCGTATGATTTAATTATACCAGCAAGAGGAAATAATCATGAAACAATACTGTCTCTCTCTACTCTTCCTCACATTACTACTATCACAAAGTCAAGCCGCTTCCGATATGCGCGTAACGATCGATCTTGATGGCCAATGGGATTTCGAACAAACCCAAACCGCCTTTCCTCCCCACCAATTCACGCGAACCATCCCCGTTCCTGGATTGATCCATCTGGCGAAACCGAAGATCGAACAATTTGATATTCTGCTGACACGCGAATACGAACCACGTTATAACTGGTACCGGCGCCGGATTCATATCCCTGCGGAGTTGGAAAACACACAGGCGGTTTTAACGGTTTTAAAGAGCAAATACGTCACCCAGGTCTTCGTGAATGGTATGGATATGGGAACGTCTATGGCCTGCTACACACCCATTGATTTCCCCGTAACGAACGCCCTTCATTTTGGCGAAGAAAACGAAATTCTCATCCGTGTTGGAGACCGGGCGTGGCTGCCAAGTCAAGCGGCGGGCAGCACAGACAAAGAGAAGATCGCGTATCTCCCCGGCATTTGGGACAGCGTCAATCTCTCGTTCACCGGAGCCTTCCGCGCGCATCGCGTTCTGATGCTGCCTTCCCTCGCTGAAAAGAAAGTCACCGCCAAAATTCTCGTCCGCAGTTTTCTGCCCGCGCAGATTCGATACGGCGACGCAATGAACGATTCCTGCAATATCGAAATCGTTATCCGGGAAAAAGAAAGTGGGAAACCAATCGGCCTCCCTGTTACCAAATCGTTCACTCTCAAACGTGATAACCTAACCGAACTCGCCATAGACATTCCATTCGAAAACGCTCATCTATGGACGCCTAGCGATCCCTTCCTCTACACGGCCGAAATCAAACTCATCACAGATGGAAAAATCAGCGATCGAACCACAGTCAATTTCGGTATGCGGGAATTCGGCCGGAAAGGAAAGCATTTTACACTCAATGGAAAAAAGATCATCCTGCGGGGAACGAACATTACCCTCCACCGCTTTTTCGAAGATCCCGAATGCGAAGCGCTTCCCTGGGACCGGGAATGGGTTAAGCGGTTAATGGACGATATCCCAAAAGCCCTCGATTGGAACGCCATGCGCGTCTGCGTCGGCATCGCCCCGCAATTCTGGTTCGATATCGCCGATGAAGCCGGTCTGCTTCTCCAAAACGAATGGCTCTATTGGCAAAACCACGGATGGGACGAACAGATCCGCCGGGAATACACCGATTGGGTCTGGACCGATGGCAATCACCCCAGCGTCGCGATCTGGGACGCGATCAACGAAAATTGGGATTCCTTCATCGGCTCCGTTCTGATCCCCGATCTGAAAAAACTCGATCCTACCCGCCTTTGGGACGCCGGTTACATGACCTCCGAACACATGACTCTCGATGAAATGGATGAGCCTCATCCATATCGCGTTTATGGAATGCGCAATGATTTCGATGAATTCATGACAAAAAATCCGTATCCACTGGGTGATCTCCACGAACAAACAACCCAAATGCAGGGGTACGTTGATTCCAGCGCGGCGCAGTTAGTCAATGAATACGGATGGATCTGGCTCTGGCGGGATGGCCGCCCCGCCAAATTGACAGTAAACAATTACCGGTATTATCTAGGTGAAAACGCTTCACCGGAAGCGCGGTTCGAACTGCAGGCGTATTGGCTGCAACTCCAAACGGAATGGCTGCGTTGCGAACGATCGATGGCGGGTGTGTTGAGTTTCTGCTACTTGACGAACAATTATGGCTTTACGGGTGATTGGTTTCTCGGAGCCATCAAAGACCTCCAACCCGGTCCCACACTGGATTGGTTCGCCCACTGCTTCGCCCCAAGCGCCGTCTTCATCGATCTCGTCGATGAACGATATACCAAACACCTCCCCCCGCGCAAACCCGGCTCGGATCTCATCTTCAATCTAGTTGGCGTCAATGACTGCGAACGAGCGGCCGAAGGAGCCGTAACTGTCAAACTGCTTGATAGTCAGGGAAATGAAATCACCCACATGAAAACAAACGCCGCGATTCCCCCCTTTGGCAAACAATACATCCCGGTGAAAATCCAACTGCCCGAACAAAGCGGCGGCTATCTTCTGCTATCCGAATTCACACCCGATCGTCCCGGCAAAACCAGCCCCATCCTCAGCCGCCGCTACATAAAAATAGGCCAGCGGGATGAGTACACATTTTTTACATATAAACCAAAACCGCTTCAGTAAACAACTTGCGTATTCTCATTCTTAGCGTGACAATAGACCTGTCAAATACGATTCTGGTATGAAATGAAAAAATATAAAAAGTTCATCCGGTAAGTGAATACATCCCAATGTATGATCTCATTTTTATTGATCAAAATCAGTCTGGGTGGCCAGGGCAAGGTTTTTTTCTGCCCTGGCATAATTCCATACTACGCTTACATGGTTCAATTTTAAATGGTATTTTGTTTTTTTATTAAAGTTATTATGTACTCACTTCACGGATAAGCCATATAAAAGCGAAGGAGAATGTTCATCATGGAGAAAACAACCCATCTTTCAAGACGGCGTTTTGTGAAAAACGGCGCGATGGCGGCGGCGTCGGTAACGGCGTTCAACGTATTGAAACCTAAAGAAGCGCGGGCGGCGGCGCCGTTAAAAGTCGGATTGCTTGGCTGCGGCGGCCGGGGCAGGGGAGCTGTGCAAGATTGCCTTAAAGCGGCGGAAATCCTGAACGCCCCCGAAACAAAAGTCACCGCGCTGGCCGACATCCTGCCGGACCGGATCGAAGCGGCGAAAGCCGTGCTGGGTCAAATGGACAACGAGGTTGATGACGATCAATGCTTCATCGGCTGGGAATCATACAAAGAGTTATTCAAGACAGATGTCGATTACGTCATCTTGGCGACGCCACCCGTCTTTCGTCCCGAAACGCTGATGGCTGCGGTCGAGGCGAAGAAAAACGTTTTCATGGAAAAACCGGCCGCGGTCGACCCGCCGGGGATTCGCAAGATCATTGAAGCCGGGGAAAAAGCTAAAACACTCGGTCTCTCCATCGCCGCCGGCACACAACGGCGCCATCAAGCCCCCTATGTGGAAACCATCAAACGCATCCATGACGGCGTGATCGGAGATATCATGGCTGGTTACGCCTATTGGTGTGGCGGACCGATTGCATACGGTGACCGCAAACCGGGAATGTCGGATGTCGAATACCAGATCCGCAGCTGGTATCACTTCCTGTGGCTCTCCGGCGATCACATCGTTGAACAGCATGTCCATAATCTCGACGTGATCAACTGGATCATGGGCAAACATCCTGTCAAAGCGTTCGGAACCGGTGGAAGAGCGTGGCAGAAACGCGGCAACATTTGGGACCATCACGGCGTCGTCTTCCATTATGACAACGACGTGATCTTGACCAGCTTCTGCAGCCAAACTCCGCGCCCCGAAAGGAACGATCGGGTGAATGAATTTGTCCAAGGGTCGAAAGGAAAGTCCAATTGCGCGGGATGGATCCAATCGGATACAACATGGAATTTCGAAGGAGACAGCGTGAATCCCTATGTGCAGGAACACGTGGATCTGATGAATAGCATTTACAAGAATGCAGGCTTGAACGAAGCCCGCAACGTGGCGGAAAGCACAATGACCGCGATCCTGGGCCGGATGGCCGAATACAGCGGCAAGCAAATGTCATGGGATGAAGCCATCCATTCAGAAGAATCCCTCGCGCCGCATAAAACCCTGGCCGAGTACGAATTTGGCCCCATGAAACTTAGCCCCATAGCCCTGCCGGGCGGCCAGCCTTATACAGGAAATGAAGGCTGGAAACCAGGCTGAGAATTCTTCAATATACATATATCAGATTGCAAAAAGGGGCATGGATTTATCCACGCCCCTTCGTTTCGCGTTTTTTATACTTTCGCCGCTTCCTTCTTCAAACAGCATTTCTTATATTTCTTACCGCTCCCACAGGGGCAGGGATCATTACGGCCCACTTTTTGCGCCTGACGGACAGGAGAAGAACGGGCGCCGCCACGGCTGGTGATCATCGGTTGCTGCTTGGGTTGCAGCCGTTCGCGCGCGTCGTCTTGGCTGACCTCCACGTGGAACCAGTTGGTGACGGCTTGGAGCTGGATGCTGGCGTACATATCGCCGAACATCGCGAATCCTTCCTTCTGATATTCCTGTAGAGGATCCTTCTGCCCGTACGCGCGCAGGCCGACGGACTCTTTCAAGTGGTCCATCGTATAAAGGTGTTCTTTCCATTTCGAATCCACTGTCCGCAGCATAATGACGGACATCAGCCATAAACCGAATTCATTGCCGAATTTCTCCAGCCGCTCATCGAGTTTCTCCCGCGCTTTGGTTTCAATACAATCGCGGATCTCTTCGCCGTTCATGTCGGTGTCGATCCCGACCCATTTCAGAACGTCTTCACCGAACGGTGTGATGAGATTGAAATGATTGCGCAGCAGGCTTTTAAATTTGTCCGGTTCCCAGGAATCCAGATCGCTGACAGTGGGAAACGCGCTGTCATACACATAGTCGATCACTTCCTGGCACATTCCCCAGAAATCCTCCTTCACGTTCTCTCCATAAAGAAGATCGTGCCGGACACCGTAAATGACCTCGCGTTGTTTATTCATGATGTCATCATATTTGATAATGTGTTTCCGCATATCAAAATGATGAGCTTCGACGCGTTTTTGCGCGTTTTCGATGGCTTTCGACACCATCTTCGCTTCAATCACTTCACCGTCCTGCATGCCGAATCGCTCAGCGAGGGCTTTGATACGCTCCCCACCGAAAACGCGCATCAGATCGTCTTCCAAAGAAAGGAAAAACCGGGATGAGCCGGGATCGCCCTGACGGCCTGATCGCCCGCGCAGCTGATTGTCGATCCGGCGGCTCTCATGACGTTCCGTACCGAGAATATGAAGGCCGCCGCGTTCAGCGATGCCTTCGCCCAATTTAATATCGGTCCCACGTCCGGCCATGTTGGTCGCGATGGTGACCGCGCCTTCCTGCCCCGCGTCCGCGACAATCTCCGCTTCCCGTTCGTGATATTTCGCGTTGAGCACGTGATGCTTAACGCCCTTGCGCTTGAGCATCGCCGATAGTTTTTCTGATTTTTCGATCGAGACCGTACCGACGAGAATAGGACGTCCCTCTTTGTTAATCTCGGCGATTTCCTCAACAATCGCGTTATATTTTTCTTTCTCTGTTTTAAAGATCACATCAGGATGGTTTAGACGTTGCAACTCCCGGTTGGTCGGAATCACGACAACGTCGAGTTTATAAATCTCCATGAATTCCGCCTCTTCCGTGACGGCGGTGCCGGTCATTCCGGCGAGGACTTCATAGAGACGGAAATAGTTTTGGAATGTAATTGTGGCGAGAGTTTGATTCTCACGTTGGATCTTAAGGCCTTCCTTCGCTTCCAAGGCTTGATGCAACCCATCGCTATAACGGCGGCCTGGCATCTTGCGGCCTGTGAACTCATCCACGATCACCACTTCGCCGTTTTCGACCATATAGCGGTCATCGCGTTTAAAGAGGCTGTGCGCGCGAAGCGCCTGCTGGACATGATGCACGAGATCGATATGCTGATCATCGTACATATTCACATTGAGCAGTTTCTGGATTTTCTCGCTGCCCTGCTCGGTCAGCATCGCCGCCTGGTCCCGTTCATCTACGGTGTAATCTTCACCTTTAATCAAATTCCGGACAGCGCGGTCTACAATGTAGTATTTATCCGTCGACGCTTCAGCGGGCCCGGAAATGATCAATGGAGTCCGGGCTTCATCAATCAAGATGCTGTCCACCTCGTCAACGATGGTGTAATAGAGTTCGCGTTGGACGCAGTATTCCTTCGCGATGGACATGTTATCCCGCAGGTAATCGAAACCGAATTCGTTGTTCGTTCCGTAAACGATATCGCAGGCGTAGGATTCCCGCCGTTCCGCCGGTTCCATATCGTTTTGGATGACACCGACGGAAAGACCAAGGTATTCATACACCGGTCCCATCCATTCGCGGTCCCGGCGGGCGAGATAGTCGTTCACGGTGATGACATGAACGCCTTTCCCCGTCAATCCCCGCAGGTACGCGGGCAGGGTGGCGACAAGAGTTTTTCCTTCACCGGTCGCCATCTCAGCGATTTTTCCTTCCAGCAGAACCAGGCCACCGACAAGTTGAACATCGAAATGACGCATTTCAAGCGTTCGCCAAGCGGCTTCCCGCACGAGGGCGAACGCCTCCGGAACGAGATCAAGGAGTTCCTCACCGTCTTCAATCCGCTTCCGCAATTGATCGGATTGCTCGCGCATTTCACTCTGCGAAAGGCCTTTCGCCCACTCTTCATGGGCGTTGATCGCCTCCACATAGGGCGCGTACCGGCGCATATCCCGTTGCTGTTTGGTCCCAAAAATTTTCTTTAAAACACTGGCGACTATCGACATCGTATCCAATCCCGCTTTATTTAATCATTGCTCATGCAACGTATGAACAATCAATCCGTTACGAATAACGAACAAAAATTATAGCATGAAAAGATTGATTTCCTGGGGGACAACGGACGGATAGAAGGATTCCTGTTCCTATAAGTAGTGGTTTTTATTCAGTTTTGAAAAACATCAAGATTCGGTTCCCTTATGTGTGTGGAATACTGCAAGTCAAGGAAAATAAGTGTGTTTTGATGTATTCCTTTAAAATACCTAGACAAAATAAGGTCATTGAGGGTATAATATTTAGCTCTATTTCTTCAATTCGTGGCGGGAAACTGGGTTAGCGGTCCGCCTGCGGATTCGTATCTATGCGCCGCATCTTAGATCGATAAGTTCTGCTTTACGAGATGCGCCTCGAATACTTTTGATTGCGATTTCCTTCAATAAGGATTGATATACATTCTAGCCGGGATAATGGAATTAAGTGATCAATAGAGGCCCGTTCCTTATTTCTATTAGGGATCGGGAAGAGGAAAGAAGGCTATCAATTATGCAGTATGGCTTCCGTAGACCCAAACCATTTGGTCTATACGATCCCAGTATGGAACACGACAACTGTGGGGTTGGTTTTGTCGTAAATATAAATGGGAAAGAATCTCATGATATTGTGCAAAAAGGGCTTCAGATTCTCGTCAATCTAACCCACCGGGGCGCCTGTGGGTGTGATCCCGAAACCGGTGACGGCGCGGGAATTCTTCTCCAAACGCCCGATGCGTTTTTTCAAAAAGTCTGCGATCCGCTCCCCTTCGACCTTCCCAAATTCGGGCAGTATGGCGTGGGGATGGTCTTTCTCTCCCAAAATAATGCGCAACGAGCCTGGAGCGAACGCCTTGTCGAACAGACGATTACGAACGAAGGGCAAAAAGTCCTCGGTTGGCGGACCGTGCCGGTCGATAGCAGCGTTATTGGTTTCGTCTCGCGGGAATCCGAGCCGGTGATTCGTCAAATCTTCATCCAACGCGGGAAAGGCGTAGACGCGCCCGGCGCTTTTGAACGAAAACTCTATGTGATCCGGAAAGTGATTGAAAGCGCCGTCCGTAAGCAGGAAGAGGACGCGGGGTATTTCTATATCCCCAGTCTTTCCTCAAGAACCATCATCTACAACGGATTGCTTCTCCCGCATCAGAACGATAAATACTATCCCGATCTAACCGATCCGGATTTAAAAAGCGGATTGGCTTTAGCGCATCAACGTTTCAGCACCAACACCTTTCCCTCATGGGATCTTGCGCAGCCGTTCCGCTATCTCGCGCACAATGGAGAAATCAATACATTAAAAGGCAATATCAATTGGATGCGCGCTCGTCAATCGCTCTTCCAATCCGATTTATTTGGGGATGATATCCGCAAACTTTGTCCCGTCACAATCCCAGGAGCCAGCGATTCCGCCATCATCGACAACGCGCTGGAACTCTTGGTCATGGCGGGCCGCTCATTGCCGCACGCGATGATGATGCTGATCCCGGAAGCATGGAGCGGACACGAAACCATGAGCCAGGAGAAGATCGATTTCTACGAATATCACTCCTGCCTGATGGAACCGTGGGATGGGCCAGCCTCGATCGCCTTCACGGATGGAAGAAAAATCGGCGCGGTTTTGGACCGGAATGGACTCCGGCCTTCACGATACACCGTCACCAAAGATGGATTTGTCATCATGGCGTCCGAAGCGGGTGTGTTGGAAACGCCTCCCGAAAACGTTCAATATAAAGGCCGTCTCCAACCGGGGAAAATGTTCTTTATTGATACAGACCAAGGGCGCATCGTTGGGGATGAAGAGATCAAGCATGAGATCGCCACACGCAAACCGTATGGGGAATGGCTCCGATCTAACCAGGTTCTCCTGACCGGCCTCCCCCAGACGCCGCAACCAGCGAAACAAGACTCCCTGCCACTATTGACTCGGCAGCAGGCCTTTGGCTATACAGACGAAGATTTAAAGATCCTTCTTGGGCCGATGGCGAAAGACGGCAAGGAACCGATAGGATCGATGGGAAATGACACGCCTCTCGCGGTCCTCTCTGACCGGCCGCAGCTGCTTTATAACTATTTCAAACAGCTCTTCGCGCAAGTCACGAATCCGCCGATCGATCCGATTCGTGAAGAATTGGTCATGTCATTGGAAGCCCACATCGGCGCGGAACAAAACCTCTTTGATGAAACGCCGCGCCATTGCCATATGCTGAAAATTTCTCAGCCCATCCTCACGAATGAGGAATTGGAGAAAATCAAACATTCTCCAGAAGATACATTAAAAACAGTTACGATCAAAACGCTTTACCGGATTGCTGATGGGGCGGAAGGGTTCCGGGACGCGCTCGATTCCATCCGCGCGCAGGCGTCGGAAGCTTTGGATGAAGGCGCTAATATCATTGTTTTAAGCGACCGGGGTGTGAATGAAGAATGGGCTCCCATTCCCACTCTCTTGGCCGCGTCCGCTGCGCATCATCACTTGATCCGTGAAGGCACACGCACTCGCGCCGGGTTGGTTGTTGAATCGGGTGAACCACGGGAAGTCATGCACTTCGCGTTGCTAATCGGCTATGGCGTGGGAGCGGTCAATCCCTATCTCGCGTTCGAAACCATCGAAACGTTGTGCGGGGAGGGGAAAATAGAAAGCTGCACAGACAAGAAGACCGCTATTAAAAACTACATCAAAGCGGTCGGAAAAGGGCTTTTAAAAGTCTTTTCGAAAATGGGAATCTCCACCCTCCAGAGTTACCGGGGCGCCCAGATTTTCGAAGCGGTTGGACTCGGGCCGGAATTGATCGAGGATTGTTTCACGGGCACTCCTTCTCGTCTCGGAGGCATTGAACTCGATATCGTCGAAAAAGAGACGGCGCTGCGTCATCAATTCGCGTTTCCTCCTTCACAAATCGAGAATCCTGATTTGTCCATCGGCGGATCGTATCAATGGCGGACGGAAGGAGAACGACACATGATCGATCCCGTAACGGTCGCCAACTTACAGCAATCCGTCCGGGTGAAAAATTACGAAATCTATAAGCAATTCGCCAACCATGTGAATGACGAAAACAAAAAACGCTTCACGATCCGGGGCATGTTGAATTATAAAACCGCGCCTGAACCGATTCCCCTGGAAGAAGTGGAACCGGCGAAAGAGATCGTTAAGCGATTCGTCACCGGCGCGATGTCGTTCGGCTCCATAAGCAAAGAAGCCCATGAAAACCTGGCCATCGCGATGAACCGCCTGGGTGGGAAGAGCAACACAGGTGAAGGCGGTGAAGATCCCGAACGGTTTATTCCTCTCCCCAATGGGGATAGCAAACGAAGCGCGATCAAGCAGATCGCGTCCGGCCGTTTCGGCGTAACGATCGAATATCTCACCAATGCGGATGAGTTGCAAATCAAAATGGCCCAAGGCGCCAAGCCCGGCGAAGGAGGGCAGCTGCCCGGTCATAAAGTCAACGAAATCATCGCCCGTGTGCGGCATTCCACACCCGGTGTGACGTTGATCTCGCCCCCGCCGCACCATGATATTTATTCCATCGAGGATCTGGCGCAATTGATCCACGATCTAAAAAACTCGAATCCCGGCGCCCGCGTTTCCGTCAAGTTAGTTTCAGAAGTCGGAGTCGGAACAATCGCGGCGGGTGTGTCGAAAGGTCACTCCGATCACGTATTAATCAGCGGTGACAGCGGGGGAACCGGAGCCTCGCCGGTTTCTTCCATTAAACACGCCGGCCTGCCGTGGGAACTGGGTCTTTCGGAAACCCAGCAAATTCTCGTTAACAACGATCTTCGCGGGCGCATTGTCGTACAGACCGATGGGCAGATCAAAACCGGACGGGATGTTATCATCGCCGCGTGTCTCGGCGCTGAAGAATTTGGATTCGCTACGATTCCTTTGATCGCGTCGGGATGCATCATGATGCGCAAATGCCACCTCAACACTTGTCCAGTCGGCGTCGCGACTCAAGATCCGGAACTGCGCAAAAAATTTAAGGGAAAACCTGAACACGTCGTCAATTATTTCTTCTTCGTGGCTGAAGAAGCGCGGGAAATCATGGCGAAAATGGGAGTCCGGAAGATGGATGACTTAATCGGCCGGATGGATCGCCTGCGTCCACGCAAAAAAATCGATCATTGGAAGGGGAAATACCTCAATCTGTCCGCGATTCTCGAGATGCCGGATGTTCCCTATGATATCCGCTGCGTCAAGAAACAGGATCACGGATTGGAAAACGCGCTCGATAACAAACTAATCGAATTAGCCAAAGAGGCGCTCGAACATAAAAAGCCCGTGGAGATCGATCTCCCGATTCGAAACATCCATCGCACCGTTGGCACAACGTTAAGCCATGAGATCGCTAAACGCTATGGTCTTAAAGGGCTGCCGAATGAAACGATCCGCATCAAATTTACCGGATCGGCGGGACAGAGTTTCTCCGCTTTCCTCGCTAATGGAATCGCGATGACGGTTGAAGGAGATGCGAACGATTATACATGCAAGGGCATGTCCGGTGGACGCGTCGTTGTCTATCCTCCGGAAAACGCGGACTTCGTTCCTGAAGAGAATATCCTCATCGGCAATGTGGTGTTATATGGAGCGACGGGCGGGGAATGTTATTTCCGGGGCGTCGCGGGTGAGCGGTTCTGCGTTCGTAACAGTGGCGCGCGCGCCGTGGTGGAAGGCGTCGGCGATCATGGCTGTGAATACATGACGGGAGGCCGCGCGGTGATCCTAGGACCGGTGGGCCGAAATTTTGCAGCGGGAATGAGTGGTGGAACCGCGTACGTCTACGACGAAGACGGAACCTTCGAAACACACTGCAATAAAGGCATGGTCGATCTTGAACCGGTTACTGAACCGGACGATATCGAAGAACTAAAGAGCATGATCGAACGCCACCTCACATTCACAAAGAGTACCGTTGCGGAAGGTATCCTAAACCGCTGGGATCGCGCGCTGCCTCAATTTGTGAAGGTCATGCCGAGAGATTACCGCCGTGTGTTGATGGAACAAGCCGCTCGCGCCCGTCAAGAAGAATTGGCATTGAAAGAGGTGTCTTAACAATGGGAAAAAAAACCGGTTTTATGGAATATAACAGAGAAACTCCCGCTGACTCTCCTATCGAAGAGCGGATCCAGCATTTTAAGGAGTTTCACGGTCACCTACCCGAAGAGAAACTGAAGACCCAAGGCGCGCGGTGCATGGATTGTGGAATTCCATTTTGTCATTCCGGCTGTCCGCTGGGGAATCTCATTCCCGACTTCAACGATCTGGTCTACCGGGGGCGCTGGGAAGAGGCGATCAAACGCCTGCACAAAACCAATAACTTTCCGGAATTTACCGGGCGGGTTTGTCCCGCTCCCTGCGAGGCCGCCTGTGTGGTATCGATCATCGATGATCCTGTGACCATCAAGGAAATCGAACGAGCCATTATCGATCGCGCGTTTGCGGAAGGCTGGGTGAAAGCGGAGCCTCCCAAAGTCCGTACAGGGAAAACCGCGGCCGTCATCGGCGGTGGGCCGGCGGGAATGGCGGCGGCCCAGCAACTCAACCGGGCGGGACATACTGTCACCTTGTTTGAAAAAGCGGAACGGGTTGGCGGCCTCTTGCGTTTTGGAATCCCTGATTTCAAACTTGAAAAAGAATTGATCGACCGCCGTTTGGCGTTAATGGTGGAAGAAGGTGTCATTGTTAAAACCAACACGCACGCGGGCGTTGATATCACTGCTGATGAACTGCGCGAAAAATTTGACGTCATCGTTCTGACCGGCGGCGCCATGCAACCCCGCGATCTTCCCGTTGAAGGACGTGATCTGAAAGGCGTTCACTTCGCGATGGAATTCCTCGCGCAGCAAAACCGGCGAAACGCCGGTATCCCGATCCCCGAAGAGAAACTCATTTCCGCCAAGGATAAAACCGTTGTGATTATCGGTGGAGGCGATACCGGTTCCGACTGCTTAGGCACGTCAATTCGCCAGGGCGCGAAGAAAGTGTATCAATTCGAAATTCTGCCCAAACCACCTACCGAACGAACCGAGAATATGCCCTGGCCGGCATGGCCTTTCATTCTGCGCAATTCCACCTCGCACGAGGAAGGAGGGATTCGGGATTGGAAAGTCTGCACAAAACGCTTAACCGGATCCAACGGACAAGTGGAGAGACTCCACGCCGTTCACGTCGAATTCGGGGAACCCGGCCCGGATGGCCGTCAGCCCATGACCAAGGTTCCCGGCAGTGAATTCGAAGTGGAAACACAATTGGTTCTGCTCGCGATGGGATTCACGGGGCCTGTAAAAGAAGGTCTTCTCAACGATCTCGGCGTCGAATACACCCCTCGATGGGCGGTCCAAATTGATGAGAATTCGATGACCAGCGTTTCCGGCGTATTCGCCGCAGGCGATATGTCACGCGGCGCCTCCTTAGTCGTCTGGGCCATTTGGGACGGCCGCCAAGCAGCCAAAGGCGCCGATCGGTACTTAAGGGATCTATGACCCGTCAAACGAAATAGGAATGATGTTTGTATCAATAAGTCATTGATATGATTTTTGTAGACTCATCCTCGATTTGATATCCTTGATTTCGTTTTATCTTTATTTTTTATTAATTCCAGAACAAAATAATAGATGTATACTGTACCCCAAAATTCGGACAGCCATCTAAGGTAGGTTACCTCGAAGCCGACAATAGGTAGAAGAGGTGAACCAAATGATGAAAATGCGAAAAAATTTTGATGGAGCGTTCAAAGGCAAAGTGGCACTGGAGGCAATCAAAGGAGAGAAGACCTTAACCCAGATAGCGAGCGATTACAAAATTCATGTGAGCCAGATTCGACAGTGGAAAAAGCGCCTGTTGGAAGAAATCCCAGGCTTGTTTTCACGCAAGCAAGAAAAGAGTCAAGCGGAAGCCGAAGAACTGACGTCGGAACTTTACCGCCAGATTGGGCAAATGAAAGTCGAACTTGATTGGGTAAAAAAAAAGTCTAACGTGCTCAGTTAAGAAAAGACGAAGTTGGATCGAACTAACTAATTCTGAGATTTCAATAAAGAGGCAATGTGAATTGCTGGGGTTGTCTCGTTCAGGATTTTATTATCAACCCGTGGGCGAATCAGCCGAAAATGTAGCGCTGATGAACCTGCTTGATGAACAATATACCCGGACACCGTTTTACGGAATTCGGAAAATGCAGAAATGGTTGAGAACTCTAGGACGGGTTGTGAATAAGAAACGAATCGGTCGTTTAATGCGAGTGATGGGCTTGGAGACGATCTACCCGAAGCCTCGTTTGAGCCTCGGAAATGTTCAGCATAAGAAATATCCATACCTGTTGAAGGGAGTGAAAATCGAAAGACCCAATCACGTGTGGAGCACCGATATCACCTATATACGTATGCGCCAAGGATTTGTTTACCTGGTGGCGATCTTAGACTGGTTTAGTCGTTATGTGGTGTCATGGAAAGTCTCCACTTCGATGGAGGTTGACTTTTGCCTCGAAGCGTTGGAGATGGCTTTTGAAATTGATAAGCCAACGATCTTCAACAGTGACCAAGGCTCTCAATTCACAAGCACGGATTTTACGAGTCGCTTGAAGAAAGAGAGGACTCTCATCAGCATGGATGGAAGAGGCCGAGTGTTCGATAATATTTTCGTCGAACGGTTATGGCGGTCAGTGAAATATGAGGAGGTCTATATCAAAAGTTACGAAACGGTGAATGATTGTGTGCGCGGACTAACGGATTATTTTCAGTTCTACAATAATGAGCGTCTACACCAAGCCTTGGGATATAAGACGCCGCTTCAGGTTTATAGAGAACACTAGAAAACTTGACGGTCCAAGAACTTTGCGTTTGAGTTTTTTAAGGCATTGGCAAATGCTCTGGATTATCTTGAAATGATCGAAAAAAGGGGATGATCTGATACGTCTCCCTGACGGCAATCCGTCGCACACGCACCAGGATATCCCTTGACCGGTTGCTCTACAGCAGAACCGATCTCCGTTTCTCCTGGTAGTGTATAATATCGGAAAGTTTTATGAGAATCTGGAATCATCATGATTTCCGGATCCCAAATAAGGAGACTTGAGTTGAACGAAATCGAGGTTGAAAACCTACTTTAAATTTCCTTGATTCCTGTCTTGACAATGGGGTACACCTCAATTCTGTTTATATGTTATTTATTTATATAATTCTATTTGTTTCTTTAAATAGATAGGAGTTTTTATCGAGCGAAGCCGAGATACAAACTCTATTGGACGAAGTGCGGGGGGAATGTGAGAACCAATAACACGCCATTTATTCGCGAAACGGCTTAATTGAGGAAGAGAAGTTGATAGTTTAGAAAGAGAAAATCCTCTTGAAGCTATAGAAATCCCCTCACGGCAAGAAAAGTAAAAAATCTTCCCGCGTAAAGTTATAATTTCTTTATATTACCATCGCGATGCTTACAATCGGAATCGATCAGGGGCTTCGATTCCGATTGAGGGTTTCAATGACAATCACGTTACAGCTTTTGCAACGCGGACATTTAGGCCATTCCGGCGCCGATTCTTGGCCGGTCCGATCGAATACTGCTTTGTCGTTGGTCTCTTTTGAAACGATGGAATTCTCAACCGATTCGGGAATAGAAACGCTCTCCGCCTTGGGGGCGAGGAGCAAACGGATTCGATTGCGTGTGTCCCGATGACAGTGATGCCACAGCCCATAGTAGCGGACTTTATGGAAGCCGCGGGGGAGCACATGCATCACGAAGCGCCGCAGAAATTCTTCGCCCCGCAAGCGGAGAGTTCGCCAATGCTTCTCTTTGAAGGTCTTGTAGCGGAACGTCACGTGGGTAGCGTCCATTGCCAGAAGCCGGTGGTTGGAGATCGCGATGCGATAGACATAGCGTCCCAGGTAGTTCAAGATAGCTTTCACGCCTTTCCCATACGGTTTGCAAAACGAGTTCCAGCCCGCATTCCAGACCTTGGTCTCGATGTTTTGGAAGATCTCCGGCGCCGCTTTTTCGAGCTGTTCTTTAAAACGCCTGCGAACGAGCAAACTGAGCGTTCCCACATGGAGGAGCCATTTCGGGTGGCGGAGATCCATCCAAGAGTGGCCGTCCTCACTCACGGCGCCGGCGCTGACCAACAGATGGACATGCGGATGCAATTCCAGATCTCCCCGCCAAGTGTGCAGCACGGCCAGGATCGCCGGGGTCCCGCCAACGACTTTTGGATTGCGCATCAGATCCATGACACAGGAAGCCACCGTCGTCATCAACAATCCATAGAGAATCTTCTGATGAGCCAAAAAGGCCGCCCGGATGGGCTGGGGAACCGTGACGATCACATGAAAGTAACGGCAGCCAAGCATCTGGTCTTCCCGCTTCTCGATCCATTTCCGCATCGCCTGGGAATGACAGGACGGACAGGATCGATTGCCACACCCGTGATACACCCAGAAGTTTTCGCCGCAGTCCTGACAGTGATACCGATGCCCCCCTAGTTCCGCCGTATGGCAGGCCATGATATCGTGCAGCGCTTTGCGTTGCGACGGTAAGAGACGCTTGCCTTTCTTTTTGATGTAAGCCGGGCCAAACCGGCGAACCACATCGCCGAGTTCGAGGTTCGATGAAGTGCAATTCATGATTCCTCCTCACATCAGATCGGCGAACACGGCGTTGATACGATCCTGCACCTCGTGGCGAAGCGGCTCAGTCAAATGGGTGTAGATTTGCGTCGAACGAAGGCTGGAATGACCGAGAAGAATCTGGACGACTCGTATGCTCTCGCCATTTTCCAGCATCCGGGTGGCGAATCCGTGACGGAGCGAATGCGGCTTCACATCGTCTGTCAGCCCGGTAGCGTTGCAGGCCAAGCGAAACGCTTTGCCGAGTGTCGATGAGGGAATGTGGTTGGAGCCTTGTAGGTTGGGGAACAACCAAGTAGGGTGACGGTGCATCAACCAGAGTTCACGCATCGGCTCCAACAAGGTGTTCGGGAGAGGAACGATTCGCTCTTTATCGCCCTTCCCAATAATCCGTATACTCATTTGGGTGGAATCGATCTGGCGAACCGGAAGCGATATGACTTCACTGGTCCGGAGACCGCACGCGTACATCAGAGCCAGAGCTACTCGATAGGGCGATTTCCTGACAACGGCCAGGAGGGCGAGAACCTGGGAATGGGTTAATGGATGAGGCAGGCGCTTTTGACGAGGCTTACGAATCTTTTTTTTGCAAACAACGGCCACCCCAGATCCAGCGTGGTTTGATAAAGAAATTTCAGCGCGCTGTAGTGAACCTGAAACGTTCCGAGAGCGACTTTCTTCACGTCTCGCAAATTCAGTAAATAGACCCGGACGAGTTCCTCGCTAATGCATTCTGGCGAGCGATCAAATTCTAGAGCGAATGAGGCGACGGCTCGGACGTATGCTTTTTGCGTGCCTTCGCTCAGTCCAGCTAACGTCATGTCTTCGATCATGCGTTTCCGTAATGATTTCATGATCTTTCTCCTGTAAATAAGTAGTGGTTGGCAGTCTTACAGCCACTGCCTTCTCAGAAGAAATACATGACAACTCAGGAGATTTTGCAAGGGGATTGTTCAACTAGAAAATTCGGCGTACGACACTCTGCGGCGGAGCCGCTTCGTCCAATAGGAAATATTGAGAGAGCAAAAATAACTGACGACTATGCCCTTTTGAGATACTAACCTCAAATCCAAAAAAATTGAAATAACGTAGCGCCTGACGCCCTCTCCTGGGCTGGATTATTTCGTGGGATTACTAATGATGCCTGGGTTCCTCAATGCGAGGGGGGTACCCCCGGAAAACAGAAGCCCAGGAGAGGGCGCGACATAGTGACAGGGTCTTTTTTTCGGGAATTTATTACCGGTTCATAGCTTCGTATCGCTTTAAATTTATTGATAATTGTGTGAACGATAGGAACCTATTTAAACTATCGCCGATGGATAGATTGAAAAAAGTAATGTAACCAAATATGTAACCAAGGAGTAAAATCGTGGATTTTATAGAAAGAAGAAATTACTTCTAAGTTCTTATTTTAAGGGAGGTTGCGAGGAGGGGGATTTGAACCCCCACGTCCGAAGACACTAGATCCTAAGTCTAGCGCGTCTGCCAATTCCGCCATCCTCGCTGATTTTGGGTATGATCTAGACATTATAAATGATGAATTCGCTTCCGTCGAGGCCTGGAATTGAGTGGGAGCGATTCTCTGGATCTGTTTGTTGAATTCTGCGTCTATCCCGCTTGCCCAAAAATGACAGCGGAAAGTGTACGATACGCGTCCCATAAAAAAATGCAGGCGTAGAGCAAGAGAAGCGCGCCAAGAAACCGGTTGATGTATATATAGAGGCGGCTTTTCAAAAATTGGCGGGACATCCCTACGATCATCGCGGTTAGAACTTTGCCTCCAACCAAACAAAAATAAAAGACACACAAAAAGAGAATCATGTAAAACAGACTCGCCTTGTATGCCTCGATCGTCATGGGACCGCCGATGGAAAACCAGAACATGTAGGGATTGGGGCTCAGGAAATTGGTAATAATTCCCTTGCGGTACGATTGTGGTTTCACACTCTCTATGTTGAGTTCCACACCTTGAATACGCAGGCTCTGATAACCAAGCCAGCCTAAATACAAACCGCCAAGAAACGACAGTATTCCTAAGATCGCATCCACTTCCGAGACCCGCGCCAACACCAATACGCTGATCAGTACGATCGGGAAATCGGTAAATAAAGGCGCAATGGCGACTTTGACTCCTTCTTGTTTTCCAAACTGAAGCGTCTGCAGGATAATCAAGGTCAATAAAGGCCCTGGTGAGAATCCTGCGCTAAGACCAAAGACAAGAGCAGAGAGTAAATATTCCATAATGCTCACTATCATATTTCTAAATGGCGTAATGAAAAGTGGGACCGGCTATGGTCATAGGCGTTTGTCTGGTAGTAGCCTTAAAAGAGCGAATGAGGTACTCTATCCAAAAGAATTGAAGAATCGATTCTATCTCTTCAATCCAATACAGAAAGGAATTTGAAATGAAAACGAAAGTTCTCGTTCTATTTGGATTCGCTTTTTCCGTATTAATGATCCACGCTTCGGAAAACGAACAAACGTTCACAGATCTCTTCAATGGGAAAAACTTGGATGGATGGATCAACGTCAATTGCGCGCCGGAGACTTGGACGGTCCGTGATGGGATGATTGTCTGCACAGGCATCCCTACCGGCGTTCTTCGCACGGACCGGATGTATGAGAATTACATCCTTGAGTTGGATTACCGGCATATGAAACCGAAAGGAAACGCGGGGCTGTTTCTTAATTCGTGGGATATCACGGCGGTGGGACAACCGTTCACGCGTTCGATCGAGTGCCAAGTCATGGATGGCAATGGGGGGGATGTCTTCGCCATTCATGGAGCGTTCATGAAACCGGATAAACCGCACCCCAAAGGGTGGGGCATGCGTTCTCTTCCTTCCGAGAACCGTCAAAAACCGGTGGGACAATGGAATCATTACCGCGTCATTAGCGATCAGGGAAATATTACACTCGCGTTGAATGGAAAGATCGTCACACGCGGCTATCATTGCGTCCCGCGCAAGGGATATATCTGCCTTGAATCGGAAGGCAGCGAAGCGCATTTCCGTAATATCCGCATTCACGAACTTCCCGGCACGAATCCACCCGCCTGTGTCGTTGCGCAAGAGGATCGTGGTTTTCAATCCTTATATAACGGGATTGATTTTCGCGGCTGGCGTTGGGATCCCGGTCATGAAGGCCATTGGAAAGCGAATGATTGGCGGCTGGAATACGATGGCAAGAGTGAAGCGGAAGACAAGAATCTCTGGACGGAAAAAGAATATAAAAACTTTACGCTGATCGTTGATTGGCGGATGCCGCGCAAACCCGTTGTTGAAAATGTCCCCATCATTCTACCTGACGGCTCGTATCTGATGGACGAAGAAGGAAATCAAGTCACCGCCGCGGTTGAAGACGCGGGAGATAGTGGAATCTATCTGCGGGGCAGTTCGAAAAGCCAAATCAATATCTGGCAGTGGCCGTGTGGTTCAGGAGAGATTTGGGGCTACCGGCTCGATTCGAACCAGCCGCCTGAAGTGCGGCGCGGCGCCACACCGATTTTGAACGCGGATAATCCGGTTGGCCAATGGAACCGTTTCGAGATCACGCTGATCGATGAAACCATCACCGTGATCCTAAACGGGAAAACCGTCATTGATAAAGCTCACCTTCCAGGCATCCCCAAAAAAGGCCCCATCGCTCTTCAGCATCACGGCGATCCCATCCAATTCGCGAATATTTACATCAAGGAATTAGAGTAAACCAATGATAAGTGAAGAAAAAGATATAGAGACGCCAAAACGGAAAAAATTCTCCCTCGTATATAAAATAATACTGGGTTATATATGCATCCTATGCTGTCTTTGGACGGCCCTTTGGCTCATGTATAGAATCCCGGATGGAGATCCAATCACGATAGAAGGTGAATTATTCCACCATATCATTATCGCTGAATTCGATTTCCGTCATTATTTTGAAAGATTTCATGGCCATCGGCATGCGTTTCTTATTGATGACACAGGTACGAAAAAAAAGTTCTGGATCAGCCGAAAAGAGTACTACGCTCTCGTCGATTCAGCCATGAAGAGCGAAGGACAATATACATATAAACTAACAGTGGAAATGTGCCCTTTATACTTTGGCGGCTATGGGATAAGCAGGATAGTTCATTGTGAAAAAATACCCGGGCGGATGAAGTATTTTAAATAATAATAGAGTATTGTCTGAACCATGATTCTAAAGATTATAGGATTTCCATGATTTTAAAATCAGAAGTATCAAGTCAATCAAGTAAATCAAGGTTCAGACAAAAACAATCCATCTAATGAGATACAATGAATTGGATATTGGAAAGGAAAGAAATATGAGACAGAAAATAGTTCTTTTTCATGCGCTGCTAGGCTTAGTCATTTTATTGCCTATGGCCGCCCAAGCCCAAGAAAGCCAGTCAAACCTTCCCGAAGGGCCTTTAGGCCTCGCTTCAAAGTATCCCAGCGATATCGGTATTGAGAGCGATCCTCATGTCATCTTTTCCGAGGCCTTCGAAGAAGAATCACTTGCCGTATTGCGGGATCGTTGGGAAAGCGTGCAGGATCCAGAGAACCTTTCCTTCTCCAAAGATCTCCCTGCCGATAGCGCAGGCGCTCAGTCGCTCTTGATGACCTATACCGGCGGCCAGGGGACGGGTTCCCATCTCTACCGGCGCCTGCTGCCCGGTTACAAACAGGTATTCGCGCGCTTTTATGTTAAATTTGATCCGGACTGCGCGCAGATCCATCATTTTGGAACGCACCTTGGTGGATTCAATCCCTCTACACCCTGGCCTCAGGGAGGCGCGGGAACAAAACCGGATGGAGACAAACGCTTCACCACGGGCGTGGAACCGTATGGACTCGATTGGAATTGGGATTTCTATACGTACTGGCAAGGCATGCATGTGCATGGCGATGGCAACTATTGGGGCACGCCGTTTCTCTCCGGCGTGGCCAAACCGGAAGTGAAACGCGGCCAATGGATTTGCGTCGAAATGATGGTCAAAGTCAACGATCCAGTGACCAGTTCAAACGGTGAACAGGCTTTCTGGATCAATGGAAAACTTTGGCGTGTAAACGGCCAAATCGTCAGTCATATAGGAAAAGGATTTCCCAAAGGGCGCTGGACGGGCGGATGGTGGAGCCCCAATCACACCAGTGACAGCGCGTTTGAAGGCTTCCAATGGCGCAGTGTGGAAGATTTAGCTGTCAATTATATTTGGACATATCTATACATCACGAAAGCCCCCGCCGGTCATACGAGTAAAGTCTGGTTTGACGACATTATCGTCGCGGATCAATACATCGGACCGATTCAGCCCAAGGACACGGACGTTGACTGGAAACAACGCTGATCGAAGACTTGATACGTCATCCATTTGCCCTTCTACTCTCCTTCATCCCATTACCTTCTAATGTAAAATTAATCTCACATTAATTCGATCATGGGAGTCATGCATGAATCAAACTCTGCTGCGCTGGATTTTATTTATCGGACTATTCTGTGGATTGGAAACCGCGTCTCTTAATGGAGTTTCTCAAGAACAGAGCGATGAAGTAAAGCGGGAATCTTTGCAAAAGGAAATGACAAACCTCCGATCCGCGATTCTCGATTTAACCAATGATTTCGGTAAACAGTATCCGAACGGCGCCCAATTTCTTCAACAGCTTGCGTCCTTAGAAGATACTGTCCGTAACACGGCGCCAGACGCTTTAGAACAAACAATCGTTGAATTTAATGACCTGCGCCATGCCGCGTTGATTGCGAATCCCCTCGTTTGCGATCAACCGATCCTCTTTACCGTCCGCCATCAATACCGCCCGGATCACCACAGCACGGCGACGATGTTCCAGAACGGTGAAATCAACACAAGAAGTTTCACGGGTGGAGGAGCCCTGAAAACCATCCACTTTGGCGAAAACGGCGGAATCAGGACGCTTCTTGAAGTTCCGGATGGCGCCGCCCGCGATCCAGAAATCAGTTATGAAGGCGATCAAGTCCTCTTTTCCATGCGGCGGAACATAAATGATGACTATCACATCTATTCGCTTGATCTCGATCATTTGAATTTAACTCAATTGACCTTCGGCGAACAACTTTCGGATATCGATCCCGTTTATCTTCCAGACGACTCAATCGTCTTCGTATCCACCCGTGAACCGAAATACTGCCAATGCAACCGCCATATTATGGGCAACCTGTTCAAGATGGACCGGGAAGGTGGACACATCCGCCAAATTGGACGCAATTCCCTTTTCGAGGGACATCCAAGCCTGATGCCTGATGGACGGATTCTCTACGACCGTTGGGAATATGTGGATAAACACTTTGGCCCCGCCTTCGGTCTCTGGACAGTGAATCCAGATGGAACAAACCACGCCGTCTATTATGGCAACAACGCCTGGGCGCCCGGCGCGATCGTGGACGCGCGGATCATTCCAAACACAGATTTGACAATCGCCACATTCAGTTCCTGCCACGACCGTCCCTGGGGCGCGATCGTGATTCTCGATCGTAGAAAGGGCCTGGATGGCGTTGAACCGATCGAGCGAAGTTGGCCACCCGATATCAAAAAATATATTACAAACCAAAAAGACTACGGAAACGGCTCCAGCCGTAATCACCCCGCTGGGGGTCAAATCGATAATTTCAAGCAATTATCCATCAAGTATGAAGATCCCTATCCGCTATCCGAGAAATATTTCCTCTGTTCCCGGATGGTTGAAGGAGAAACGATGGGGATTTATCTGCTCGATGTATTCGGGAATGAAATTCTCCTGCATACGGAAGACCCCGGCTGTTACGATCCAATGCCGATCATCCCAAGCCCCCGTCCGCCGGTGTTGCCATCCCATACGGACTATGCAAAAAAAGAAGGTTTCTTTTACGTTACGGATGTGTACACGGGAACCGGTATGGAGTCGGTCAAACGCGGCGCGGTTAAATCGCTTCGCGTTGTGGAAGCGCCGGTTAAAAAGTTCTGGACCCAAACAAATTGGAATCTGGACGCAACCCAAGCGCCCGCGATGAATTTCAATTGCACGAATAACAAACGTATACTTGGAACCGTCCCCATCGAGAAAGACGGTTCCGCGTATTTTTCCGTACCCGCTGATAAATTCGTTTTCTTTCAATTATTGGATGAGAATGGAATGATGATTCAAAGCATGCGCAGCGGGACAATCGCGCTGCCGGGAGAAACACTTGGCTGCGTTGGCTGTCATGAAAATCGTCTGACAACGATCACCCCTAAAGCGCCCCCCCTCGCCACACAACGCCCGCCCAGTACGCTCAATTCATGGTACGGCTTCCCAAGGGATTTTAACTATCTGACGGAAGTACAGCCCGTCTTTGATAAACACTGCGTCCAATGTCACGATTATGGAAAACGAGCGGGCCTGAGATTAAACCTTGCGGGGGATCTTGGTCTTGTATTCAATACATCCTATCTAGAATTACGGACAAAATCCGCCTTGCGCTGGTTCCCCGATCCAACCGGAGCCAAAAAACTCCTGGTCAAAGCGGTCGATGATGGGCCGGCGGAATGGCTGCCCGCGTATTCCTGGGGATCACACCGCAGCCGGCTTGTGGATGTTATTCAGCGAAGACATCATGGAGTCAAACTTGACAGAGAAAGCATGGACCGCATCGTCACTTGGATTGACATGAACGCGCCGTATTATGGCTCCTACGCGAGCGTCTATCCAGACAACGTCTTTGGCCGCTCGCCGTTAAATAATTGGCAAATTGATACACTGCGAAAACTGACAGGGATAAATGTAGGCGATATTAGCACGGAATTACAGGGCTCACAAATCAGTTTCACCCGCCCGGAATGCAGTCCCTGCTTGACGGATTTAAAGGAGAAAAATCCCACCGCCTATCAAGAGGCGCTGGCCATCATCCTCGAAGGTCAAAAAATGTTAGCGCAGAAACCGCGAATGGATATGCCCGGCGCCCAACTTCTCGAATGCGATAAGGAAAAAGAAGAAAAATACGCCATGCAAATGGAACGCGAAGAAAAAGTGCGAAAAAATCTCCAGAAATCCGATTCGACAATCAATTAATGTGATCACGAATGAGTGACAAGGGCAAGCACAGGTCTTGCGCCGCGTATTGATTTTTAATGCCTTTGTAATATCCCAAAAACAATGTTGAAAACACTAAATTATAAAAAAAGGAAACCAATGAAAAAATTCATCCTATGCGCGCTCACCCTCGCCGGATTATCAGTTGTGTCGGCCGTTTCTGAAACGGCCCCTGTTTACCGTTCCCCTATTGACATACTCGCTTCCGCTGATGGAAAGATACTCTACGTTGCGGAAAAAACCGCTCAGCGAATCTCTTTGATCCACCCCGGCGCTCACAAAGTTATCAGTTCCATTCCCCTTCCAGCGGAGCCCACTGGATTGGCCCTGGCGCCGGATGAATCCATCCTATTCGCCGCCTGCCCAGATCCGGCGCCGCGAATTGTGGCCATCGATGTAAACACACAGAGCATCGCATACACTCTCAAAGCAGGAAACGGCGTTTGCTCGCCCGTAATCAGCAATGATGGAAAGCGATTATACACATGCAATCGATTTGACAATGACATAGGGGTAATTGATTTAAACACCTTAACGGAAATCACGCGAATTCCCGTTGTTCGTGAACCTGTGAGCGCGGCGTTAACGCCATGTGGACGCTATCTCCTTGCCGCCAATCACTTGCCGGACGGCCCCTCAACCGCGTTATCCATTTCCGCAAAGGTCTCCGTCATCGATACGCTCTCCTTGCGAGTGATAAAAGAAATCCCACTTCCGAATGGCAGTGTCAACGTAAGAGAGATCGCCATTGCGCCCTGTGGCAAATACGCGTGCGTCACTCATGTGCTCGCCCGATACCAGTTGCCTACGTTTCAGCTGGATCGCGGGTGGATGAATACCAACGCGTTAAGTATCATTGATCTGACCACGCAGACACTACTAAATACTGTTTTGGTGGACGACATCGATCGAGGCGCGGCGAATCCGTGGGGCGTCTCGTTTGCGAATGATGGAAAAACGATCTGCGTCACTCACGCCGGGACACATGAGTTAAGCGTCATCGACGCGTCCGCCCTTATTTCAAAATTGAATAAATTGCCCAAGGATTCGAGTGCGATCCAACCACTGGATTACAGCAACGCGCCCACCTCCATGACGGCTTCGGACGTTCCCAACGATCTATCGTTTCTTGTTGATATCAGAAGACGTGTCCGGCTTCCAGGTAAGGGGCCACGTGCGCTCGCGGTAGTCAACTGTAATGTCTATACGACAAATTATTATTCAGACGATCTCAACGTAGTGGATATCCGCCCTGGATCACGAATGCGCCCCGAAACGATTTCCCTTGGCCCCAAGAAGGAAATCGATTCCATCCGTCAGGGAGAAATCTATTTCAACGACGCCGGTCTCTGTTTTCAAGGCTGGCAGAGCTGCGCCAGCTGCCATCCCGATGGCCGCGCCGATGGGCTGAATTGGGATCTGCTGAACGATGGCGTAGGAAATCCGAAAAACACAAAATCCCTTTTGCTATCCCACGAAACGCCACCTTCAATGGGTACCGGTGTCCGTCTCACCGCGGAGATGGCTGTACGTTCGGGCATTAAGCATATTCTTTTTATGGTTCGTCCTGAAGAAGACGCCATTGCGATAGACGACTATCTCAAATCAATGCGCGCTGCGCCAAGTCCAACGCAAAACAGCGCTTGTTATCAGGAAGCGATCGCGAGAGGAAAAGAACTATTTCATCGCGATGATGTGGGATGCGCGTCGTGTCACAGCGGCCCTGCGTACACTGACTTGAATTCATACAACGTCGGAACGCGTGGTGAGTTGGACCGTCAAAACGCCTTCGATACGCCCACGCTCATTGAAATTTGGCGCACCGCCCCCTACCTGCATGACGGACGCAGCGGCACGCTCCGGGATATTCTTACAACAAACAATCCACGAGACGAACATGGAAAAACATCCCACCTTACCCCAAGAGAGATCACAGACCTTGAAGAATATCTACTCTCTTTATAATTATGAGAGAAAACTATTTAATGTCTCGTTCATCTCATTATAATTCTTAGTAATGATTTGACAAAAAAAATTGACTCAACTAAGCTATTCAAGATAGCAAATCATTCCCAAAAAGGATGAAACGGTAAAAGCCGAAACTTAAAATATTTACCCATTGATAGAGTTATTGAGTATCATGCTTTGCACAATATATTTGGTAAGTTTCGTCTTACAGGACCTTGGTAACTACCGTATCAAAAGAGAAGCGTCATGACATCAACCAGAATCAATCACAATCAATCCAGCGAAGAAAAACCGGTCGTAAAACTAACAGCCTCAGAAAAAAAAGCCCTCGAACGGGTAAAAAAGAAAATGGAACTCATGAATGAGGATCTCATGAACTCCAGGGGGTTATCCCGAAAGGAAATTGAAGCCGCGGTCAAGGCTGGCTTGATTGATCCAGATCAAGCCTATTTATGGTCCGAAGAATGGCAAAAAGGAGAGCGTGTCGTCAAAAAAAAAGAGACTCGAGAACGGCGGGTGAGTCATGAATTTGATGATATTGACTCTTTTTAACAGATTAACATTATAGAACCGGATACGATAACCTACACCAATCCTGTTAGATCAATCACAAAGCGTTAATCTCCCCTCATCGTGGGAGCGCCTGCAAATTCCCTGCTAGTGTATGCAGACTCACCACCGCTTTGTCAACTAATCGCTCCCCAGCGCCCACTTCCACATACGTCGCATAACTCGCTCCATACCCTCCTTCTGCGGCCGCTTGGATCGTCGGAAAGTAGGAGTGCAGTTCGTCGCAATATCCCAGGAAAAAGGTATTAGGAATTGGGGAACGTTTATGTAATTCCACTTGAAAATCATTAAAGAATTCTCCCGGAAATCCGACCCATGCGACGGAGTTCCCAACGAGCAGCATCGGTGTTTCGATCGTGAGAACGGGTGGAAGTTTCGAATAAAACTCATCAAAATATTCCTGTCCATATCGCGAGACATAATACTCTTTAACTTTTTCATCCTTAAAATCAAACCGGTAATCAAATTGGGTTTTGAAGGAATGCGTTGTTAGAGTAAGCGATTCTTCCAGGATGGGATTCATAAATGAAGAGATACGGATCACTTCTTTCGCGAGTGCAATTCCTTCCTGCTTCAACGCCGCGTATCCCGCTTCATCCGGTTCTGTAGGTGGATAGGGATTGGCGTTCCCACAAGCGCCCTGTAAAAATAGACATTCACCTCCCAGCCGTTCTTCGACGTACGCCCGCATCGCGCCGGGAAAATCCGCGCTGTATTTCAAATTCTTCCCACCCATGATCACTGGATGGCAAGCGAAATGAACCAGCGTCGCAATCCGACTCCCTTCCCCATCTTTGAATCCTACAACACCGACAGTCTGATCGATTGGAGCGGTCGGAGTCCGTTCGGCGTTTCTCCATTTCATAGTCACGCTTCCGTCTGGATTCACGACACGGCGATCGAATGAGATATCCGACTTGCCATATCCAACCTCCATAACGGCAGGCGTTTTCGAAGAGAACGCCTGCCCTGCGATTGTAATCAGTTTCCTTTCCAATTCATCCAGCCAAGGCGCGTCCGCCTTCGGCAATCCTGGTTTTAGACTGGGGCCGGAATGCGTATGACTGGCGGCGAAGAAAATGGCGGAAACACCATATCGCTCCCGCGCTGTTTCGCGAATCCGGTCACAGATCTCTTTTGGAGGGGGAGCGATTAGATCGAAGGCGAATAGAATTACCCGGATTTTTCCATCATCCATGAGAAGCGCTTTCGCAATCAGCGGATCCCAGATTCCATTCGAGGGTTCTTTCCGCGCGGCGTATCCGCGCATCGGCATCCCCAACGGTGGCGTGATATCAACTTTAGCCACACCCACCTCAAACGCCGACGTTTCATGAATGGATAATCCATCCACTACGCAAAATAAACTGAAAAACAGAACGAATAAAGAAATTTCAGCCCAAATCAAACGCATTGTTTTATACCTCCGAACTTGTGTTATAGACGTATTTAATCCCTTTATACCGCATCCCCAAACTCATTCCTACCTTAATTGTATAAATCTCTACCTATACCGAATTCGATTCCTCTGTAACCACAGTTTGAATATCGTCCACAGAATCATCAAACCCGCATTCACACTCCCCCATACTGTGCCAGAAATCTTAGAACGCCCTACTCGCTTGCGGTACGAAACGGGTATTTCGCAGCTGGATATCCCTAGAATCGCGACCTTCGCCTGCATTTCCACCGTCCATCCATAGGTCCGGTCTTGCATAGCGAGACGATCAAACGTGTCACGGCGGATAGCGCGAAACGGACCCAGGTCGGTGAATCGTTTTCCAAAGAGAATCCAGATCAGAAAACAAGCCAATCGATTCCCAAAGAGCGCATGAATAGGCATCGCTCCTAGTTCCCGGTTTCCCCGAACACGAGAGCCAACAACAAATTCCGCTTCCTCATTCTGAATGGGATCAACTAGAAGAGGCAATTCCCTTGGATCGTCGCTAGAATCCGCGTCGAGAAATACGAGAATATCCGCCCGCCGGGCTTCCTCGACACCCCGCAGACAAGCGCTCCCATATCCACGTTCCGGTTCAGAAATCACCACAGCGCCCGCGTTCCGCGCCCGTTCCGCCGTCGCGTCGGTGGATCCGTTGTCAACAGCGATCACTCGTTCCACTATGTCTGTTGGAATCGCTTGAATCACCCGTTCAATGGAGCGCTCTTCATTCAACGCGGGAATAATGACTTCAATGCGCATAGGGAGTCACTCATATTCCTTCGTATCCAAATCAGTGGGTGTTTAAATTGAAACGAATTCTTCTTTCACAGTAGGTTGATTGCGCGTTTCTTCCGCCAGTTGTATCAAAGCATCGAAAAAAACATCGAGATCGTCTTCATACAAGGCGGAAAACGAAAGAGCGGGCTCACACATCCGTTCCAAGCGGCGCAGTTGGACCGGATCTTTGACCGCGTCGCGTTTGTTCAAGAGAGTGAGTGTTGGTTTATTCAACGCTTTTAAATCGTCGAGGGTTTCCATCACGGCTTCAATCTGCCGTTCCGCGTCTTCACTGGACGCGTCCAGCACATGAATCAACGCGTCCGCTTCCTCCACTTCCGCCAGCGTCGCACGGAACGCGCCCAGCAGAGAAGGCGGCAGGTTTTCGATGAATCCAACCGTGTCCGAGAGCAGCACACGCGTTCCATCCGGCAGATAGAGCCGCCGGGTCGTTGTGTCCAATGTGCAGAACAGCTGATCTTTCACAACCAACTGCGATTTCGTCAACCGGTTCAGAATGGTCGATTTCCCCGCGTTCGTATATCCGACCAGCGCCATAGAGACGGCGCCATTTCGTTTTCGCCCCTGACGCTGGATGCGGCCCACCGCCCGCCGTTTATCATACTCATTTTTCAATTTTCGAATGCGGCCGTCAATTTTACGCCGGTCGATTTCCAGTTTCGTTTCCCCCGGCCCCCGTGTGCCGATTCCACCACCAAGGCGCGAGAGTGTCACACCCCGGCCCGTTAATCGCGGCTTCAAGTATTGTAATTGGGCCAATTCAACTTGGATCTTCCCATCCCGCGTTTCCGCGTGTTGCGCGAAAATATCAAGGATCAACTCTGAACGATCAATCACACGCCGTCCCAACGATTTTTCCAGATTGCGTTGATGAACGGGTGAGAGATCGCAGTTGAACACGACGATATCGATCCCCCGATTCTGTTCTCCACGCTGAAACGCGTCGATTTCGGGTCCCATACGGATTCGTTCGGCGATTTCCTCCACCTTCCCTTTTCCTATCAACGTCTTGGGATTGATCTTCTTCAGATGCTGGGTGACGGATTGTGACGTAGTTAATCCGGCGGTTTCCGCCAGACGGGTCATCTCTTCCTTCACGGCGTTGCTATCGCTTTCATCTTGCTCAGGGAAGCGAACATTCACCAGAAACGCGCGTTCCGCGAGAACGCTTTCTACATTCGCTTGTGGATTGTAACTCTCTGATCCCATAGGCTGTCCTGGTATAATAGAGTGGAATAATTAACTTTAGTGTACAGGTTTTTTGATTTTCTTCCACCATTTCTTTCTTTTCCCGCTATATGTTTATAATAATTTGTTCTTAAATTACAAAAGGGAAAAACTGAGCCATACCAACCAAGACAATCATCATCGAAGGTGATCTATCATGAAACCAGCGCTGCGTGTTAATGTACAGACAATTGGAATAATCGCTCTCCTGCTTTTCCTCTGTCCGGCCTCATTCTGCGATACGGATATCTCAATCGACTGCGATTTTCCTGGTGGAAACATCATCGTTGAACGAATCGCGGGTCAGGATGTCTATCTCCATCAAGATCTCCGGGATACAGAAGGGGATTGGTTCTATTGGTATTTCCGCGTGCGCGGCGCCGAAGGACGAACGCTGCGATTCCATTTTACAAAAAGCAATGTGATTGGAGTAATGGGCCCGGCCGTCAGCCTCGATCGAGGCGCCACATGGTCCTGGCTCGGAAAAGAGTCTTTCGCGGATCAATCCTTTTCATACACCTTTCCCCAAGACTCCTCCGAAGTCCGTTTCTGTTTATCGATCCCCTATCAAGAGGAAGACTTGCGGCGCTTCCTGAAGAAATATCAGAATTCCCCTTACCTAAAAGCAGACACCCTTTGTCACACAAAAAAAGGCCGGCCAGTAGAACGTATATATTTGGGCCGATTGGATGGGAACTGCGACTATCGTGTGCTGTTGACTTGCCGGCATCATTCCTGTGAAATGACCGCCAGCTACACAATTGAAGGAATCATGGAAACGATTCTCACGGAGAATCCAGCGGGCGCATGGTTGCGGGAACACGTCGAATTCCTCATTATTCCTTTTATGGATAAAGACGGCGTGGAAGACGGCGATCAAGGCAAAAACAGAAAACCAAGAGATCACTGCCGCGATTATGTTGGAACGAGCCTATACCCTTCCGTAAAAGCGCTGCGGGAATACGCGCCCCAATGGTCAAATGGAAAACTGACTTTTTTTCTGGACTTTCATAATCCATATATCCGGGGGAATTATAACGAATGGATCTATTTTGTCGGTGGCCCTAACAAAATAATCTGGGAACAAGTAGAACAGTTTAGCAAAATCTTAGAACAAACACGGACCGGCCCCCTGCTTTTCGAAGCAAAAAACAATCTGCCCTATGGAGTCTCGTGGAACAAGGATAGTAATTTCACTGCAGGAAAAAGCGCCGCCCGTTGGGCGTCGGAACTCCCCGGTATTCGTTTTTCCTCTTCCATCGAAATCCCTTACGCGGAAGCAAGCGGGCAAGTGATTACAGCGGATAACCTGAAGGCGTTTGGTTATGATCTCGTCAAAGCGCTGCGCGTCTATCTTTCCAAATCGGGTGAATAAAGTAAAGGCTCTGGGGCGAGCGCAGGTACTTACCCAGGGCCCGCATTCCATTTGGTTTGTGAGAATAAGGCCAGGATAGAAAAAAGCCTTGCCCTAGGCGCCCTCGCTTATCATAACTTAGAAATAAAAGAGAAATGGTGCAAGGTATCTCCTTATCCCTTTGTACTTTCGATTCGTTGATCCTTCGAAGGAGAAGTGTCATCATACGCCTCGTTTTCACTTTCTTGTATCCCATATGGTCAAAAAAGTTGACTAAACTGTAAGCATCCTTTATTTCAAGACTTGGAAAAATGTCCCAGCCTTGATTCCGGCGCATTGTCATACCACTTCCCTTCCCCGATTCTATGGCAATCACTTTGAAACCAGGGATACAATGAAATTCATTTTATAGCCATGGCGCCTTTCATCGCTCACTATCGCGGGTGGGGGAAATCGAGAGCAACAACAGGTAACTGAGTTTCATTCATTTAATGTTAATATGTATGATTCAGTTAATACTCATAAACATAACCACTATGGAGATTATTCAAGCAGCGATACCATTGATTTTGTAGGCGCTAATATTATCTGCGTGTTGGGTGGGGAGGGATTGGATCCGACAATTCCAAAATTCTATTGATCAAGATGAGAATCGAGAAGTTGAGATTCGATTTAACACGATCGAATTTTCCAATTAAAAACGGAATTGGAAATTTACCGGCGCCAACGAAAAAAGATGAATCATAAACCCCGTTATTCACTCCGAGAACGGTTATGGATTCTTTTATACAAGGGTTTTTTTCAAATTTCAACTCGTGAGATGACGAAACGTCTCAGTGTGGCTCGATTGACGATTTATCGATGAATGAAGAACATCGAAAATCAAAGGGGATACAAAAAAAAAGGATACAAAACTCCTATCGTGGGAATTCGTATTTATCCAGCAACAAACCTTGCGCAACATGCTGTTGTCGATGGTTTTATGGAAGAAAACAATAATCTGCTTTTTCCCAAATTTTATCTTGTCCGGGAACTAGTGGACTGGTAACCTGAAATAGCAAGCCAATGGATTTCCGTGAGACTGACATGGCTAACCTGACGTTCTTAGTGAAAAGTATTGGCTTTAATATATATTCGATTTTCATTGGTATTTCAGCAACAAATTCAAAGAAAGGATTTAACATGATATCCATTCAGACATTTTCAAATCGCGAGAAATTTGGAATTTCACAAATCGGTATATACTTAACAATTTTCGTATTCATATCTGGAATCGCTCTGTCGCAAGACCGCCCTCGGCGTGAAGTCACGTGGGTGAACCCCAAACTTCCCAATGGACCGGGATTAACGCATCACATTCTCAAAAGTGAAGCTCTGGGCCATGAAGCCGGGTATGTAGTATGGCTTCCTCCCGATTACGAGAAAAATGTGAATCAGCGCTATCCCGTAATTTATTTTCTTCACGGCGCGGGAGGTAATGAAAGCGCTGACGCGGGGGGATTCTCCAGCCGCGTAGCGGATGCGATCCAGAAGGAGATCCTGCCCCCGGTCATTTGTGTGTTCCCCAATGGAGGGATGAGCGGCTATCGCGACGCCGTGGAGAAAATGATCATCAATGAGCTGATTCCATTGATCGATCAAACCTACAGAACCATCGCAAAACCGGAGTCACGAGTCTTGGCGGGCTTTTCCATGGGGGGCGCAGGCTCTGTCCGGTTGGTCACGACCCATCCAAACCTCTTTCGCGCGGCCGCGAGTTGGGGCGGCGGCGCGCGCCGAGGAAGCGAAGCGCTGTTTGACGCCGCCACAAATAACGCGGAAACACTCAAAAAGAACGGTGTGGCGTTCCTACAAATCAAGGGCGACCAGGATCATCCCGAAGGCAATCAGGATTTCGCCAAGCATTTGGATGAGTTGGGGATTCCCAATGAATTGATCATCCTGCCAGACATCAATCATAACTTGGGACTCTATTATGAACGCTCCACCGAACCCATGATGCGTTTTATCGGGCGCCATATTCAGGCTATGGATAAAGCGGATAACGCGAAGCCCGCGACGTCGAATCGGCCCGGCGCGGAATATCCCAAAGTCCATTCCGACCGGCGTGTGACCTTCCGTGTCAATGCGCCCAATGCCCAAAAGGTTCAGGTCGTGCCCGGAGGAGAGGATAACGGATTGGGCGCAGGTCCTTTCGACATGACAAAAGATGACGATGGTGTCTGGATGGTTACCACACCTCCAGCCGTCCCAGGCTTTCATTACTATTGGTTGTCGGTGGATGGTTTTAACTGCAACGATTATTCCACCAAAACCTTTTTCGGTTGGAACAAGGAGTGCAGTGGCGTCGAAGTTCCCGATCCTGCGTTATCTTTTTATGCTATCAAGGATGTGCCTCATGGGGATGTGCGTTCGCATTGGTATTACTCTCAACTATCCAAAATGTGGAGACATATTCGAGTGTATACTCCGCCCGAATATGACAAAAATTCGGATAGGCGGTATCCCGTTCTCTATTTGCAACATGGATCGGGTGAGAGTGAACGAGGCTGGACGGAACAGGGGCGAGCGAATTTCATTTTAGACAACCTCCTCGCCGAGGAAAAAGCGGTTCCTATGATCATTGTCATGGAGAATGGTATGGTGGCGCCGCGCGGCGAGGAAACGCCCGAACAACGAAGACAATATCACCGAAACCAAGCGTTCGCGGATGTTGTCATGCAAGAATTAATTCCTGAAATCGATAAAGCGTATCGAACCATACCCGATCGAAATCACCGGGCTATCGCAGGATTGTCCATGGGCGCGGGTCAAGCGATCCAAATCGGTTTAAGCAACCTGGACACATTCGCATATATCGGCGCGTTCAGCGGTGGAACCCGAAGTGACGCTTACGCTAATATTTCCGACCCCAAACCGCGATTGATTTGGATCGGCGCCGGTACAATGGAACCTAGCCGGGTTACTTCCGGACGAACGATTGTAGAAACGCTACAAAAAAGCGAAATTTCAGCGGTTTGGTACGAGGCGCCGGGAACATCACACGAATGGCAGACATGGAGGTTCTGCCTGCATGATTTTGCGCCACGGCTCTTTCAATAACTAATGTTACGCAAACCAATAGATTGAAGTTCTTATCAGAATCAGTTATTGTCTGAATCTGGATACCCAAGATGAAAAGGATAACCAGGATAAAAACTTTAATTACGAATTATACCATTCGATGATCAATATCACTCAGAAAATACCTATCCTGTATATCCTGCTTATCCTGTCCATCCGGATTCAGACAAAAATCTTAATCAATAAATTTACGTAACATCACTCAATAATAGGATTTCGCGATATAGGGACGAATTATATTGATAAACCGCTATTGAATGTATTTCGGATTTTTGACATGATGCAGCGTATGGGTGTTATACTCGGATTGGTTCACGTGTGTGTCAAGTCAAAATAGGTCCAAAATTTTTGGATCGAAACGCGCTCTAGAACCGAACATAGTTTTGGAAACCGCTATAGAAGCATGTCATCTCATTCGCACTACAAGGTAATTTTCATGAGTCTCGGACTTTTGTTCGCCGGGGCGTTTTGCGCTTGGGCTGCTGAAGAACCCTATTTCCGGATCTCTTATGTAGTCCGGACGTCCGCGCTGATTCCCGAACGTTACCATCCCTCTTTGGTCTGTTTGCCGAATGGTGATCTCGCCTGCGCATGGGCGGAAGGTTCCGGTCCACGGGCCTTGGACACCTCGATAAAAATCTCATTCAAACCGAATGGAATCAACGATTGGGCCGCGCCGGTAATTGTTGCGGACGAGTTTGGATTTCCGGACAATTACCCCCTGCTTTGCATGCTTCCGAATGACGCGCTTCGACTTTTTTATTCCACGTATTACCGTGATAAACGTAAAGTTCCTCCCGGAATGGACATGGCCGCCTGGCATATAAAATACAAGGATTCCCATGATGGGGGGCAAACATGGAGTCCTGACTTTTTCCTGGTTCCGGAATCCGGCTTTGTTCCGAGTGGGCGCGTGTTGAAACGATCGGACGGCGGTATTATTCTCCCCATCACAGACCGTCGAAATCAGGAATCCATATTTCTCATTTCAAGAGATGGAGGAGCCTACTGGAATGAACTCGCCCGGTTGAATGAACCGCCCGGCTTGGTGGATCCCGTAGTAACTGAGTTGTCTTCCGGCCACCTTATAACAATACTCAGGCCCCATGAGAAAAGTGAACGCAAACATGTTTTATGGAAATCGGAATCAAATGACAATGGCCACACGTGGACGCAACCGGCGCCCATGAGTCTTTTGAATCCCGGCGGCCCCATTCAACTTCTTCGAATGAATAACGGACACTTGATTCTTTTGTATAACGATCATGAACAATGGCTAAGTCCATTAACGGTCGCTCTATCCACGGACGAGGGAGAGAGTTTCCCCTATAAGCGAAATTTGGAAACCGGCAAATGGAATATACGTGATCCAGGATTCGCGATTTCAAAAGATAATCGTATACAAGTCGTGTTTATCTCCAGGGACATCCATATCAAGCATGTCGAACTGGATGAATCCTGGATAATAGACAAGCCTGACAACAACGCCAATCCCTGAGGTTCAAATGCGGTATTCAATCCAATGGATCATCGTTTTTTTCTTATTGGCATCGGCGTATTCTAAATCACGCATGCAATTCTCTGCTTACGCTTTGAATGAAACACCATTCTACAAAGCGCAAATGATAAGCGCGCCTACGATGCGATTTCCCCGCTGCCATTCCTCGCAGGTGTACGCGCTGCTTGACGGAAGTTTGATCGCCGCCTGGTGGAACGGATCGGAAGAGGCCGGTAAAGATCTGGTGATACGAGGCGCGCGCCGCCTGCCGGGTAAGGATAGATGGGAATCTCCTGTGATTCTGGCTGATACACCGAACTCCACGGAGGGCAATCCAGTCTTTTTCATGCCATCCCGTGATGAACTGTGGCTATTTTACCGGACGGGTTTTCCTTGGGCAAAAATACTATGGATGAGATCAACCGACGAGGGTGAAACTTGGACCCAACCAGAGCCGTTTATAAACGAGCCGGGTTGGACTCTTCGAAACCGGATCATTCGCCTCCAGAATGGAACGATTGTGATCCCTGCTTTGACGCGCGACTCGCCGAAACTGCAGTTATCACGCGCCCAGACAGTATTTATATATTCTGAAGATCATGGAAAAACTTGGAAAAGAACAAACCTGGTCCGCACGAATCCCGGAAACAATGAACCGGCGCTATTCCAGCGTTCGGACGGTTCCCTGCTGGCTTATATGCGTCCTTATGACCGCGATCCCACTGACCGTTTTCTTTGGCAATGCGAGTCTTTCGATAGCGGCCGCACATGGACTGAAGCCAAACGAACAAACATAAAAAATCCATCATCCGCCATCGAACTTCTTAAACTCCAAAGCGGCCATGTCGTACTGGCCTTTAATGACAGCCACGAAACTCGCTCACCTCTTTGCCTGGCGTTATCGCTTGATGATGGCCGGACCTGGAAGTACAAGCGGACACTGGAAAACGGTCCCGGCCGCTTTTCTTACCCGGCTCTCGCGCAAAGCCCGGATGACCGAATCCATGTAACCTATACATTCCGGCGGACTCATATCAAGCACGCCGAATTGAATGAAAAGTGGATTATGGAACGGCCCTGGATCGATTCGCTGGATTAGGAATAACCGTGTATGGAAACAGGCGTATAGTAGATGAATAAATACCAATCTCATTTTTTAGGGTGATTTGTTATGAATCGTACAACAATGTATCTGGCTCTTATTTTTAGTTTACTTCTTTTCGCGGCGAGTATTGCCTTCACAAAAGAGCACAGCCAAATTATCACGGTGAATGACTATACCTACGAGATCGAGGTGGACGGATTTCGAGATCCGGTGAATGAAACAATTATCATCGAGAATCTGGGAGAGAAACCGATTGTGAATCCACGAATCACCGTCAATGATCGCTATGACTGGTTCGACACCGAATCCATCGCGCGGGAGGCCACGAGAGGATGCCAAACCGATGAGGAGCGTGCGTTCGCGATTTTTAATTTTGTCCGAGCCCAGTCCCAGCATCTCTCGCCACCCGGTGATCGGGAAGCGCTCAATCCGGTTGTTTTTTTTTAATGTATACGGCTATGGCAATTGCGCTTTTCATTCCGCCACATCAGTGGCCCTGGCGCGGGCGCTTGGCATGAAGGCCCGCGTGTGGGAAGTGTGGCATCATACGGTTAACGAGTATTGGTACAACAATGCCTGGCACATGATCGACAGCGACATCGAACTCTATTATTTAATGAATGACAACCGGACCGTGGCCTCGATCGAACAACTCTGGGCAGATCAGAAAATATCGGGCGGTAAAGTTGAGAACGCCACTTTGACGAAATTCTCCGGCCGCAACAAGTGCCTGCGCGCGGTCTATACCGATATCGAGGGCCAACCGGTTTATGAATATCAGGACGGGGAGCGGCAAAGGGGTATCCGCTACTTTTATGATGACCATTGCTACGTTCAAGAGTATTACGATTATTATACGTATGAACCACACACCATGGCGATGACCTTGCGGCCCAATGAGAAACTGATACGTCATTGGAAGGGAAGGCCGGTCTTTTACGACTACAAAAGGCATAATGCCAATTATGAGAGAGATCCACAACCGTGGAGAAAACCGATTCGTCCCGGACACGGCCAAATCATTTGGAAGCCGGATCTAAAACGGAAAGACTCCCGATCCTATCTTGGCGGGGAGATACCCGAGTTAGAGCCTGAATATTATACCATGTTTTCCTCTGAAGACGGACTCGAACCAGCGATTCATGTGAAGCATAAACACGGGGGAATCTATGATGTTCCCTCCTTCGCCATGTTTTCGGTCCACACGCCCTATACGATTATCGGTGGCGGGCTCAAAGCCCGTGTATACCGCGGCGCCGCCACACAATGGGACCGCATTTCGGTCTTGGCTAGCAATCATCCACGCGGCGTGGACCGGCAAACGGTTTGGTGGGCGCCATCTGGAGTAACAGGAAACATGGATGTTGACGTTAACTTGGATGAGCTGCTTTATCCCACGGGAGAACGGGGCCGGCGCCATTACGCTGTCCGCTTCGAGTTTACCGCCAACGAAAAGAATAATCCTCCCACTCAAACAGGAGTGGAATCGCTTGAAATGACAACCGATATCCAGTGCGCGCCCAATTCGCTACCCGCCCTTTCTTTAGGGAAGAATGTTATCCGTTATCGAGATGAGACTCCCGGTTCCCATAAGGTGAAGATCACCCATATCTGGCGAGAACGCTCGGATAATCATCCTCCACAGGCGCCGCAGCAAGCGATCGCTCCCCAGGATGGAAGTTCCGGGAACTCTCTAGCTCCACTGTTCAAGTGGCACCCCGCCGAAGATTTGGACTCCCAAGATGAAATCGCCGGTTATTGTATTATGATCTCATTGGATCCAAAATGCCGCTGGCCAGTATCAACGTCTCTGCTGAGAGAAACAAAATCGGGCAAACCGGAATGGAAATTGGATAATGGCTGGCTCAACCGAAATACAACCTATTATTGGCGGGTAAAAGCCATAGACAGCCGGGAAGTCCAGGGGAAATGGGGGCCTCCATTCAGATTTACTACTGAATAACAAACAATGAATTCATAATCATTTTATACTATCACCAATAGTTTGAAATCTCACGAAATTGAACCGCGTAAGGTCTAAAAACTCGAATAAAAAATAATTCCATTTGGAAGGGAGGTTAGAATGAAAAAACCGGGTGCGTTTACTCTGATCGAATTATTGATTGTGGTCGCCATCATTGGTATCTTAGCGGCAATTGCTGTTCCCAACTTTTTAAACGCTCAAGTTCGAGCGGGTGTATCAAGAGTCAAAGCTGATTTTAAGGCAATCTCCACTGCAATGGAATTATATTACTTGGATAACAATGATTATCCCCCAGATGTTACCGGCCCGAATGACGAAACTCTTTCTTATCGCGTTTTGACTAGCCCAATAGCGTATGTGAATAACCTTGAGATTTTCCGCGATTATTTCACCAGTAAAGCCGGACGTTCCGATGAGGGTGGTTTTATACGGAATTTTTATGATTATGGTGGAGGCAGCGCGCGTTTTGCCGATAAACAAAGCAGTTTCTATCATATTTATAATGTTGGATATGTCATTATCAGTTTCGCGCCGGACCGGTCTTTGCAATATCCATGGGGAGAGAGCGCTTGCTTGAATTTAAAAGAGCGCAATCAAGCAGGCCGAAATTACTTATACGATTCATCAAACGGACTCAATAGCCTAGGCGATCTAATCATAACCGGCATGGGTATTATGAATCAATAAATTCCTTTAGACGATAGGGAAAGAAACTATGTTAAAGTCATTTTTCTAAGTCTTATAATAAAAGATGATTGCAGTTCGGTCGACTTTTTTGACCTCACGAGGATAGGCATAAAGCGCTCAAATGCATTATGTACAAAAACGAAAATGGACCGATTAATCCCGCCTCGCTTGATATATCCAGCAATCCTGCATAGCACACCATTTTTTCCAAAAAAAAAAGAGGAGAAAACCATAATCAGTTTCCTCCCCCATTTGAAACCATTTTAATGAATCATCCAATTGTTGACCGATGTATCTTCAACCGCCGTCACGCGGACATCATCATAAACCGCTGTGGCGACCGTATCCGGTTCAGCCGGCGGGACAGTATTTGTGTGAGGAGAATCGAATGGATCTTCAAATCCAACCGCGCCAACCGGGATGGGCGCTTCGCCTTCGGCGAATTCCCAATCTCGGATGATAACATCATTTACTAGAAACGAACCGCTGCGGCCATCAGCATTTACTTTTAAGGAAATGTTTGATCCTCCGACCGGGCCGGGACGAACCCATACATTTCCACCGCGTGTATCCATTACCCATGGTGATTCCATATTATCCAACAAAATGGGGCCATACAATTCTGAATTGAATTCGTTTGTGCCGATAACGACCGACGCATAGTCGATGAATTCCACAACCGTCATTTCAATCACGACCGGTTTATCTCCACCAAATGGAAGGTCGGATTGCAGGCGAATCCACTCATCATCCAGCGATCCATCATGATCGAATAATACTTCATTATCACCGTCTCCATCAAAGTCTCCCATTTCAATGAAGACGGCGCCTGGAGGGGCGTCTGGGGTGAGCGCTTCCAAAATCCAATCATCCCCTAACTCATCACGGTTATAGTTGTCCTCATACAATGTGGTTTTACCGCCATCCGGTTCAAGGGCATAGATAAATAAATCATCGAGAGTAATATCCCGGCCGGCAATGAGACGGAACGCAAATCCGCCGGAAAAGGTTGGTCCGATGTTGAAGAAGTTGATGCCTTCTATGCCGTCGCGGACTATGTGGCCGGATTGGCCGCCGGGATTGACGACGATTTGGACTCTCATACCGTTGCGGTTCCCGCCGATTTCGGAGGCTTGTCCCTGAGCCCATCCTCCATCAACTAAACCATAATTAACGCCGGAACCGTTATCGATCAAGATCACTCCACTGGTTATACCGGATTCATAGGCTTTTACACCTAACACCGGAGAAGGTCTGTAGGTGTTGTCTCCGATATAGTCAACAAATGTGTATTCAAATACGGTTGTGCCGCCTTCGAAGGTCACGTCGGCGTCAATGCGTAACCACGCGTCACCGGAACCGTCACTGGTGAGATGCAACTGCCCGTTTTCAATAAACGCGAGCAAGGGACCGGGGCTGCTGTCATCGGCGAGGGTTTCATTTACCCAATCGGCTCCCACATCAGCGCGTTCAAATGAATCGTCTAAAATGACGGTTTCAGCGCCGCCGCCGTCAATTTGCGCAAAATACACATCGTCTACGATCACGTTTCGAGAATCTGTCACAACCCGGAATCCGATACTACCGGATAGGATTTCGTTGGTTTCAAACGCGATTGCGGATTCTCCATTAACATACATCACACCTTTTTGACCGGTTGAGTCAATTTCAAAGCGTACCCGGTCACCAGGATCGACAGTGAGGTTTTCCTCATCGCTTGTAAATGGAATATCGCTCCAAGTACCATCGGCGTTGTAGCGTTCCAATTCGAAGAAGTCGGCGCTAAAGCGGGCGCGCACGGCTCCGTTATCCGACTCTAAATCATTGGCGCCCAACAGTGGTTGGATATAGTTTTGTTTGTAGTTGGCTGTTGCCTGGTATCCACCTTCCACAAAGGTGAAATCGAATTGCAACGCTTCCGAACCAAAATTAAATGTATCATTAGTGACAAACCAGTTCGGCGCGTAACCCCATTCGAGGCGTAGTTCACCATCCGCCACTTGGGGGGTTCCCACGTTTCCCAGTTCTTGCCACTTTGCAAGGTCGCCACTGAAATCATCGTAGAACATTTCAGTCTGTCCCATGGAAATCAACGGGCATAATAACAGGAGCGCAATTGGACAATACTTCAATACTCTTTTCATCATTCTCCTCCATTGAATAAAATTGGCGTATTAATTGTTTCGCCAATTTCAAAATCTCATTATTCTTTTCACATGTCAATGACCAAAATGATGAAAAACTTGAACTTTTTGATTGTCCGAAAAGGAGATTTGTTGTAATAATGGGATATCCCGGATATCTATGAATCTCAAGTTATTAAATTGAAACAGTTAACGAGCATAGTACGCCGATGCAAAAGCGTAGTACGTGTTCTATTATTAATGCTCAAGATCAGTGAGTCCTTGACGGATGGCGTATTTGACTAATAGGGCAAGGTTGTGGATGTTGAGTTTGTCCATGATCTTTTTTCGATGGCTATCGATTGTGGTTACGCTGACACTGAGTTTATCCGCGATATCTTTGGAGGAATGCCCTTCGGATATCAGTTGGAGAACTTCGCGTTCTCGAGGAGTGAGCGCATCAGCAGAAACATCCGTACTGTCCGCTGAATTTCGTGGATTAAGGTAATCATCGATAACCACGTCAGTGATAACGGAACTGAGATAGATACGATTCGACATGACGGTTCGGATGGCATTGACCAATTCATCGAAGGCGCAATCTTTTTGTAAATATCCCCGCACACCAGATTTCAGGGCCTTTTCCACATACTCTTTGGTGGAATGAATGGAAAGGATGATGATTTTTGTGTCGGGAAATTCCAAGTGAATCTGCCGGGCTGCCTCGATACCGTTCATGTCAGGCATGGAGATGTCCAATAAAACGACATGCGGGAGCAGATCGCGGTTGAGTTGGATGGCCGTGCGGCCTTCGCCGGCCTGACCCACGACTTGCATATCCTCTTGGTTTTCCAGTAGCGCACAGAATCCTTCACGAACGACTTGATGATCATCAACAACTAAAACACGTATCGACATCATTCCTCCATAGTAATATTTCCTGGAATTGATATACAGATTTTTGTCCCTTCCCCCAAAACCGAATCAATAGTAAACGTTCCGCCCAACAAGCGAAGGCGTTCCTGAATAGCGTAAAGCCCAAATCCCTTTCTGGACCGTTCACTTTCCGCTTTCATACCGGCGCCGTCATCCTCAATGCGGAATTTAATAACGTTTTTATCCTGGTTTAAAAGCACGATGACTTTTTTAGCTTGCGCATGTTTGATTGCATTAATAACGCATTCGCGAATGGCTCGAAACAGGAATGAACGAAGATCTTCGTTGAGCTGATCGAAGGGATCGTCTTCTTGCACAACAATTTCCAAGCCGAATTTTTCCTGCAAATTTCGTGCAAGCCACGTAACTGCGGCTGACAGGCCAATTTCGTACAGAACAGGAGGGCTGATTTCGAACGTCAGAGAGCGAGTGTCTTGAATGGTTTGATGAATGGAATCGCGCAGCTGGATTAAGTTGTCTTCCAGACCGGTTCCGGTGGATAAAGCGTGGATGGATTGAGTTTGGATTTTACACAACGCCAGCGATTGACCGATTTGATCATGTAAGTCAGTTGCAATCTGCCGCCGCTCACGTTCTTCTGCAATCGAGAGTTCCTGCGAGAGCGTGCGGAGTTTAGTTTGGTTGTCATGGAGTTGTTCATTCGCTTTTGAAAGGTGTTCTGTGCGTTGAGCGACAAGGCGTTCAAGGTTGAAATGATGGAAGAGATGAAAACCAAGGAGGAGGAGTATAATCGTTCCAGTAAATGAGAACAAAATCCAAAATATGGATTGTTTGTACCACGGCCATAAGACTTCGAAATCCCAAAAAATCGATTTTGAGAGGTTAAAATTTTGATCCATGACTTGCAATTCAAAGCGATGCCTGCCTGAATGGAGCGAACGGAAAAAGGCGAGAGTGTCATGCGTATAATCACACCAGTCGCTTGCGTCGATACGATAGCGATACAACAATTCTTCAGTTTTTGTGTATTTCCATTTATCCATACCTGAATAGACAATCAATGTGTCACCACCGGGAGCGATTTGACGCAAGTTTTTTTTGTCCAAAATGAGTCCGACCGGTGGATCAGGATCGTTTTCAGGATGAAACTGGCACAAACCATCAGATCGTTGAGAAATCCAAATTTGACCTTGCGGATATTCAAACGTAAAATGGGTGATGGAATTGCGAAGACCATTTTCTTCTGTATATTTAATCCAGCAATTGTTGTAAAAACGATAAACACCCGTTGTTGTCGTTACCCAAATACTACCGTCGCTGCTTTGAAATATATTTTCGACGTATTGCAATCCATCGAGGACTATAGTCCATTGCTCACCATCAAATTCATAAACGCTGGTATCGTCCGCGATCCAGATATTGCCATTTTGTAATTCGGCGATCGCGAGACCACCACTGCCGGGGAAACCGGAAGTTTGATCCAACAGCCGGTATTCTCCGGATTTATACAGTCCGGCGCCTCGACTACCACCTAACCAAATATCTCCGTTTTTGGATTCGAGTATTACGAATAATCTGCCGATGTTCCAATCTTCTTTGCCTTGTAGAAAGGGACGGGCTTCTTTCCCATCAAAGATTTCTAATTGAAAGGAAAAAATCGTGGTTTGTTCTGACGCATGAGAGATAATCCATGCGGTTCCATCCATACGTGGATGAACAAATTCACCGATTTTTCGTGTTTTATCGGGATGAGGTATGATTTCAAACTGCTCAGTGGAAGGATCGAAGAGCAGGAAAATATTACAAAATGTCGGAATGAGTAAACGGCCATCCTGCAAACAGGCGATATCGTGTATATGAAAAGAGGTTCCACGAAACAATTTGGGATCAAAGAAATCGTTCGGAAATTCAAACGGCTCTTTCCATATGCCATTTTCATAGCAGTAAAGTTTTAATAATGAAGCGATCCACAGCCGTCCTTGCTTATCGATCGTATGAGCTAACGCGTGGTTGTTCATTGCCGGAAGGGGTTGCCAAAGCGAAGGGGCATGACGTTCCATTCCCGCGTTATTACATACCCAAAAAATTTCATTCGGCTCTACCGCATTAATCCAACCTTTATCTTCTCGATGTTGGATCACTTCATTGAAATGGTTGTATTGCAACAAATGATAGCCCTCGCCGGTTTGCCCCCATTCGGTTACCCAATAACTGCCATTGTTCCCACTTACACCATCGAGCACATGCTTGGCAAATTGAGGTTTAATCCACTGGACAGAATGATTTTTTAAATGAGCCACAAACAACGCTTGGTCTTTTTTAGATGTGGTGGGCATGAAAAGTTCGTTAGCGACATTCTCGAACGGTAACTGGCAAAATTGACCGGCGTATCGAAAGAAAAAATAGTTTTCATCTAATGGCGTATTGAGATATGGCGCGCATGTTGGTTGTGTCGATTCTTCAATGGCCAGACGGTCGACTTTTATTATATTGTAATGGCCGACAATCCAAATATTGCCATTCATTGATGGAGCCATCTCGTTGAATCGATCTAAAACCGTATCTTCAACCCGCAATACGGTTTTCGTCGTTTTGGTTTCTGAATTAAATTCAATTAATTTGTCTGGGAGAAGAAGAAGGATCCGGTTTTGTTTGAGCGGCAGCAGTTTCCCATATTTATGATAACGAAAATCGCTCCAATTCCGGTTACACTGGTGATCGTAAAAATCGGCTTCAGAAGCTTCCCGAATTTCATGCGCAATCCATTCTCCCCCAGCGATATTTTCTGATGGATATTTGTATTGTTGAACACCGGCTATTTTCTGATTCATTAGATAAGGAGCCCAGAGTTCTCCTTCAGCGCCTTCGAGAACGGCAAGTTCATTTGGAAGATCTGGAAGTTGAATCATGGAATATCCATCATAGACATTAATTCCAATATCTGTGAGTGGAGAGATATACACACGGCCCGAATCACCCACACGGATAACTCGTACTGCGGTATGCGTCAATCCATCCGCCGTTGTCCATACATTCCAGTTACCTGTATCTTGTGAAAAGATTGCATATGGGGAAGATATCAGATAGGTCAACAACATTACAATGATTCGGAATACTGGTTTCATCATTTTATGTCCTGATTATTTTTCTGACCATCGTGTATCGTTTACAATTGTAACATAAATTGATACACGATGGTTAGATGATATTACCTTGTTTATCTATACATTGTCCAATCTTCAACACCGCTTTGTATACCATTAACAGTGAGTTTTAAATTTCTAAATGTTCCCTTTGAGTATTTATTGTCGATACTAGAACCTACAAAAATACCAATCACCATCGTGGGTTCCGAAAATAGAAGAATCCGTTCATCTCGCAAAATCCAATCATCCAAATCCGGATCAAAAAAATAGGAACTGAAAATCTCACCCTCTTTTACAATTTTTATACGTCCATCGTGATTGCATTCCAAGCCGATATTCGCCGGATACGAAACAGCGTAAGGCCCTTGAATCTCTTGATACCACACTGAAATGAGTTGAGTTTTGGCAGCTATGCCGACACAATAAAAAGCGCTGTAATTCTCGATGTCATCGAGCGTGCTGGCAGGATCCCCTTCTTGAATGTATAAGCTGGCTCCACCCCATTCATCGTCACTGTCGATATGCTCTGAAAGGATTTCACCTTCGAATATGAAATCATCCTGACTATTGAATGTTGAATAGGCGATATGCCCATAATTATTATTGTAAGATGATCCAATAATTACATATTCGTCAGTGTCTGGATCATAACTGGTTTCACCGGCGGCCATGAGGCCGGGAAACACATCCCGATGGTTTTCGAACATACCGACTGGTTCTGAAACCGATGATGGAATATCCGATCCACCGGGGGTGTCATCGATCGTCAACTTTACCTCAGTAAAACGTCCAATAGTGTATAAATTGACAGAATTCCCTGAACTAGCGACTAAACCAACAGTCAATTCAGGAGTATTAAATTCCATTTCGTGTTCGCCGTATAACACCCATTCTTCCAAAAATGGATCAAAGAAGAAGGCTTGTATAGTGTTTCCATCTTTAACTAACTTGAGACGCCCCTCGTGATACACTTCATCATCAATAACCGACATATCATAGGGGCCTCTCTTTTCCTGGTAATAACAGATAAGACTGTTGAATTTGGAAGTAACTCCAATTCCAAACGCCGCGCCACAGTTGTATAAATCAATCGTTTCCGGTGGATCATATTCACTGACAAAAAGAACCGCGCTGGAAAAAATACTCCCACTGGACACAAATTCCGCTGTGACATGGGCTTCTAACTCAAAATTGCTATCATTACAAATCCATGAACAGGCGACGTGTCCACCCATACCAATTTCACGATTTTCTTCATCAATATAGAGAGCGCTCGATCCTTGTATCATATACTCGCCCGTATTTGGATCGTATGCGGCCTCACCGGGAGCCATGCCAGCCACCCAATCATGATGATCCTCAAAAATGCCGATGGTATTTGTACTATTTGACTCCTGCGTGAGTGACACAGAGGTGACGCTGAAAGACAAAATGGATAAAAGCGTAATAACTTTGGTTCTGTTTTTCATGATTGAATCTCCTTTAAAAATCGTGTGTGATGTAGTGTGTAAGGTGGGATGTTCGAATGAAATCCCACCTTACACCGCAGTGAATCATTATTTTTTAGACAAGTCAAAATTTTCGGGAACGGAATAGTGCGGCTTCCCTTCCGCATCCATCACGCTGAATCCAAAAACCTCATCGCTCCCTTGCCCCAAAGCGACTCGCCTTTTGTCGTTCTTGTCGCTGACGGCTACTCCATACACTTCTCTCGTCAGTGAACCGCCTAAAGCGACTCGGCCAACATTATTCTTATCGTAAACGCCAATCCCAAATCCCGCATCGCTAAATCCAATTCCAATGGTATGGTTTTCAGAATAAATACCGATTCCTCTATTGCTCAATTCCTGCCTGAATCCATCCTTTTCGAGAAATGAAAGAGATGTGACTCCCTCTTTGTCGACACCAAAATAGGCCACGGTTTCTCCCGCTTCATCGACAATCGCAATGCCTTTGACTTTGAGGACTTTCTCGGTTTGCGCGTCGGACATGGCCATGAACGCCAACGAACACAACACGATCAGAGCGATCCCGAGTCCTTTACCTAGTTGACGGTTTTTCCGTTCCACTCGCGCCAACCGTTCGATCATACCTTGATTGTTGTTTGACATCGTTTTTCTCCTTTTAATGATTTTAAGCATCTCAACAAATTTCAAATTCTCTTCAATAAACATTTGTTATTACCTTAGACAAGAATTCACCCCCTTTCTTTTCGTATTTCTTGTATGCAACCATGAATTCCTTTTTACTGATTTGGGTAAATTGAAATGTTGTTGTAGCAATGATAGATAATTTGATCTTCAAGATCTTTCATCCCTTTCATCAGTTTTTTGTTGATGGAATGTGATATCATGCTGATGTGATTATTCCACGTTGAACAGGCTGTTTTCCACTGAATCTCCATATTCCCCAAACTAAAGTCATTCAATGCAACAACAATCATCAGAATAAGAAATGTTCGTTTGATTAGACTCATCATTACCCTTCTCCTTTTCAAATTAGATGATTTAAACAAAGCAATTTCGTTTTGATTCAAATCATTCGTGTTTTAATATATCGGAGAAGGAAAAGCGAAGCATCCTCAAAAATGGGGAAATTAGGGTTGGAAAATCTTGAAGTTGATATTTGAATTCCTTGAACGAAAATTGGATTTAATTTTGTTTAATTCGATGTGTCCATCGTTGTTTCCATTTTCAACATTTTTTACAATTAAATTGTGGGATTATATACGCTGGATAGGGAATATCAGGAATTTCGGGAAAAAATGCAGGAATTTAAAAAGTGTGGATTATGAATCATCATGTGATTGTCCAGGACTAATCAAAATTTCATCGGTCGAGATGCGAATTGGGAAGTTGAGATTCGACTTTTACACGATCGAATTTGAAATGGTACAACGAATGGCGGCCACATTATCGATTTGAGGGAAGAACTCCCAATGAAGCTCATTCTAACCGACAAAAAGATCCATTAGGCAGAGATGCGAAATCAATTCCCTTCCCGTTCCTCCTGCTCTCACTTCACACGACTGAATTATTATTACTGATTTTTGAGAATTGCACATTTTACCTATTCGATCGCAGGTCATGGGATCAATTCCCACAACAGTATTCCGTTTTTTGTAAGTTTGGAGTGTGAGAGTGTGATTGAACCTCCGTTCAATTCTATCCACTCATCTCCTACCTTTTCAATTCCGCCAGAATAGTCGGGATTGGCCACGCAGTTACAGTGCTGCTGATCGATGAGATATTTGACTGCTTTTATTTTTCCATCCTTCAAATTTAAAAACGATTTTGGGATATTGTCCAGCCGGATTTGTACAGCTCGCGGCTTGTCATAATTGACCACATGAACGACGATTCCGTCATTTTGGATCGAAGCCAACACAATCTCATCTTTATCGAGCGCATTGTCAACTTCTATTTCCCAATCTTTGTGCATGCTAAGAAACTTCATTGAGCAACCAGCCGGCAGCATTCGCAATTCTTTAGTTTTAGTATCCGGTTCGTTGGGACCACCAAACCACATGAACCGTGTTTGAATCTCAGCGTTGTGATATTGTACCCAAGGCATGATTTTAATTCCGGGACTGAAATAATTCGTAAAATAAAGTGACTTAACTAATCCCGCGCCATTGATAAGATTGTACTCTCTACTCCCCGCCGGAGGATGATAGGGATCGTGTTCGCTGATAAATAAGGGGATGTCTTCTTTGAGACCATGTTGATCCATCATCTCTCGAACCTGTTTTTCTCGATGAGCGATTGCGTCATAGCTTTTGCTATATTCATGCCACGAAACAAAATCCATTTTCTTATTTGCCGATGTGTCCCTGCTATAATTTTCAAAAAAGAGATTTAGTTTCTTAATAATGTCGCCGGTCACCACAGGACCTCCCACCAGAATTCGGTTATCGTCCTTTAAGTTCATCTCTGCGTTGGCTTCATTAACGGCTTCATATGCGAGTTTGTAAAACTGATAGTATTCATCCGCCGTGCATCCGATAAAACCTTTAATAGCATATTCGTTGCATACTTCAATATAACGAAGATTGGAACAAATTCCTTTATAATGAATTACAGCGTTTTTAAAAATTCTTTTCCAGTCATTCATCGTAACGTCAAGTTTCCCATCCAAAATATCCCGTTCATATCGCCGGATGGTCAACATGATTTCATCACTATACTTACTGAATGCGCTCAAGTAATCATAAAATGGCACATTGGTCTCTGTGACCCATCCCCAAGATTCCTCGTGTTTCTCCGAGACATCATCGTACTTGTGAACTCCAATTGTATAGTTGTAGTTATATTCTCGCGTTCGATAATCCCACATTTCATCGAGGTTTAACCAACACCGGGTGATTTTCGCTATGCCAAACTCGTTCGCGCTTAATTCAGCAAGCGCAGGCGCAGGCGCTTTTTGTATTGAAGTATTCCGGTACGCGGCTAGATCGGGAAATCGATTAGAATATTTAGAAGCGTCAATTGTTCGGGATATGCTGGTAACTTTAACTTGACTATTAGACGATGAGTCAATCTCTTTTCCTTGCGCAGGATTATTCTCTTGAATCAGCGCAATTGGAGAAATGTTTTTCTTTACATTTTCATCAGTTGCTATCAAGTCACCACTTGTCACAGACAGAGTAGCGATCATAGTAAAACAAGAAAATATCAGTAAGCAAGTTATTTGTTTAATTGATAACATCATGCATTTTCCTTTCAATCAATGAATGGTAATTTATACATTCAGTCATAATTGTATTTACATCAAATTCTCTGCATATACATCTTCGCGCTGCGTGGACGAATTTCGGTTAAATCTCCATTGTAATGTCTCAATTCGCAAGGTTTATATGGGTAGTTCAGTATGGCGTCTTCATTAATGTCAATTCCTAATCCGGGTTCATTACTGATATGGATCATTCCATCTTCAAAGAGTAGATTTTCAGTACAAATTTGATTCCGGTAATCCACATCGGCGCTCATGGTTTCCAACAAATAGAAATTGGTTATACATGCGGCAAGATGCAGAGTCGCCGCATGAGCGACAGGGCCGCTTGGATTATGGGGACATAAAGGGATTTGACAACATTCCGCCATCGCGGCGATTTTCTTCATTTCCATAATTCCCCCCACATGCGAGACGTCCGGTTGGATAATATCTGCGCTTTTTTTGGTAAGAAAATCATAAAAATCCCATCGGCTGTAAATCCGCTCTCCCGCGGCGACCGGAATCGGTATCTGTTGACGCAAGTCGGCTAAACTTTCATGACTCTCCGGGCATAATGGTTCTTCAAACCAAAGGATTTGAAACTCCTTCATGGCATGTCCCAAACGTTTTGCTGTAGGGAGATTAAAACGTCCATGTCCTTCGATAATCAAATCCACCTCGCTGCCAACGGCTTCCCGTATAGCGGCGATACAGCGAAGGGCTTCCTGAAATTCTCTTGCGGATAAATTAAGATAAGCGGAACCAAATGGATCCCATTTCAAGGCTTGAAAACCGAGTTGTATCGTCTCTTTCGCTTTTTGGGCAAATTTTTGCGGAGTACGCGCTCCAGCAAACCAACCATTCGCGTAACATGGGGCTTTATCCCGTACTTTCCCACCCAATAATTGATAAACCGGTACGCCTAAACTCTTGCCCTTTATATCCCACAACGCCATTTCAACACCCGCCAAAGCCGACATGAGGACCGGCCCGCCCCGCCAATAGGTATCGCGGTAAATTGTAAGCCAAAGACCTTCTATATTCTCAGGATCTTTCCCAACCAATCCCCTTTTAATTTCACTGATTGCTTCCATCACAGTCAGTTCACGCATTTCTAACGTAGCTTCACCAACTCCATACAATCCAGAATCGGTGTAAACTTTGACAAACACCCAATTGGTTCGATAGGCATGACAAATAAATGTTTTGATATCCGTGATTTTCATTACTTCATAATTCCTTTATAACTTGGATAATTACCGCATATACATTCCGCCGTTCACATCGATTGTCGCTCCGGTTATATAACGCGCGCCTTCTCCACAGAGAAAGGCGGCGGCGCATCCGACGTCTCGTGGAGTTCCCAATCCTAAGGGAACTTGTTTAGAAAGTTGATCCACTTTTTCCCGGCCATGGGTTTGAATTAGCAATTCCGTTTCAATGATCCCCGGCGCGATTGCGTTGACGGTGATTCCGAATGGCGCGCCGGTTCGCGCCAAGGTTTTGGTGAAGCCCAGCATCCCGCTTTTGGTGGTTGCGTAATGGACGTGACCGTACAGCGCTCCCTGCTCGCCTACGACGGAACTGATATTGATGATTCTTCCCCGCTTGCGATGTTTCATCATTTTGAACGCTTCTTTTGAACAAAGATAACAACTTTTCATATTGGTATCGAGAATAAAATCCCAATCTTGCTCGTTTATTTCAAAAATATCTTTCGCTTGAGTTGTGCCAGCGTTATTGACTAGGATATCAATTTTTTGGAAACAGGATTGAATTTCAATAAACATTTTTGCGACGTCTTCGGCGTTACTGACATCGGCTTGAATCGGAAGCGCTTCACGTCCTAAGGAGCGGATCATTTCGGCTGTTTCTTCCGCTTCTTTTTTCGAGGATCGATAATTAACCACGATGTTCGCGCCCTCTTCGGCCAATACCAGCGCGATCCCTTTTCCCAATCCGCGGGACGCTCCGGTTACCAATGCCACTTGTCCCGAAAGATCGGTCATGGTCGATCCTCCTTTTTATCGAAGCCTTTCTTGTCTCGTATTTGCTGAAGCAGGTCGATTTTCGCTTTTTCGCAATGATCCCGCGCGATCCTTTCGGCCAAAGCGATATTCCGGTGTTCGTAGGCTTCCAGTAACTCTCTGTGTTCGCTCATGATTTCGATCAAACGGGTGGGGCCGAATCCGTATTTGGCTCGCAGGGTATCAATCAATCCCCATTGACGTTCCATGATTTGAAGCGCTTCCGGATTATCGGCGAGCATATAGAACTCGTGATGAAATTGCTTGTTAATTGTCAGAAAAACGTTTGTGTCTTTCGCATGCGCGAATTCTTCGTAACGTTCTTGAATTTCCAGGATCTTTTCAAGAGATTCATCGGTTAGATTCGGTATTCCCAAACGGGCCAGCAACGCGTCGATCGCTCCACGAATGTCATACATATTCTTGATGAAATGTTCGTCCACCCGGCGAACGTAAGCGCCGCGATTGGGTTCGATAACAATCAGACCTTCCCCTTGCAATTGCTGCAAGGCTTCCCGGATTGGCATTTGGCTGACATTGTATCGCTGGCACAATCCATGGATCTTCAATCGAAATCCGGCTTCCAATTTGCCGGAGAGAATATCCTGCCGAATATGTTCGCACACGCGCGCGTAAACGGGCTCTCCGAAAGAGAGGATTTCCGGATTGATTTCAGCGTTTTTAACAGTACTGGTCATAACAATTTTGTCCTTACTATTCGAAAATTAACATAGTTGTTCTATCCGGTCTCGATCAAAGAAAAATAGCAACGCCACAACGATTGAGAGTGAGGCGAAAATGTAAAACAAAAACAGACTGGACAGTGCGAAAGAAAGCCCCAAGTTCGGTTTCAGTATCCCTAAAAGCAACGGTGAAAACGCGCCGGTAAGGAACGCAAATAATATCATAATTCCCGAGGTTGAAGAACGATATTTTGGCTCGATCACCTCGTAAAGCGAAGCGTAAATATTTGAATCATATAATCCACGAAAAAATCCAAAAGCCGCTAGGGCGATATAGATATAAAATTGAGTGTTTCCCTGCCCCATACAATAAATGAAAGGCGCTCCCAATAGCAACCCCACCGCTTGGATTCCCAGACGCGCTTTTGGATAGGCCGGACTCCATCGGTCCGATAATTGTCCTCCAAGCATAACCCCGATGAAAGCGAACAGGTGATGATAGAACATTGATGCGAATCCAGCTTCCGCAAGAGACAAGTTGAATCGCTCGTGCAAGAATGTCGGCATCCAAGTTAAATAACCAATGTTAACGAAGACCATCCCAGCAAAAGCCATCGTGAGAAACAGGGCGGTCGGTTTTTGAAAAAATTTGGATAAAGCGTTCTTGAAAGTGACATTACCGCGATTGGATGTATCCGTAACATCGCCAATTCCGGTTGGCGCGTCTTTCAAGCGGAACAGCAAAATGACGCTCAATAGAATCCCTGCCGCGCCAAAGCCGTAGAAGGCTGATTTCCACCCCCAATGATCTGCGATATAACCGGATAAAAAACCACTTGCCACGACTCCAACATATAAGGAAGTTTGATGGATGGATAAGGCCGTCGCTCTGCTTTTACGATGAAACTCACCGATATAGGCACTGGCGGCCGGCGCGTAAAAAGCCTCGCCTCCCCCTGTCGCGATACTTCGAAACACCATGAGGGACACGAAACCAGCGCTGAATCCCGTAAAAAGAGTCGCCACACTCCAAAACAGGATACTGCCTGTCACGATCCATTTCTTACGAAATCGATCCCCAGCGTATCCTGCAAATGGAACCATAATCGCCAAGGTCCATATAAAGACCGAAGCGATTAATCCTAATTGTTCGTCGGTCAGCTGCAGATCGTCTCGCAATTGAGGCAAGACCACACTGTAAACTTGGCGATCCGCCTGGTTGAAGAAAAAGGCCAGCCACAACCAGAAAACCAATTCCCATTTATAAAAACGGGAATTGGAATTCAAGGAATCATTATATGTATTCAAAGGAATATTCTCCAGCAATTCAGTTTGAGATCAAGATACTTTTATATATTATATACAAAATATCAAAAAAAATCTATGGGCAGATAAAAAAATGATAGAGAAATACTTCCTTGATTTATTTGAACTTATAAAAATATCCTAATAACATTAAACTTATGAATCAAACAAAAATTTAATTTTTCCTGTTGACTTCCCTCTTATTTTTATATATTGTATACAATATGAGATGGGGGAAAGTGGATGGAATTGGAAACGATCTCTCTATATGGCATAACCTCATTCCAATAGGATCTGTATATTGTAGATTGGACTTCCCTCCTTTACTTTTTTCCGTTTCGTCAATCAAAAAAAATTTTTTTTGATGTTATGCCTTTCTGTTGCGATTGTGGAACCTAAAGGAAACGGACGATGAATGAAAAAAAATCGACAAACAATCAAAAAACTCCTTTTCGCGGTTTTACCTTAATTGAATTGCTTATCGTCGTCGCGATCATTGGCATTCTGGCCGCCATTGCTGTGCCCAATTTTATCAATGCGCGGGTTCGGGCGCTTATCGCTCGTTGTGAAGCCGATCTGCGATCGTTGGGGAGCGCGCTGGAAATGTATCGATTGGACAACAATATGTATCCCCCGGCGGCTCCTTCGAGCACACGGGATTGGCGTTATGGAAGACTGGCAAAAATGACCTCACCGGTCAGTTATATGAACAGTGTTCCTTTGGACCCGTTTCGAACCAATATCGATGATACGTACATGTCGAACGCGTATCCACTATGGGATCCTGAAACCACGGACAATATCAAACTCTCATCGCGCCGGTTCGCTTATATGCCGGAAGAACAAGAGCGGCGGGGGCGATGGGTGCTGATGGGCGCTGCGCCGGATCGGGATTATGAAGCCGATCCGGGAGCGGGGGGATCCGACTTTATGAAATGGTTCGACTCTAGCAATGGATTGAACAGCGATGGGGATATTTATCGCTTTGGTCCTTGATTCCACAAATCTTCTCGAGGAAGGCTTGGGCGCCGTTAGATTCTATTCAAAAACATTATTAGAAAATTATAAAAAAGAACACTTCTAGGAATTCTATAATCAAATTTGATTAGGGAGAAAAAATGATGAAAAAGTATACCAAGACAAAAAGATGGGGTATCGTTTTTGTATGTTGTGTTTTGTCAAGCATCGGCGCGATCGCAGGGCAGACTGATATTTTATATGAAGAGGATTTCGATGATCTAAGTTCGTTAGGTCCGCAAGCCGGATTTCAATCCCTACCGGAATTGGAACGCGCGCCGACGGCCTTGGCGATCGATGAATATTCGAGAAATACCTATTATAGTCAGGATTTTATTCCCGTCTCCGGTTCGATTACCATACGTTTTTTGATTTCGTCGACTGTCGCCTCGAATCCAGACTCCCCTGGTGGAAGAGTCTATCTCCAGGGAATTTCCGGAGAAACCGCGATTGTGGCTTCGGATATTCGATGGAGTAATGTGATCGAAGGATTACCGGCGTATCAGGATTTAGACGGCTGGGTGCAAATTGGGGATACGAACTTCGATGGTATAGAAAATGATGGCGAGGAATGGCCTCCCGCTCTTCCGGTCTCCGATCCGGATCAACCCGATCAAGCGCAATGGATTCCTATACAATTGGTTATTAATATTGATGAAGCCATTTTCGATTATTGGCAAGGCGCCCCCAACGATATGTCTTTTTCCACACTGAAATTATACGGCGAAGACCTCTATACCGTGGATTTCCCTCCCGAAATCAATCGTTTCTATTTTAATCCATCATCAAGCGGTGATTTTATAGACAATTTGGAAATATCTCATGACGGCGCCGTGGTATTCGAAAATGATTTTGAAGGCATTCCCGAACGTGACGATTCATTGATTGCGATCGGTGAGCATTCATTGATGCTTCTCAAAGATATCGATGGCGCTTACGCGTATTTCGATCCAATCCTGGAAAATTTCACGTTTCGTTTTCTAATTTCATTTACAACCTTGGGCGGTTATAAAAATCAGCGCGCGGCGCAAGTGTGGACGTTGAACGGTGGGAATACCGGCTCCAATATCGTCACGTTCATTTGTTGGGGAGAGACCGAACCGGGATCGAGTAACTTTTACGATGGCACAGCGTGGCGTCAAATCGGGGATACCAATCAAAATCTTGTGGAAGACGGGGATGAAACATGGCCACCGCTTATTGAAATAACGGATCCAGAAGATCCCACATCGGCCAAATGGTACCCGGTTCAATTGGACCTTGATATTGCGAATCATAGTTTTGATTTTTTTATGGGACCTGCCAACGACTTGAATTTTGAAAATCTCACTCAATATGGGGACGATTTATGGTTTTGGCGATTATTGGATTCCATTGATGGAATTCAATTTCAAAACAAAGAACGAGGGATGGGTGACTTCTTTGTTGATAACGTATCCATTGTTACGAAATCCGGTCAGACCGTTATCGAGCAGGATTTTGAAGGGGCTTGGGGAGCGGAAGCTAGCGAGCGGGTCGCGGGTGGAGGAGAATTAGAAGAGATTATCGCCGTGGGCGATAAATCATTGAAGGTTAGAAGCGGCGTCGATAACTTGTCTATCGATTTCGGCAGTCAAACCGAACCCGTAACGATTGATTTTCTGATGGCGTCAACCGTTACCGGCGCCGCTGGAGCGCGAGCCTGTCAAGTGATCATTCGTCAAGATTCCACGTTAGGAGGGCATGTGGTTTGGGGACAATTGGAACCGGGCGTGGCGAATTATTACGATGGCGCTCAATGGAACTTTATTGGAGATACCAACAAGGATGGAGTGGAAGATGCGGGAGAATTAAGAACCACTCCCATTCTAGCGTCTGATCCGGACAGTGGAGTCGAACATTGGTACCCCATTCGAATCATCGCTGATCCAAAAACCAACACGTATGAATTCTGGCAGGGAGACGAAGGGGATCTCACCTTTTCAACTTTAGTTCAATATGAAACGGATGCGATGTTCTGGCAGACCAACCAATTATCCAGTATTGACAATCTCTTTTTAGTGAATGTCACCAATAGCGGTGGTGATTATTTCATCGATAACGTCAAAATCTATACCGAAGAAACACCCGTTCGTGAATGGAGTTTGTATTGAGCCTTTGTTTTGGATTTGTTAACAATTCCTCCTCCAAGTTGAGCCGATTAGATAGGATTGTTCCGACGATCCCCCTCTAATGTTCCCAACTTGGATGGTAATACTTCGTATCTTGTATCTATACTTTTCATTAGACTGCCATTTTACACTAATAAGAGGATCAAACATGTATCTCATGAAGCAACCTAAAAAACTGACATTGAATCGTACAATCGATAGCAACGTTTTTTCCATTCTGGTATTGTTACTATGCGTTCTTTCGATAGGCGCAAACGCAGGCGCTTCTTCATTCAATTTGAGCAATGAACGGATCGCGATCTCTTTTGACGATAACGGAGCGATCGCTCAATTGGAAAACAGAATTACGGATACGAAGATCATCAAAAATGCAGGCGATGTCCTATGGAGATTGGGCTTGGAAGATCAAGATAGAAAGCCACATGATGTTTTCTCCAATCAATGTTCTTTCGATATCTCTCAAAAATATAATGTGATTCAGTTTCAGGCCAATTCCATTCCTCTTGATGGAAAGTCCTTGAACATAACAATCACATGTACTTTTGAATTGTCTGGAGATGAACTCCATTGTTCCGCCTATCTGGCCAATAACAGTGAGTTTCAAATCAATTCCTTCGATTTTCCTATGATTGGTGGAATTGGCAACATGGACGCGTCAAAAAACTTTCTGTACTGGCCCAATCGACCAGGCGAACGATATTTAAATCCGGCCGAACTAAAAAACACGTTTAAAGGCCAATATCCATGTGGGATGTCAATGCAGTGGTTTGAATATGGGAATGATACGCAAGGGCTGTATTTTGCGTCCTTGGACCAATCCTTACAAACCACGGGCATGAGTGTGGTACCCGAACCGGACTCGAAGACGTTAACATTCGGAATGACTAAATACCCATTCATTGGCTGTGGAGAACAATGGAATTCAGCGAATTATGTAATCTCGCCTCACGTTGGAGACTGGCATACCAGCGCCGACCGATACCGGCGATGGGCGAAAACCTGGATGCGTCAGCAGAGCGTTCCCGATTGGATTCAAAAAACCAACGGTTGGTTTTTGGTTATATTGAAACAGCAGAACGGTAATTTGATGTGGCGTTATCCGGAAATCCCGCAGATTCTTCCCATAGCCAAAAAAGAAGGTCTCGATTTCCTCTCTTTATTTGGTTGGGGAATCGGTGGGCACGATCATTTATATCCGGATTACAGCCCCGATCCAAACATGGGAAACGCCGTCGATATTCGGGCCAGTATTGAAGCCGTGCATCGAAATGGTGGAAAAGTAGTGCTCTACACCAACGGTCAACTGGTCGATACAACCGCCGATTATTATCAAACGATTGGCAAAAAATACGCCGCCATGCAATGGAATGGCGAACATTATACGCAACATTGGAAGAAATATAAGAATCATTCGGGTTATAAGCACGCCCTCATGTGTCAGACGACGCAGGAATGGTCGAATAAAATGCTGGAATTGGCGGAATACATTCATGGATTGGGAAGTGACGGCGTTATGTACGATCAGATTGGAATGGGTTCTGCGCCTTTCTGTTTCGATCCTACTCATAATCACAACTCACCCGCTTTGGCTACAGGTCCGGGTATTTTGCACAATTTTCAACGGATTCAAGAACACTTTCGAACGGTCGATCCTGATTTTGCGGTTCTATCGGAGGGGGTAACGGACGCCTTTGGACATTTCGTCGATTTCACCCACGGTTCGGGAAGAGGCTATATGTATAATTCCATTGCGTTTCCAGCGTTGTTTCGATATACCTTCCCCGAAATTATAATCACGAATCGATATCCATCTCCCATAATGGATGTCGACCATGCCAAATTCGCTTTTATCAATGGAATGCGTTTTGATGTAGAAAGCCGTTATATTCCAGATGTTCTATTATTGAAAGAAGGAAAACGTCCCAGTACCGAAGATTATCAGGAGATTACCGGTCCCCCGGTCAACAAAGAATTTCTTCTGTCAGGTAATATTGATCAGTATACCAATTACATGAATCAGCTATGTCAAATTCGCCGAGATTATCCGATCCTTTTGAAAGGTCAATTTATCGATAATCAAGGTTTTCAAATCAGTGATAAAGAAATTGAAGCGCGAGCGTTTGTCTTGAATGATGAAATGGCAGTTGTATGCTGGAATCATTCAACAACAAGTAAAACATGTATTGTATCAGCGAAACATTATTCCATGCAAAAAATACTCATTCCGAATCTAGAAGAAACGGATTATAAACAACTACAAGCCAATCAAAAAATAGTAACACAACCAAATCAGGTTGCTGTTTTTCTGTTTCAATCGGATTCATTGAGCCTATAACAATTGCATTCCCCCATCGATAAAAATAGATGCGCCTGTGATATATCGCGCGTTGTCCGAAGCTAAGAATACGGCTGTTTTAGCCACATCTTCCGGCTCGCCAATGAAACGTGACGGGATTTTGTTAATCACTTTGAGTTCATAAGCAGGATCGGAAAGAACTTCACGGTTGATATCCGTTCGTATCGCGCCCGGCGCGATATTATTGATTGTAATTCCATATTGGCTGAACTCGACAGCCATTTCCCGCATCATCAGGATCATTCCCGATTTTGTCATACTGTATACACTGCAAAAACGTGTCGGCGTTAATTCGTGAACGGATGAAATATTAATGACACGTCCCCATTGTTTTGTTTTCATGCCACCGATCGCGCGTTGGGCGCAGAAAAACGCTCCTTTGAGATTCGTGTTCATGATCTTCTCATACGTTGACTCGTCGAATTCCTGAAAGGAACGCCGAATCTCCAATCCAGCGTTGTTGACAAGAATATCCACAGTTCCCAATTGGTTTTCAATTTGATCAAATAGATCGTGTATACAGGAGACTTGGCTGATATCGGCTTGCAAGGCAAGAGCCTTTTTGCCCTTATCTTCTATCTGACGCGCTACCGTAAGCGCTTTGTCTTCGGAGTGATTGTAATTGACAACCACATCCGCCCCGGCTTCAGCCAGTTCCAAAGCAATCGCGGCTCCAATGCCCCGGCTCCCTCCGGTCACTAACGCGATTTTGTTTGAGAGAGAACTCATTTATCATAAGCCTCCCACAGCAGGATACCATTCAGGGCGTCTTGGGTCTTGATGAAACCGGGCGTAATAATCACCTTTTTCTTCATAAAAACGCTCATACTTTTCCATTTTTTCTTCATCCAATTCCACACCAAGTCCAGCGCCTTCCGGCACTCGAATCGATCCATTGACATAAGGCATTTTTCCGCCTGCGATGATATCATCTTCCAAATAATGGTAATGCGCGTCACCAGGCATGTTCATGGTCGGAATCGTTGAGGCGGTATGAAGCATCGCCGCGAGTTCCACTCCAAATTCCGCGCCCGAATGCATCGCGACGCCAAGATTAAATGTACGGCACACTGCGCATAAATCTTTCACTCCGCGAGGCCCTTCCCAATAATGTAAATCAGTCAGAATGATATCGATTCCGTTCAATCGGATGGCGGGTCCTAAATCATCAAACTTGTTAGGATACATATTCGTAGCCAATGGAATGCGAACCTGCTCGCGAACAGAGCGCATTCCTTCTAAGCCCCAAGCGGGATCTTCGTAGTACTGTAAATTGAGACCTTCCAGCCGGCGGCCCACTTGCGTGGCGGTGGCGACGGACCATACTCCATTCGGATCTATGCGCAGTCCAAATGTGTCTCCCAATCGCTCATGGCAAAGTTCAAGTACCCTCGCTTCCTCCATCGGATCAAGGACACCGGCTTTTAATTTCATAGCCGTAACGCCCAGCGTTTCATGCAATTCAACACAATAGTCAGCCAAATCTTCCGCGCATGTGTCATCCCCGCCGCCAGGACGATCGTATCTCCAGAAAAGGTACGCGATCATAGGGATTTCATCGCGCAGTTTCCCTCCGATCAATTGATGCATAGGTATCCCGCACGCTTTGCCTTGTATATCTAAACAGGCAATCTCGATCGCTCCATAGAGACGCGCATTGGAAAGATAGTATATACTGCGAAGAACTTTCAGTTTAATTTCTTCCAGATGAAAAGGATTCATACCAACCAGGCGAGGCTTTAAACGAAGTAAAGCGCTCCGTTGATCGCCTCCGCCCACTTCCCCCAATCCAACAATTCCTTCGTCTGTTATCAATTCTAAAATGGTGCGCATCAGATATCCCGGATGGACACCGGTATTGTGACGCAGCATTGCATTGGTAGGGATAGCCACCGTTCTGACACGTAAATCGACAATTTTCATGATCAATCCTCAATGATAATTGTATGATGTCCGCTTTTTCCTTTGGAGTGGTTGATTATAAATTCTTGTGCGCCTTCGCTGGTTTCCACGGTGATGGAGTAGGATCCATAAAAACCACAGAAAATCGCACGCCCTTTATCGTTGGTTTGTCCTTCATATTCGGTTTTCCATTCATGATTGATTAATTGATCCAAGACTTGATAGGAATTTTTAGGATTCAGATCTTTGTCCATCAGACCGCCCAACCATTTATTTTCGTTTGGAACCGCCGTTCCATCGCCAAGATTCCACCACGTTATACCCGCCATATTGGGCGTGCTAAACCATAAACGATAGAAGTTCTTTACGACTTCCGCCTGCTCTTCATCGCCCGTTTCTCCTAAACTGGGTATCGTGATTTCGGTTATGTAGAGAGGTAAATCGAATTCACGATAGAGGTCATACACTTGCATCATGTTTTTCGGAGTGAAATCTTTCCCAGCGGCGACATTTTTCATACCATTTTCGGAGAAAATATGAAATTGAAAGCCAATCCCATTGAGCCGTATGTTTTGCGCGATCAGGTTTTTAATTTGAAGATAATACTTGGTTTCCGATTTATTGTACTGATGGCTTACAGATGTTACTTCGTTGATCATTAAAACGTTGTCATCCGGAAATACTTTTTCGGCTTGCTTAAATGACCAAGGAACATAATCCCGAGGTAACGTTACATTCATCGGCCGAACTAATGATTCATTCACCACATCCCAAATTTTAATATGTTGGCTATAACGCGCCGCGATTTCTGAAAAGCGTTTTTGAGCATATCGTTCTACTTGGGCCTGATCGTTAGGAAGCCAATCGGGATACCAGGCGTGCCAAATCAACGGATGGCCTTTTAATGTTAAATTATGCTTGAATCCGAACTCAAGCAGCAGATCGGGAGGTGGACGGCGAAAAATGGGAGGAGAATTTTTCTGGAAACGAATTTTGCCTGGTTCAGGCTCCAAATCTGACCAGTAAAAAGGCATTGTGGCAAAGTTGAATAAATTGACGAATGCCTCTTCATATTTCTTATTCATCTCATCTGAATCGAATCCCTTTAAAAAGAAAAGATTACAACCGAACAGGAATTCGTGACCTGTCTGTATAGCCTTTATCTTAGCGTCTGTAACGGGGCGCCCATCCTCCGTAACAAATTTCAAGGCAAGATGCCCCTTCCTATAGGCGTCGATATTATTTTCTATTGTTTGATTTAACTCTAGATCGTTCCAGAGAGCCTTATATTGCTCGGATAATTCAGCGGAGCAAGGAAGTGAAAACGAAGACATGACGATTGATACAAAAACGAAAATCCAAATTGGCCTGAATACAAAAAGCAATTTCATTTTTCTATCTCCTATTCTTGTTTTTTTAGATTAATCCTTCTCTTCGTAATAATCTTTTTTGAAGAAGAAAAACTGAGCGAATAAAATTACTAATGCTGAGATGAAATACACATATCCCAAAGAGGATATTCCAATCGCCAAGCCCCAGTTCTCTTTGACCCACCCAAGGATCAATGGAGCGAACGCTCCTACAATAAAGGCAAAAGCAATCATAATCCCAACCGCAGACGCCCTTACTCTCGGTTCTATCACATCGAACAACGCGGCAAAAAGATTGGAATCATAGATTCCACGAAACAATCCGAATGCGGCCATGGCGAAATAACATAGAAACATGTTTTCTGTGGCGCCCATCAGATAGATAAACGGCGCGCCTAATAACAAACCTAAACATTCGGTTTCCAAGCGGATGGTCCGTCGTTTTTGGGCAAAGTAATCGGAGAATTGTCCGCCTAACAAGACACCGAAAAAAGCAAATAAATAATGGTAGAAAGTGGAATCGAAACCCGCCATGGTTAGAGAACGGGAAAAATCTTCATGAAGATATGTCGGCATCCAGGTCATGAAACCGATGTTAACGAAGACCATCCCACCAAAAGCCATACACAGCATAAACGCGGTCGGTTTGCAGGCAATGCTTTTTAGAACCGATGAAATGGGAATCCGCTCGTTGTCCAAGTCGCTGTTTGTTTGGTCGTGATTGAGTTGCGGTGTGTCTTCTAGTCTGAAATAAATGACGCCAGCCAAAAGTATTCCCAATACCCCAAAGAGATAAAACGCCATGCGCCAGCCAAAATGTTCTCCGATATATCCTGCGATAAATCCACTGGCCACAATTCCCGCATAAAGGGAAGTTTGATGTATGGACATCGCGAGAGCCCGGGTTTTATGATGATATTGTCCGATTAGAGAGTTGGCGGCCGGATAATAAAACGCTTCTCCTCCTCCTGTCGCTATACCGCGGAAAAGTATTAAGAGCACGATTCCAGTGCTGATTCCAGTAAACAAGGTGGCAGTGCTCCAAACGAGCAAACTTACAAAAACAACCCATTTTCGACGATAAACATCACCAATATAGCCAGCAATAGGAACCAGGACGGCATAACAGAGAGTGAATATCGTGACAACCAATCCCAATTGTACATCACTCAATAGTAAATCCGTTTTGATTAACGGCAAAACCACATTATAAATTTGACGATCGCCTTGATTAAAAAAATAGGCAAACCATAATAGAATTATCATTTCCCATTGATAGGGAATTAAATGTTTCTTTGTCATTTTGTAAGTTCCCCCCATAAAATTCTTACTTGTAAGTCGATAGATACTTTTCTCTTTTGATAAAAAAGAAAGAGCAAGTATATGTGTTAAAAACGCCCGTACTTTGCATAAACTTCGAAGGGATCAATCCCATTTCCCATGGCTTCACGGCTTTGGGATTCAGATTGTTTCCAGGTTTCGGCCTGTTCCAACACTTGAAGAGTGTGATCCTTTGGAATAATAACAACCCCATCGTTATCACCAATGATGTAATCTCCTGGGTGAACGATCAACTGGCCGTCAATTCCTTTAACATAAATAGGAATCTGATAGTCAACAGCCATAAACCGTCCGAACGCTTCGACTGGATTTCGAAACCGGCAAAAGGTGGGAAAATCCATATCAATCAGGTGATTGCTATCCCGCGTACTGCCATCAATCACAGCTCCAGCGCATCCAGCGGCACGGGCGGCAGTCGCGCTGATTTCACCAAACTGGCCGCAATTCTGGTTGTTTTGTGTGTCCCGAATTTGGATACAACCCGGCGTCATGCTTTTCAACATTCCAAGACGTATATCATGAAGCTCCTCATTTCGGTTGGGCGTGGATATACAATGAACCGTGAATGCAGGTCCTGCGACTTTCATTGTATGAATCAAAGGATAGATTCCACTCTCCATTGCCGTGCACGGTAAACCAAAGTGTTCGCAAGCATCGTAAACCAAACCCGTATATAATTTTCTGAATCTCTCATTTATGCTTACTACATCATAGTCCAGTTCTAAAGGAGCGTGTTTATAGTTTGTATTCGACATTATGACCTTCTTTTATTTGGATTGTTACTTTGTATCATATCAGTCACATGAAATAATTAGATATCAACAATCAATTTACGAGGCGTCGCTGAGCTAATTCTCCCCCCTTAATGCTCCGGCGCGAGCGCCTGTTATTGGAGGGAGTTAGAGGGGGGTTGAACATCGATGAATCAACCCTCAGCTAACCTCCCCCAGGCTTGGGAGAGGAATCTATCACTTCAGATGGCTTACCAATTACTAATAAACAACTCTATTCCAGATATGTTTAAGATCAAAAAATGAATCGTTTAATACATCAGTAATAACAAATTGTCACCCAGTCAGTTTAATCAAAGATTCTTTCGATACAGAGGCTAAATTTTTCAGCCAGTATACCAGATGGATTTTGATCAGTTCCGAGGCTTTATCTTCTTCCTTCTTTAATATCGCATCAACGATTTCGGTATGTTTCACCTTTGTAACAAGGTTTTCCTGTCCCGCTTTTGACGCTCGAACAAGATCACCTGTTTCCAACGCATGTAGGAAGAATATCTCCCATAGCGCGCCAAATTTCATTAGAACAGAATTTTTCGACGCAAGTACCAATTTCTGGTGAAAACTGATCTCCAACTCACAAAGTTTCCTTTGGTTTTCGTCGGTTGGATTTTCATACGTTACTTCTTTGATTTCATCCAAATTTTCTGCGATTTCCTTTAATTTGGATTGTTCTTCCAGAGTGCAATTAACACATGCCAATCGCGCGGCGCCTTGTTCAAAGATTAATCGCAATTCGCATAAACTTTTCAATTTGGATTCTTCAAGAACAAATCCAAAAACGAATGGCAGCAAGAAAGGATCGACTCCCTCAGACGAAAGAACCGCTCCCACACCTGGTCGGCACACGATTAATCCAATAATCTCCAATGCTTTCAATGCTTCACGCACTACGCTTCTTCCAACTTGAAAACTCGTGGATAATTCTTTCTCAGTAGGTAGCCTGTCTCCCGGTTTTAGATTTTTCTCTAAAATATACTTGCTTAATGCGCGAACAAGAGTCTTAGACAGATTCTCTCTTTTCAATTCTTGGAACATTTTTTACCTTCTTCTAAACGTGTCAGTAAATAACATATTATCAGACAATCATGTATTATATCCATATAAACCAACATGATCGAGATCACAACCTGCAAATGAAAATGAGTTGCGGGAACGAATTTGAACGAGAAAGCCTTTAGGAACTCATTTACATATAAACACTCGAAGAAACCAATGGAATGTTCATTATTCAATGAATTGAGTGAATCTGATCACCCGCTTCTCGTCATCAAATCGCCTTCACTTCGAAGACCATTTGTCGCATCGTAAGGGATTCCCCTTCTGTTGAGATCTGTGTCGCCAATACTCGAATCAGGACCAATTCCCAACAATACCCATTGATTCAATCCTAAAGGATTAACATTGAAGGGCTTACCATTATCACCGCTCAACAGCGGAACATAATGGTCATCTCCAGGGATGGCTGCTTCATTATCATAATAAATATAAGTACCCGCAAACGCCTCTATTAAACGATCCGTCACATTGTTGCTAATTTTACCAAAAAAAGGATCATCAGGTATTGCAGAAATAAAAGCTACAGGAGAAGTTAAATTAGCATATATGCAACGTTGATTCCTAACGGCGTCATCAAAATTGTTAACAGAACATAATCCCCATTTTTGTAAACGTTGTATTGCCGCAGTATCTTGTTCATCATAAAAATCCACCAATAAAGCGCCATTATCAATGCGAAATGACTCAATCGCCGTTCCGATCGAACGCATATCCGCTTGAGATCTGGCTATTTTGGCCCGAACCTGCGCATTCATAAAATTGGGAACAGCAATGGCCGCCAAAATACCTATAATCGCAACGACGATTAACAATTCAATTAACGTGAATCCATTTTTAATAATCCCCATTTGAAAATCACCTCTTTATGAGATATTCTATTTATCATATTATCAGACAAAATAAAAATCAAGATGAAAATCAAAAAATTCTAAAAATGTTTCAATATCCTATTGACAAACGGTTAATCTTTCTCTAATTTGTCTGATAATCTTATATTCAGTTCTTCGTATAATCATGACCACTAAGGAGGAATGATTACTGATGAAATATCTATCACTGTTTTTCACTACTGTTTTATTGGCACTATTCATTTTTATCCAAAATTCCGGAGCCGTTGGATTATTCGACCAATCCGCAGATTGGACATTGGAAGAAAACACAAACAAAACGGATGGAGAAATCACTGTTGAAGGTTCTGGCCGTGACGCGATTTACACAATTTATGGAAATGGCCGTGACATTTGGAACAACCAGGATGAAGGATTCTTTGCTTACACTGAAAGAAGTGGGAGTTACTTCATTTCAGGAAAAGTAACTTGGAACGATCCTGGAGCGGAAGCTTGGACAAAATTCGGTCCGATCATTCGACAGCATCCCCAAGAACCGGGTGGAGTGTATTATGGCGCCTTGGCTAAAGGCACATGGGAGTACTCCAGCGCACAATGGCGTATGGAATTAGATGGAACACCTGGCGTGGATCGCACTCGCTTCCAAGATCAGGATGGAAATATTGTTCCACTTGATGGTGGTTCGATGTGGCTTCGTCTTACTCGGGTGGCGGAAAAAGATTGGTTATTTGCAGAATTTTCCACCGATGGTCAAAATTGGATGTTAGGTCATTCCATGGTATTGCCTATGGAAGAAACATTAGCCTATGGATTCGCTATAACCAGTCACTCACAAGACGATTTCTTAGCTGTGGGAGAAATTACGGATGTCATTATCGATGAATTCCAATCTCCAATCGCATGGCGCACGATCGAAGATGAAGTATTCCAAAATGGAAAACCTTCGCTAATATCCATCGATATTGCGAATCCAGCCTCCTCTACTTTGACAGAAATGATCCCCGATGGGTGGGATACATCGAATATAAGTGATGGTGGTGTTCTATCAGACTCATCCATTACTTGGAATTTGACAGATTCAATGACTACTGTCAGTTACGAATTAATTCCTCAAAATGTCGATATAATTTCCAATCAACAGGTGAGTATATACGGAACAATCGGTGAACTTCCCATATTAGGCGATTTTACAAAAGCCGTGTTACCCGGTGGTTTGGGAGATTTTGAACATCAAATACTCCTTGGGAACGCCGACTTGCAAGGATTGGATCCCATATATGAAAATGGTAGATATGAGTTAAGCGCAGGAGGGGGAAGCATCGAGAGTACGGACAACATGTATTTTCTATTTAATGAGATGAATGGTCCCTTCCGGTTGAAAGCCAATGTACTTTTAGATTTCGCATCTGGAGACGGCGCCAATGCCCGCGCCGGATTGTTTATCCGGGATTCCTTAGAGCCAGACGCTGTATATACTTCCGCTCAACTTCTTTCTAACAATAATTTACGAATGCAATCCAGAAAAAAAGTGGCGGATACAGAAGCGGACAATGTAGGAAATGTTTCCGTGGATGTTCATGGCGGGGATATCGAAATCCTTCGAGTAGGGGATGTAGTATCTGTTTATTACATGGACTATTCAACTGGTGAAAAAACAGAATTGGCTAAAACCCATATACTTAATTTAGTAGATCCTGTTTATGTAGGTCTTGGCGTCACTTCATGGAATGGTCCGGATTATGTCAGCTTTGCTGATTTCACGGATGTAGAAATCATTCAATATGATCTATATGTTTCACGTGAAATTCCAGTATCATATTATGATTCATCAGAAAATGGCGTGATTGAAAACATTATTCTCAATGCTGTTTCTTCAGGAGATTCTCCCATAAATGGAGTCATTAAAGAAATCATACCTGATGGTGTGACTCCAACGAATATTTCAGTCACCAATGGTGAATTCTCTATAACCGATGATTTGATTGAATGGACCCTATCCGATCTTAGCGGCAGCGCTCAAATGTCCTATGATGTTGAATATATGGCTGCTAGTGGCTTTGAAAAAGTTTGCTTATTGTTCGATGGAACAAGCGTTGATTCATCAGGTGATGAAATCCCTATTGCTGGTGATTATGAAATTCAACCAATAATCTTCAGTGTGCCATTCGTTGAAAACGCCAATATTACTCTTGATGGTTTAATCAGTGATGGAGAATATGACCAAGCTTACACAGAGATGTTTGATAATTATGTGCCAGATCCGGCGAACAATCCATTCGGCGAACCTCCTGGCGTTCATCTCACAGGCAACACAAATCCACCTGAAGTACAGCATACGGTTCTCTATCTACTTCATGACCAGGATTTCATTTATATCGCATCCGATGTATTGGATCCTAATATTATTGTCGACCAAAGCACAGGATGGAATAATGATTCAGCAGTTCTTTATTTAGATGGCAATTTTTCACGTTTAACCCGAAAAGAAGCAGACCAGTATGGATTTGGGATTGGAGTTATCGTTGATGGACATGGCTACTATGGCGATGGTTCCGTTCCCAACGGAGCGACTCCGATCGAAGGAGATGGTTTTTATTACACGACAAATGGCGTCTATATGAACTATGGAGCGCGCATCAAAGATGATATGTCTGGTTATGTAGTGGAATTCATCGTAGATAAATCAGTCGCGCTGGATCCACCCGACCGCAATATAATCGGTTTTGATTTCAAAATGATCGATCCCTCTGATGGATTTTATGCTTATTGGCACATGAACGCTTACGGCGTGATCACAGACGCCTATAAAAACGACGAAACGGGATGGGCTGTCATCGAATTGATGCAGTTAGATACTCCCATTGGCAATTGGCCGCTTTATTAATTCAATCCTGTAATATTGATTTGATAGTCATTACGTATTGAAAATCATTTGCTTTCGTAAACGGGCTGGGATTTCAATCCTGAGTTTTCTATTTACAAATAATTAAATCGTCCAACACGCTCAATTTACTCGAGTTATCCTCTCCAATAGTGTAGTGTTACAAAAATGTTATTGATTGTATTGATATTATTGTATATAATACCTTATGTAATGTTACATTCTACGGTTGAGGGACTATTATGGCCAGTCATCTCTATGCGAAAACCATTCATGGAAACACCTACTATTACTACCAAATCTCCTGGCGGGAGAAAATCGATCCGAACCAGCGGGGGAAAACGCGAGGCTCGGGGAAAAGCCGGGTCCGCACCCGCACGGAATATCTCGGCACGGCGGAATCCATCTACCAACGGCTGAAACAACGAAACGGACCGCTGGAGACGCGCCATCGAGAATTTGGCTTTGTCGCGGCCGTCTATCAAACCGCGGTCGAAACCGGACTCGTTTCTCTTCTCAAAGAACATATCCCCGGTGAACGTTTCGGAGCGCCGCGTTGGCTTTACTTCCTCCTCCCCATCATCAACCGATTGCAGCATGCGACCAGCAAACAAAAAATGGGCGATTGGGCGGCGGGGACGATCTTGCCGGACTTGCTCGATTTCGATCCCAAAAAATTCAACAGCAAAACCTTCTGGTACGTCACGGATGACATCATCAGCGAAAAGGAGTTGCGGGAACGGCGGAAGGAAGATCCCGAACTGGCCAAGGACCTGTTTGTTGGCTTGGAGGATTCGACTTTCCGAACCATCGAAGAAAGCCTGATCGACAATCTGCAGCAGCAATTCGACCTCTCGAAACAGGTGTTCTTCTACGACACGACAAACTTTTTTACATACATTGAAGAACCGGTCCGCGCTCTCTTGCCGAAGACCGGTCACAATAAAGACTCTCATCATCACCTGAAACAAGTCGGACTGGCGATGTGTGTGGAGAAGGAATGGGGGATTCCTCTGTTCCACACTCTCTACCGGGGCAACGCGCATGACAGTAAAACGTTTGCCGGGTTGATCGACGATCTCATCGCCCGTCTCCAAGCCAGTTTCAAGACGGTCGAAACCATGGTTCTGGTCTTGGATAAAGGCAATAACAGCCAAGACAATTTTACCTCGTTGCACGGAAAACTTCACTGGGTAGGCAGTTTGGTCCCTTCGCACTATCAAGATCTGCTCGATCTCCCCTTAAAGAACTACGAGGGAGCCACAACAACGCACCGTTTTCACCGTTGTCAACGGACTGTGTTTGGCGTGGATTGCGCGCTGGTACTAACCTACAATCCAGACTTAGCCCGGAAACAAGAACATACCCTTCAGAATGGGATCGATAAGCTCAAGCGGGAGATCGTCAATCTATGGGATTCTTACAAACGCCGTCCGAAAAGGATTCCCAAGAAAATTCGCCGCCGGATCGAGGAGAGCCGGTTTGGCAAGTACATCACGGTGGCGTATAAAAAAGGAAAGTTAGTTTTTGCTGAAACGGAGGCCGTCGACAGCCAACGAAAACGATGGGGAAAAAACTTACTTTTCTGTTCGGATCCGAAGGCGGAAAGTCATTGGATTCTCACGCAATACTTGAGCAAAGAACGTATTGAATACGATTTCAAACTGCTCAAAGATCCGGAATTAATCCGCTGGCGGCCGGGGCGGCATTGGACGGATACGAAAATCCGGGCGTTTGGATTTTGTTGTGTGATGGCGTTGGTTCTCATTCAAGTCATGCTGCAGAAAACCGCCCGTGCTGGCCTCCAGATGAGCGCCGCCGTGCTGAAAGAAGAATTGATCGATTTGAAAGAGATTCTGATGATTTACGATCTCAAGAATGTCGACATGAATGTGTCACACCGGAGTTCGGTTCAACAACAACTCTGGGACCTGTTCGATCTTGGTTCCATAGAAAGGCGGTTACCATACACTAACTAATCTCATAACTGATTGTAAATCAATGTGTTATTTAGGGGGATAGGGGCGGATTGGAAAACTCAGGTCAATGTCTTGGAAAACGAGACAGAATTCCCAGCCTACTTAATTATTTAACTCATTGAAAGGAGATAAAAGTGTTGATGATGAAACTCAGACCATTTTTTATCACTCTAATCGTTATTTTGGCAGGTATTTTTCAAACTTCAATTCAATCCAGTTTGTACGCTGAATCAACCACGGATTTAAACTCACTCCATGCGAAATCTACTCCGGAATGGTTGAACCAAGGCGTTATGTACCAGGTTTTTCTGCGCTCATTTTCGCCAGAGGAACCGTTTAAGGCTGCGACTGACTACCTAGATACGATTTCTGAACTCGGGGCCAACATCATCTACCTTTGCCCGGTTAATCTTCAGGATGATGACATGCGCAAGGAATTCTGGAGTACGCGTCAAAAAGCATCCGGGACAAACAATCCACGAAATCCGTATCGCATCAAAGACTACTACAGTATCGATCCCGAATATGGAACAAAAGAAGATTTACGGAAATTTATCGATAAAGCTCATCAGTTGGAAATGCGCGTACTAATGGATCTTGTCTACTTGCATTGCGGACCGACATCGGTTTTGGTGGAAAAGCATCCAGAATATCTCAAGCAAGATTCGGATGGGAATGTCGTGAAAGGCAAATGGAATTTTCCTGTCCTCGATTTCAACAATCAAGAGCTTCGCGAATACCTTTGGGCAAACATGCAATATTGGATTATTGATTTTGATGTGGATGGTTTCCGCTGCGATGTTTCGAGTGGAATCCCGCTGGATTTCTGGGAGGGCGCCCGTGAACGGCTTGTCAAGATCCGATCCGATCTAGTGCTGCTCGCTGAGGGTGAACGGCAAAGAGATCAAATTAAAGCTTTTGATATTAGTTACAGTTTCACATGGCTAAACGCCATCCATGACGTATTTTTGCGCGGCGAACCAGCATCCATATTACAAACAACCTGGGATAAGATGCGTAGCGAACGTCCGCGTGGCGCTCGTTTTATTCGCTATACGGAGAATCACGATATTGTTAACAATCGGATGCGCGCTGAGGTGATCTTCAGCGAACGAGGCGCGGCCGCTGTCTCTGTACTGAATTTTATGCTTGACGGCGTGCCGATGCTTTACAACGGACAGGAGATTGGCGACACTTCACCACAAACAATCTTTACATTTTGGCCAGTGCGTTGGGAAGCCGCTTGTCTTCCGAAGGCAAAGATAAGGTTCGCATTCTATCAGAAACTTTGTCAACTGCGTCGAAATGAGATAGTCCTTAATTCCGGTGAAGTGATCTGGCTTGACAATGATCAACCTGACTCGGTGATTTCGTTTCTACGTTGTGCAGAAGGGGAGGAAATTTTGATCGTTATCAGTTTAACAAATCGTCCAAACAACATCCAAATTGACTTATCAGGGAAATTCCATCCAATTCTTTCAGACGCCGCAAAGTTTAACGCTTCAAATAACAAACTAACGTTTGACATGGGACCTTTCGGTTATTTTGTCGGGAAACGGTAATGTGATCGTTTGAATAATACGTAATTGATCAGCCAGCTGAAGTGATAGAATTCTTGTCCAAGAAAGACACTTGATTTCAAAATCCCACCTAGGTTATTCTAGATAGAGTATTCAATTGTCACTGGCGTTGCGTTAAGAAATTGAAACTAAAATTAAAGAAAAGGAGGAATTTCATGTTTGTGTCAAATTGTATGTATAAAGTATTCATCTTTCTTCTTATCATTACGGTTGCATTTGTCAACCTAATTGACGCAGAACAAACCAACGAATCCAATGATATGCTATGTCAACCCTTTTTTATAACACCACGTATTGGGAATCAGCATATTTCGCTGGAAACTGATTGGGAACTTGGACATTTGGATTCGCCAATTCATACATTAAATGATTTAAAGAATGTGGAGGATTGGATAATTGCAGAAAGACCCGGTACAGTTCATTGGGCTTTATACCGCTCTGGGAAATTACCGGATTTTTATAAACATCTCAATTCTAAAAAATATGAGTGGGTGGAAGACGTTACGTGGTACTATCGTAAAAAAGTGACGATCCCAGAAGAATCAAAAGGCAACTATCTATTTCTTTGTTTTGATGGTGTTGATTACCTTTCCAAAGTTTGGATCAACGGATCCTATCTCGGCCGGCATGAAGGGATGTTTGGGGGTCCTGCAATTGAGATTAGTGAGACTATACAATATGGGCAGAAAAATGAAATTATCATAGAAATACAATCCGGGAAAAAAGAGAGTCCAAATCACTCAAGAACACCCGGAAAAATTATTAAGCCATGGGAATTCACGGGAGGCTCCGGCGCCGAACCATGGTATACCGTAGGGATGTGGCAAGGCGCGCGCATTGAAATTGTGCCCAAAATCCATATCGAAAGGCCTTTTCTTACTACACAAGCATTATCCAATGACAAAGCGGTTATACGGCTTAACATAGAAGTCCTTGCGAACACGCAATCCTTGCAACATCAATTACACAGTTGGGGCAGCGGCATGAAACATCAATTTAAAAACGCTTGGACTATTAAAAAACTAAATCCTAGTGTATCACTTCAAATCTGTTTTGTTGAAAAAGATTCCACTAAAACCGCATTTGAACAAACCTTTCCTTTGAATGTCGACTTTGGGCGAAATTGGATTGAACAAGAATTTACTCTTACAGCGCCCAAACTCTGGTGGCCCAACGGTATGGGACAACAAAATCTATATTGTGTTGAATTGACATTATGGCAAAATCAAAAATCAATTGACCACCTACATTTTGACTATGGCGTTCGCACATTGGAAATGAAGCCTAGCGCAGGTCCACAAACTGAAGACCGTTGGGCGGATTGGCAATTTGTAATCAATGGCAAATCGCTGTTTGTCAAAGGGATGAATTGGATGCCCGCCGATGTTTTACTCGATCTTCCCAGGGAACGATATGAATGGCTGATCGACGTAGCTAAAAATGCAGGAATTCAAATGTTCCGTATCTGGGGGGCCGGTTTGCTGGAAACGCAAGAATTTTACGAACTATGTAATCGCAATGGAATCATGGTGTGGCAGGATTTCCCCATCGCCAATTGGGATTCCCCTGACTATCCCCAAGATGTATGGGAAGCCCAAGTCATGTGGAATATCTTTCGATTACGCAATCATCCTTCGTTAGCGCTTTATTGTGGTGGGAACGAGTTTAATCCCTATTCAAAAGGAAATGCGGCAAGTATCGGTATATTAGAACGTTCTTTAGCCGATTTTGATCCAACCCGGCCATTTCGGCGTACCAGCCCAGATAAAGGCAGTATTCACACGTACCCCGATATGGATCCCACCTGGTATGAGCGACTATACAGATTTGTTCCCTACATTGCGGAAACAGGAATGCATAGTATCACGGAGGCGAGGAGTCTTCGTGACATCATCAATAATTCTGAACTCAATGATTTGGGTAATATGTACAGCGATGAATTCAAAGAGTCGCATCCGGAATTCATTCACCATTTTGTGGAATTCAACCCGGCGCGTGTCCCAAGAATGCTGAGCCGAGCTTCTCATATCGATGATATGACCCATCCCGAGCTAGAGCAGATCGCCGAAGCCTCTCAGATCGGCGCGGGAGAGTTCTACCAAGTGTTGTCGGATCGCATGCAAGCGAATTTTCCGATAACAACTGGATTGATGCCTTGGGTATTCAAACGTCCCTGGCCTGTGGTTGCGGGAATTCATTTGGTGGATGGGTATGGGCAACCCTCTGCTCCTTATTACTTTTTGAAGCGAACTTACGAACCAATCCATATAATCGTGAAATTCCCCCATCTGCTTTGGGCCAAAGGGGAAAAGGTGCCAATGCCAATCAGTATAACGCATTCCATTGATCAAACTCTTGAGAATCTAACAGTATCGCTAGATGTTATGAATATTCAATTTGAAACCTTATGGCAATGTAAGCAATCAATTAAGAAAATATCGGCAGGGCCATCAGTTTTGAATTTAATAGAAACCGGATCATTCCAGATTCCGGATACGATGGTGGATGAATTCTTTTTGATCAAAGCGGAGTTACATGATTCGGATAACAAATTAATATCACGCTCGGTATACTGGCCTCGCAGTTTATCCATGTTGGATAATGAGCAAACTCGAAAATCCTTTCGTCAATCTCCCAAGGATTGGCCTATTTTAGAAAATGGCCCATGGTTGAAACGAGATATAGCGAACACGCAAACAACGCTATCGTTAAAATTAATAGAATTTGAGCGGCAATCTCCAACAAGAAGCCGCGCCAGGATTCAAATTGTAAATACAGGGGAATATCCATCTTTCAATACAACAATTGATGTGATTCATTCGAAAAGGTGTTTTTACGCGACGGATAATTATTTCTGGTTGGATCCTGGGGAAGTTAAAACGATCGATATAGATATCCATTGGCGTGAAGAAAATCAGCATAAAGTGGAAATCATTCTTGCTTCTTGGAATACAAAACAGTCGAAAATTTCATGTGGATTTTATTAGGCATTGACGCTGTATGTCAACTCGTTATACCATCAATTCAATGTGAGGAGAAACAAGGATTAACTCTCTTTATTGATATGTTAATATCACGTCCTTATTTATGGCGCGCGAAAAGGAGTTATGGTGACAAATCGAAATTATAAGTGGGAACTTCTCGCGTTGCTTTGCTTGGCGTTCTTTTTTCATCAAGGCGATCGCGCCATATATGGAGTAGTGTTACCTCAAATTCGTACCGAGTTGAATCTTAGCGACTCACAGCTTGGTTTCGTGGGAACTGTACTCTTCTTCACGTTGGCTGTGTTAATGCCAATTGCCGGTTATTTAAGCGATATGCTACGGAAGAAGTGGGTCATAACCGGAGCGTTGATTTTCTGGAGTACATCCACCCTGTTAACAGGGCTTAGCCGGGGTATTGTAAGTTTAACTGCGCTCAGAAGTGTAGCAACCGCAGGCGGAGAATCGTTCTACGCTCCAGCGGCCTATGCTCTTATGGCTGCTTTCCATAAGACCACACGCGCATTAGCGATGTCCATCCACCAAGCGGCCTTGTACATTGGAGTAATGGTGAGTGGTTTCCTCGGTGGATATATCGCCGATCAGTGGGGATGGCGTTCTTCGTTCTATGTGTATGGCGCAGCGGGCATACTACTTGGTCTTATTTTCATTTTCCGATTGAAAGATGGGAGTGAGATGAAACAGCTAGAAGCGCCTAACGAATGGCAGAATCCATTCACTATGCTAGGGCTGCTATTTCAAAAACCAACGGCGATCTTGTTAACTGTTGGATTCACAGCGATCGTGTTTGTTAATAACGCATACGTCGTATGGGCTCCAGAGTATCTGCGTGAAAAGTTTGAACTTTCCCTTGTTGAAGCGGGGGGATACTCCATGTTTTTTCATCATATTACCGCTCTTGTGGGTGTTTTGATCGGTGGTGTAATGTCAGACTCTTGGGTCAAAAAATACCCAGGCGCCCGAATGACAATGCAAACTATGGCCATGATTCTTGGCGCCCCGGCTATTTTATATATGGGATTAGCGCAATCGGCTTTCACCTGTTATGCCGCAATGGCGGTGTTTGGATTGTTCCGAGGGCTTTATGAATCAAACACACACGCTTCATTGTTTGATGTGATCGAACCGAAATACCGTGGCTCAGCGGTAGGAGTCATGGTCATGTTGGCATTTTTGCTAGGATCATTCTCACCATGGCTGATGGGTTCTCTTCGCGAAATCCTTGAACCGGGAAAAGGATTATCCTATGGATTTGCTTACTATTCCGCATCCTACATAATTGGCGGTCTGGCTGTTCTTATCGGATTAGTTTTCTTCTTTAATAAGGATCGTATCGCAGAGGAAACAGAATAAGGAAACTGCACATTACGCAACTCGCAATTCCTTTTGAAAGATGAATTACTTTTCTGTAAAGAAAAAAAACGTAAAGATATGTATTCATAAAGTGAGATGATTATGTTTAAAAATAAGAATGTTTTGATAACAGGTTCTGAACTCAACACCGGCCTAGGCATTGCAAAAGTCTTTGGGAAATATGGGGCGACGGTCTTTATCAACGGTCTATCCAATGAAAGAATTACGCAAGTTGTAAACACACTAAACCATAACGCAAACACCGAAGGTGAACGATATTTGCCCGCCCCAGCCAATGTAACAAGCGATCAAGAGGTATCAAAGGCGTTTTCATACATAGAGGATCAAGTAGGGGGTTTAGATGTGCTAGTGAATAACGCCTGTCATCTTGGATTAGGCTATCGCTTTCTGGATATGCCAATGACTTTTTTTGACGAAGTGCTTGCGGTTAATCTTCGAGGGTATGCTCTGTGCGCTCAGCACGCCGCCCGGCAAATGATCCCTCGGGGCGGAGGCGCAATCGTCAATATCGGTTCAAATACCTCTAAGCGCGCATTGAGTGATCGCGCCGCCTACATCGCGTCGAAAGGTGGAGTCGAAAGTTTAACAAGAGCAATCGCAATCGAATTAGCGGAATACAATATTCGAGTCAACTGTGTAATGCCTGGATATATTTATACAGAACGATGGGATGCGCTATCGGAAGAGATTAAACGACGACGGCGGAAAAATGTTCCCTTGGGTAAAGAATCCAGCCAAGAAGATATTGGAGAAACTGCAGCCTTTCTGGCCTCTGGAAAAGCCGGAAATATAACAGGTTCATCAATTCTTGTTTCAGGAGGGATTGATAGTCAGTTGCTCCCGCCCGACTGCGCAGTATAAAACTATAGTTTAATAAATCGAAAGGAACTTGGAATAGTGATTCAAGCAGAACTTGTGTGGAATATCCGATCCGAATTGGGCGAGGGGCCGATTTGGTGGAAAAAGAGTTTGTATTGGCTTGATATCAACGCTCCACGATTGCACATCTACACACCAGAAATCGATAATAAGCAATCATTCATTTTGCATGAAAAGACGGGGACAGTCGTCCCTCGAGCCAAAGGTGGCTTTATTCTTGCTCAAGAAACTGGGCTTTGCGTTTTTGATCCTATGACTGAAGTAACTGAACCACTTCCTTGGCCCTCGAATAGGCCCATTGTCAATCGTTTTAATGATGGAAAATGCGATCCGCAAGGACGGCTATGGGTAGGAACGATCGGCCGAGACAAACCCATAGCAAGTTTATATCGAATTGATTCCAGTTTTGAAGTCACTGAAATGTTAACAGGAATACGAGTATCGAATGGTTTGTGTTGGGATGAAAACAAAGGGCTTTTTTATTATATCGACTCTCCTGCCGGCGCCATCGACGCGTTTGATTGGGATCCAGATTTGGCGGCGATTAGCCACCGCCGGCAAATCGCCCGTCTGCCTGAGGGAGAACCAGGTGTCCCGGACGGAATGACGATCGACCGGCAGGGACATCTCTGGGTCGCTGTTTTTAATGGTTCCTGTGTACATTGCATTGATCCAGACACAGGCCAATCATTGGAAAAAATTACTTTGCCTGTCCCCAAAACAACCGCTTGTTGGTTTGGGGGGAAAAACTATGACCATCTTTACATTACAACCGCATCTATCCAGGAAGATGTTGATATCTATCCTTTAGCCGGCAGTCTATTTGTCTGCCGTCCAGGAATATGTGGATATCCAGTAACGGAATGCTCTTTGTAGTATATCGTGCTCCGCGCTACGCAGCCAGTTCCCAACTGAACAACCACATCATAGATCCCAGTGATGAAATCAGCCGAATTTCAGGTGAGATTAAAACTCGCGAGCGTCTCAGTGGCAGGTTTTGATATTATTATCGCGATGCAGTGTAATGAGCTTAATTTCAGGTAAGTCATTTTCTTTTCTCTTATCGAGGTTTAAGCTCAGAATAGTAAAAGGTATGCTTCTCGAGTTCCTTTTCTTCCTCATTAATTAGGCGGAATGTCACTTCAGGATCAGGTTTGCTCATGTCGAAGGTGAACTCACCAAAGGCGATCAAACCGCCGCCGTATCCGAACAACTGCGCCGATTTGTCCGGGGCAAAGGGGCCCGGTCCGGGGACGCCGCCGAGGGTGGCGGCTTCGAACTCATACAGTGTAAAACCGGATGGGCGTTCAATTTTGAAACCGCGCGCGCCGTGACGGTCCCCACTGAGAAGCAACACACCGCTAATCTGGTTCTCTTCGATAAAGTTGTAGATCTCCTCACGCCCCGGAATGTCCCAGGTGCCCCATGAATCCTTTGCTTTGGACATGAAATCACTCCACATAGTACCGCTAGTCAGTATGATGAACCGGGCGTTGGACGCCTTGAGAGTTTTGAGGAGCCATTGCATTTGCGCATCGCCAAGGTAGGAATCGTGCTGCCCGCGTATCCGCCAATTCCGGCAGGAGCGGGTATCGAGCATGATAATTTCAACATCGCCAATGACAGTGTTGAAATAGATCCCGCGGTCTTCTTCAACCGTGCTCGGATTGTTCCAGTTTTCCTGCCAGAGCTGACGCAGCGTATTTCGCTCCTTGTCTGTAATCTCACCATGCTGAAGCCCTGATTTGTCATTATTCAGGTAGTCATGATCGTCCCAGCAGGCATAGACGGGAATGTTGGCTGAAAACATCCGCCACGGTTTTGAAACATCCCGCAGAAGGTAATCGGCGTAATGCAGATTGGTTTGGGCCTCCCGATCGTCCGCCGCTATGTCACCAAGAAGAAGCATGGCTTGATTGCCGCGCTTTGTAATCAACCGCATTAAGTTCGGGTTGTGAACGCCGATCTTATGGAAGCAGGAGCCGAAGGCGATGCGGATCGTCTCATTGGTATTCGGTCTTGGGGCAGTACGAAAAGATCCGCTGCCCAAAACATCGCCTGTGTTGTTTACGATTCGGTAGGTGTGTTGGGTGTTTGCTGGCAAACCGGTAAGCCTGACTCGGACAGCCGCTCCAGGCCGGGCGCCATCGACACGGAAATCCTTCTTTTTATTTCCTTCCATGTCAGTGACTTGCACGGTCAATCTTTCAGCATGGACCGGACGAAACCAGACCGTGACGCCTCTCTCCGATACATCACCCAGCATCGGTCCGCTGATCAAAGGAAGTCCGGCCTTCTTGGCTGCATCGATGATTTTGGGATCGGTGAGTGTGACGGCAGGAGAACCATCGAGGATTTCCCGTGCACTCAGGTAGAATGCGCGCCTCTCTTCCGGCAGGCGTCCATAGCTGTCCAGGAGAAGGATATCAATCACCAAATTGCCTTTGTGCGCCTGACTGAGAGAAACAATATGGGCCGGCTGCACAGGCTCCGCTTCCGCATGGCAAACCGAGGCAGACATTCCAAGAAACAGAGTTAGACAAAGTAGATCCAGCCTGTGGTTCATCTCTAGTATCCTTTTGTTACCTGACCAAGCGTCTCTTTCAATGACATTCCTAAGATCCACAGCATCTCCTTGGAGATGATACTACGTGGCTAACAATAAGCTCTGGGACCGCGAGCGTTCGAGTGGTCCCAAGAAGCGGCTGGTTAGGCCCATTTACTTATCAGGATATAAGTTCATCCACATTGAAGGACCATCCAAACATTATCAAACACTCCTTCAATAAGATCTGACTTCTTGATCCAAAAATATAATTTACCGGCATCCCCCCACATCATTCCAATATCATCATCAGAATCAATCTGTAAAAGCATAATCCATTGGCTGCGGCCACTCTCCAGTTTTTTTGCTTTTTCACTGTTGTAACCTTCGGGGCCACCGCAGTAGATTCCATTTGACACGAGTTGGGCTTCAAGGTCCATATCATTACTTTGAATAGGTAAAGGATGACCAAATAGCTGATGAGTAGGCATGCCAGCAAATGGCTCTGATTGGAGATCTACATATTTATCAAAATCTGATTCACTAAGATTTAGATCATTGATTTCATCATCAAGGCCATCTGGATAGGTGAGAATGTCCTTAAAAGAAAGGTGTTTTTCTGGATACAGGTCTTCATTGCTTAAACCATCTGGCAAGGTGGACGCTTTTAAATCCGTTGTATTGGATTCATATAGAACCTTCCAACTGCCTTTATCGTTTGGATCGAATCCCCAAGTCCCTTGTTCTTTGTCATAGAAAATATATAGGAGGCCATTAGGGGGAAGCAATTTTGATAGTTCGATATTACGAGGAACACTTGATAGGTCTATTTGCCCAAGAAAGGCAAGAGGTTGATTGTTCCAAATTGGCCATACAAATGAAGTCGATATTAACGGAAGTCCTCCCAGCTTTGATAAAGATTCATTGCCTGACGGTACCAGGTGAATCGCAGGCTTCCGCAGGCGATTAATATCCTCTAGTGCAGAACTTAAACTTTTTGATGTTTGAATACCAAACATTCTCTTAAAGAAGCTCATCGAATCTCCATAAAGAACGAGAAAAAGAGCAACAGCAATAACGGCAATGATGCGGACTATTCTTGTATAGTGTGGCTTTGATTTCTCGTTATTTTTTTTCATCTTTGAATACTGGGACCGAACAAGTTATTTAAATGTTATAGGACTTTGCGCCATATTGTCTTGATTGTGTCATGAAAGATAAGAATACATTCTCAACAAATACTAACCGTTGTTTACAACAAATTGTTTTAATTTCATTCTTGATTATTCTACAATCATTGTATTGCTAACGAATGAAACATGTGTACTATCCGGTGACCAGCTGGGTACGTTGATTGTCCCTTGCCCTCCGTAAATGTAAGCGATAATTTTTGGTCTTCCTCCCGAAATGGGGATCAAACGCAGATACACATGTTTATAAAATGGATGATCGTCCGATCTTATATCTTTGGGAAATGATAAGAATACGATCCATTTACCATTAGGAGAAATATGCGGAAACCAATCATTATATTCATCAAAGGTGATTTGGGTTGGTTCAGATCCATCCGGTTTCATACGCCAAATTTGCATAGCGCCAGTCCGGTTTGAATTAAAATAGATGAATTTACCATCCGGAGAATATTCCGAACCGTCATCAAGCCCAATCGTATTTGTCAGTTGAATCTCTTTACCACCTTCAACAGGAATTCTGTAAATATCGTATTGCCCATCCCGATTTCCTGTATAGATCAAATGTTTCCCATCAGGAGACCATCCGTGAAGATAGGAGGGGCCAATATCAGTTACACGCTTGAGTTTTCCGCCTTGTACGGGCATTGTATAAATGATAGAGGGGCCAATAATTACACGCTCGAGTTTTCCGTCTTGCATGGGCATTGTATAACTGATGGAGGGACCATCCGCATCACTGGTATGATGACTAATACCAAGATATTTACCGTCAAATGATAGAACATGATCGTTATTAATTATATTCGCAAATCCGGTATTTATCACTGTAGGTATTTTCGTTGCGAGATCAAATTGATAAAGAAGCCCTTCACTGTTGTAGATAAGGGATTTTCCATCAAGCGTCCAATTTGGCGCTTGGATAGATTTGGAATTTGTATACAAAACTTTACGATAGCCTGACTGGATCTCCATCACCTCTACCCGGCTACCGATATAATCTCTATATGGTTGAAAGTCTTTCTTGGCGGGAACAATCAATCGAACATTCTTGAATAATGCTTTCTCAGATACATCGGGATTGTGAGAACAAACGTATAATCCGATATAGACATCATCATTCAAATCAAGTGTAATATGATTTGAAATGAATGGTTCACCGAATTTAGCAACGGACATAATATAGGTGTTGCTTTGCCGCTCTAGTTGAACAATATCCGGCGCGATCACCTTGAATTTTGTTTCTTCTGTTTCTCCTCCCTTTGACTTACGGAATTGCAGTGAAGTTAAACCATCACCATGAATGGATGCGTTGACATGAGCGGAATCAGTATCCAGAGAGTTACGAATGATCCAACCCATTTTTCTATGCGCATCAACACCTTGTCCAACAAATTTCATTCTTGCGCGTAGAATAAAATCACCTTGCATGTGTTTCCATATAAAATGAAACTCATCCTGATCGAACCACATGTTCGTACCGGATGCTTGAATCGTGTATTCTTGAGTATAAGGATCATATTGTACGGATCCTGGACTCTTGACTTTTCCGACATCATTATGCCCGCCAAAATCACCAAGATTGCTATTTTGTGAAAACCCCGGATTTGCATTCATGGTTGAACCTATGAGTAATAGTAATACGATATATTTTTTATACATTTTTAGTACTCCATTATTTACCTTAAAAATGTACCAGAATAGCAATGAATTTCAGTCGAAAGTTGTTTTTGAATTTCTTATCATTAAGTTTCTTTCAATGAAATTGTATATGGAAACGATTGAAATTCATTGAACTCAAAAACGCAAATCCTATTAACTCATTTTGTATCATACCAGCCATATAAAGTGATGTAGTAATAATTATCAATAAAAGGAATGAAAAAAATTATTTTCCCCCTCCTTAATGCTCCTGCGCGAGCGCCGGTTATTGGGAGGATTTAGAAGGGGGTTGAACATTGAAGGGTCAACCCCCTCCTACTCCCCAAACAGCCCGGCGCTTGCGCTGGTTCTTGGGGGAGGAATTGATCACTTCCACTGGCTTATCTATTAACTCATGTTTAATGTATCGATAACACCCCGGATATACCCAAAACATTCTCGCATACCCGGTAAGGGATTGTCAGCGTCTTTCTCGTATTCGAGCGCTACGTGACCCTCAAATTGGATATCCATTAGTGCTTTTATGACGCCTGGTATATTGATAATTCCCCGGCCCAGTTCAATCGTTGATCCATTTTTATTCCGTGCGGTAGTATCTTTGATATGAAAATCATACAACCGGTCTTTCACCGCGTGGATCACTTCGATCTCATCATCTCCCCAGCGAACGGAATGACCAATATCGATACATAGTCCAATTCGTTTATCATAATCTTTCACATATTTATAAGCGTCCAAAGGAGAGGGGTACTTGCTATCACCTGGTCCATGGTTGTGGATGGCAACTTTGATGTCAAATTCTTTCACCATTTTGTCAACGATGGGCAGAGCGTCAATATCAGGTGAACCGACGATGACGGGCATCCCAGCGTCTCGAGCGTATTGAAACGCATTCAGAATTTGTTCCTCATCATTCTTAAGGTATATAACCCCCCCACCCATGAGATGTATTCCATTCTCTTTAAGTTTCTTCGCAACGGCTTTTCGTTCTTGCGTCGTAGAATTCAATTCCAAATGAAAACTTTTTAATGTGACATACTGAATATCCAGTTCTTTCATCATTTCGATGGTCTGATCCAGTGTAAATTTACGTGTTGAATAGGACGCCAAGCCTATTTTCAACTCATGCGCGCTTTTTGGTTTTGAAGTGGATTCACTGCCATATGCGCGCGAAGAAATACCCATTTGAACCAAACCAGCCGTTCCCATGGCTGTTAAAAAATGTCTGCGTTTCATCGATCCTGTTTTATTCATTGTTCGTTGTCTCTCCTTATTGATCTAGAAATTATGGATGCATCTTAATCGAGATTACCCATTTAATCTAGGAAATATGACCTTTATTAAAATTTCCAATCCATTTTTTTCATTTCAGTATACGTCAGATTGTGAATGAAAAGGATCGGACGAGATCACAGATTTAGAGAATCCTCTAACTCATTGTGTCTGGGATTTTAGAAATCCCTGGTAACGTAACCAGGCGGCGCACGCCTGTATCCATGTGGAGCATGGATTTTCACTCGGGCGTACACCGAAATCATGAGCGGCTGTAGCGTAAATGTGCAGTTCCGCTGGGATGTTGGCTTTCTTCAGGGCTAGGTACATCAATACGCTGTTCTCCGGCGAACTGACAATGTCGTCTCCACCATGTGCGAGAAAGATCGGCGGGGCTCCAGCCGGAATAGGCAGGCCGGGAGCGATCTGGTCTTTATCCTTCGCTTTCAAGAAGCCCGAATAAATCCCTATGGCGAAGTCGGGCCGGCAACTGATTTTGTCAACGTCATCGACAGGCTCGTAAGTTCGATTTTCAAAGTTCAGCGCCGCCGCAATGGCCAAATGACCGCCTGCGGAGAATCCTACTATGCCGATTTGTTTTGGATTAATACCCCACTGACCGGCTTTGCTTCGTACTAGGCTTACGGCCCGCTGCGCATCCTGAAGCGGGCGCCGGGCAGGTTCGCTCTTGGGCTCATCAGGACGCCGCGGCACACGGTATTTGAGGATAATACCGGTAACACCGATCGAGTTCAGCCATTGCGCGACTTCCTCGCCTTCGAGTTGCCAATAGAGATCCCAGTATCCTCCTCCGGGGCAGATCAGTACCGCAGTCCCTGTGTCCTTGTCTTTTGCCGGCCGATAGATGGTAAGGGTTGGCTTGGTTACATTGGTCACCAACCTGGTTGACTCGGTGACCTCGACCCTTTTGCGGTCCAGTTTTGGCGACATACGGATCATCTCCTCACCGATATTGCCGATCTCATCCGGCGCTGTCCCAGGCCATATCTCGACAACCAGCGGCTTATCAGCCCCAACTGCCGGCCCCGCTGCACACATCGACATCATCAGAGAAACAATCAATATAAATCGCATGACTGAAGAATCCTCCTTACCTTACACTGTTTGATCTCATCTATGTCACTACCGCAGCCAGTTCATCACATTTTGTGAGCGGATTTTTTCTTTATCCGCTTCGCTTATGTCCAACACCTCGAGTTTCACCAAAGCAGGATCCGGATAGTTGAATGGCATTCCTGTCCCAAACATTACCCGCTCCATACCCAGCGTTGTGATGAGCTGTCCAATCTCGTTCCTCAAAACAGCGCTCAAACGGGATAGTTCGATAGCATAATTGTTCGGCAGGCCGTTATTCTCTCGCCCCAGCGGACTTCTTGTATAGCCACTGCCATTGAGCAGAATAAAACGCGCGTTCGGATGCGCTTTCACCAATTCGACAATCTCCTCCAGCGGCGCATCGAGCACATTCAGCAGCCAGCTCCGCTCGCGATTATCCTCCACACGTATTGGAATAGAGATGATCATGCCGCGCTGCGCCGCTGCGTCAACAAGTTCCCGGCAGCAGGAATCGGAGAGCCGATAATTGTGCCAGTTGGGATAAAGGCGCAGGCCCTTCATGCCAAATTCTTCGTGACAGATTTTCAGATCGTCTTGCCATCCTGCATAGAACGGATTTATCACGGCGAATGGGATCAGTCGATCACGATGGCTGCGGACTTCTTCCGCCACCTCTTCATTGCCAGCGTGCGCGTTGCGGTAGGTAATGGCGCTAGCGCTGGAAACAACCGCCTTGTCTATCTTCTTGGTGTCCATCAACGCCAACAGCGACGCGGCTGTGTTGTGACACAACCGGCTGAACGCAAAATGACCTAGATAAGCATTCACATCAATGATCATGATTTCCTCCTTTGCAAGAGTCTCTTCATATTCCCTCCCATAATCATCTCTTTGTCCTGTGGGCTCAGGTTTGCTCCGCGAATCTTCCCCACACAAGCCGTCATGGACGAATCCGTGCCAAACACAATTCGCTCCACACCAGCCACGTCGACCGCCATATCCACCGAACCATAGTCTGTAGCGCTGCCGCTCATATCAAGCATAACGTTAGGCGCGTGACGCAGGGCCTTGGCCGTCCATTCCCAATCCCCACCGCCGGAGATGTGGGCGCAGATGAGCATAGCTTCGGGATAGCGGCCAGCCAGTTCCGCGAGGTGTCCACCATCGGTTAAACGCGGTTGGTCCTCAGGGAAGTATAGTGGAAACGCAATGCGTGGTGTAGGATTGGCACACCCAGCTCAATCGCCAGCTCCACGATAGGAAAAACCACCGGTTCAGCGCAGTTATATTCGTTGTAGAGCTTAATACCAATAAATCCTCGATCTTCCACGCAGCGGCGGATTTCCTCCAACGCCTCCTTTCCATAACCGGGATTGACGTAGCAATACCCGAGCACCCGGCCCCGGAACCGTTTCATGTCTTCAGCCATCCACTGGTTGCACTGTCGAAAACCGTCAGCGGTGGCCGGCCTTATTGGCGTTAAGATCGAGCAACACAATTGATCGATTCCGAGTTTGTCCGCCGCCTCAATGAGCTTGCGGTCATCCTCCTTCCAGGTTGAACGGCTTCGATGATTCAAGTGCGCATGACAGTCGATAACCTTGCCGAAGGGAAACTGGGGGGTGGTTGTGTCAGATTCAGATTTTTCAGTGGCCGTACACACTGATGGCGATTCCGCTATCCCTATCACTACTGCCGCGGCTGCAGAATTCTTCAGGAGAGTACGGCGAGAAATGCATTGCTGAGGTAAAGGTGAATTCGATGTAATCTTTGAGATGACCATCTGTTTACGACTCCTGACAAAGTGATATTCTATCCTAGACAACTGACTACTAATAGCATTTTTTGGCAGTAATTCAATGTCTAACCGGATTTGTATATTAGCCATTGTCTCGCATGTTCCAGCAAAGGCCGGATACGATGGTAGTGGAAGTAAAAAAAAATAATCAGTCAACCAATGTCAAAAGGAGAAAACGATTATGTCACTACTTGAAAAAGCGATTCAACTCGCAGTCAAAGCCCATTCAGGCCAAGTAGATAAAGTTGGTCAGCCCTATATTCTTCATCCTCTCCGCGTTATGTTTCGCCTAGCCAATGAAATCGAAATGACGGTGGCCGTTCTACATGATGTGATCGAAGATACGGAATACTCATTTCAAGATTTGAAAGCCATGGGCTTTTCAGATGTAATTATGGAAGCGCTTGATTGTGTGACAAGACGGAAAACGAGTCTTATGAGAATTTTATCGAGCGGACGAAAACGAATGCGGTTGCACACAAAGTCAAATGCGCCGATCTGTTGGACAACATGGATATTTCAAGGCTGAATGAGTTCGGCGATAAAGAGATCGCCCGCATTAAAAAATATGTTATGGCATGGAACTATCTAAGTAATATATCAAAATCATAATTTATTGTTAGGTATTGATCATTATATAAAAAACGCAGTCAATTGATTATTTCATTTGTATGTAAGACTTGCAAGCGCCAGCAATCCAACTAGAGACCAAACAGAAACAAACAAGAGCATCCAGCAAGCGAAACGAATCGTTCTGAGATGGGCTGTCCTTAGACGCTGTGCATTCCTCTTCTTCCATAACATATCCTTCCACTGGTTGGGGTGTGTTAGCATTGGCTTCATTTTCTTTTGGTTGATCCATTTCTTGAATCTCTTGAGGCTTGTGCCACTTTTGCCGGTCTGCGATTCGTTTTTTCAACGCTTCATCCATTGTTTTTCCAGTCGCCGTTTCCACATTCTTAATCCAAGCGGCGATAGTGGCGGGATCGAGAGAGGGTATTTTTTCCGCTTTTTCGCGGATGAAATCTTGAAGATCAGGATTGTCGCAGGTTAGATGATCGCACGCCACATCGTGTTTGGCGACTTGTTCAATATAGATTTTCGTTAAATCATCAATGATCTCCTGCGGCGCGTCCCAATAGCCTTTCGGATCGTTTCCAACATGCGGGCGGATATTCCTTGTTTGGCGTATGGATTGTGTTCTTCGAAGAATTTACCCATCTTTAAATCGTAGCGATCTTTCATCCACACTTCATACAATTCTGTCCATTTGGCGCCATCAACAGTTTCGGGATAGACGACTTGCCACCCCCATAAATATTCCGCCGCTTTCCACACATGACGGCCGCCGGCGTATCCTTCCTCCATCATCGCTTTGGCGAATTCAGGATTGAGGTAGCGCGAACGGAATTCCTGACCGAGAAACCGTTCGAGAGTTTCGTGTTTTTCCTGGCCCGGCGTTCGCAGATCCGTAACGAAAAATGGAGGGCTGGAACCACCGTCGACGGTCCTCACTCCCAACGCGATACTTCCACCATAGGAAAAATAATCATCGTTATCCAAGGTCGAATAGATTTTCGAAGCGCGCGTATGAACGATCGCTTCCGTTCCACTCAAGGCGCTGCGAAACTCACGCTCCATGGGCTGCCCCCAGACGCCACCGCCATAACCATGCCCCATGCGTCGAATATAATTATTACCGACCTGTTCTTCTTGATCCCAACTTCCGCTGGAAGCGGTCATCGCGTGAATTTTACTGTCGTGCTTTCCGGTCGGTTCCGCAAAGATGCGAACCAAACTGCGGATTCGCGCCTGTTCTGGAGGAACGCCTTGCGCAATCAATTGTTCATCCAAAGTTTGAGCGTGGTTTCGGATAGGATTATCTTCTTCCGGCGCCGACGCGGCCAAGTTGACGGCTTTATCGATCAGTTCGAAAAGCACGGGGAATGTATCCCTATACAAACTCGTCGCATGAAACACGACATCGACGCGGGGGCGGCCTAACTGTTCTCGTGGAATCAAATGCAAATCCTTGATCCGGCCTCGGTCATCCCGCTCTACCTCAACGCCGATCAAAGCCAATCCTTGCGCTTCCTGCACACCCATGTGCCGAATGGTTTCCACTCCCCAAAGCTGCAAGGCGATTTTTTCAGGGTATTTTCCATGCTGCGCGTGATGGTTTGAGACGAGCTCCTCCGCCAGTTTTTTTTCCGAGTTCGTCCGATTGTTCTGTGGGAATGATTCGTGGATCGAAAGTATAAAAGTTTTTTCCTGTCGGGATTGATAAAGTATCCCGGACGGGATCGTTTCCCGGTCCCGGACGGACATATTGGCCGTTCAAACCTTTTGTCAAACTTACCAACTCCTGCGTTCCGCATTGAATTAAATTATTTCTATATGTTTCTCGATATTCATCTCCGTTCCCTTTCACAATAAGGTCAGTAAACTTGTCCAGTTTTTCCCCATCGGGAGAGACGCCAAATGTATGCAACCCATAAGGAATAGATTGAATTCGAATCTGGTTGATATAATCTTCTAATGTTGACGCCCGGTTTGGAAATGAAGACACATTCGACATTTCATCTTCAGACCATCCCCGATCTTTCAAGTCCAAGTGTATTCCTCTTTTCTTCACATCAAGATCGATTTCATCGGCGAATTGATTTGCGGATTCAGGATCCTTCCCTTGCGCGCTTCTCCATTCCTGAATCAAAGTCAGTAATTTTTGTAATTCAGGAGACAATCCGCCTTCCCCTAACGCTGGAGTCAGATGGTCGATGACAGTGGACATCCCCCTCCGCTTAGCGACAATCCCCTCCCCCACATCATCCACAATGTATGGATACAAAATAGGCAAAGTCCCTGCGAGAACTTCCCCCGGATCGCTTCCGGATAAACCGGATTCTTTCCCCGACATCCATTCATGAGTGCCATGCGTTCCGGTGTGAACGACAGCCTGGGCTTTAAATTCATGTTGCAGCCATAAATAAGCCGCCAGATATTGATGGTGAGGAGGCAGTTCCTGCGATTGATAGAGCATCTCAAGGTTTTGCGTTCGCGCCCGGTCAGGTTGTGGCATTAAGACGATATTTCCTACGTGGATGGTTGAAAGAATAAAATATTGTTCCTCATCGATGGTCTTCGCCATGATTTCAGCGTCTTCTGGCGGTCCCCAATAGTCTATGATTGTTTTCTGAAAATCACGCGGGAGTTCAGTAAACCATTTTTTGTATTGAGTGACAGAGACAAGATCGATTTTTTGTGAATCAATCAAGCGATCGAGCTCACCGGGAGCCCAATTCCCAATATTGCGGCCTCGCTGAAGAATCATCCGTTCAATCTCGCGAGGATCGTCTAAATCTACAATTCCTGTATCGTAACCTTCTTCACGCAGATGACGAAGCATGACGGGGATGCTGCGGACAACATTCAAGTAGCTGGCGCCGACATTTTGTTTTCCGGGTGGATAGTTCCAATACAGTATGGCGATTCGGCGTTTTTCTGGAGGAGCGCGCTGCAGTTCAATCCATTGCCGGGCGCGGCCAACCGCTCGCGTCACACGTTCGGGAATCGCCTGGTAGGAGATGCTGCTGCGACTGTTATCGACTCCGCCAACCACGTTTGGAGGAGAAAGCCCAGCCAATTCCGGAACAGCCAGTTGCCATGCGACTTCTGACGTACTGAGTCCCTGCGTTGAATTCCGCCATTCTTCCACCGTTCGTCCATAAACTTGAATAGCGTTGATGACCGGTACATTGAGAGCGCTTAACGCTTCGACCGCCTTCTCGTCTGTGAATTTAAAATGCATGGAGATGACAGCGTCGACTCGGGGATTCCCATTTTCATCAATCAAATAATCTCGAACAGCTTGACTGCCTTCTGTGGCGAACACCAGCGCCGGCTGCATACCTTGTTTTCTAATTTCCGCTGCAATAGAAAGTGGGATCTGAATGGTCTCGCGCCGGACACGGGTGGCGTATTCCAACACAGCGACTTTGGGGATATCATTCTTGGGCTTCGATCTTTCTTCCCACTCCTTCCAACTTTGCACTATTCGATATCCTCGATCCTGTAAGACAATTAATCCCTGTTTAATGATGTCTGACGGAGAATCCACCTGAAGTTGAGAATAACCAAAGTAGGACCGCATAATATAAGTGATCATTTCTTTTACCTGGCTTGGCGCTCCATTATCCCAATACCGATCCAAAAGGTCATCTCGCCGCATTCCATATGAAGGCAGCATTTCTTCACTTAATCCTGGGCCCAGACGTCCCAAAGCGATTCGTTTATAGGGAAATGAGGATAAGGAGTCAGAAGGACGATATGCGGATAAAGCGCTTTCATGATCCATAATCCAGGGAGAGGCTTTCACCTCGGCGATCAACATGTCGTGTGGAAGAAGAGGTTGATCCAACGCTGTAGTAGAGGGAGCGCGAACACGCACATCGATGCTGTTTGCGAATTGTGGATACTCTTGGTAGAGCAAATCGACGGCTTTCGTGATGAGTTCCGCTCCCGGATCAGAAACCAGAAACAAGAGTCGAATCCGCTCTCCAGGAATCTCTTTATCTTGAAACAGGAGTATGAGGAATACAAGAAAGAAGAGAGAAACAAAAAAGAAGCCGATAATAGACCGTTTCATTGGATCTCTTCGCCATCAGGCACATACACAACCGTACCGTCTTCCAAGCGGTACGCCGTCCCCAAACGGATACCGTCACCGCTGCCGACTTGCTTCGTCAATCGGCGCACGGTTGTTTTTTTTCCTTCACGCACAGTGATCTCCAATCCATCTTCCCGTTCAGTGGTAATCGTAACTTTCGAGTCAGGATTAAACATTTCGAGCAGATTCAAGGCGCTGATCAACGAAACCATGAATCCCAACGCGAACACGATGCCGATGTCAAATAGATTGGCCAAACCGGAAAGTGGATCGTCATCGCGGCGAGTTGCCGCTCAACAAACCAAGACCGGAATGCGTAGGCTTCGATTTCATTCTTCGGACTCCAAACTGTGACGAATTTCCGCCAGATCGAGGCGGTACCAACGTTCCAGCGTCGTAGAGACAATCCACGCGATACTTCCTGCGACCAATCCCAACACGGTGGTTCCAAACGCTAGAATCAACCGTTGCGAGAGTATTTGCAAATCATTGGCCGCTAATGCGGTCAACGCGCTTCCCAGCGGGATCAGGGTACCAGCCAATCCCAAAGCGGGACCGAGACGCACCCAGATTCTCGCGGTATCGACCCGGCGGCTGAGTTCCGCTTCCGTTCGATCCAGCAAAAGCCAGCGATTCGCGGACGGATCAAGGGTCGAAAGTTTTTTCCATTCGAGAAATCCCTGGCGCCGTTTCATTTGATCCGCCGGCTCATCAGGATTCACAACGGCGACCGCTTTTCCGCGCCGCTGAAAGGCTTCGGCGCACAGATTGCCCAGCAAATACAAAGTGTGCGCCATACCGAACAGCAACGCAATCACTACGGGCCATAATAATGAATTGGTGAGGATATAAACCGTTTGTTGTAATTGTTCAATCATTTTTCATAAAATGGGCGGGTTTTAGATAACCCGCCCTCCATAGTTTCAGTACTATATCACACTAATCGAACCGCATCCAATCCCCGACGGAAGTATCGGACTCCATTAGGAGCATCATCAAATTGGTTCTCCCCTCCACATTGCTCTCCCAAAGAATCGCGATCTGTCCATTAGGACTGATGGCGATTCCAGGTTTTTCATCTACATTGAAATCATCGGTCGTGATCTGAGTGATCTCTGAAAGGATCATGGAAACGGGATCATACATTCGAAGATAGATATCACCTTCACCGGTTCTGAAATCGGTCCAGACCGTATAGATTATTCCATCCGGAGAGATGGCTAAATCAGCAAAACCAACCTCATCAGGAAGGTCATTGTTTGAGATCTGTATAGGATCGCTGAATTCTGATTGATCAATTTTTTTCGAAGCCAGAAAAATATTGGGTATTTGTGTTTTCATATCTGTCCATACAATCCATACGGTATCATCGTCGACCTGAATCTTTGCCGGATCAGTGGAAAGGGTTCCGCGAGAACTGACTTCGATCCTTTGGTCTAAAGTTCGGCTCGCTGGATCGTTTAAAACGCCGTATATCAAGCGTTCATTCACATACGTAAAACCATCCAGTTCCGCCGCGGTCCACACTACATGAAGGCGACCTTCATGATCAAACACAGCATTCGTCATTTGAACTCCCTCACCATTTGGATTGGCGTTCGCGACGACTTGGCTGGCATAATCCGTGGCTGTTGGAAATTGCTGATTCGAATCGGACAAAGCAAGCATCAAATCGCCTAGGGAACTTTGAGAATAATCATACCATACAAGAGCGATTTGGTTGTCTTGATTGAGCGCGATTTTGGGCCGCCATGAATTCTTCTCATTATCGGTGATTCGCATTTCATCGGACTCGAATTCACCTGAGGGAAGTAACTTACGGTAATAGACTTCAACTTGATTCGTCCCGCTGCTGCTAGTGCTGTACCGGTAATCATGAAAAACAAAATGAACGGTTTGATCGTCCTGAACCCAAAGCGCTGGTTCTCCTCCATTGCAGAATGGAATTCCTTCTCCTGCATCCGAACGGATGGCTAACGGTTCGGACCATTCCCCATCCAAAAAATTACAATACAGCATTAAACCCGGATTCCCTAAACTGGTGCCCTCCGCATTTTTCTCCGTGTAAACCAGATGCAACCTTCCATGACTGTCGAACATGAAAGAACCTTCAGGACTTCGCGCTAATAGGGAGGCAAGATCTGTATCCGTGATCTGTACGGCGTCTCCAAATTCTGGAACGGCCAGTTGCGGCCAAGCGCTTTGGAGCATCGCACAAATCAATATCAAAACGGAAAACAGTCCAACACAAAATCGTCTCATTCTTCTTATCTCCTTTTTAATTGAACCGCATGTTCGCGGATATTGCCGTTGATGGTGACTTCGTATTCGCCGAAATGGGCGAGATCGGGCCTTTCTTCGTCAATTTCGATACGATGAGGAAAGCGGATGTCGCGATCCCGGTAGTATTTCCCTACATTGACATGCATACATCGCGCCAGCCAGACGTCATTGGTGTTTCGATCGATGTTGAAGAGACCAATCGCCTCGCTTTCGCTGTCTGGCCCGCCGGAATCAATCGCAGCCCGATCGTACGCGTAACGCAAATAACGCCACTGTGGGACTTCCTTGCCCGAAAAGGAAGAATTCCCACAATTTGAATACGCTTCGATAGTATGGCTGTTCTGCCGCTTAAGAGCGGGACAATAAAGGCAGGACTCAGAACAATACCCTAATTCGACTAAGGACATGGGGACGCCGGTCCAATAACCGTTCGCCGCCGGGCCGCATCCCCACGCCGTTGTTTCAGGACGGGATACCGTATCCGCCACACCATCCACAAGCGGAAAACGGCCGTAATCCAGACGGTACGCCTGCATAGCGGTGAAGAGGGAATGAAGATTCTCTTTACAGGCGGCGTCATCGGCGCGGCGCAATGCGTCGATCATATTAGCGCCAACAATTCCGGCTAAAATCCCGATGATGGCCACAACGACAAGAAGTTCTATTAGAGTGAATCCTTTTTGGAGGCATAACATTTTCGATCCTGGAAGTGTTACGTATTTCTATTTCGTATTATCATAATGCGTGTCTTCAGAAAAATTGTCAAGGATGTGATTCGTATAAACACTTAGGCATATGATCGTATGAAATATTGAGAAAACGATTGAAAAAGGCTAAAACAAGTAAGTAACCAGAGAGGATAAATACGTGTACACTTCATAACACCATAGTCGATTAGTAAAATAAAGAAGGATTTCAACAAATACGGGAATCGCTTCAATGGATATTTAAACAATCAATAACCAAGATCACTATTTGGATTCTTATCTACAATCAAGCGATTGACTCTAATCGAAAGGAAAAATCGTGAAACAAATTTTACTCTTGTCATTTCTCATCATCTTGTGTTTTTCATCGATTTGTTGGTCGAATAGAAATGCGGATGAATTACTCCAGAGCCGGATGAGAACTCCCTTACTGAAGGTTGATGGATCGTTGACCGGCGAGGGATTATGTTGGCATGCGGCCTATAACATGAACGCTTTCATGGATGAGTATAACTCGACTCTAGATCGCTCTTTTCTTGACTCCGCGATTCGTTACTATGACGCCCTGCTCGCAAAGACGCGTCAAGCGCCGGATGGATATAAAGGATGGGTCGGTCCTTATATTTATGATGAAAATTATATCTGTGACGCGCATATAGGCGACGCAATCTTGATTAATCCCATGTTGGAATTTTGTGAAACGGTTCTAAACCATGAGGATCCTGCAATCCAGCAATCCTACTCATCCAAAGCGAAAGCATATTTGAAATTTGCCCAAAAGCACTTGATCGAAAAATGGGATCAGCGAGGAACATGGTATGAAGATGGTCCATACGGCGCATATCGTTCGTGGGATCACTATTTGACGAAAGATAACCTTAGCGCATGGCGAGTTCTTCCTGCAATAAAATCAAATCTTACGCTTCCATTCAATAAGCAAAATTCAATGGCCATCGCTTGTCTGCGGATTTATCGAATCACGAAAATCGATAAATATCGTGAACGAGCTTTAAAGATTTTTAATTTTATGAAGAGCCGCATGTGTTTGTATCAGGATCATTATGTATGGAATTATTGGGAACCATTTGGCGTTTGGGACATCGATTTTTCCTCTCCAAATACGCTTCGCCATTGGGTGAATGTTCATCCCTACCGCAATTATCAAGCGGGAGAGATTTATGAAATCGTCGAAGCCTATCATTCCGGACTTACATTTACAAAGGAAGATATCCAACGAATCATTAATACAAATCTCAAGGTCATGTGGAATGGAGATCGAGAGAATCCTAAATGGCGTAATTCCAATTACGCTGTCCAAATGGCGTCGTTAGGAAAAATCCCTATTACGAAAGCGCCTGGAGGCGAATTTCCCAAACTGGCTGGAACAATATGGAGAGGCTTAGCTGATTTTGACGTTACGATTCGTGAACTCGCTAATATAAATGATCAAACTCCGATTACATTCAATCGTCATTATGAACAGCTACCGGTCACTGAATTGCAACGCCCTTTTAACAGCAATTGCTATTTATCTATGGTGGCGGCAATTCCGAGCAATATTATGCAAGATAAAAAATCATTTTTGATTAGCCAATCACGTGTTAAAGGGAATGTGGATATTGCCTTGTACTCTCGAGACGGGCAGAAAAAAGTTTTGGATATTCGCAAACAAAAATCCGATAGTATCACCGAAGATGATAGTGGAATCTTAATTTTTGAATGGGATTCGAGCGCAGTACCTGTTGGAGACTATCGTATACGATGGACACTCAACGAGTCGATTCGTGAATTCCCCATTTCTGTACAATAACCTACGATTTCAGAGATTCTTGTTTTTTTTTGTAATCTATTTTTCTACTTTTTCACAAATAATATTGGTTAGTTTAAAACCAAGTCCTTCTGATTTTTCATTCTTGCCAATCAGTTTGAACATCAAATTGTTCGGACCTTGATCCAATTGAAGCAATCCCGCATATTCTCCAAGAGCGGTTTGAATCTCATCGCTATAGAAATCCAGTTCAGGACCTATGGGCGCTTCATCCATAAATAGTTGCACGATTCCCTGATCCGGTCCTTTCACGGCGTCAAGGCTGATTTTATACGTTCCCGCCGCAGGCAGTTCACAAGTAAAACTGATGGAATGAGGACCAAAGACCGCTTCATCCTTTGCTTTCATTGATAGATACCGGGTTTCTTTCTGATGGATATCTTGGCAGGTCTCTTTCGTCAGAATCGCATTTTTGAGTGAGAACGAATAAATGGGTGTGTTCCACCAAATAGCGAAAACGATCTTTTCCGGATCCAACACTTTTCTTTCTTCGACCGGTGGGAGTTTGAAATCGCATGTGGGGCGTTCCAATGAATAAAGAAACGTCACACCGCAGTAGTCATTCAAGATATCGTTATTGGTTGGAGCGTGCTCGATGGTTTGCAATATACTTTCGTTGTACGCATAAGCGTCTCCCAGCATAATACGATAGCCCCCCGTTCTCCCGAGATGTTTCTTGTATCCCAGGCAGCCACTGAGAGGAAAAGACCGCTGTGTTTCCCACCGGCCCGGCACATCATACCACCCCCCGTTATAAAAATCCTCGGATCCGGTTCCATGAATTACCAGTTCATTGTCAATCGTAGTCTGATCGTCACCCTCAAAGAATGGCGTTACGCCGGACACGAATCCCTGTGATTGCTGTATAACTCCAACGAGATGCCCTCGCCCTTTTGTCTTAATGAAAGTAAATGGCATTCCTTTCACCGTTGGATTTTCTCTCCGCCACAAAGTATAGAATTTTCCTTCATTTTCCTTACGGGCAATGGGAGTAAAAAGAATGTCCACTTCAAAAGAGACATCTTTGTTCAATTCAGTTTCGGCTTCTAATTCGATTTTAGCGGATTGATCGAACGGCATGGGAAAGTAACAATAATTAAGGTCACCGGTAGTGCCGATCATCAGTGATTTCATCGCAGGCTCCCCCCATGCATAGCCGAAGAAATCACCCACAGGACAATTGATCGCGGGCTGACTATTTTCATCCCAGAACACTCGAAGAATAATAGCGCGATCCTTTCCAACAAACGTATTCGCTGGACGCATTCGAATCCCAACGATTCGACCCGGCCGTCCCATGTTGAAAACCGTTTCTGTTTTTCCTGGCTTCAGTGTTATTTTCCTTGTACTTGTTTCGATCCTTCCTTCTTTTGGGGTAGTATAAGAACTGATATCTTTTCCCACTGAATTAAACAGTCCTTTCGCCTTCTCAATTTTTTGGATCTCTTCGGCGTCAGTATTTTGTGTATACGTTTGAATCCCAATATCAGGAGGATAAGTGGCGTAATTGATTTGATAGAATTGGATTCTCTCTGCTCGAATAAAGACTTTGCAGGATTTTTCATAACTCAATGGTACATAACTGTAGAAACCACCGGCTCCATGCCCAGCCAGTGGACGTGGAAATGCGGGATGATTCCCCAAAAAAAGTTCACGGAATTTTACTGTGATACGTGGTATCTCTTCTCCATCAAAGTAAAATTCCATCACATCATCAGTCGGTGTTGGAGTCCATATCCGGTAAACAACGCCAGGGCCTTTCAAGTCCGCTAAAACTAATCCTCCTTCTTCCTTGCGTACGAAGGAATACTGTCCACCAAATCCATCATTGTTGCCTCCTGTACGGTCATAACTCGATATAGAAGCCACATGGATGGATTGTTTCATCACGCCCAACCGATCAAGCCGGTACAATGAATCGATTCCAGGGATGAAATCATCATCCGTAGTAAAAGCGGTTTCAACGAAAACAATCAATACAAAGAATAATAAAGCATTTAATCGTAGAGTAGAATTCATTGTTTTATCCTTTCACGACATTCTTAACTCCGATCTCGCAAATCCATTGATTCCAGTTTTTCAAATACAAACAAAGGAAATTAAACAGACAAATTATTCTGTAAAAAATTATTACTCAATTAATTTTGTGATAAAATATTTAAATAAACACAGTTCGAAAGATATATTATGTGTTTCATCCCTTCGATTCATTGTCATACTTAGTTCGTCTTTCATACTCTTTCTTCGCCCTCCCTAATAACTCAATTCCTTCAAGATAACGGTCTCGATACTCTTCAATCGCAGGTTTCCAAATGGTTTGTAGAAATCCCTTTAAATGCTGTTCAGTTATGCATTGAGAGCAAAATTGAACTGTGTTTTCGATACTCTTCGAATTAGTCGTATGAAAGCTCGCCGTAGGGACTTGATCGTAACCATGTTTTTCTAAATCAAGATAAGCTTTTACATGTTCATGTTTTATGTCAAATTTCTCACCGTAATACCAATTGCTCTGCAGAACTGATTTTGGCATATTCTTGAAAAATTCATCTGGATGGTTCCATTCATAATCTGACCATACCCAAGGCCGGGAACCGTTTTTTACGACTTCATCAATCAAGAAATGTAAGTCATTCCACCATTGTTCACCTTGGCGCACTACAACATATTTATAATACTGTTGGTGTTCAGCAGTCTCTTCATCCATACCTAAGTGAAACAACGAAGGCCCGTCAAATATTTCCGCCACTTCTATAATGATATCACGGCAAACAGCATAATATGGTTTGGTGGAAACCATGCGGGCATAAGGTCCAAGCCAAGTATCATGTGTCGCTGAAAAGTTCAGTTTAGGGATTGGATTCATCCCCATGCTGCGAATCCTGGATAATTCCTGTTTTAAACGTTCTACAGACCAAGCGTTATTGACGGCTATTTCTGGATGACTTTTATATTTCACTGCGTCACCGAGATCGATAACGAGTGTATTAACACCACATTCAGCCATACGATCCAACGCATCGTTCCAGAGTCTCTCGCTGAGTTCCAGGTCCGGCCGATAACCACGAAAAGGACGATGAGGCGAGATAAAACTCTCCCACATGTTGAAACTCAAATGCAATAAACATCCCCAAAACAATTCATGTACCGATTGCGATACTGCTTTTGAATTAATTGAATTCGCCATCGCAGCGCTCAGAGTCACAGTACGTATAAATTTCCGCCGAGTCAAATTATGCTGTAACATATTTCCCTCCACAAAGTCTATAGAAAGACAATATAATGAGTTTTGAGAATAATGTAAATGTAAGAATAAGCATAATCAAGACAGGCAAAAGAATCGTCTTACAAGGCTTTTTTTTACCTCCACCTTAATAAAAAAGACTACAAGTTTTCTATAAAAAATGGACTCATGGACTATCAGGTTATAACACCCATACATATATTTTTACATGTTTATGATTCAACGTTTATTCACCGGCATACAACTGATTTCAGCCCATATCGCATTAATATCTCTTTCCTCGATTCCGCCTCTTCCATCAAGGGTATGCGTAATCCACGAAAAGAATACGATTGATTCAACCGTTCGTACTTGGATTCCGCCAGGCGGTTGTAACGCACAATCTCCACCCGCCGGATGTTGTTCCTGCGAGCGAGAAAAGCGCCGAGTTCGTGAAAAGTAATATCATCATTGTTTTGACCGGGAACTAATGGAATCCGAATCCAGATTGGAATATCTGCTTGATCCAATCTTTCCAAGTTTTCCAAAATGATATCGTTATACACGCCTGTCAGTTGTTTATGCCGTTCACGATCGATGTGCTTTAAATCATAGAGTATCAAATCCGCACGCTCTGAGACCTCTTTGAAAATCGGCCAGGGAGCCAAGCCGGACGTATCCAGCGCGCAATGGATTCTCTCCTTACGGGCGGCCTCCAACAAGGCAATAGTGAACGCATGATGCGCCAGCGGTTCTCCCCCGGACACAGTCAATCCACCGCCCGATCGTTGATAGTAGGGCCGGTCACAAAGAATTTCACCCAAAACATCCTCAACAGACCTTTCATTTCCCGCAATCTCCAACGCCCCGGTTATACAATGTTGAACGCATTCACCGCAGAGAATACAGCGTTCCCGATTCATCATATGGCGGTTGTCAACAAAGACATGCGCGTTTTGCCCGCAGATTTCAACACACGCTCCACAGGATACGCATAACTCCGTTGTCAGCAGTAATTCGGGATCAAATGAGATCGATTCAGGATTATGACACCACTTACATCGAAGAGGACATCCTTTCAAAAACACCGTCGTCCGAATCCCCGGGCCGTCATGAACGGCAAATCGCTCAATATCAAAAACAAGACCTTTCACATCCAATCCTTTGCGCAATCCAATTCGCTAAACAAGCCGATCGACAATATATTTCCGCATTTCATCCGATAAACTGGCAAAATAGGCGCTGAATCCCGTCACACGCACTATCAAATCGGGATAGCGGGATGGTTCTTCATACGCTTCAAGAATCTGCTTCTTATTCATAACATTGATATTAATCATCGTCCCACCCAAGTCAAAATGAGCGCGGATCAAAGCGCCGGTTTTTTCAATTCCTTCGTCATCTTCCGCAATGGAGGGATCCAAGTCAAGTTGTAATGGAGCGGAATTCCCATAACCCGGTTGGACCGAGGCGACGGCCGTGGAGAGTTGGGTTGGAGTGCCCGGTTTTCCACAATTGAAGCCAGGCGCTGGATTGGGACCATGTGAAACCGGCTCTCCCGCTTTCCGTCCGTCTGGCGTTGCGCCTAATCGTTTTCCATAATCAATTACACGCGCCCAGGAGAACAGTCCTGGAATCATTGAAAAACCATTGGGGGTTTTCTTTTCAATCACGATACGGCTGAAGGTTTTCGATATCCGAACGGCCCATTCATCGGCGGACGAGCCTCCTCTTCCAAACCGGGGGATCGTCTTCATTAGGCGCCGCGCTTGTTCCCCTTCCTTTCCCTGCCAATCGGATTCGATATGGTTCATCAATTCTTCCCACGTCAACCGGCTGTCCTTTTCAACACGCTGTTCTATCGCCGCGAACGAGTCGGCGACTGTGGCGAGTGACGCGCCGTCGACTCCGATTTTATAAATATCCACTCCCCCATGACTGATGTCTTCTCCCTTTTCAACAGGGCCGTGACAAAATAGATCCAGGAACAATTCGGGGAACACTTGATGCATATGTTCCATATGAAAATCAATCCCCAAGGCGATCGCAACCACGGCGCCCCGGATCAATTTCTCAAACCGGTTCCATAATTCCTCCACACTTGGCGCAATCGAATTATCAGCCATCATCTCTTTCAAAGCGCGATCAAACAACCATGCGAAATCCAGCTTGATCATATCCATCAAGCCGTATTCCCGTCCGGGAACAGCCATCCAATGACAACCCGCATAAATACGGCGCCGGGCTTCATCAACTGTAAAACCGCTTTTTAAGCATCCCTCGATCAGTGGCTTGTCTCCAATGAATTTCGGGAATCCCATTTTGTCCTCACAGAGGATTTCCAATCCGCGCCGGAAGAGATCAGGATTCATATCATCGCTGACGCGCAAGGCGATATTCGCGGGTATTTTCAATTGATGAATCGCTTCCAAGATCAGAAACGATACATGGCTGGTCAGGTCGTTCCCCTGGGCGTCCGGCCCCCCCAATTGAATGTAAGCGGTCTCGCTGAGGAGCAGACAGGCGATATGAAAAACAGCCTCTTCATCAGTCAGGACACCCCGCCGCATATCTTTTTCATAATACGGTCTTAGCAATTCATCCAATTGACCCCATTCACCGCTTCCATTGTACATCTTGGCCACAGCTTGGAAGAACACCAGCCACTGGCATGCTTCCCGGAAGGAATTGGGGGGAAGATAAACGAGCCGCTCGCAGATATCCGCGATCGTCAACAAGTTTTCGATAAGTTGGGGGTGTTCTTCCTCTTCCGCCATCCGCCGCGCGTCGTCCGAATGACGCTGGATCCAATGCTGAACGCCGGTCAGGATAGCCTCCAGTCCATCATAAAAATCAGACTTATCCGGATTTAACTTGTGGTAATGTTGTACTTTGTTTTTCAAGCCTTCCCAACCGAGTTCCAAGCCGATAGTCAGATCCGGGCAAAAATGCTGTACGCCGCCGATCCCATGATCGATTACGCCGTATTGCTCCAACCGTTTCGTGATGGGCAAACAATCGAATTCTGGATTCCAAGCGGGATCACGATGGCTGATAAAATAGACCCGGTATACACCCGCCATCGAGTTGAGTGGTTGGATATACGTTGGATGAACATCCAACAACGCCTTAAAATTGACGCCACATGATTTGGGACCGAAGATGCCGCCACTGGGATGATCTGTTTGTGCGCGAAAATCCTTTAATACAAATTCTTTCACTTTGACGCCCGAACCGCTGATAATCTCAATCATCTCCGCTTGATCCATCGGTGGGAGAACTTGTCCCTGATCGTCCATATCCATCGCGCCTTTGAGGCGTTGTTTTTCTCTCGTTTGCTCCAGTTTAATTGACCGTAAACTCTCCAAACGCTGTTGATAGGTCAGAGTTATATGACCACTCATACTATTTTCCTTTAAGAAAATTCATTCCAGTTTGATTGCGTATCACACGATTTTAGATGACTTCTTAAGATGAGATTATACTCGGATGGATTGGATACCCACAAGAAATCAAACAATTCTCTTTTTATAAAAGCCATCATGATTTGAAATCAAAATGCGTAAATGAAGAAAACAATTCTAACTTGGAGCATCTTAATGACTTTAAGGAAAGGCTTATTGTGGAGATGAAAATTGAAATAATAATCGGTAGATAAAAGTAAAAGGAAATCAGCAGTAGATAAATACAACTTAATCGTTTGAATCAATTGGGACTAACCGCATATCGATTCGCCGATTCAACACGGTGGCGATTTTCTGGATCATATAGAAAGTATCCCCTTCATAATCAGCGTCCTCCAATTGGGATATTACTTGTGGAGATGTTCCTGCAAGACTGGCGAGTTCCACTTGTGTGACACCGGCGTCCATTCGCGCATCATACACGATCTGCGCGACAATGGAATTGATACGCGCTTCCTGATAGAACCGTTCAAAATCGGGATGATCCCCAGCGAACTCTTTCAAAACCTGAACGGCGTCTTTTCCTTGATCGATCATTTTTTATCCTAATACCGGTGATTATCCGGGTTACTTTCGTAGATGGCTTTTCGTCTTTTAGCTCGCTCGATATCTACTAGAAGTATTTTATCTTCTTTTATCAAACCATGCGCCAATATTATAGCATTCTGCCCATGGAAAAAATATAGAATCCGGTATTGTGTTCTTCGGCTCTTAATCCTTAGTTCATAAATTCCATCTTGTAGGTAATCCGCATGTGGCCTTCTCAATTGATGCCCAAATTCCTTCAACAGATCAATACGTTCAATACAATATGTATAAGCCTTAAAGTCTTTCTTGTAAATCCCTTTCAACCAATCAAATACCGGAACAACTTTATCATTTTCTCTATAAAAATAAACTTTGGTTTCCGGCATAATAACTTCCTTTCGGAATCAGATTATCTTATACCCCAATTAATTTGTCAATCAATTTTCAATGCGTATTCAACTTCTCTTAGAACCATCGGATCCGTTTCATCGACCAACGCTCTTCGCAGCGCCCGTCTCGCCTCCTCCCCCCTGATTGCGCCCAGCGCCCACGCCGCGTGACTCCGGATCAATGGTTCACCATCTCCCAAGGATTTGATCAGCGCCGAAACCGCACGGGGATCTTTTGTGTTTCCCAGCGCGACCGCCGCGTTGCGCAGCAAGCCGCGGCGCTTGATCCGTTTTATCGGACTCCCTTTGAAGCGTTGGCGGAATTCATCATCGGTCAATCCCATCAATTCGATTAAATCCAGTGTCATCCATTCCTGGCGGGGCTGCAATCTTGTGTCCTTGATGGGCGTGGTGAAACGGTTCCATGGACATACAGAGAGGCATTCATCACATCCATAAATCCGGCGGCCGAGTTTTGGCCGCAGTTCACGGGGAATCGGGCCTTTATGTTCAATCGTGAGATAAGAGATACATCGCCGGGCGTCAAGAACATAAGGAGCGGCAAACGCCCCAGTGGGACAAACATCCAGACAACGCGTACAGGTCCCACACCGCGAGGAGACGGGAGCGTCCGGCTCCAACTGTAACGTCGTGACGATCTCCCCCAAGAAAAACCAGTTTCCCAAGGTTCGGCTAAGTATATGAGTGTGTTTCCCAAACCAACCAATTCCCGCCTGCGCGGCGAAATCCCGCTCCAAGATCGGCGCCGTGTCCACAAGCCACCGCGCTCGCTCCCGTCCATCCGTCCGCTGGTGTATGAATTCACAGATTTTCTTTAAACCATCCGCGACGATATCATGATAATCATCCCCCCATGCGTACTGGGAAACAAACCCATCAAACGGTCCATCTCGATCCACTGGAGAGTATTCAAGAGGGAAATATTGTTTGGCGAAAACAATGACACTGCCGGGTGGATTGGCGAACCGGGAGAGATCGCGCCGGGCAAGCGAACGAGTTTCAAGATACCCCATTTCACCATGATACCCCCTCGACACCCAATCTCTATATCGCTCCCACGTCGTGGGCGCAGGCCGCGCTACCCCCACAGCGTCGAAACCAATACTAGAAGCAAAACATTTGATTTCCGCCTTCATCGAATTCTCTCTTTTCCAAAAGCGTATATAACAGAATATGAATGATTATAGAAACGTTAGAAAGTAAAATAGCGGCGCTTCGATTTATGGAGACCATTTTCGGTCTAGCGGCAGATAGAAGAGATAAGACCGGCTTAATATTGAGCGCTCCAACCGGATTTTTTAAAGTAGGTTTCATATTGGGTATTGGTATAACCAGGTTTGAACAGCCAGATGTACCAGATGTCGCCGTTGCTTGCAAGACCGTTTGTCCCATAGTATACAATGGACCGCTGATCGGGATGCCAATCGCCATTATCCGCATCCGGACCGGTCGCCGCTAAAAGCCCGAAGAAACCTCCATTATTCGAGCAATCCCAATCTTCATAGGAATAGAACAAACCATCGCTGAATGGATCAATGGGAATACTGCTGATGTACGCGATGGGAGTAGTTAAAGGTTGATAAATACGCCCATCAAAATGATTGGCGCCCTGCAGGACAGAAACATTCGATGTATTTGGATGTTTCCCGATATATTCACCTTCGAAACAACATTCTGATGAGCCATCACAATCGTTGCCGTCGATCAGCCACCGGTTTTTATCCATATGAAAAATCGTGACTTGCTGATTCAGCATCCGGATATCCGCCACACACCGGGAGATCTTCGCCCGGATCTGGGCGTTCAAAAAATTGGGCACGGCGATCGCCGCCAAAATTCCGATAATGGCGACCACGATGAGAAGTTCAATGAGAGTAAATCCCCTTTTAACTACTTTGTTTTTCATTCTCGGTCTCCTGTATGAATAAAAAGGATTAAACGGCAATCTATTTAATTTTCTAAATATACTAAACAAAAATGTTAATAGAAATGTCCACAATAATCTTAATAAAAGAGGAACCGCTTGATTCTCGTCAAAAGGGATGCGCCAGATCAACGGCGCATCCCTTTCTAAACACTCAAAACTTTTCACACCGCAACGATCTAATTAATATAAGACCCAATCGGTAACGGGTGTGCCGGAATCAGCGGTTATGCTGACGTTATCAATAACCCAAAATCCTTCCATTTCACCAGGATCTTCCCCGATGGCTTGAAAACGGAAAATAACTTCACTCTGACCGGCCGCCTGGGGCGCTTCGAGATAGTGACGGTCGAAGTAAGGGGCTTCTTCATAGTTCATTAAGGCTTCGGTGTAAGTGAATAATCGATCAAAGGAGGCGCCGCCATCAGCGCTGACATACACTTCATATCGCGCCGAGCTGTTTCCTACGAGCAATTCTGAATCAAAAGCGAGATAAACTCCTGTGTAATTGCTGCAATCCAGAACCGGCGTATCTAAATTCGCTCCTTCACTGACACCATTCAGCTGGTCTAAATCGCCTTCCTGCCACATCGCATAGCCTTGACCGGCCAACATAAGAACCCAACGGCCATCCAAGACGCCTTTTGGATTAAAATATTCATCGGGATTGTCAAGATCGAGAACAAGATCAAAAGATTCCGCTTGGCGGACAATGTCGATATTAACAGCTAATCCCATACTTTCACTGAACTTGTAAGGTTCATCGAAATCTTCGTCCCAGATCGGCTTTGTGTCCCAGAGCTGATCCTCACCAGTTGGAGTTTCTTTCGCCGTCGTGTTGGACCAAGTTTCGGGAATGCCATTTTCGAAATCTTCAGTCAGAATCACTTCCGATCCCATGGGGGGAGGTGAAGCGTCGACAACAACGTTATCCATTGTGATCCACCAAGCGTCCGCCGGTTCATAATATCCTATCCGAAATCGAACTTCAGGTTTGTTCACAACTTCATCAGGCAATTGTAAATGCCAACGCCCATGAATTCCTCCAAAGGATTTTGTGTGAGACGCGCTGCCTAATACCGGCCATCCATCCGTCCGGTCCCGGCCGACACCGCCACCGTTGAATGAGTCAATGACTCGTTCTGGTTCAATTCCTTGAAAGACGGGAATCCAAGTTTCTCCACCGTCTGCGGTGACCATGAATTCCATCACACATTCCCCATTATTATTGATTTCAATTTCCGTGTCGGCGTGGAACCAGACTTCGCTGGCGCCTTCAGTGCTGAAAACAGGAGAAATAGCGTAAATATCAGACTGGGAACCAATGTCATCGGAACCGTCTCCCGCATCGGAGTCGGCAATCAAAAAACCACCGTCAGATGCCGTGCCATCCGCTGTAGGAGGATTGAGGATACCTGTGTCGGAGCTAGGTTCTCTTACGGGCCATTCCGGCGCAATGACGAAAAAACTGCCCACTTCGGTCACGAATTCATTTTCAATAAATTCCCAACCTCTTTCTACAGCGCCCGCAGTTCCGCCATCGTTGAAGTCATCCTCAAAGAAAACTTGGGCGTACCCCGCATTGACCATCAGTGATAAAGAAATTACAGAAGCTACTGCAAAGATGAAAAAAAACTTATTTTTCATTGATACTTTCTCCTTTTTTAAAATAAAGCCTCATCTTATTGATTCGTGTTTTTCTCAAAGATTCTAATCCCTCTTCTATTCCTAAGACTGTTTATAGGGATCACTAAAACGAGAAGTACTCCTTTATACCTGATTTCACCTCCTCCCTAACAAAATCCTAACATTCTTTGGCCGCTCCACATAAATCCTTTCTCGATACCCTAAACGGCCAGTATCGAATGCTCTTTCTAAAATCAGCTTAATAGTAAAGGATTTTTAGATAAAAAGAATGGTTGTTTATATATATAGTATGGAAAATATTTAACTAAAAGTGATGATTATGTTAGAAAATTATTAAATACAAGAATTGAACTTGCTGCCTCTGATTTCAGTAAATTCCTAATAATCATAGGTTTACAGATCATATTTTCAATCGATTGAATCATGAATTATCAATAAAATTCTCCGGTTGGATGATTATTAATGAAGAGGTTATGTTAAGAAAAAATTAATTTTGTTAGATATGTGTTAGATATTAGTTAGAATCAGATTAAGAAAAAGAATGAGAAAATAAAATTAATAGAGACTTTTCATGGTTCACATACATCCGAATCTCCCGATTCAACAGCAATTTGAGGATTTATTTACAGGATTATTTTCGATGAATCCTATAATAGATAGATTCGATTTCAATCTAATCCGGAATGCGCTCTGGATTTATTCCCTTTTTTCGTATATTTTCAAAAAGAGAAGATAGATACTGCTGTTAGGGGGATTCGAATCATGATAACAAACAATCGACGGAATTTCATCAAACTGACTGCTATGTGCGCCGGATTGGGACTCTTTGGAATCACGCGTTCTAACGCTGATACAGAAACGAAGCCGGATACGATTCTCAAAGGAATTCAGACGTTTTCTTCAACAAACGGCGCTTAAAGACGGTTCCTTTCAACCGGGAATCGATCCAGCTTATAAAGGTTACTCTGACACACAGCTTTCCGGGATCGCCGCGCCAACGTATGTGACGCTGCTGAGCGAAACCTTTGGATGGCCGCTTCCCTATCCGGAAGCGACAAAGGAATTTTTCTATTCGAGCCAGAAACCCGACGGCGCCTTCTATCACAAAACCGGGGAAATGGATCCGAATTCCCCCCTCGCCAAACTGTACAACACCGCCCAAAGCCTTGTCGCGCTCCGGGTATTGGGTGAAAAACCAAAATACGATCCTATGCCGGTCGTTGAATATTTCTTTGAACCGAAAGAATTCGAGAATCTCCCATTGTACACGACCAGTTTCTTCCCCTATTTCTATACGGCGATTGGAAAACGCATGCCCAAAGAATTCGATGAAAAACTGCGGGCGTATTTAAAACGAGAACAGAAAGAAGACGGCTACCTGGGTAATCATGTCGCATCCACGTTCCACGCCGCGCATTATTACCGCCTCGTCGGGGCTCCCACACCCAAGGCGAAACCCATGATCGAACGAACCTTAGAACTCCAACAAAAAGACGGCTCCTGGACCGGAATTCATCCTCCCAGTTGGGATGTGCATGCGGCTTTTGACGCGCTCTTTATTCTTCGTCAATTGGGAAATCCAGAAGATCCACGGATTGCCGCCTGTTATAAAAAAGCCGTGCAGTGGATTCTCTCATGCCGGAACGAAGATGGCGGTTTCGGTCACTTCCCTAAATACACTTCCGACATCGACGCGGTATATTTTCAAGCGGGAGGATTGGCGCAGGCGGGCTTTCTAAAAATGCGGGACGATCTCAAGAATGAAGAAATACTCGGCTGGGGACACGCCATGATTCCTGGGAAACACTATTCGTGTTTATAAAACAAGGGATTTCGCATCAGCGGCAAATTGTAATGAGACTTATAGCATAAAACTCTATACCCCTTATCGAATTACACGGTTAAAGAGACAAACGCTCCTGCTCTCCAAAGAGATTCTCCATTGCGACATCCACTTTGTCCGTAGGAAGGGCGGCGCATAACGTTCCATAAGAAACAGCCGGATTGTATCGCGGGAGATCACAAGAATCACTGTTATTTTCAACCAATAAAAACGGAAGCAACTGCCCGACGGGTAACGACATATGCGTACAAGACGTACAGAGTAGAACCAGGCAACAGAATAAAACCAGGTTTTTCATGAAGTGTATTCCTCGTCCATAAATCCCCGCTCCCCTATAGAGCGCATAGCATATGATAGGGAGTATAGTGTTTTTCTACTCGTTTGCCAACCATAAATTCAATAGATTCTATTCCTATAACGTATGAAGGCAAGAAAAAGGTATTATTCTTCCAATTTAAATGAATTCTTCTCATTCTCCACATAATCTGTATTCTCTTTACATCCAACGAAAAAAATAAAGGAAATCACATCCATCCAAATTTCTTCGTATATAATATTAAATTCCAGAGACTATCGGAGGTACGATTGATGAAAGACGCTGTTCGATTCATACTTGCCGTATTGATTTCTTTGTTCTATGTACCGTTAAGCATGGGAGAAGAACACGTCCAATTTGATTTTTCCGGCGATTCATTGGACGAAATAGGCGTCTCTTTTATGGGCGCCGGATTTGGCGCCTACCCGGAACCAGCAATTTCTCTTGGAGTCCTTCCAAAGTATAACACATTTCAAGGCGCGACAGATGGATGGGGATTAATCATTGAGGCCGATCCCGGCGAAGGCGTCATGATATTCGGCCCCGTTGTAACGACGGAGAATATGGCCTTGATCCGCTGCTCTGTCCGGGCGGACGCGCCGCACGCATCGATCACCCTCGCGACAATTGACGCAGGGGAAAATAGTTTCGTATCGACTCTCACCCCTGCGCGAGAAGCGTATTTTGAAAATCAATACCGGCGCCTTGCGGATATTTTTATCCCTCCATCGACCGGTTTCCAACCGTTGATTCAAGTTATCAACACGAGCGATACAGAACCATTAACGGTCTATCTTGACAATTTCGAATATTACCTGCTTGATCCGGAACGGTATTATCATACAGAATTTCTCGACGGTGATGTGGACGATCCAGAGATTGTGAGCCTCACTCCACTGGAGGAAAATCCAACATCCACTCCAGAGCCAACACCAACATCCACACTTGTTCCTACGGAGATACCCACAACAACACCCACCCCAGAACCTACGCAAACATCCACACCTGTTCCTACGGAAATACCCACAAACACACCCAGCCCCTTACTCATCGAGCAAATCGAGATCGATCCCTCACGGCTGGAAGTAGACATCGATGAAAGAGCGGTCTTAACAGGCGTAGCGTACGATCCTTCAGAAAACACCATTCAAGATCTCAATTATGTATGGAGTTCCGGTAACAACCAGACCGCCACGGTTGACGGTTCTGGAACCGTCTGTGGATTGAATAGTGGAAATTCATGGATTTTCGCGCAATTCGGCGATGTTTTCGGAGAGATGCTGCTTACGGTCAATCCGGTCGCTTCAGAACATAATTCCCGGCCTTATGAGTGGTACCAAACCCAAATGGGCACAGGCCCAGCGTCGGACAACAACTGCGGGCCAACATCGACTCATATGGCCATCAAATGGTATTCAAATCAAGATATCCCCGTCGATACGATCCGGGATGTCAACCGCCGTAACAACGGCTGGTGGTATACATCCGATATCCAAAAAGCTTTAAAAAAATATAATACTCCCTTCGTAATCCATTCTGTCTCGTCCCGGACGGATATCGATCAAATTCTTGAACGAGGAAACATTGTATTGCTTTGCATGGAGATGAGATGGATCGACTACAGCCGCCAACCTTATTTCGACCGCTTTTATAATTACGACAGCGGACACTTTTTAATTGTAAAAGGCTGGTCGGAAGATGGAGAGTATTTTATCACATACGATCCAAACTCTTGGGCATACGACATCTATAGTGATGGAACGATGTTTGGACGCAATCGTTATTATGATTGTGATCAAGTTATGAACGCGGCTCTGAATTGGTGGGCCTATTGCTTTGAGATCGGCGCATCCTCGAATTTAAATTCGATTTCACTTTCCCAGATTCCCGACGGGCACGCAGGCCCCCGCCTCCCCGATGAGAAGAAAATCCTGGATCAATAGAATTACCCTTTGCGTTGATTCGCTGGAAGAATGGTTTTCCGCAGGCGGATGGATCGCGGGGTGACTTCCACCATCTCATCTTCTCTAATAAATTCAATCGCCTTTTCCAAGGTCATTGGCGTAACTGGTGTAAGTGTAACCGCGTCGTCTTTCCCAGCGGCCCGCATGTTGGTCAGTTTCTTTTCTTTACATGGATTGACGTTTAAATCATTATCCCGGTTGTGTTCTCCAGCGATCATACCTTCGTATACAGGCGTATTCGGTGTGATAAAAAGCGTTCCCCGCGGCTCAAGATTATAAAGCGCATAAGCGACCGCCAACCCTTGCCGGTCGGCTACCAATGATCCTGTCAACCGGGTACGAAAATCGCCCCGGTAGTCTTCATAGCCCTCCAGATAGGAATTTAATATCCCCGTCCCCTTCGTGTCGGTTAAGAATTCATTCCGGTACCCGATCAGTCCCCGCGAGGGTATGGAAAATTCCAGACGCGCCCGGCCCGATCCGTGATTGACCAGATTGACCATACGTCCTTTCCGTCCCGCAAGTTTCTCTGTAACAATACCGATGAAAATCTCGTCACAATCCACAAAAAGATGCTCGATCGGTTCTTGGATCTGTCCATTATTCTGTTTATAGATCACATGCGGGCGCCCGGCGCTCAGCTCGTATCCTTCCCGCCGAAGCGTTTCGATCAGAATGACCATTTGGAATTCGCCGCGTCCTTTCACCAGAAATATATTGGCGTCATCCGTCTCTTCCACTTGCAGCGCAACATTACTGAGCGTCTCTTTCAACAACCGTTCGCGCAGTTTAGTGGATTGAACGTATCGGCCTTCTTTACCGGCAAAAGGAGATGTGTTAATCGCGAATTTCATGGAGACGGTCGGTTCATCCACTGTAATTCGTTTTAAGGCTTTGGGAGTATCTTTCGCGGCGATGGTATCGCCGATATGAACATTTTCGATTCCAGCCAGTATTGTGATATCACCCGGTTCGACCGAATCCACCTCTTTCATTTTAATGCCTTCGTACACTTCCAATTTAGAAATACGCAACGGGTGTGGAATCCCACTTTCCCCCAGGCAGACCAATTCCTGGCTGCGTCTGGCGCGGCCATGCGCGATCCGGCCAATGGCCAGTCTGCCTAGGAAATCAGAATAATCCAAATCCGAGACCAGCATCTGGAACGGCTCGGATGGCTCATAGGTCGGCGCAGGAATTTCTTCGAGAATGGCATCGAATAATGGCTGAAGATTCTGGCCATCCTCTTCCAAAGACCGTTGCGCGGTTCCCTCTTTCCCAATCGCGTAAAACACGGGAAATTCAATCTGCTCATCGGTGGCGTCTAAATCGATGAAAAGATCATAGATTTCATTCAACACTTCTGCCGGCCGGGCGTCTTTACGATCGATTTTATTAATGACAACAATTATTTTTAAATTCAGATTCAACGCTTTCTGCAACACAAAGCGGGTTTGAGGCAAGGGGCCTTCAGAAGCGTCAACGAGAAGAATCGCTCCATCGACCATCATCAACGCCCGTTCCACCTCCCCGCCGAAATCAGCGTGACCGGGAGTGTCAAGAATGTTGATTTTCACTCCTTTCCAAAAAACGGAACAATTTTTAGCGGAGATCGTTATCCCCCGCTCGCGTTCCAGATCCATATTGTCCATCACGCGATCATTAACAGTCTGATTGTCTCGGAACACACCGCTTTGTTTGAACATCGCATCCACCAATGTTGTTTTTCCATGATCGACGTGAGCGATGATGGCGATATTCCGCAGATTCGAATTCCGCTTGCGAGTTTTCATGCTGTTTGTTTTTCCTCATGAAAAATCCCCGCATTCAAACGGGGAAATTAAGTGATGATTGTATGAATAATGAGTCTGGCGGGCTCTATTGAGGCCGGTGATTGCCAAACGAGAATTATATCCATTCTTCGAAGATCGGCAATTCCTCTGATAGTTATCGGGGGAAGGTCGTAATGCCAGGCGCATAGAAAACAAGGGGGGAATGATTCTATTTCCCCACTCTGTGATTGCGAGTAGGGTTAAATTCGCGCAGGATTAAGATTTTTGTAAATCGAATTAAAGGGATCATGAACAATCCCCAACAATTCCCAAGTCCATGAATTCAAGATACATCCAATACGGAATTTCCAGCAAATTCACTTGATCACCTGTATCGATGATGATTGCGATGGGGAGAAATGAATTGTTTTCATAATCGGGAAAATCGGAAGACGGGGTCGTCCTCACGGTATTATAAATAGATGTGGCTAGCGAATCATCCCATGAAATGAATCCTCCACTGCTGATCCCATTCCCCCCGATTTTTGGCGCTTTTCCATTGAATAAGAGTTTCCAGACCACCGCTTGGATTACGTTTTGGTCAACGCCTACATAAAGGCCATAACGATAATTGACTAACAAGTAATTCACAAATTTAAAATTCTCTGGATTGCCAACCAGGGAACAGACGTCTGTCTCAGAAGTGTAAATCCCAACATTGTTATACCACGCGCCCAGTTGAATTTTGGTAAGCATATCCGCGCACCACGCGGGATATGTTTCTTCACCGCCCAAAGCCGTCGCTGGAATAAACCGCGCGTCAAAATAACTGCCGTTTATTCTCCCCGGCCAATATCGACCGCCAAATCCATTGCCATTGACGAGGTAACTTGTGTCAATCGACGCGCAATAAAATGGATTCATACCATTCTGAGGGGAATAATCTAAAATAACACCCCGGTTTTGCAGTACAAGAATAGCCGCCCAATCATCGCAGGATAGATTGTTCCACCTTACATCTACGTCATCTCCCGCTCCAAAACCTAGGTTGGTGACTAGACTTGAAATGTCCGTTAATTGACACCAACCGCAATAGAGACCAGTCAAAGCGGTGTTGTTGGAGACATCCAGGCTGGTTAATTGATTGGCGCCGCAATAGAGGATAGTCAAAGCGGTGTTGTTGGAGACATCCAGGCTGGTTAATTCATTGTCATCACATCTTAACTCAGTCAAACCGGCGCTGTTGGAGACATCCAGGCTGGTTAATTCATTACCACCGCACCAAAGGAGATTCAAAGCGGAGTTGTTAGAGACATCCAGACTGGTTAATTGATTAACACCGCAAAGGAGGCTTGTCAAAGCGGTGTTGCTGGAGACATCCAGGCTGGTCAATTTATTGACACCGCAGTCGAGTCTTGTCAAAGCGGTGTTATTGGAGACATCCAGGCTGGTTAATTCATTATTACTGCACCAAAAGATAACCAAAGCGGTGTTGCTGGAGACATCCAGGCTGGTTAATTGATTAACACCGCAATTGAGTTCAGTCAAAGCGGTGTTGTTGGAGACGTCCAGGCTGGTTAATTGATTGTTCCAGCAATCGAGTCTTTCTATGCCGGTAAAATATTCTATTCCGGTCATATCACTGATACTTAGACCGGAGCAGTCGAAAGTACCCGTCTTCGCCTCCGCATCGATGCCGGTGAAAGGTTCTTCTGGGTAGGAGAGGCCCATGAAATTCCTAACAGCGTCGAGGAAATTCGCGTCCGGGAAATAGGCGGATGTATTGATGTTGACGGTGCAATAGAATGGATCAAAACCATTTTGAGGAGAATAGACAAAACCAGCGCCAATACGGCTTATCAATGTCTGAATATCAGCCCAATCATCGCAGGATAGATTGTTGTAACTTACATTTACGTTATCTCCTGATACGAGACCAGTGTTAACGACTAGACTTGAAATGTTTGTCAATTGATTGTTATCGCAGCGGAGCCATTCTAAAGCCGTGTTGTAGGAGACATCCAGGCTGGTTAATTGATTTTCATAGCAGTGGAGATGCCACAAAGCGGTGTTGTTGGAGACATCCAGGCTGGTTAATTGATTTTCATAGCAATAGAGTATAGCCAAAGCGGTGTTGTTGGAGACATCCAGACTGGTTAATTGATTCCCATAGCATTGGAGATGATACAAAGCGGTGTTGTTGGAGAAATCCAGGCTGGTTAATTGATTGTAATTACAGTAGAACTCTTCTAAAGCGGTGTTGTTGGAGAAATCCAGGCTGGTTAATTGATTATCACCGCAGCTGAATATAGTCAAAGCGGTGTTGTGGGAGACATCCAGGCTGGTTAATTGATTATTATCGCAGCTGAATGTAGTCAAAGCGGTGTTGTGGGAGATATCCAGGCTGGTTAATTGATTGGCAAAGCACACGAGTTCAATCAAAGCGGTGTTGTGGGAGACATCCAGGCTGGTTAATTGATTATTCCAGCAGTAGATCACAGACAAAGCGGTGTTGTTGGAGACATCCAGGCTGGTTAATTGATTTTCATAGCAATAGAGTATAGCCAAAGCGGTGTTGTTGGAGACATCCAGGCTGGTTAATTGATTTTCATAGCAATAGAGTATAGCCAAAGCGGTGTTGTTGGAGACATCCAGGCTGGTTAATTGATTATCACCGCAGCTGAATGTAGTCAAAGCGGTGTTATTGGAGATATCCAGGCTGGTTAATTCATTGCCAAAAAATCTGAACTCAGTTAAAGCGGTGTTGTAGGAGACATCCAGGCTGGTTAATTGATTGTTATTGCACCAGAGATAATCCAAAGCGGTGTTGAGGGAGACATCCAGGCTAGTTAATTGATTTTCACCGCATCTGAGAAAATTCAAAGCAGTATTATTGGAGATATCCAGGCTGGTTAATTGATTTTTCTCGCAGTTGAGTCCCCCTATACCGGTGAAATATTCTATTCCGGTCAAATCACCGATAGATAGATTTGAGCAGCCAAAATCACCTGTCTTCGCCGCCGCTTGGGCCTCGGTGAAATCTCCTCCCATGAAACTCTCAACAGCGGCTAGGAAATTCGGATCCGGGAAATGGGCGGAATCGTTGATGTTCTGCGCGATGGAGTTGTTGGCTATAAATGCGCTTAAAAGAGCCAGCGAGACAACAATAAAAATCGTTCGTGAATAGAATTGATGGAGTGTTCCAACTGAAATTGACATAGATAAATTCTCCTAAAAAAGAATAGATTATTGGAGGGGATTCGCCACTCGCTCCCTGTTTTCCTATTGGCGACCAATTAAAGGAAAACAGTTCAATGCTTCCACATGGACTGCGTTTTGAGTTACACTATCTAGAATGATGTATTGATTTTCAAGTGGAATATGCGAAAAAAATAAAAAAAGCATCATTTCATTACATGGTTTACTGAACCAGCAAACTGAGGCGCCAAGATATAAATCAAGAAAATTTAGGTGTAATATACTGTACCCCAAAATTCGGACAGCCATCTAAGGTAGGTTACCTCGAAGCCGACAATAGGTAGAAGAGGTGAACCAAATGATGAAAATGCGAAAAAATTTTGATGGAGCGTTCAAAGGCAAAGTGGCACTGGAGGCAATCAAAGGAGAGAAGACCTTAACCCAGATAGCGAGCGATTACAAAATTCATGTGAGCCAGATTCGACAGTGGAAAAAGCGCCTGTTGGAAGAAATCCCAGGCTTGTTTTCACGCAAGCAAGAAAAGAGTCAAGCGGAAGCCGAAGAACTGACGTCGGAACTTTACCGCCAGATTGGGCAAATGAAAGTCGAACTTGATTGGGTAAAAAAAAAGTCTAACGTGCTCAGTTAAGAAAAGACGAAGTTGGATCGAACTAACTAATTCTGAGATTTCAATAAAGAGGCAATGTGAATTGCTGGGGTTGTCTCGTTCAGGATTTTATTATCAACCCGTGGGCGAATCAGCCGAAAATGTAGCGCTGATGAACCTGCTTGATGAACAATATACCCGGACACCGTTTTACGGAATTCGGAAAATGCAGAAATGGTTGAGAACTCTAGGACGGGTTGTGAATAAGAAACGAATCGGTCGTTTAATGCGAGTGATGGGCTTGGAGACGATCTACCCGAAGCCTCGTTTGAGCCTCGGAAATGTTCAGCATAAGAAATATCCATACCTGTTGAAGGGAGTGAAAATCGAAAGACCCAATCACGTGTGGAGCACCGATATCACCTATATACGTATGCGCCAAGGATTTGTTTACCTGGTGGCGATCTTAGACTGGTTTAGTCGTTATGTGGTGTCATGGAAAGTCTCCACTTCGATGGAGGTTGACTTTTGCCTCGAAGCGTTGGAGATGGCTTTTGAAATTGATAAGCCAACGATCTTCAACAGTGACCAAGGCTCTCAATTCACAAGCACGGATTTTACGAGTCGCTTGAAGAAAGAGAGGACTCTCATCAGCATGGATGGAAGAGGCCGAGTGTTCGATAATATTTTCGTCGAACGGTTATGGCGGTCAGTGAAATATGAGGAGGTCTATATCAAAAGTTACGAAACGGTGAATGATTGTGTGCGCGGACTAACGGATTATTTTCAGTTCTACAATAATGAGCGTCTACACCAAGCCTTGGGATATAAGACGCCGCTTCAGGTTTATAGAGAACACTAGAAAACTTGACGGTCCAAGAACTTTGCGTTTGAGTTTTTTAAGGCATTGGCAAATGCTCTGGATTATCTTGAAATGATCGAAAAAAGGGGATGATCTGATACGTCTCCCTGACGGCAATCCGTCGCACACGCACCAGGATATCCCTTGACCGGTTGCTCTACAGCAGAACCGATCTCCGTTTCTCCTGGTAGTGTATAATATCGGAAAGTTTTATGAGAATCTGGAATCATCATGATTTCCGGATCCCAAATAAGGAGACTTGAGTTGAACGAAATCGAGGTTGAAAACCTACTTTAAATTTCCTTGATTCCTGTCTTGACAATGGGGTACACCTCATAATTCCACTTCCGTTGTCCATAGTCGAACTAGCGCCGTCTTGACGCTGTGCACCATGCCTGACGCACAGATAAAAAAAAGGGACGCGAGCGCGTCCCCAATTGCATCGTATCGACTTGATTGATGTTTTTCTATTTAATTTCTAGATAATCTTTATCTGGCAAGGAAGGAAATGCGGCGTGAGGTTCGGTTTGGTACCAGAAGGCGGTTGAGGCGATATCGTCTTGTAAAGGCAGGTACCGGCCGCCGGAACGCCAACCCAGCGCTTGAATCGTGACGCGGAGATCCTCTTCAAAACGGATCGGATCGGTAATGTGCCAACGATACAGGCCGAATCGCTGCTGCGATTCATAGCGCCCATCCGGGCGAATGACCTGCGGGAGGCCAGTGTAAGGAGTTGAGAATTCTTGGTATCGTTTTTCGACTTTGTTCTCAAAATTATAGGATCCACAGAAATAATCCTCCGTCCCAGTGCCGCAAATCGTAGGGAAATCGGTATCGCCGTCCATATAAAATTTAATTTCGCCTTCCCCCCACCAACCACGGTTGTTTACACCCCAGCACATATACGTTCCCACATACTGCCCCTTCCCTTTGATGCCATCCACAATGGTATACACCTCTTTATAGGGCAATGGATTGACTCTGCGGAACTGGGCATGGAAGTACGCGGCGTCATCCGGCACATCTGTGAGTGTGTAATCAATCTGATAATAGAGCCGCATTTCGTTCTCATCGATGTTCTCAAGTGTGATCTTGCATTTTTGACGAAACGGCATACACCAATAGCAGTTGAAAGCGCTCCCTGGATTAACGCAGACCGCCAGGGAATTGACCTGCGCATACTGTCCCCATCCACACGCGAAAAAATCGCCGATAGGACATTCCACCGATGGATTCTCCTCACCATCCCAATAAATCCGCAAGATGGAGAATCGCCAATTGCCGGTGGGAGTCAACCAGATGTGTTGAATCGCCCCCGGTCCATCAATCTCCGCCATAACGAATGTGGATTTCTCTTCAATGCTGACAGATGGTGAGACCTTCCACCCTCGGCCGAGATCACGCGCCGCTCTCTCACCGGTTCCCTCCGTCGCCATGCCGCCTTTTCCTTTTTCGCCTGTGAAATTCTCTGGACTGATAGAACGGGTTTTTGCGTCCGATAGCCGGTATAAGTTCCCTAGGTTAACATTTAAACCATTGAATCCGGATTCGTCCGCTTGCGTCTCTCCCCATACCCCGCAGAGAAAGACGACGGTAATGAGTAGTGCCAATCCTCGTTTCTGTGTCATGATACACATTCCTTTCAAAAAGATTAAAATCCGTTCGCCATTGTAAAGAAATCATCCATTCCCTTCAACATCCGGGAACGGATAGAATGAATTCTTTTTATGGATACAATCGCTGGAACAGCGTGGGAAAGGACTCAAAAGGATGGACCCGGATAGTTCCATTCTTCTCGCAGATACTGGCAAATCGCTTGCGCGGCGAGTTCGTGTCCGTGTTCGTTCCAATGCTGATCGATCTGGAACGTCAGGAGAGTGGATGGATTCTGCCGCTTATATTCGAAAAACGCAGGAAGAAAATCCAATGTTTTCAGATTCAGGTCCTTCGCGATCTTAAAAGTCACTGCCCGGAATGATTCTTCAGCTTGCAGTTGCTCATCTAAATTGGCATTCAATTCATTCATCTCCGCCTGCCCCGGAATATACGCCAGTAGGAATTCCGCTTCGCGGTGATGACAGTCTTCTTGGAATTTTGACAGAAAAAGCTTTGTGATCGCGACAGAAGGATCGGATTCTCCAATCCGTTCCAACACATAGGATCGGTCCAATGCGCGGAGAGTTTTATAATGCAATTTGAGTGTATTGATTTTAAAATGCAGGAAGTTTAATAAATATGAATATGTTGACAATCGGGATTCAGAGAGAACATGGCTGGGAGGAACGAGAACAACCGCGTCATCCTTGATCCGAGCGGATAGACGCCCACCGGAATCATCAACGTTATCGCTGTAATCATTATAAAAAAACAACAGAATAACAGTATCCCCCGGTGAAAGTGACGCTGAGAATTCTTGATTGAATAACGTATACTGCATCACAGTTCCCGACGCGTTAATCCCCCGATTGATTACTTTATACGCGGGAAGGAGAACGCGTAAACGGTCCGTTACTGTTTTCCCTTGTCCCACACCCCACCCCCAGGTAAAAGAGTCGCCATAGAAAATAATCCGTTTGGCGTCAGCGCTGGGTTCGTTTTGTACAACTTGTTTTCTGAATCCGTTTTCGTCGTGCGCAATTTCCACATCAAACCAAGGTTTGACGAAACGCCCGGTAAAATTTCTCTTCCCCCGCCACCCCAAAACGGGATCGTTTTCGTGAAAAGAGCGCAGTGGATTCACATAGGAAGGATGGTATCCGATACCACGCAACACGATTTCCAATCCAGCAAAAACACAAAGAACAGACAGCGCAATCGCGCAGAATTTAAATAGGAGAGTCTTGCCGGGTCTCCATTTCAACATTCGATTTAATAGTCTCATATCTAATTTTGGTGAACGAGTGTTCCTTAATAGATTCAAAACGATGATCGATACTTAAGAACGAAACGATGCGTTTTACGATTCATATCCTTCCTTCTATCCTCAAGCCGCATACTTTCCGAATAAACCTTTATTATTATCCAATTTAGAATATCCTGATAGGACAAAAAATAGATAATAATGCGCTATTTGATAATTCGCGCAGGTCACTCTTTTTTAGATATCCTTTTTCTAATACAGTAAAAAAGGATTTATTCGGAGAACGCATTTACTCAATGTATCGAAGAACTGTTTTTGAAATTGCTTATCTTGCCTGTATAGTACTCTTTCCAATCACAGGTATCATTCTCAGGTTCGTATCGCCCAATGTGTTTGAATCATTCGTCCAAGAAGATGGGTGCATTGAATATCTGACAGCGGTCGCGTTGCTTGCTGGATCATTCCTCTGCTTTTGGAGAGTCTATTATTTACGCAAGGTTCGATCAAAACGGTTCTTGTTGACATTGACTTTCGCGGGATGCGTTTTCTTATTCGGTATGGGAGAAGAAATATCCTGGGGCCAGCGGTTATTCAATATTCAAAGCCCCGATTTTTTCATCGATCATAACGCCCAGGAGGAATTGAACTTTCACAATTTAGTCGTGGGAGGAACAAAAATCAACAAACTTGTTTTCGGCAAAATCCTCGCGGTATTGATCGTTGTCTATTTTTTCATTCTTCCGCCTATATACAAAAGACGGGATAATATAAAAGCTTTCATTAATTCATTTGGAATCCCCATCCCCACATTCAGGCAGGCGATCAGCTTGATCGTATTCGCTGGATGTGTCTATTCGATCGATCATTCAAAGGTCGGAGAATTGATGGAATTCTGCGGCAGTTTTCTATTCCTGTTGGTGTTGATCTGTCCCTTCAATCCAGAGATCTATGATATTCAAGTACGAGATAAAACAGATTCTACCCAAGCGCTGAACGCCTAGATTGTCTCAACAATAACTATGCTGAATCGAGGACACTATCAACATATCGCATTCGCATTACTCATCCTCACGACCTTTCTTCCTTTTCTTTTATCCTGGAATGAATCGCAGGAACCATTGCGGATTATAATTAATGAACCACGCAATCCCGCGCCGGATGAAAAACCGCTATACTTGGAGACCTTTCTTCCTAAACATTCAAAAACTCAACGGGTTCATAGTTCGTCCATCGCCCAGACAAAGAACGGATCCATCCGCGCCGTCTGGTATGGTGGAACTGAAGAAGGCGCTTTAGACGTCGCGCTTTACACATCGGTATACGATCCATCGCAACAAGCATGGTCTGAATCCCAACCACTCATCGGCCGGCGGCAAACTCAAAACGATGTCAAACGTTATATCAAAAAAATCGGTAATCCCCTTCTTTTTCACGATCAGCAAAACAATCTCTGCTTGCTTTACGTCACCACTTCAATCAGCGGTTGGTCCACATGCGCCATCAATTTCGTACGTTCCCAGGATGGGGGAGAAACCTGGTCCACAGCGAAACGGCTCGTTACGTCTCCATTCTTCAATATCAGTACGCTGGTAAAAGGAACCCCGCTGCTTTATACAAACGGATGGATCGGCGTTCCAGTTTACCACGAAATGGTAGGGAAATTTGGCGAGTATCTTATCTTGGATGAACATGGTGGAATCGTTGACAAAATCCGTATGTCATGGGGGCGATCATACTTTCAACCCTCCTGCGTTCCCATCAACGAGCAAACCTCAATCGCTTTGTTCCGGAATGAAGGAGGCTTTCCACGACATATCAAAATGTGCCGGACAGAGGATGCGGGATTCCATTGGTCTCCACTTGTGGATATAAGCCTTCCCAATCCAAATAAAGGCGTTTCGGGGATCCGTTTGCAGGATGGACGCCTTCTGCTTGTCTTTAACAATTCGGAACGGCGGCGAGAAAATCTGTCTTTAGCCCAGTCTCACGATGAAGGAAACACATGGGATGTCCTCTACGAATTCGAACCGCACCAACCTGTAAAAAACTCCGAGTATATGAAACATACCTATCCTTACATCATCCAGGTGGATGATGGAACAATTCACGTCGTCTATACCTGGAAACGGACGCAGATCAAACATATCCATTTCAATCTGTCATGGCTGGAGGCTCTGCCATGACAATACTGCAAAACTTGTTCGCATTCCTGCAGATGTATATTCTTCTCACTGCCATAGCGGTGGTCTTTTTCAAAGAAAGAAACACTCCTATCTGGCTGCGCGCGATTCTATCCACGTTACTATTTCTGCTGCTCTTCATCCCTCTCTCTCGCGCTCCCCTAGCGTATTATCTCTTTGGTCACATAGGAAATCCAAGTACGCTCACCACTCTCCTTCTTGTCAGTTTTATTTCAAAACACTTATGGCAGTGGAAGAGCCTCGATAGCCGATCGTTTCGTGTAATCATGTATGGAGCGGCGCTTTTCGGTTTGTTTTACTATCCATTGGCTTTAGGATGGACAATCTACGATCCGTATCGTCTTGGATTTCATCCGGTCTATCTCGCGATTCCTTTACTTTTGTTTTCAATTTGGGGATGGTTTTCGAATCGGCGCGGCGCAGTGGTATTCCTTTCTTTATCGATAGTCTCTTATCATGTACAATTGTTGGAATCACAGAATTTGTTGGATTATCTTATCGATCCATTACTGACGATCTACGCATGGATTTGGATTCTGTCAAAATGGATTGTCTCGATACTCGCAAAGAAACAACAAAAATCTATAGACAATTAAGGATCACCTGGTAAACAAAAGGATTCCTGGATATCCATCTTTGATAACCTTCACATATTAAAAAAGGTTCATCCGGTAATTGAGTACAAAAAATCATTTTGGGGAATTGCGATCTTTGTTCAGGATGGCCTAATTGTCTGAACCATGATTTAAAAGCCAGCCAGCTGGCGCTGTCTTAAAATGATTATAGGATTACCATGATTTAAAATCAAGAAAATCAAGCGAATCAAGGTTCAGACAATTAGAATCCTGTATAGCAGCGCTGGGCTTCTAAATTTCCTTCAAAAAGTGAATGGATTGTTGAGAAACGTACTCACTTGTCGGAAGAATCTTAAAAAAGACTCGCTGACCGGGAGAATCGAAAAGGAGAATTACATCCACAATGCGCCCACTTTCCTCATTCGCCACATTGATAATACCTGACAATCATCCAATATCAGCGATTTCCTCAGCATTCCAATGAGGTCAATCCCATTCGCAACGCGAATTTAACAAAATCCGCTGTTGCATGAATGTTCAGTTTCTTTTTAACAAAATGACGGTGTTTTTCTACTGTCTTCGTGGTGATATGGATTAATGAAGCAATCTCTTTTGTTGATTTTCCTTCTGCGATCAGCTGTAAAACTTCCCGCTCTCTCGCGGTCAATGTTTTAAACAGCAATTTATCAGACGGTGGCGTTGATGAAGAGAAAAAATCAGTTTCGATATCTTTGATCAATGGACTGACATACGTTTCCCCCTTTAAGACAGTCTGAATAGCGGGGATGAGTTCTTCCATGACATTCGATTTAAGCACATACCCTTTCGCCCCCGCCAGAAACATCTCCTCCGCGAAAAAAAAGTTGGGATGCATAGTCAGTCCAATGATTTGGATGTTTGGACATTCGGCCAGAATTTGCCGCGTCGCTTCGATCCCATTGAGTTCCGGCATGGTGATATCCATCGTGATGATATCCGGCTGCGTCTCCCGCGCGAGCTGAAAGATGCGGCGTCCATTATCCGCCTCCGCCACCACATCGTACTCCTCGATCTGATCCAACAAGATTCTTAATCCATGACGAATGATATCATGGTCGTCCGCAATAATGATACGAACTGAGTTTTCAGCCATCGGAACAATCCCCCGTTCTACGGATAGGAGCGGTCAAAACGATACGCGTCCCTTGTTGCGCATGCGATTCAACCCGGCAATCCCCCCCAATATGCTGCAGCCGCTGAGAAATACTGAACAATCCAAATCCCTTGTGAGCCTGCGTTTGATTCGAACTAGGACTAAATCCTATACCGTCGTCTTCAATCGTGATAACGATCGTCTCAGGTAAATGAACAATCGATACCGCAACCCGCTTCGCCTTCGCATGTTTCGCAGTATTCATCAACAATTCACGCACGGCTTGAAATAGAAAAATACGCACATTTTCTTCCAACGGCGCCCGGAGACCATCATCGTCAAATACAGGCGCCACACCCGACATTTTGTGAAACTCTTTCACCAGCCAATGAATGGCTTTTTCCAATCCCAACTCGTACAGAATAGGTGGGCTTAACTCAAACGTCAATACATGAGTCTCTTTGATCGCATGATCAATCACACCCTGAATGGAATGTAAGTTTTCTTTGTCCGCTTCATCAGTCAAAGTCGATAAAAACTGTCCAATCTTAATCTTGATGAACGCCAGCGCATGACCGATCCGGTCGTGCAGTCCAGAAGCGATCCGGCGCCGTTCGCGTTCCTCTGAAAGAATTAATTCTGATGCCATGGAACGGAGTTGGGTTTCCGCTTGTTTCAATTCCTCTGCGTCTTTGTGCAACTGTTGATTCGCCGCGATCAAATCAACGGTTCGTTCCTGCACCAACTTTTCAAGCCAAAGATGGCGATGGATAAGAAGCCGCGCAAGAATAATAATCGCGCCAATACAGACACAGAACGTAATTTGGACTGAAAGTTTCTGATACCAAGGTTGTAGAACCGTAAATTCAAACAAGGCGGGTACGGGATCTACATTCCGGTTCCGATCCATGGCCCGCACTTCAAACATATGCGATCCAGGAGCTAGGTTTGAAAACGAAGCGTAGGTCGCTGGGCGATACGTGGACCAAGGCCGCCGGTCAAGCCGGTAGGAATAGAGAATGTGATCCCGCTGGGTTTGATTCCATTTATCCACCCCAGAAAACACAATTCGCACTTGGCCATCCGGTGGCGTTGTTGATAAGTTTTCTTCTATAAAAATATTTGTATCCGGACAATCCCTGTCCGATTCCGGATGATAACGGCTGATTCCCCGGCTCGTTCCCGCCCAGATCACGCCATCACGATCTTCAAAAACGTTGTATACGGCAATGTCAGGCAATCCGTCTTCATCCGTATATACAGTCCAAATCCCTTGATAAAAACGATGCAGACCACTTTGCGACGCGATCCATATGCTGCCATCCTGAGCGGTAATCATCGATCGGACAGCGTCCATATCACTCCGCACGATTGACCATTCGTTTCCCTTATATTGAACAATTGTATTCCGCCCTCCAAACCAAAGCGTCCCCGGTTCGATCTCATGGATGCAGAATATCCCCTGGTTGTGAAACGTTTCCATCGCATCCAGCGGCTGGAAGCGCCCATCAGAATAGAGCGCCAACTCGGCGGTCGTCCCAATCCAAATCCGGTTCTTCTGATCTCGATAGATATCTTTAACATCATTGGCTTGTAAACAATTCAGGTCGGGAATAATTTCCTCGTATTGTTTCCCATCAAAACTCATTAGACTATGTATATCCCGCTTCGTATCATGCACAACCAACCAAATCAATCCATCCTGATGGGGAGCCAAATATTGATACGAATTGCGCTCATCCTCATGGACAAGTTGGAATTGACGGCGCTCGGGTAAAAAGTAACAACGATCCGGACAAAACACACCGATCGCGAGCCGGCCATCTCTTAGCATACCCAATGTATCGGTTTGAAAATGAAAAGTCGGACCCATTCTTGAATCAAACGGATAGACTTCCCACTGTCCATTTTCCTTCAACGCTAATATATTTCGATAAGCGCACCAAAGACGTCCTGCAGGATCTTCATAAATGGTGAGCGCAAGGTCTTTCACATCAATCAAGCTGGAAGGAGTCCGCCAAACGCTGGGGGAATATCGAGCGAGTCCATGCGAAGTGGCGATCCATGCGACACCATCCGGTTGTGTTTTTATATCATAGATTTGTCCGGACAAAGCGTTTTTGTTCTCAATTAGATGTTCCCGCCCGTCATGAATTCGCATCAAACGTTCATAGCCTTTTTGGATCCACAAAACGCCATCCACATCCCGCCATCCCCGCTCTAGACGATCGCTCTGATAGATCTCTTTCCAACATCCATCCATAAATTCCAACAAGACGCGATCGCCGCTGCTTTCGCTGTCTCCTACGATATACAAAGCGCCGTGATGATCGATATAAGGTTCCCGTAATCGCTTGACCTGGATCGATTCGGGGAGGGGATACGTCTTCCATTGATAGGGAAGCTGGTTTAATTCTCCTGATTCCAACCGCACAACGCCTCGTTCAGCGGTGATCCAGACTGGGTAATGGGATGTTTCCGTAAGATGGATAAAAGAACCAAGACCGGTCTGTTCTGACGATAGGACCATACGACTTTCTAAAGAAACGGCGTCGAATTCCATTACTTTTTTGGGTAAAAGATAAAGGATGGTATTTGCGCCCGTGGAAATAAATGGAAAATCCGCCGCGACTAGCCAATTTACTAGTTGGATATCCTGCACAGGATATTTCACCCATGTTTCACGTTGATATCGCTGAAATCCCCCAGGATTCCCCATGAAGACAGAAAATAGATTTCCAATATGGTCTTGGAGCACTTTCACATAGGGCCCTGGACTGGATAAGTTAAAAACGGCGTCTTTTTTCCGTAGGGGATATCCTGTGATATGGCTCATGGTACCTGTGATCCCATGATTTACCCAGACACTGCCATTGTAACCGATTGAAACGCTATGACAGTATGATTCGCTCAATCCATCCGTGACTTTCCAATACCGCCAAGAAGAATTTGCGTGACAAGATAAAACACCAACAAATATCAAATAGAAGATGAAGAGTCTTTTCCGATTAGAAATTATAGAATAGTAGAATATCATGTGGATTGAATGCCATTCATTGGTATACAAATTCGCACCCATACGTTCAAACGTAACACAATATTCACTTTCAATAAAGGGAAAAGATAATTGACTTGAAGGAGTGGGCTGTCTACGGGAAGAGATAAATTCATACTAAACGCAGGTGGTTCTCATCAATTGATCCCTCGCGATGTCAGCATGATATCACCCCGGCTGACCAGCCCATTGGAGGGATCGTAATGAACGCCCCGCAAATCACTTACATTATCTCCACCCACCGTCTCGTACCACGCTTTATCCGGCCCGATTCCACCCAAGGCCCATTCCCCTTCGCGAAGAGGTGAAGTGCCATACTGCTTGGCGGATTGTATACGGTAAACCGGGAAATCGTGATCTTCACCCGATCCTTCCGGATCGTTGTCTAAATAATAGTAATAAGGATAATTGAATTCCGGCCCGGTCTGGAATGGATCGGTTGGGATGGAAGACAAATACGCCACCGGACTGGTCAACGGAGCCATGACAGCGTCTTTTCCACGGGCTTCAAAATCCGGCCCGGCGCCGACAAGATTAAAGATATTCGTCAACCGTTCCTGCCCCCATTGCGCATCGTCATCCCACCAGTCGATTAACAGTACACCCTTATCTAGCCGCAGCTGTTCGATACCATTTCCAACCGAACGCATATCGGCGAAACAGCGCGCCATCTTCGCGCGAATCTGCGCATTTAGAAAATTCGGCACCGCGATCGCGGCTAATATACCAATAATCGCCACCACTATCAATAATTCAATTAACGTAAATCCCTTTTTCGCTGATCGCATATAAACCATTCTGTTCCGTCCATGCCTTTCGTTGTTTCGAATCGCCCATTGAAACATACGCGTTTTCTTACTGTCCTCATTCACCTTACGTTGTACACGTTTAACAGTCTGATGGTTGTTAGGGGAGGGAGGTTCGGGCGCGCCTCTGAGGGACATCGCCCGAACCTCATTTTGTTTTCTCATGATGGAGATCCATCACGGTCTCCTCGGATCCCTTGTTTATTACACACATAAAACGCGAGATGTTAATACAAGAGTGATCCGTGTTTGGCTATCCAATCATGCGGTCATTAATAAAGAGCCCATTCCTGAACGGCGGTGAATTCCTCAGGTGACAATGTTAAAAAGCCGTAGCTCCGTTCGGAATTCGCGGTACCGTTCCAGTGATATTGTCCGCCAGGCGCGTCCCGGTCACCGGTGGTCCCGTCAGGATCTACGATGTCATCATCGTTCGCGCTGAAATTGAATCCAAACGTATCCATCAACACATCTTCGCCGGGAATCGTCAACGCCAGTTTCTTGATCCGGAATTCCAACTGATAACCGTCATCCGTCAATGTCGTTAAGGAATAATAATCAGCGTCTGGATCATCCCCATAAACAGGGCCTGTCGGAGGGGCGCCGATCGAATTATTCGCGGTGGTGTTGTAATTGCCTTCATGCCGGGGCAGATGAGCGGGGCCAAAATAGTTATGCCGGTTTGTTTCATCCGAATCAAAATAGATTTCGATTCCATCATCATCCCAGGTGTTTCCCCCCATTGATCCAGGCGTGGAAACCGTATCGTTTACAATCGCGTCGTCCAGCACATCGACCGCCACGTAGATATAATCCTCATCGTGTACGACCCATGCCGACATTTCTAAATCACCGGCTTCCCATGCGTCGTCTTCAGTAGAAGTATTGCCGGTATACTGATTGACAATCTGTTCAACCGCGCCGGGATATTCACTTAGATCTATCACGCCATCAATCGTCGGCGCTGTCGAGACTTTCGGCGCGACAATCGTACGTCCACCAAACACGAGATTCCCATAACTTGCTTCGACGTGGGTTTCACCCGCCCAAATCATCTGCCGCTCACTGGCGCCGCCGTCGTCATCATCGTTGACTGCGACGGTAAAGCCAATGATATCACCCGGCTGGGGATTCCCGATCTCGCTTAACGAAATCCGGAATTCCGCATCGTAACCAACATCTGTAAATTCCGTCCTCGCGTACCAGGCCGCGTCCGGCCCGAATCCGGGACTGCCCGCTTCCGCGTCACGGCTTGCATTATTAAATGTGATTACATACTGTCCACCGGTATCGACAACGTCAGGATTGCTTCCCGTTGTATCCCGTTCGGGATAATTACTGTTATCGCCATCAACAAAAATCTCCACACTGTCGTCGTCCCAGGTGTTTCCTTCGTTGTACGATCCTTCCGCCGCGTCGTCATCATAATTATCGAAATCGCTGACTGACACACCCACATAGAGGTTTTTGCTGTCATATCCGATGTAGATCGTAAAACTCAGATCATCACTGCTTTCCGGTGGATCCCCTAGCGACATATGCCCATAAGCGACACCGTCATCCAACGAGGAATCAGGCGACACAGTCCAGCGGTACGCGGACTCCCAGGCTTCACTGTCATCTTGATTCCTGCTTGTATGGATGATGCCATCCACAACAATCGGCCCTAACGCCGGATTGTCAATCAACAAAGGCAGGGCGAACTGTGTTTTCGTTGGATCGTACTGGCTCCGATCTGCATAGACAGAAGTGATAAATAACACCCCCACAAGAACAACTAGCAAAACTCTTTTCATCATTCTTCTCTCTTTCATAGAAATAGATTCTCTGCTCGTAGAGCAGTGTAGAAACTGTATGGATATATTCACTACATGTCTAGTAGGAAAAGTATCCATTTTATGGTAGTAAAAACCCTACCATTAGTTATGAATGATATAAGAAATGTGATTCAGAAAATGTTGAAGGCTCATCCAGCAAGTGAGTACTTTTCATAACAATCCATTCACTTTTGCTGGAAATTTTGAAGCCTAGTGCTGCTATGTCAGGATCCTTATTGTCTGAACCTTGATTTACTTGATTTGCATGATTATCTTGATTTTTAAATCATGGTAATCTCATAATCCTTAGAATCAGGGTTCAGACGATTAAGCCATCCTGAACAAAGATCGCAATTTCCAAAATGATTTTTGTACTCAATTACCGGATGAACCATATTTTTGAATTGCCATTTTTCAACTAGCCGATTACTCATAGGCAGGATAAAATATCAAAACTCAACCAACACAAATATAATCATGGAGCTACCACTTCTCCAGAATCATAATCCACTATCACACTGGATACATCCACCGCTTCGAAATTCGATCCATGCACAGTGCGTAATTCACTCACCAGTTGATCGTTATCCCATCCTTCATGGGGCGCGCCGCTGATATACCAGTCGCTTCCATTATCAGCTAAAATCATACCGTATTTCTTCAATGCGTTGAGGATCACTTGGATTTGATAGGAATACGAAGAAACATCAAATGAAGATTTCAACCGGAACCGCTGTCCCATCGGGGGAATTGACAGATCCGTTCGTTGCGAAGCGAAATGCCGTGCCGGCCAAACATAATCCCGCCTTGTTCGCGCACAAGTAAAACGAAGAGCGTGAGTGATCTCACCCGCTTCCACTTCTTCATACCGCGCGAGTCCTGGTAAAATGGGCAATCCCGCCGCGTCCGCCGAGGTCCATCCATCCGGCCGGAGTACGTTGGACTGAAGATCAAAAATCGCGCCTGAACCCGCGCGCCATGTTCCATCATTATTCGGATAGGTGGAATAGAGTTCATACAATATACAATTATCACGATCGATCATGAGAATATGCCGGTCTCCCGCGCTATCGGGCCCTCCTTCGATCGGTGGATCGGCGGGAATGGGATAGGGGCCGGGATCGCTTTCATCAGCATACTCAAATGTAACCGGAACGAGCGGTTGATCTCCAGGAACATCAATATAAGGAATTCCAATCGGCGCGTCCGCCCATGTTCCACTCCCGAAATCTGGATGCAATCCGGTGTTTGGACCAATGGATTCAATATAGGCGTCCGATCGGGAATCGACCGGCAAATGATCGACACGCGCATTCCAAATATTATTCGCAGGAAAAATCTGACAGCCCGCGATCTTATTGACAGCGACTTCCGGTGGAACTGGCGTAATAGTATCAGTAGGCGTTTGGATCGGGGGAACAGTAGGAATCTCGGTTGGTGCAATAACCGGAGTATTTGTGGGAATTGGACCGAGCATGTTTCCACGCAGAAATGCGCTAGGCACATAGCCATCTTCCAAAATCCGGTACACTTCCACCCGATCGAGATAGAGGATTACATCGTTCACCCCAGAATTAGCGACCTGAAAAACGGGAGCCACCGATGTTCCCGGTGGATCAAAGATCAAAGGCATGCAGTGATAGCGGTCCTTGAAAATTGCACTGTCATTCGGAATGACAGTGGCGATCGATCGATCCATCGAACCGTCCAATGACGCCAGCGCCACTTGCGCGCCCGAACCAGCCGACTGCACATACGCCCGGATGAACGCCATATCATTTCCAATATCGACTGTGTCAAACTGCAGGAATGATATCTCTCCCGGACTGGCTGTAATTTTGACACCCCTCATATCACTAGCGCTGTCAGGATCATCTGGGATTGTTGTCACTTCCACAAGTCCGCCCGGAGCGCCCACAACATAACCCCCTGGAATTTCAATATACTCATCTTGACTCTTACAATGAAATATATATACCAAGTCATATCCTGGTTCACACGCTGAAACCGTTTGAACAGGGGAAGGAGCCGGTTCTTGTGTTGGAGTGGGCATTTCCATTGGACTTAGAAGATACAATTTCAAATCGTCTATCCAAATCTCATTATCTCCATTCGAGTCTCCAGAATTCCCCATATGCAGCGTCAATAAAAGGGGATCGGTCGTAAGAAAATCACTTGCATCCAAAATGACATCCACGAATTCCCATTGCCCCGCCGTTTCTACTATGTAGTCCACATCCACTCCACTCCAGGGACTTTCCCCCATAGCCAAGATTGTCCGAATGGTGAATGGCGCGGTCTCGGTCCGAATCCAAAAAGTCACACGCCAATCGTATTGTGTGGAATTCTCGGGAAGGGGAATCGATTCATTGTAAAACTGCACGTGATTCAATGAGACATCTGACGGCGTATTCACGCTGATTTCAACGGCTGAACCACCATCCACACCCGGCGCGATGGGTCCCAATATCTCCGCAACCGCTCCCCCATTATCGATGATATCCCAACCACTATCCATCACATTCGTTTCAAACGGCTCCACAAAAACGAGTTCGCCCTGGACGCTCTGCGGAAAGATATGCAACGGAAACGTGGCGCCAATCACAGCCGAAAACAATAGTAAAACTCCAATAATCGCTGTATTGCATTTCACGATTTTTGACTCCTTGATTGCAAAGAATATGACTAAGCTCATAAGATTTTGAAATCACATGTCAAATAATAAAAAAAGAATTCCGGCTCTTTCCGATCAACAATATACCCACCAGAAATGAGCCACACGATTCCTCCATTCACTATATCATGGATTTCAAATTAGGCAGAAAAAAAATAATAGAAAATCAGATAAGCGGGAAGGATCAATCGTTCAGCGAGACGATCCGCACATGATGAATCGTAACATCAGTATTATGGGGAACCAAACATAACGAACCTGATGGATAATCGGTTGAAGGATCTTCATAGCCCTCAACATCCCATACCTCAGGTTCAGACTCCTGCTCATTCCATTGTTTGAATCGATATCGAGAACGCCCATCATCCATTGTCGTTACCTGCGCTTTGATGAGAATTGGTTTGTCAAGTTGAATGAGATTTCTTTTGGGTGAATAGACCGGCTCCCAATTTTTTCCACCCCCAAACAAAATCCGATACTGACAATCCGATAAATTGTTCCGCACTAAAAATTCCCCTTGCGCTCCCAAGGGATACCATCTCCGGCTCGGTTGCAGACCATCCTGTGTATGCCCCCGCCACCGGAACGCGACTCCAAAATGAGTGACATTATACGTAGGAGGCCCTTTCTTTGGTGGAGTAAAATCATGGACAGTCAACCTTACAGTGGTTTCATAATTTGTCCATAATTGATCTCCCATGCTCAGCACACGATCATAATATGGTTCAACCGTCCGAACGCCTGCGTGGGTTAAACACCACTTTCCATCAACAATCTGAACCACACTCGGCAGATTCTCCACCTTACTGAAATCAATCTCATATGGCAACGGCCATTTTTGGTTCTTCTTCACAAGAAGTGTAACAGCGCGCTTGTATGTTTTACCTGCATTCGAATAGGCGGTAAGAGATAATTGATTCGTTCCAACTTTCACTTCATCACAGCTCAGTTCAACATTAAAATCCCCATCCCGCGCAAGGCGGTGAAGATCACATCCAAGAGATAGATTACGTTCGCCTCCTCCATTTAGTGAAAATGTAAGTTTGTTATATTTCGAAGCCTGTTTCAGATTTCCTAGAACATTGATCCAGCGCTGCGGCTTTCCAAGATCGCCAAAACGCTGTTTAGATCCATACCAAAGATCGATAGGATTACTGTCATTCGTTGAACGTGCAGAAAGTCCAGTTGATTCATCCCCTAAAACGATATCAAATAGACAAACAATAATGATGAATAGACAACTGATATTTACCCATCCAATTTTCATATCTATCACCATACATATAATACGTCCATTTCGATCATTCCGATAAAATCACCACAGGCCCCAATAATCCCGAATCCATCAATTTCCAATCCGGCCGCACTGTAATATTCGTTTTCGTCAATCGTTTCTCTTCCGGCAATTCACGATCGCCGATCAGCCGGTTGCGCCATGAGTTGATCACATCGATTTCAAGTTGATTTTCACCCGCACGCAAAGCATCCGTGCATTCTATGCGAAACGGTGGCGTCCATACGATCCCTAATTCTTTTCCATTCAACCGGACTGCGGCGATTCCGACATCCTTCACCAACCCTAAATCAATCCAGAAACGCTTTGTTGTTTTTTGGGGATACAAAAAATCAAAGCGTTTCGCATACGTAGCTTTTCCCGAATAATATTTAATTCCCGGATTGGAATGATCCGTCCAACTAATCAAGTCATTAAACGTAACTTCTTCCGGCCCTCCCCACTCTGGATCAAAATGCAGCGTCCAAGGACCATCGATCGGCTGGATCATTTTGTATTCATTAAAATTACTCTTTTGAGTTCCCTGCTTGTTTTGAGGAATCGATTGACGAAAGACAACAAACCATGATCCATAAGGCGTAAAACGAAGAGGAATCTCCATCCCCCCATCACGTTGTGAAAAAGCCTCCAATACCCGAATTTCACCAGAAATGGGATCCCATAATTCCGGCTGCCTGCCTTGAATCCGGAACACACAATTCATAGCAAGTGGCGTTTCGGTTTGGTTACACACATAATAAACATCAGCGCCATCGATTGTATAATGGATGTAATCATAATCCACACATTGTTTTGCATTCTCAACCATGCAATCCGGTGATCGATCCAGTTCCAATAACACTTCACGCGCTGACTTTCCCCAGATCAATTGACCTTTGCCAATCGGCTTTTCACCAATCGGAGCCGGATCCACTCCCCATAGTTTGTTAGCGATTCTTTTGAACTTACTCTGACTTTCTTCACCGCCAACCAAACTGACAAGACGTTCTGGCTTAGGGCCAACAACAACAGCGCCGTCTTTGAGTAATTCATCCACTTTTTCAAGAACCGCCAGCGAAAGAACTTTGTGGTCCGGCAGAACGAGTATCTGATATTGAACGCCACCAGGAACCACAATCAAACCATCATCGACGATTAACTGCAAAACAATCTCTTCATTGGTCACATCGTAATCAAAACCGGGCAGCGCCCCTGCTGGATCGTCTTCTTTGAGACGAACCAAATTCGGCGCGTGATCGCCATAATAATACAGAACGTCAGCCACAAACCGGCCTTGCTGAAATAGATAATGACACCGGTTCAGATACGTAATAAACGCGCCGGAATATTCCCACCACGTCACTTGCGGATTGATATGCGTTCCAGCGAAATACTCCTGCCCAGGAAGCCCCATCTCTTTTGGTGAACAGGTAAAGGTATGGAAAAAGATCATATTGAGTCCCGAACAGAATTCATGATCCGCGCTGGGTTTCTGCGATTTCCAAAGAACGTCATCCCAATGCGGCCCAATAGAAGTAAACGATTCCGCCCCCACATACCGCTTCCCATAGATGTGCGCGACAGAAGATGACTGCTTGATAAAGAACCGGTTTTCCGGTTTCGGCCGGTGGGGGGAAGGAACCCAGAATTCCCCCATGACAATATCGTTTTTCCCAAGATTTTTCATCGCGTCAAACGGCCCCGCGTGAGGCCCGCCCGATTCCGGCTGGATTTCGAGATTCAGCTGATGAGCTAGATGGGCGAATTGACCGTAATGATTCTCCGCGACACAATCCCCCAGCGTTTTTCGAAAATCTGCGAGAAAGCAGTTGCTGATCTCCCGGCTTTCAACAATTTTTCCAGCAAAAATCGGCAGGTATGGAATTGGATCGTACCCTCGGAAACGCATAAATTCATCTTCAAATCCCTCCGTCCAATTCATCCCCCCACATTCCCAACTATCCGTTTCCAGCTGCTGCAACACACACCCAACCAAAGGACCGGCGTCTTCAATCAAAGGCGCTACTACTTCATCCCAATACCGCTGAAACGGTTCTTTCTTTAAATAGTCAATCACCATTCCATGCCAATCCGCGCTGTACGTGGAGACATGCGCTCCTGTCAGCGTGGCGCCGAAACGCAGCACAATCCATTCCCCCTGTGGAACATCCCAAGTAAGAACGCCATCTGTATTCAAGCAATCCGAAATATCACGAATCTCATTGAGACGGACATCCGCCTCCCCGGGCGTACCCGGTATATCATCAAGCAAAAACCGGCAGTCGGGAGCGGACCCACCCAATTCCCGGTACATGGATTTCAATTGTAGATCACGAATGGGAGCTGCTTTTTCTGACGCCTTTTTTGGAAACGCCAAAACACGGATATCTTGATAGAAATCGTTTCTCGTCTTTGGCAAAGGAAGTTTCTTATTGTATTTCGCCGGTCCCGCAATATCGATTTCAGAAAATGTCAACTGTTTAGCCGCAAAATCAGGCGTCACATTCGGCCCCCCCAGATTCCAACCGCTCTGGATCGAAAGCCCCAAAACCAAACCTAACCGCTCCGCTTCTTTCAGAGCGTGTTTATACAGTTCACGCCATTCTGGACTGCCGAAAGTCGGTCCGGGTGGAACTTGGCTATTCCCCCGTTGCTCAGCGCCCCCCGCGTCAAAAAGCATCGCCCCGCTGAATCCTTTTGACTTCATTGCTTCCAAATCACGGGTAATCGCTTCCTTGGTGACATTACTATTCAGCCACCACCACCAACAGCGCACTCCCGCGCTTCGTGGGGGATTCACGAATCCTTCCTCCAGCGATAATTCTGATGAATACGATGTTTCAATGGGAGAATACAGAAAAGCCGCTATAAAAATGAAGAACGTGCAAACAATGTTTCGTATCATAATTCTCTTTCTTTCTCGATTGGGATTGAACTCGATTCTACAATGGTTTTCCTTTTTCTGTAAACGGTTTTAACACCATTGATAAAAACGGATTTTGATTTCTTGGAAACAGATATTCGCGTTTGAAGTATGCGGATAATCAATTATTGGAAAGGAGAATGACGGTTATGTTATGTCAAGCGGTTATCGGAAGTGTAAAATGATTCCCTTCTCACTCAATCGCCAAATTCTCATACAGCCACAATTTGGGGTTGTACCAACCAAGCGAAATAATGTCGAGATCCCCATCGAAATCAATATCGACCGCTTGCGTCCCATCATGATGATCGATCTGATCGGTGGGATCAGAATCAATGATATGTTGTTTCCAGACGGCTCCCTGTTGCGTATTTTCTAAAAGAATAACACGGTTGACTCCTTCCCCACGATGTTCGCCAATCACAACATCAGGATCGCCGTCATTGTCAAAATCTCTAGTGTCCATACTGAAGCCCTGACCGGTGATTTTGCCGATTGGATGGCGCGTCCATTCCATTGTTGGATCTTTTGGCGCTTCAAACCAGAAAACATCTTGGCTCAACTCAAGCCCCATCACAACGTCAAGACGATAATCCCCATTCACATCAACCAGATCGAAGCGGTCGGCTTCCCCTTCCGGGATCGTTCCAAGCCGATGCGCTTTCCATTCGCCTTCGTTGTTTTGGAGCCAATGCAATCCAATGAGAACATCGAGATCACCATCGCCATCGATATCCCCAGCGTCTAAATCTTCTTTTTCAGTCAATTCACAAATCGTTGAAAACGGCCATCTATTTTCACTAGGTTTAGTGGGAACGGTAATCGCCTGAATCCCTCCCCCCGCGTTATGCCATGAAAGCCAGATTTGCTTGCCAGGTCCAAAATTCTCAATCAAACGGCCTTGCAGAAAATCCCCATCGCCACCGGTTTCAATGTTCTCCATAATAGTGAAGGAGCCCATCCCGTCATTTCGCGCCCAAACATGATTGTGATTCTTCTCACTGCCAACGCCTTGCGTGCCAAGGATATCCAGATCCGCGTCACCGTCAAAATCATGAAGCAATGTCAGATTTCGGAAAGGCTCACCAATCGTTTTCTGTTCCCACGTCCCGCTTAGATCGCCTGGATTTTTCCACCACCAACCGCCGGCCGCGATATCGATATTTCCATCATTATCCAAATCCCCTGCCTCAGCGAACATGGCCCGCGCGGGCAGATCCGCAAGTTGGCGCCGTTTCCATTTGTTCAAGGGTAGTCTATGCGTTCCCTGATTGATCAGAATATCCACGCGGGGGGATTTATGATGATATGGTTTGACGAGAATATCCAAATCTCCATCGCCATCAAAATCTCCTAATTTCCCTTCATGGATTCCTTGCCCCTGATAAGCGATGGTTTCTTTAAATTCCCCCTTCCCATTCCCATACCAAATGTAAATCTTCGCATTATCCGCCGCGCCCGGCTGTCCCATTTCACCGATAAATATATCAAGATATCCATCCCCATCGATGTCGCGTATTTCACAAGTATGTCCATGATGGATGTAACGAAGCGTATGCGCGATCCATTGATCTCCTTTCCATTCATACCATTTTATATACCCATCCATATCGCCCGGAGAAAACACAATTTCCGGACGCCCCCCTAGTATCAATTGGCCCGCCGCGCATTGCGTAAACCGCATCGTGTCATCAATCAAATTCGATTCAAAATCATATCCCCCCTTGTGCTTGAACCAACGGCCACCGCCAACAATGTCCACTTGGCCATCCAAATCCACATCCACCGGCAATGATGGGAATCCCTCCAGTTCATTTTCAGAATCCCAAGAAAAAATAGTCTGAGACGGCCATGAATCCAACGTTCTTGGATTTTCGGGGAATTCAAAAAGAAGGAGTTTCTTCCCTCTTTGGTTCCACGAAACCAATTCGTCATCCCCATCACCATCATAATCAGCGACGGTTTGATCGTGATGTTTATTCGCGTCCCCATTTTTAATCCATCTTCGTGTCCAAGGTTTTGAAAAGTCTGGATATGGATTCTCCCACCACCACATCTGATTCCCGCTCGCGTCTTGCCCAAAAATCAGATCGATGTCTCCATCGCCATCCACATCCGCCACATCCCCACCCGCTTCCGGTTTCAATGGACTTTCGTCGATCACATGCCGCTCCCATGTCCGCCCATTAAACCGGTACCAAACAAAAGAAGGCGTCTGCGTTCGTTCCCCTATCACAAAATCATCGTTCCCATCCTTATCAATATCCAACACCACGCAGCAGGTCTGCTGAGATCCCGGATTGGGAACAGGTATCTCTCCCGCGATCGAGCTGACGCGGGACCAGATCACATCCGCATACAAAACACCAGGAACAAATTGAAATGTAACAACGAATCCAAGAATACAGAACCAAATTTGTGAACGCGAGAAAAAGCGCATCAGAACTCTCCTTTCAACACCAATCACTTAACGCACTAAGTTAAGATCAAACATATCATTAAATGCCACAGGGATCAATAGGAACAGTGGAGTTTATTTTTGTCTGAATCAGGATAGACAGGATGGTCAGGATTTTTAGGATAAAAACGTAATAATTTATCCCTTATATTTGGAGTATCCAGAGTCTAAACACTTATCGTTTATATCGGGGGAAAAAAGAGTAATACATTCCAGATGATCAGAATGAACCGTAGATCGTACTAAATAAAAATCCTGTCTATCCTACAAATCCTGGCCATCCTGATTCAGACAAAAAAATTCATAGCAATCCCCCAACTTCACGCTCTAAGCCCATCGATTATAAGACATCACGGCTTATAACTCGGATTCGCCGTTGGCATTTTGGCGCCCGTTTCTCTCCGCCATTGCTTCAATTTCGTGTGCAGAGTTCTTCTAATATTGGGATACGCGTCCACTAAATTGTTTTTCTCTCCTATATCATCATGAAGATTGTACAATTCCAACCGGCCGTCTTCGTACCATTCAATCAATTTCCAATCCCGCTCGCGGACAGCGCCGGATGGCCCTCCACCCTGATTGCTGTAATGAGGATAATGCCAGAAGAGTGGACCGCGTTCCATCGCTTTCCCTTGCAACAATGGTAAGAAACTGACTCCGTCGATCTTGTTTTCCTGTTGCAACGGAATCCCAGCCAGTTCAAAAATTGTAGGATAAAAATCTGTGCTCATGATCGGCCAAGAGCATTCACTTCCCGCGCGAGTGACGCCCGGCACGCGCGCAATCATCGGTTCGCGGATCCCTCCTTCGTAGACCCACCCTTTCCCCGCGCGCAGAGGCAGGTTCGATGTTGGATGACCTTCTGACGTGGACAACCCCCCATTATCCGACATAAAGAAAACGACTGTATTGTCCTCTAATCCATTTCGTTTAAGCGTATCAAGCACCTTGCCAACCGCCTGATCCATCGCTTCCACCATACCCGCGAATACAGCGTGATCCTGAACCAATCGCAATTTATTCGCGCCTTCCTTTCCCCAAACGACACGATCGGGATCCAACTGTTCCGCCTTTTTCTCATATTTTTTCTTTAAATCTTCTCTCGCCATCAATGGGGTATGCACGGAATAAAACGAGAGATAGGCGAAGAATGGATGTTCTTTATTCGCTTCAATGAATTTCGATGTCTCGGCAGCGAGACGGTCAGGAAGATGTTCTCCTTCCGGACCATCCTCCAAACGGGGATTGCCATAGGGCGAGAAATACTTGTTTCCACCATAAGGCCCCCCTCTATCAATCCCCCCTTTATTGATATCAAAACCTTGATCTTCCGGCCAGAATCCTTCCGAACCAAGATGCCATTTCCCAGCGAAGAAGGTCGCGTATCCCGCTTGCTTTAACGCTTCCGCCAGAGTGATTTCTCCCAATTCAAGATGGTCCGAATACGAAGCGGGCAGCAATTTCGTATTCCGATTCCATTGTTCCGGTTGATTTCTGCCCGGAGGATTGATGTAATCAGTAATCCCCGTCCGGACAGGATATTTCCCCGTCATAATACTGGCGCGGGTGGGCGAACAGACGGGACAGGCGGCGTAAGCTTGGGTGAATTTCATCGCCGAAGCGCGAAAGCGGTCAATGTTGGGTGTTTCATAAAACGAACTACCGAAACAGCCTACATCGGTCCAGCCTAAATCGTCGACTAAGATAAATACGAAATTGAGTTTCTGTTTCTGAGAATCCGCCCAGACCGGCGCGGCGAGACTAGACAACAAAGTCGTTTTGAGAAAATCACGGCGTTTCATTTTTAAACCTCACAAAGCAGTCGTTGATTTTCTCCAGTCTACCAAAAAAATCAAATCACTAAAAGGATGAGTGAATCCAATTCGGGAGGCAAACATGAATACACGGCGGGATTTTTTACGATGGATGAGTTGCGCGGCGTTGGCGGGAGCGGCGGGACAAACGCAGGGACTATCAGCCGCGTCTCAAAAGCGTAAGCCTAACATTCTTATGATCGTCGTCGACGATCTTGGATATGCCGAACTAGGCTGCCAAGGCAATACAGACATTCCCACTCCCAACATCGATTCGATCGCCGCCAACGGTATACGTTTTACAGACGGTTATGTCAGCGCTTCCGTCTGCTGTCCATCAAGAGCAGGTTTGATGACAGGTCGATACCAGACACGATTCGGCCATGAGTTCAACTCTATCGGCCCGCAAAACAACGAAGAAGGAATTGGACTGCCCCTATCCGAAACCACAATGGCGGATGCGCTGAAAAACGAAGGCTATATTACAGGCTTAATGGGCAAATGGCACTTGGGCGGTTCTCATCCTTACCACCCCCTCCAACGTGGATTCGATGAGTTTTATGGTTTCCTGCACGAAGGCCATTATTATGTTCCACCTCCCTACGAAGGCGTCACATCCTATCTGCGAATCACCCAAATGCCGCCGGAAACAAAAGCCCCTTTACACAAAGGACGATTCTATTTCAACGACCATTTCCATTATGATGAATGCCAATACGACTTGGAGAATCCCATCCTGCGTGGAGAAAAACCAGTTGTTGAAGAGGAATACCTCACGGACGCTCTGACTCGAGAATCTATCAGTTTTATAGAACGCCAAAAAGAAAAACCTTTTTTTCTCTACCTGGCCTATAATTCCCCCCACAGCCCTCTCCAGGCGCCGAATGAATACATGAAGAAATTTGAACATATCAAAGACGTTCAACGCCGCGTCTTTGCTGCAATGGTCTCGAATCTGGATGACAATGTAGGAAAATTATTATTTACATTGCGCAAACTGAATCTCGAACGAGACACATTGATCTATTTCTACAGCGACAACGGAGGCCCTACCAAAGAATTGACATCCAGCAACAAACCTCTGCGTGGAGGAAAAGGAAAACTATTCGAAGGAGGAATCAGGATCCCGTTCCTCATGCAATGGAAAGGAACGCTGCCAGAAGGGATTACCTATTCACAACCAATTTGCGCGTTGGATTGCCTGCCAACCGCTTTGGCGGCCTGCGGCGCGGAGACGAAAATCCCCGCAAGCCTGGACGGCGTCAATCTTCTCCCCTATCTGCGGGATGGCCAAAAAGGCGCTCCTCACAACCTCTTATTCTGGCGAAGTGGAACCAATATCGCGTTGCGCCAAGGTGATTGGAAATTGATCCGGCAAAGCGAGAAATGGGGTGAAGAAGGCCGGTTTCAACTCTTCAATCTGAAGGAAGATATCGCAGAAACACAGGATTTCATTTCAAAGCATCCCCAACGGGCGGAATCCATGCGACAAATACTAAATTCAATCAACCAAGAGATGATCGAACCTCTATGGCGCGGAAAATGGAATCCCACGCGCACAAACCGCCCTCTCCAATTCGCCGAATAATTATCCACCGATATATAAAACTTAGGTTGACTTTTCCCTCTTCATACTTTATAAACAAATTTAAGCGATCTACTAAAAAAATCATCCAATTCTTAACCACAATTCATTTCTGAAAGGAGAGAATCATGAGAACAAGATTTTTCTGTTTCACTGTCCTTTTTTTGTTTGCATCCGGTGTTCACGCGCAGGAACCGCTAGGGATTTTTGACGATCACATCGACATTGGTGATCCCTCGATTCCGGGGATTGCGGACTATGACGAAAATACAGGGATTTACGAAGTGGACGCGGTCGGCGCGACTATCAGCGATGATAGTTTCACCGATCATTTCCACTATGTGTATAAAGAAATGTCCGGCAGTTTCGCCATCCAAGCCCTGCCGATTCCTCTTGAAGATATTGGCCGGGGAGGATTAATGCTCCGTCAAGATTCAGATCCGGATTCCGCTCATGTTTCAATTCTATTAACAGGTGGTCTCGCTTCAGGAGGAGATTCAACGGTTTTTCCAGTATTTCGAACCCTCAAAGGTGGAGGGACGAAAGCGGACGATGACGATGCAACTGCTTACAGCGATGCGTTTCGCCTGGAACGAGTCGGGAACAGCGTTCATCTCTATACTTTCGTACGAGGTAGAAAATCGCTTCTGCAAACTGAAGTCCTTCCCTTGCAAGATCCCGTCATGGTTGGCTTAGCGGCCAGCGCGGAAAATGACAGCGCTCTCGGACTATTCGAATTTGAAGATGTCACGATCGAAGAACTTCCATTGCATGTATACCGAAACATCCCCACGGAAGATATGGAACCGGGCGCCACTCTCACCCCAATCACGATCACCGCCCAAGTGCGTGATGGACAAACCTTCAGCACGGTTGTCAACGAAATCATCCCCCGGAATTCCACCGCCTCGAACATTCAAGTCACCGCGGGAGAGATCGCGCAAAATTCCGATGGTTCATTCGATTGGACGTTAAATGACCTATCCGGCGAAGCGGTGTTAACCTACGATCTCACTTTAGGTGAAACCGATACAGCGGTCTGGAAGGGAACATTCGATGATGGTGAAAGACGCGTTAATTACATTGGCGGCGATTTTCTCCTTCCTCAAACACCGGAGTTTGATCCTCCAGTGGATCCTTTCGTTGTCGATCCAAATTTCCCCACGGTCATCCAAGCCGAACAAGGATTCCGCTACGATGAAGCCGATTTCGGATTGATGATTGATCCACGATCCGACAATGGAGTGACCGCCGTTTCGATGAACGGTTCTTCCTCCTCGATTATGGATTTCACCATCGAGATTCCAGAAGACGGAACGTATTATTTCTTTGCCTACATTCGTGGAGAACAAGGAAACAGCGACTCCTTTCATTTCGGAGTAGACGATCCACCGGCAGGCGATGAGTCTTCACGTTGGAATATTAATAGCAACAAACGGTTCGAACGAGACTGGGTCAGCTGCGAAGATCCTGCACTCAACCCACGCCCATTTGAACTCACCGCGGGTGAACATTACATCTACCTCGCCAATCGTGAATCCGGCGCAAGTATCGATTGGCTCGCAGTCACCAACAATCCCGATGTCACGTTGAATAGCATCGATATTCTGATGAGAGCGGAAATGAATCGCAGGATTCAAAATTCCATCGTTGATGTCGGCGCCGTCCAATCTCCAATTGAGATTACGGTTCTGTTCAACACCGCTATGGGCATTCCCACTCAATCCACCGTGCAGGAAACACCACCTGAAGGCTTCACGGCGAGTAACCTTAATCCCCCTGCAGGCACAACGGCCAATGTAAACACGGATGGCAGTATCACATGGGATCTATCAGGTGTCAGTGAATCATCTGTAACTCTTCAATACGAAGTGCAATCCGAGACAGATGTGCTTGGGCCAAAATTATTTTCCGGAAATCTCGTCATTGGTTCAGATCCGCCAGTTGATATGGCAGGCGATACAGCATTGATTGTCGCCAAACCACTTACGGGAAAACAATCCTATCTATTTAGGCGATTGTCCGCCCAGAATCTTGAAGACGACGACGCGATTGTCACGCATCTGCGAACCTATTTTGGTTTGAACGTTCATGAATATGATTGCACGAATGAGCCCGGATACGAAATGCCCGCCGATCTCACCGGCGCCGATTTGACCTATGTCAGCGCGACGGTATACCCACAATACTTGATCGACATGAACTACCAAACCAGCGAAAGCCCCATTGTCAACGGGGAAGGGCTACTGCATGATGATTTCACCTTCCAACCGGATATCGGTTCCGGATCGAGCCGGGGCAGCGAGATCGAAATCATAAACAACACACACCCCATCACACAAGGATTGCCTTTAGGCGTTCTCCCAATAACAAGCCGTTCTCTATCGACCGGTTACTTAGACAATCCACCCAGTGGCGTCACCGTACTCGCCACGGAACCCGGCAATCCTAATCGCGCGCTTCTGTGGGTGCAAGAAAAAGGAGCCACAGTCAACAACATCACGTCACCAGGATTGCGAATCGGCGCCTGGTTGATGGATACGAACGCATTCACGTCACTGACACCAGAGGGAATAGACTTAATGAACCGGATTTTCGCCTACGCGCTGGGAGAAACCAGCCCAACAGCCGTTTCGGACTATTTCCTTCATGATTGAAAAATCGCTTTCAGCGATTAATTCAAATCAGAAAGAATCAACCGGAATGTACAGATTTGCTGTGGTTTAAAATCCACTGTAATCCCATCCCGCTCGACCGGTAAAGCCGATTGATCCGTCTCCAGATGGGACACGACCTTCGCCTTCCGTAACGATGGAATTTGAACAGCCGTGACCTGTGGCTTGTTCGATTGATTCCACAACCGCGCCACGATCCCTTCCCCGATATCCAGCTCCGCAGGTTTTACAGCCCAAAGCAGAACATCCGGATTTGTAATCTGCATGGCGGAGAACGCTTCTTTTGGAAGCAGATCCTTTCCTCCCTTTATCATTCTACCCAACAGCGGATTCTGATGTTCCAAACTGAAACGCATCGCGGCCGCTGGATCGTATTTCTTGTGACTGCGCAATGCATATCGATTTAAAAAATATGTATCGCCCCCCTGATTGTGAAAGCCCAATCGATTCCCATCCACCTGCCCACCAATCAACGCATGGACAACCGCTTTGGATGTATCCAGCGTCTTCACTGCGCTATCACCAAGCCGAAAATAATAACCATCCCAATTTGAAAGTGTGACACCGGTGTCCCCGTTCCCTGTCATGTCGATATAGTGGTTGAATGTCAGCCAATCATACCGCGCGCAACGGTCAGCGTACTGACCGCCGTTGCTTTGATAATCCACACGGGCGATGGCGCCCACTTCTTCGTGATGAGCGGTGGGAGCGGCGAGATTGAATCCAAACGTATAGGATTGAAGCGCGCCAAAATTCTCTGTGATTTCATTGGAGATGTCGATTCGCTCTCCCTCCCGGTAAAGCGTAATCCGAACCGTTCTTTCAAGAGGTTCTTCCACATCAGCCCGGACGGTTATAGAAACCGGCCCTACGCTCTCCAACCGCAATGCGCCTGCAGCCGCGCCAAGTTGATTGATCAAAGAACCATCGCGCCCCGCAAGTTCATATTGCAGACGGCGCTTATCGATCCAACTCGCAATACTCCCATCAGAATTGATATGCAATCGATAACGATCGTTTTCCAAAATATTATTCTCGATTCGCCCACACGCTGGAAATCCGCTTCCCTTCCCCGGAACAATTTCATAAATTTTATATCCCACAGCCGGGACATCCTCCGCCCAAATCCGAAGCCGCCGTTTCCCGGATTCCTCAATCCATTCGAATGGTACTTCTTTACCTACGCCTTGCTCGATCACATGGAACGAGCCATCAACTGAGCAATCAACATCAGCGAAATCTGACCGATTCCAACCCAGTGGATTGAATACATAGAAGCTGGTATGTGTATCATCCGCTGGGATCAACTCCGCCAACGCGGCTGCGGCCTCTTCATAGAGTTGATTCACATAGTTTGAAAAACTGGCGGCCATCCGGCGCTGCCACCGTTCCCGCTCCTCTTCGGGAACCGGCCCATCCGCCGTCCAGCAATGTTCAAAAAATAAACCTAGATCGACGAACGCCTGCTCGCGAATTGTTGGACGCAACGAAAAATTCGGATCGCGCATTTTTACAATAGCCGCCATCGCCTCCGCGCAGCGTAATTTCTCAATAGCGCGTTTGACCTCCGCGGCGGTCTCCGCTAAAGAGGCGTACAGCAGTTCCCACTCATTCCCAAAACTGTAACGGATTTCCGGCAGACTGGAGCCATAGTCTTCTTCAAAATCTTTAAAGAAGTCGATGACATTGCTTACTATGACCTGCTGGTTTTTATTCGTAAGGACCTTCGCGGCAAGGATAAATTCATCGTTACGAGTCTCCAAATCATCCCATCCTTTGCCAAAACAGCCGATAATAGGATACGGATACCGCTCGCGAAACGCAGGATCAGAGGCGGCGTAGGGTACCACGGTCCAGGGATCGCGCGCTTCCGCGTATCCCCCCATACTCATATTATTCTTCAACATGGAATTCCATTTCACAAGAATTTTTTGATCGTCCGGCCCGGTCCAGTAATAGATTTCATACTCGCGATCCCCCGCGTCATCGATGCGTGTAGCGCATTTACAGATCCCCTTCCAGCTGTATTCCGCTCCACAGCCCACCCATAAAGACGTCAGTCCCCAAGGCAAGGTCTGATTTTCCATGGACAAAGCCAGATCGAATGGAAGCGCGTATCGGCGTTGCATAGTTCCCGCGTAATACATGCTGCGCAATACCGCTTCCATCGGCGTCCCCCCATAACAACAGGACAGCGTATTCATGGGAACCGTGATGTGTCCACTATGGATAGATTCGATCAGCCGTTCAAACTCTTCCCGGCTTTTTTCATGCTGATAGACCCAGAGCCAATAAAAGCCATCGCAAACAAAACGGCTCTGGAATTCATGTGGCTCATCCCGTGTGCGATCGGCTAAATCCAGATAATAATCGAGCATCCGCACAAAGGCATCATGATAGGTCTTTTCATCCGCCGTCCAGAAGTAATCCGTATGATCGTCGCAAGCGATATAAATTCGCTTCACATCTGAAAAGGCCATCGAACAGAGCAGACAAAAAAACAAAAACCAGGGCGTTCTCATCCTTTCCTCCTTGATTCCAAACTGTTCATATACATTCCAAATCAGATCAATCTTACCAGAGAAACAACGATCATCTAGACACAAGCCCATAATGACGTACTAAGCGATCACTTACAGGTAGAACTATAAAAATGATAAAATAATAAATCATTGGATAAATCGCAGGCGCGTCATGCAATCCTGCGCCCGTGTTTTTGCTAACAAACAGTATGGAGAACAATATGAAACGGCGTAGTTTTATTGGTTGTGCTCTTTCCATTGGCCCGGCGATGAGTGTACTAAATCCATTCTCCACACAGGCGTCGTCCGGAAAACCGGAAACGATAGCGGATGTCATTGTTGCGGGAGGTACTTTGGCGGGCTGTCTCGCCGCAATAGAGGCCGCCTGTAAGGGGCGGCGTGTTATTCTGATCGAATCCAGCAGCTGCCTGGGTGGAGATATAACCGCATCCCTTCGTCCTTGGATCGATTCAGAAGACTTGGAAAAACTCGATCCAGAAGCCGTCACACTGCTATTCGGCGATTCTCTTATCAATAACCGGTCACATAATCAAGACTCTATTGTAGAACTCGGCGCCTTAAAGAAAAACCTTGTGGAATGTTTGCTGGAAACCAACGTAGATATTCTCTTCCTATCACAGCCCGCCGGTGTCTTAATGGATAATGACAAAGTCTGCGGCCTGGTTATTGGAAACAAAGGCGGGCTGCAGGCGATCCCAGCTAGGACAATCATCGACGCGACAAACGACGGCTTGCTTATGCGCTTATCCGGCTTAAACCTCCCTCTTAATAGAAGAGATTTAACCGCCGCGCGTACACTTGAATTTTTCAACATTACCGATTCAGAAAAACCATATATTGATGTCTCTTCCGAATTAGGATTAATAGATAATCGAATTCTTCTCCATCCCGGTTCAAAAAGCAAAGACCATGTCTACGTTGAATTTCATTTCCCCGTAACTTGCGAGCGCGCCGATTACCGCGAACGGAATCAATGGGAGATGGAGGCGAGAGAAAAGACGATACGGCTGTGTGGATATCTGAAAAGTCAAACCGCCGCGTTCAGCAAGGCTATTCTGCTCCAAGCGTCTCCGGCGCTCCATACTCAAGCGTTATATGACATAGACACCATCCTAAAACAACAAGGTCAGGTCCAAGGACGGCCGAATCTGTATGCGCTAAAACAAGACAATCTGGGCGAGTCAATCCGCAACGCGCGTATAATCGCTAAAGCGGCCACCGAACGAGCTATTGACACAAGTTTATCATTTCAACCTCAAACATCCCATATACAATGGAACAAAACAAAAACACAACTCAACGATCTATCCCCGCGACTCCATCACGATCACCGTTTCGATCTCTTTTTTTACAATCTCAACATTCCCTCTATAAAAGTACTGCCTGAAAAAGACACGTGCGATATCCTAATCGTCGGCGGGGGAACCTCCGGCGCGTCTTCAGCGATCGCCGCGAGCCGTATGAAACAGGATATCATTCTAATCGAGCCATTTTCCGGCCTCGGTGGAACCGGAACCCTTGGTGGGATCAACACGTACTATCATGGATACGATGGCGGTTTCTCCACGGAACTCGATCAACTCACACTGGAGATGACCAACCGGATCAACGATCACGCGCCTTCCAGACAATGGAACATCGAAGCCAAGATGATGACGTATCTCTCTGAAATTCAGAAAAACAAGGGCCGCGTCTGGCTGCGTTCCAAAGCCGTTGGAGCAATTATCGAAAACAACCAATTTCAAGGCGTGATCGTATTGAACACGGATGGACTAGGCGTGGTTCGCGCTCCTGTCACCATCGACGCGACCGGCGACGGCGATCTCGCCGCATGGTCCGGCGTGAAATGCGTCCTGGGGGATACCCAGACCGGTGATCTTCAGACATTCAACCAATGCGATTGGCAGTGGAATAAAAAACTGGTTGGCGTCAATCTTGATCTAGGCGTCATGGATGTTAGCGATCCAACCGATACGACGCGAGGTGTGTTGATGGGACATTGCAACGGCAGCCGCTACGATTTCTCACCCTTCCCCTGCGTTCGCGAATCGAGGCACATCGAAGGTGATTACCAATTCTGTGAAGAGGACGTATTTCTACAACGCCGTTTCCCTGACACGATCGCTATCGGAAAAACCGATTACGACCAACATGGTTTGCAGGGATCGCGTTTCGCCCGCATGGGCTATCTCCCCTATCACCGGGACGAGAAAATCATACGCCTCCCCTACCGCGCCTGTCTGCCGAAAGGCGTTGACGGTTTATTAGTAACAGGCAAAGCGTTTTCCTCCACACGAGACGCGTTCTGTTTCATGCGCATGCAGCGCGATCTGCAAAACATGGGATACGCCGTTGGTTTGGCGGCGGCGCAGGCGGTGGAGAGAAAATGCGCGCCACGTGAAATCGATGTGCAGTCTTTGCAAAAACTACTGTTGGAAAAAGGGATCATTCGTGAAGAGGATATCGCATCCACTGTGGATGAATATCCCATCCACGATTCCATACGCTCCCTCTTAGCGGGAGAGGAATCCGCGTTGCTGCCGGTTTTGTGTTATCCAAAAGATACAATTCTTCCCCAGCTCGAAAAACAGTATCCAAATACAACAGGTAAAGGCCGGATGCTGACAGCGATGGCGATGGCGTGGTTTGGATCAAACCGCGGCGTTGACACGCTTCTCGAAACGCTGGATGAATTAAAAAACAAACCACAACAAAGCGGGATCGATTCCAGCAAACGGCCGAACGGTGGATTTGTTGGAGAACCTAACACCTACTGGCGTGTCAACCAGTTGATCGTGTCACTTGGGCTGGCGGGTGATCAACGCGCGATTGATCTTCTCAATCAAATCACGAATCAAACAGACGCGGGAGGGCCGATCCGCCCTCACAACAGGCTGCACTGGCGGCGCATTCCAAATTACGATCGAATCCTCTCTTTGTGTTTCAGTTACAAACATCTAGCCGATTCACGCGCCATCCCCGCGTTGGAATCCTTGTTAAACAAATCATATATCAGCGGCTATACAGCAAAAGAAGGCCTTGACGGCGGCCAAAATTATTCCAGCGCATTGTTAGAATTAATCATCGCCGAAACTCTTACCCATCTTGGAAGCCGGAAAGGCAGTCTCGTTCTCGCGGATTATATTGAAGACGTCCGCGCGATTCTATCCAATCGCGCCTATGCGGTATTAAAAGAAATCTATAACAAAGGCTTCGGCCGGAACAGTGAATCCTGGAAAACGTGGTTATTTAAGAAATGAGAATCAGTGTGGAGCGATCCGATCCGAAGCGCCGCGTATCTCCCGGTTTGTCTTCGCCGCTTGGATGAAAAGCGTTTCCAACTGTTGATAATAGTCTCTGGAATCGAGTTCAACTTTCCGCCTCTTCAACGCATAAATACGATCCATCAATGAACGATAATTCTCCACGAGATTGTTGGGAACCGACGCGGGAAATGTATAATCCTTCAAATAACAATTTTCCGCCAACGCTCCATCGGCAGGTTTATCACTTTCACCCCGTTTTTCATCCTCATCAACATCGGCGAGAACTCTTGTTCCCAATCCGTCTCCATCATCATCAACCAGCGCGTGCTCCGTCGCGAGAAGCCCTTGGCTGGTGTACCATGCGTCCGTAAGGGCCGCCGCTTGTTGAAAAGCCTCCAGCGTGGAGATACGGTCATCGTGATTCCGGTCGGCGCTCCCATCTTCGATTCCCTGCAGAAAGAACTCCATAAATTCCGCCGCGTTCCCTTCAACAACGCTTTTTGTGGCTGTGCAGAGAATCCGGTTCGTGGCGCTCAGCACATTGATAAAGCCTGCGCTGCGTGACGACGCGTTCACCATAATGAACCGCTTTGCGGGAACAGAATCGACAAGACTCTTCAACTCCACCGCCGTCAGGTCTGGGCCGGGGATGTGCAGTTTCAATTCTGAACGGAGATACCCGCCATGCCCAATCAAAAAAAGAAAAAGATCATCAACATTCGTCATTCGCCCTGCTAGATCGTTGAAACAAGAGCGGATATTATCCAGTGTTGAAAGACGATCCACTCCCTGCCCTTCTTCATAATCCGCCGCAAGCCATGTGAGAAGACTGGAAGAGAAATGCAGTCTTTCAACGAGCGCGCTGCGCAGCCGGGCGCCCCAATCCAAAAACTTTTTTAGATATTCCTCTTCACCTCCACTGCCGCAGACAATGACCGTATATCGCTCCGCCAGTGCGTTTGGCGTTGTATAAATGGTGAGTATAAAAATGACGCAAATGATTCTAAGAAGAACATTCATCAAGCGTGCCCTCGTTTCCGCCGTAGAAACCATTCCAGAGTCATCAAAACAATCAATAAGATATAGAAACCAGGATGATGCCACAAATGAAGCCGGATAGTTTCCGCTTCCGGATTCGGTGTGTAGGGAATATCCTTGGCGATTTCTCCCAGTTGCTCCAGTGTATAGAATTTTCCCCCGCTGACATTCGCGAGTTCTCTTAAAAACGCGGGATTGTATTCCGCCTTTTGATATTCCTTCCGGTCCAATTCAGTCAAAAACGCTTCTTCGAGCGTACCGGCGTTTTCATCGTTTTCATCCTTGGCTATGACTGAAAGCGTATGAATTCCTTCCTCCTCCGGAATCCATTCACAAGTATAGACTCCCGGTTCAGTAATCGATTCATCCACACTCAAAGAGATCTTTTGTTGCGAGGAAGTTGTGATAGATACAGCCGCTTGAAGCCCTTCCCGTTCTTCAAAAAGCGCGTCACGGATCGCAATTTCAAACCGCGCGGGTTCCCCCACGGTATACGAATCCTGTTTGGAACGAAGCTGCAGAGGTTCCGGAACGTCTTTGACTAAACTGCGGATCAATTGCCGCCAGAAACGGATGTGATTATCGTTTTCGATATCCAATTTCATCCGCCACGGCCAGGTCTCTCCTGTCGCCAAGACGGCGCATCGCCCACGCCCATATCGCTGCACCGCATAAACAGGTTGTCCGTTTAAATCTGGATTCAAACTGACCGCCCGCGCATGCGCCGCCGCGCCCGCGCGAGTCAGGATAAAGCGGTTCAATCCAAATAAACTCGGCATCTCCTCCCACAACCGTTGGTTTTCTTCTGGATCGGCGTCCAGCGTCCATGCTCCGGATGTCTCCCCATCAAGGGTGGGAACCGTTTGGAATAATTCCCGCGCTTCATCATCGTTCCGGTCACTCGATTCGTATGGCATAACAGGCAGCGCCGATTCGATGGGGCTATTGATATACGGCTCTTTCGTAAATGCGCCCCGCCCTCCCATAAGAAGCAGCGAACCACCACGGCGGTCGATAAAATCACGAGTTAGTTTTAATTGCTGCGCGTTGAAATCATCCGGTTCGACTTCCCCCCAGATCACTAGATGGTAGGGAAATAAATCCTCCGCTTGCTTGGGGTATCCATCCTCCAATTCTTTCTCTTTCAATCCCAATCGTAGAAATACCGGTTCGTCGTACCGTCCGTATTTTTCTTGATCGTCTTCAAATCCTTCAAACAGCGGATTAGTCATCGTGGTCCGAGCGCCCCGGTAGACAAATTTCCGTTCGGCGCGTGAGATCAAGATCAAACTGCTCAATTTCAGTTCTTCATCCTCTCTAAGCGCCCGTCGAATAAACGTATGTTCCCAATTCGGTTTCCCGCTGTAGTAGAGAATCCGAAACGTTTTTTCCCGGTTGTCCCCTAAAAAACGGCGTGTGTTATTCTGGACCAACCGCTCCAAACCGGTCTGTACGTTCTCATCATCCCCGGATGATGAATCCGGTAGATTCTCCTGGCTCAACCGCGTGCGGAGTTCATAATTCAACCAGCCTTTTTTCTCTGGAATAAATTCCAGCCGCGTTGAGTTGATCTGCCGGTCACTATCAATCACCAGCGTCTTAGCCGCTACAACCTTATGTCCATCAAGCGCTTCAACCAGGGCTGTTTCGCCCGCCAATCCAACGGATTCGATCTCACAGTGGAGCGACACGGGGCTTCGGTCGAAAGGAGGCCGCTTGACCGAGAATTGACTGATCCGCAGATCGCGCCACGATGATTCGGCGCCCGTTCCCACCGTGAAGACGGGAACCTCGGTTTTCAGTTCTTCTTTCAAATTATTTAGAGCGCGGGACGTTTGTTGAACGCCATCCGAGAAGAGAACAACCGCGGAAAGTGTGAAACCATCCAACTCACGCATCGCTTCCCCGATCGCGAGAGGAATATCCGTTTTGGATTGAGAAAAATCCAGATCCTGGACATGATTCAACGGCTCAGTCCCATCGCCAAAACGGTATTTTAAAACCTGATGACCGGCCCGCAGTGTTTCTTCGAATTCCGAATCGGCCAGTGAATAGGCCTCCTGCAGGCGCTCTCCTCTCGAACGCCCATCTTCCCCTTTTACCCGCATGCTTTTTGAATCATCAAAGAGAAGAACTACGTATTGATCCCCCGGTTGAATCCGCTGACCGACTAAACAGGGATCGAGCAGAAGAAATAAAGCCAGCGTAAAAAACGCCATACGAAGACCTACGAGAAAAAGGCGGGGTAGAAACTTAACACGATCCAGCTGGGGCCAATAATAAACAACCACCACCGCCCCCAATAGAAGCAACGCCAACAAGCAGGCGGCGGTTCCCAGCGGTGTGTTGAATTGAAAATCCAGCGCGATCAGATTCCCGGCGTTCTCTCCGGCGATCCAGTCTTTCCAATATTCAATCATCGTTACCGTTCTGTTTCCGATTCCGAAAGCGCCTTAAAATATTCAGCGACCTGCTTTTGATAATTCACAGGCGCGCTTCCTTCATCCATTAGGGCAAATTCGCCGGGCGCCGATTGCTTTTCAATCTCCGCTTCCAATTCCTCCACCGTTTTCAACAATGGGTTGGCGATATAGTTTAAAAAGAGATCGTATTGAGGAGGCTGCCGGTTGCGGCGATATTCGCCACGAAGGTCTTCGATCTGTTCCCGAATCTCCGTCAACTGATCTTTTAACGAAGCCGAATCCGGCAAGAGATTTTCCGCGCTCCGCAGCGCGCTATCCCATTCCCGGTATTCAGATTCCATGAACCGCCGCATAAATTCACCTGTCCGTGGATCTCCCGGCATAGGCCAGGATCGATTCTGATTTCCCGGGCCACCACCGCCGCCCATGCGCCTTTCTCCTGAATCGCTGGACTGTTCATTTTCATTCGGAGAATTCCGTTCCCCTCGTGGATTCTGTCCATTGGAGGCGTTCGCTTCCTGATCCCCTTGCCTGTCTCTTTCCGGATCGCCTCCCCGACCCTGCGATTGAGAATTCCGCTCGGATTGTTGTGCATTCCCTTCTCTTTGGGTTTGAGAATTCGATTCGGCTTCTTGCGCGTTTTCATTCGAAGATCGATCGTCACTGGGCGTGTTCGCCTGCGCGATTTGACCTTCGGCGCTATTTTCATTTGGCTGGGTCAATTCTCTTAACCGGTTCAGCGCCATTTCCATGGCCTCCCGGCCGCCGGAGGTAATCGACTCCGCCACGCGATCCAATTCGGTGGAAACCTCATTCATTTTTTCTAAAATACGGTTTTCCTGCTCGAGGGCTTTTTCCCATACGCCATATTGGATCAGGGGCAGTTTCTGTTCTTGTTGAATATCTTCAACGATGCCTTTTTGGCTTGTCCGGCGCAGCCAGTCGCCCAGGTTGCGTGACATTAAAGGCTGGCTCTGTTTCGATCGCTCGGAAAGTGCACCCGCTTGCGCGATCAATTCCATGAACTCATCAGCCAATTCTTCTTTATCGTTTCGAAGTGATTCTTTTTTCTCCTCTAAATCTGGATCGAGAGACAGAGTCGGCGCGTTCTGGTTATCTTGTAGTTCTTTCAACCGATCGAGGAGTTTCTCTTCCTTCGCAATCGCTGATCGCATCGCGTCCTGTAGTTCCATCATACGCTTTGACGCCGCATCCTGTGAATATTGACGCAATTGCCTTTCGATCGTTTCGAGTTCAGATAGGGCTTTCGAGCTGGCCGCCCGCGCTTCTTGGAGTTGTTCTCCCTCCAAATTCTCCAAGCTGCGGTTCATCTGCCTGCGGGTGTCATTGAGACGCCGCATCGCTTCGCGGGTTTGTGGATTGCTGGTGTTTTGGGAGATCATCTCTCCGGCGGTCTCATCCAACCGCTCAAGATTACGCCTCTCTTCTTCTTGCAGTTTTTCTAAACGCCGTTTCTGTTCTTCCCCGGTTTCTGTCGTCTTACGTTCAGAGATCAATTTCGAAATTTCATCGCTGATATTTTTTTGACGCCGGGCGAGTTCTTTGATCTGGTCCAGCGACTCGTCCGTCTCTTCCAACCGCCTCTGTGTCTGCCGTTCTTCTTCATAAAAATTACGGCGGCGGTTCAATTCCAATTCATCGATTTCAGGACGGTTCCTTTGTTGTCCTTCACCTTGTCCCATTTGGCCGCTTTGTTGTCTCTGCGCAATTTGGGACCGATCCGGCTGCAGTTTCAAAATCAACCGGTACGCTGTCTGTTCATGGACCGCCGCTTCCGACAAGCTGGCTCCAGGATCGGAATACTCAGCTTTTTCGAGCGCTTCGATCGCTTGCTTCATCGCCTGGGTTAATTGATTCTGCAATGCTCGATTCTGAAATTGCTGAGAATTGGAATTTAAATATCGCGTCAGTAATTGAGTTTGCGCTTCGACGATTTTGGTTCGCTTTTCGATGTATTCTTCTTCCTTCAAATCCTTTGACTGCCGCCGCAAGTTCCAAGTCGCGATGATGATCTCTTTTTGACTAAGCGCATCCTGGTTACCACCGGCTCCGCCCTGCGACCCTCCTTGTTGTTCTCCAGCCCCCGCGTTGGACATCGCCCTTTCGAATAGGCGGCGAAATGGACAAATTTCGAGGAAATACGGATCCCCCAATTCTTCAAAATCACTCCGATCCGGTTTAAAATCCTGCACCCAAATTGTCCAAGTTATTAAATCCCCAACTTCGAGATCTAAGTCTTCCAAGTTTAACTGATGTTCCCCCACCGCTTCCATAACGATTTCATCCTGGGTCTGAAGAGGAATGCGGACCGCGTCTTCCTTTCCCGCGATCTCGTATTGAATCCCAAACGCTTTGATTCCAAAATCATCCCGGACATGAAATTCAAAAGGCGCCTCTTCCAGCATGGTGACCTGAAGATCCCGCCGGGGAAAATCGATTTTTATTTCCGGCGCGCGGTCGTACTGGACGAGAATCTCATACTCCGGTTTGTATTCATTGGTCTCCCCATCCAAGTCGATCAGTTCAATTGTATAGTTTCCGTTCTCTTGGACCAAGAAATCTCCAATCCATTTGTAATCCTCTTCTGTCGTAAGCGCGAGCCGCTCTCCATTTCCGAAGACCAGCGCCGCCTCCCGCAATTCTTTATTCACCCACACTCCAAAACGCACCCGCGTCTGTTCAATCGCGTTGATATTGCCGCTGTGGGGAAATGTTTTCGGTTCGAGTCCTAAGTAATCCGGATAATGATAAGTCAGATCGATCGATTCCACTTCCGGTGGAATCCATGTATGGATGGTGTATACGGGTGACTGTATTTTTCCATATTCCACTTGATATTCAACGTCAGATTGAAGATTGGGGAATGTATGATAGTACACTTGGTCCGAGTCACTCGGTTCCATTGTCTGCGCTTGCCAAGGGCGGTCTTCCATCCGCCAGCGAATCGAGACCTTCTCGTTCCGTTTTCCTTTGCATAGGACAATTTGGGATTCCCCTTTCCGGATTTTGATAGTGCCCGGCTCGACCGTAAAATTCGGCAGCGTTTCACCCGCGATGGATGGAATGGAAATGCTGGAGAAATCAGGCGCCCAGAATTTGAAGAATCCTACAGCCACAAGCGCAGTCACACACAAAACGGCGGCCGCTTTTATGAATTGCTTGACGAGAATATCCGAATCCAATAATTCAAAAAATGAAATCCGGCGTGTCGCTCCATCGGTTTCCTTAAAGAATTGTTCCAGCATCCAACGCGAAGAAACCTTCTCCCGGCCGGCGCCGAAACACTCCGCGCTGACGAGACGGTTCTCCAATTCTGGATAATGCTCTTCCATATAGAGCGCGATCTGTTGAAGGGTGAGCGGTTTTCGCAATGGAAAAACTAAATAACGCCAAACAATGAAGATTTCCGCTGCGGCAAATAGAAGATAGAACCATTCACGCGAAATCCCCAGCCACACGGCGCCCATCAACAATAAAACAAAAACAGCCACCAATCCAAGTGTGACCGCTCCAAATCGCGCCCAACTTCGGAACAGATTCACACAGTAATATTGATCGGCCACCTGTTGAATCTTAAATTGTAATTCTTTCGGTATCTGAGGATTGGATGACATCGGATCCACTCCTTTCACACATTACGCTGTCTCGCTGGACGCTTTTTTCGAAAGCCGGAACGCGTACCAGCATTCCATGAGTAATCCGATAAAAAACAGAATTAAAAAGAAACGTCCGAATTCATCGGTGATGATCAAATCACTCTCCAACTCTTCCCCCTCCGCCGTTTGGGATATCGTCTCCCGATCGAGAAAAGAGGCGGCGCAGAGTTTTCCTTCAAATTCTTCCAACGGCGCGCGGGTGAGATCGGACTCATGCGCGTCAACGTTCACCGCTTCGATAATGTTCTCTTCCGGCGCGCCATTACTGCGCCATCGGAGGAATCCCGCCTTCTCAAGAAGGATCGGCGAATTCGCGCTTTCGAACCGCATCAATGAATCCTCCCCCGGCGGCTGAACACTCCAATTCAACTCACCAGAAACTTGTTCAGGCGCGGCGGTTACGCGCTCACCAACCTGCCATGCGCGGCGTTCTTCCTCTCTTCCCGCGAGATGTTGCAACGATTCAAACAACAGTGGAAGGAATTTTGGGCTTCTCATTAAATTCGTCCATTCCAGTTCCAATGGAAAGGTCAAAAGAAGGACCATTCCTTCCCCATATGGGATTTCAAGAATCGCGGGGACATCGGATTCAAATCGCGCGAGTGTCTTTACAACAGGATACGCTCCGGCGTCCTCGTCACTTGGAATGGATTCGATACGGACATAATTTGTAAAATGAATGGACGAAAAATCGTTGTACTGCGATCCTTGAAAGGGAAAAAAGATTGGATGATCGAAATCGATCCAAGACAACAGTTCGAACGGCGTCTCATGCGTAGTTGGATCGCGAAATCCGGCGTGCTTAAGACCAAGAGCGGAAAGCAAATTTTCGTTGATCGCCTCCTGTTTCATAGAAGCGTTCAAACAGAGAAACACAGACTTGCCCTCTTGCGCGAATCGCAACAGCGTCTCCGCTGTTTGTTTTGTCAAACCATCCAGATCTCCAGCAAGAAGGATATCTGGAGATTCATCTATAATTCCCGTAAGTTCGTCCTGTTGGATGACTTTAAAATCCCAATGAATGTCCGCGTCCACTTGAAGCGCCCGCATTAGAAACCATGCGCCGGGCCATCGTGTTTCGGGCCGGGGATCGGCGATGAGTACAATTCGTTTCTTCCGGGATGGGTTCCACGCGAAGTATCTCCGATTATCCAGATTCAACGCGTCCTCTTCGAGTTCCAGATACCCTTCATGAAAATCGTTTGTCTGAATGGGGAGATCGAACGAAATCTTGGATGTGTTTCCTGGTTGAACCAGAATCGATTGCCGCGCCGCCTCAGCGCCATCGATAAAAAGTTTGACCGTACAAGGAGACGCGGCGACGGTTGATTGATTTCTGATCCGCCCGGCTATGCGTAGGGAACCCGTTTGATTCGCCTGCGCGATCACATCAACAATCGAGAACTGCTTTTGAACCGCCGTTCCAATCGATATAGGCTGCAGTGAAATGCGGGGAGAAAGTTTCCAGCGCCCATCTGTTTCGGGCATCCCAGTTTTTTGAAAGTCTGATATCAAATAGACCACGCATTTCTCTTCGGATGGATTTTCTGCTTTGAAACCGGCCAATAGAAGATCCTGCGCCGCTTGCAAAGCGGAAAGGTAAGAAGTTCCATTCCCACTCAACTCGGTTTTCTCAATCGCCTGCTGAATCCGGCTGTGATTCGCCGCGATCGATTCACCTTCAACGGTCAACGGAGCCAAGACATCTGGCCGGTCATTAAACGCGATCACGCCCGCCCGTTCCAACGGGCCAAGAGATCGCGCGATCGAAAGGGCTTCCTCTTTCGCTTCCTGGAACTGGTCTCCAACACCCATGCTGTACGATGTGTCGATCAAAATTACTGACCGTCCCGTCTCTACGGATTCCGGCGCAGGCGCGGTTAATATACGGCTGGGCCGTGAGAATGCGAACGCCAGCAGGATCAACAACAGCATGCGCAGAAGCATCAATAAAAGATGCTGTATCGTCCGCCGCTCAATAATTTTCTGTTTGATCGAAGGCACAAACATGAGACTGCTGAACACCACTGTCTCGCGTTCCGGCCGCCGGATCTGATGAATCAGCCAGGGAACAATGGGCAGCGCTAAACCAGCCAGCAAGATGGGAGCGAGGAAAGTGAAACTCATCCAAAGCCCCCCATGACGGATTGATTCCGTCTCGCCTGTCCGCTCGAAAGCGTCTGGGTCCGGCGCTGCAAGAATGCGTGAAGCGCGCGGTCTAATGGCTCATCGGTTACAAATTCATCTACATCGATTTCAACCGCCAGGCATTCATTACGGATCTGCGAAAAATGACGTTCCCGGTTTTCTAGATATTCTTCCCGGATCGAATCCGGGACAACGAATTGTTCCCGGTCACTTTCCGCGTCAAGCAGTGTGACTGATTTCTTAAAGGGAAACGTCTGTTCGGAGGGATCGCTGATTTGAAATACAATCGCGTCATGATTCCGCGCCCGCATTAACCGCAAAGGCGCGATTGTCGATTCAACTGGATGGAGTAGATCAGAAATTAGTATTAACATCCCCCGCGGGGGCGACACATCTCCCGCGTATTCAAGCGCCCGCGAGATATCCGTTTTCCCTTTCGCTTGCAGTGAATTGAGTTCCACCTGAAGCCGCCGCAGATGCCGCGCGCTGTTCCGGGGAGGCAGATAAAGTTCCGCCGATTCTTGAAAACCGATCAAACCAATCCCATCTTTTTGCCGAAAGAGCAGCAGCGCCAGACAAGCCGCCAACATCCGCGCATACTGAAACTTCGAAACAGCGCCCGACGCGTAATTCATCGATGCGCTGCAATCAATCATAATCGTGCAGCGCAGATTGGTATCATCTTGGAAGAGTTTGGTGTGCAGCCGGTCGGTGCGCGCATAGAGGCTCCAATCAATGAAACGCGGATCATCCCCCTGCGTATAGGCGCGGTACTGGGCAAATTCAATCGAGGTACCAAAACGCGGGCTTCGATGCAAGCCTGTCATAAATCCATCCACCACGATCCGGGCCAGTAATTCCAAGTCCGTGATCTGGGCGAGTTGCGTTGGATCGATGCGATGTTCTTCACTCGGCATAATAGACGGCGCTCCAAGCGCATGAGGATTTACGATAAGCCGGACCGGGGTTCAGATTGGCTTTCGAGGATTTGCTCAATCAAATCCTCCACATTCACCCGGTCCGCTTCCGCCCGGAAATTCGTTAAAATCCGGTGACGCAGAACGGGCTTCGCGACCGCTTGAATATCAGCGCAGGACACATGAAACCGCTCCCGGAGCAGCGCCCGCGCTTTCGCGGCGAGAATCAAATTTTGTGAACCCCGCGTGCCCGCGCCCCAGTTCACCCATTTCTTGACAAACTCCGGCGCGTTAGGAGCCTTGGGCCGGCTCGCTTGCACGAGCCGCACGGCGTACCGGGCGATTGGTTCCGCGATCGGAACCATCCGCGTCAACCGGGCGAATTGCAGCATCTCCTCTCCATCGAACACATGATTCAATTCAATATCTTCAACGCTTGTCGTTTGATTCACGACCTGCAGTTCATCATCTTCGTTCAAGTAATCAATTAATATATTGAACGTAAAACGGTCCAGCTGCGCTTCCGGCAGTGGATAGGTGCCCTCTAATTCAATTGGATTCTGTGTGGCGAACACATAAAACGGTGGATCGAGAGGCCGCGCGATTCCCGCCGATGTGACCTGTTTTTCCTCCATCGCTTCGAGCAGCGCCGCCTGCGTCTTTGGGGGGGTCCGGTTGATCTCATCCGCCAGCAGGATATGCGTAAAAACCGGACCGGGCACGAACCGCATTTCCCGATGACCACTCGCGCGGTCTTCATCGATGATCTCTGTTCCGATAATATCCGACGGCATCAAATCCGGTGTGAATTGAATCCGTTTAAACGTGAGATCCAAAATCTGCGCGATCGAGCGAATCAACCGCGTCTTGGCCAGGCCGGGCGCGCCGGTGATGAGACAATGACTGCCGGAAAAGAGCGCCATCATCAATTGCTCGATGACGGCGTCCTGCCCCACAATCACTTTATGAATCTCCGTAAGAAATTTAACACGGCCCTCGCGCAGTTTCGACAACGCTTCTTCTTCGAATGTTGAGGATTTCGTTTCCTGTTCGCTCTGCAATAGAATTCTCTTTTCCAGGATCCCGTTTAGTGCGTCATGGCGTAGACCACGATATTGATCCCTAATGGGTAGGCTTTACGCGCGGAAAACTCGCGGAAGTAAACCGGATTCTGCGCTTCTTCTTCCCACCCGTCTCCTAAATCGGTGTTATGGTTAACGACCACCATTAAACGTCCGTTTTTATCAAATATCCCTTTACAATGAGGCGTTTCACTGTCTTCCCAGCGTTCCGAAGTTTCACCGCCAGTGTGATACCAAAATCCAATCCCCGGGATCTGATGGATTTTATCAATTTCGAAGACAATATGAAAAATTTCGTGATCCATTGGAATATCCACCATCGGGTATTCCTCCTCCGGGAGCACACGATGAATTTCATACTCCCAATTCGCCCAGGCCTCTGATCCCCAGAAATCGTCCACCATTAAAAATCCACCCCGCAATAGATACGAGCGCAGGGCTTTGATCTCATCTTCCCGAAACTCAAGTTCCGCTACTTCCAACATATAAATAAATGGATAGTGAAATAAATCATCATCCGTTAAGTCGATCACAGCGTGTTTTATGTTCCCCTCTTCATCCCGGTTCACATTGATCGAAGTCAATTCCGACAAGCGCTGCGAGAAATTCAAGTCGGAATCAGGATAGTCGGTATCCCACCGGCCTCCCCATCCTCCTCTTCTATCACGTCCCCCACGCCGTCCGCGTCCCCATCGCTCGTCCCCACGGCTGTAATAACGCACGCGGCAAAAAGTGAAACAATCGCTCGGAAAGATATCCCGCTCCGGCGGTTCATACCCGCGTCCAAACCGCCGCCCGTACCCCCACGGTTGCGCTTCCGCTGATGGAGGAGACGCCATAAATTCCAAAAACATGAATACCGCTATAAAAATAAAAATGATAATTTTCTTCATTTTTCATCCCCCCCGTCCTCACGTTCTACAATCGCGAGCAGAAGCCGCTGGGCTTCCCAAAAATGGGGGAATTCTTCAAGCAGTTGAATTGTTTCTTTTTTTGCGTTTTCCCATTCTTCTAATTTCATTAGGATTTCGATCCGTTGAAAGTGATAGTCGGTTCGGCGGGCCGGTTCGAGCGCGGCGAGACTATGAGTAAGGGAAAGTGCGTCTTTCTCTTTCCCCGTCTGCAGCATAGCCTCCAGCAACGTTTTCCGCATTCCTCCATCAAAGGGATCGATCCCCATCGCCCAGCGCGCCGCTTTTTCTACGCCTTCCCAATCATTCTTTTCCCGCAGGAGCCCGATCAATTTCTGCGCGGACGCATAATCTGTCGGATCCCACTCCATCACCCGCCACAATGTTTCCTTTAGTTTCTCCGGCTGCTCCCACAGTTCGTACAAACGAATCAACTGCCGCAAGGGCGCCCATGTTCCTGTATAATCGGGAAATAACTCAAACGCTTTTTTAAACTCGGACTCGGCTTCCTCCCATTGTTCCAGTTTCAGCGCGTCGCTTCCTTTGCGCATAGCGTCCGTGAAGGGAGAGGATTGTTGAGTCCAATCCTCTTCTTGTGGAGGCGCATCCCTTAAATCCATCATTTTTTGGAATTCATTCTGCGGCGCTTTTATCGCAGGAAGATTGTTAAACGGCGAGAGACGTTCCGTTAAGAATCGCTGAAATCCTCGATCGATAGAACGGACCGAACGATTCGCCGCAACCGCCAACGCCCGGTCTGTGTGTTCTCCCTCCCCAATACGGGTCAACGCGTCGACTAACGAGTCGATTCCATACTCATCAATATAATAATGAGCGAATTCAGACGCCAAGAAATAACCCAGGATCACATGGGATATGGATTTGGGTTGTGTAAAATACAACTCTAGATCAGCGATTCCCGGCAGGTCGTTTTCACCGATCAAGGCTTTGTAATGGATTTCCATCTTCTGCCCCCAACCTGGATTCCGTTGGGTCTCTTCATAGACAGAGATCCCTTCCGACAACCAGCGGGTCAACCGGTTTTTTGTTTTCTGCAGCGTCACAACGTGGACGAACTCATGCCACAAAACCTGCCGCCAATTCATCGTCCGTTTGGTCCGGGCCGAGGGAGAATCCATCGTGATTAATTTCCCAAAACAGATCCCCATGAATCCCACATTCCCCGGCAATCCGACGGATCGTACCATGAAATCGTCATGACTATCGAAAATCTGGACGGAGACTGGTTTCTCCAACTCGATCTTGTATTTTTTCTCATAAATCGCACACGCCTCCGAGAGCAGCGCCAGCGCGTCTTCCGCGAGAAACGCCGTCTCCTCTTTGGGCAGACGCAGCATGAACGCCCCCCGCCGTACCGTGTCAAACGATTCGAGCGAGTCCATTAAATTGAGCGAATTAAACAGATGCGTGTTGAATGGATCGTCTTTAAACGCTTGTTCCAGTTCCCGCTTACCTTCTTCGTCCCGCCCCAGGCGCAGCAGATCGAGCGCGTAAAGCGCCCTTGCTTCTTTATCTTTGGAATCGATTTGCAGCGCCTTCTCTTGAAAGGAAGCCCCTTCCTCAAACCGGTACCGCCGCGACGCGATTCGCCCCGGAACGCGATAGACCGCGGAACAGTGAGGATTGAATTGAAGCGTCTCTTCTTGAACCTTGCGCATTGCGTCCAATTCATCTTGAAGAAATAACGCCCCTGCTTTGAGAGAGCGAAGCCGGATATGGTTGGGATTCACCTTTAGGGCTTCTTCAATTTTTTCCAGCGCTGGTTCCGCCTCCCCCGAATCCAGCAGTAATTCGGCCTCCAGCGCTTTTGCGCGGCAGTGGCGCGGATTGATGGTTAGAAGTTGTTCAATAATCTCAACCGCCCGTGAATCGCTGGCTTTCCAATAACACTCCGCCAATCCAGCGAGGGCGTCTTGGTTCTTCTCATCCACCGCCAGCGCTTTGCGGTAATAGTCTTCCGCCAGATCGTATGCCCCTTTACTTAAGGTTAGATCACCCGCGCCAACGAATCCCGGCGCGAACTCCGGCCGGTTTTCCATTAGAGTTGTATAAAACGTTGTTAGAATCCGTTTCGGATCATCCCCCTGCAATTCCACAATACGCGCCAAAGCCAACACGTTTTCTTCTTGCGTATGGAAAACCCAAGACGAACGCGAGGAAGCGCGCAACAATGTATTTTCAAAATCCTCCAAACGTCCTCTATATTTGTAATACTCAGTCAGCCGCAGCAAAAAAACCGGCTCAACATTGGTCTCGACGATCCATTCCATATCGGCGATCGCTTCATCCACCCGCCCCATCGCAAAGTTGAGCGCCGCGCGGTGAGACCGCCAGACAAAAGAACGGTACACACGGCTCTCCGCAAACTCCGGACGCGCCTCCATCTGCTTTTGGATAACATCCAACGCTTGTTGGTATTCTCCCTGATCCCAATAGGACCGATATTCCAATTCCGGATCGTTCACCCGCGCCGCCTCAAGACGCGGCGGACTCAAGAGCCCTCCGCAAACGGCGCTTAATAGGAGAGCAAAAGAGAAAACACGCCAAAATCCATTTCGCGCAAAATCCCAATTGAATATTCTATACAACCATTTAACACCCACGTTATATACTCCTCGGAAATGACGCAGGATACCGATCTCACCTTTGCAATGGTGTTCTTAATAGTATAGCGGCGCATTTCTTCGTATTGCTTTGCTTTTTCCAATCGCTTTATCCGATGAGTCTTATGAATTATATTATTTTGTATTATATGACAGGCAACAGTTTTTTCTGTAGAGTAGATGAATCGTGAATTTGTAAATTGAAAATTAAAACCATAAAAATCAGCCTGATTAATCCCGGCGGCAATAAATTTCAAAATTATTCGTTTTGAGTTTTAGGTGAGTTGTAACCAATGGTTGGCTAGCTGTGTGTAATCAATGGCATGGGGATACCCTATAGACATTAATTTTTATCCATATATTTTTCGGGCATTCATTTATATCATACTATTCTTTATTATGGTTCATCCGGTAATTGAGTATAAAAAAACATTTTGGGAAATTGCGATCTTTGTTCAGGACGGCTTAATCGTCCGAACCATGATTTAAAAGCCAGCTAAAAGCCGCCACCGCGCGGCGTTGTCGTTACTGGCGCTGTCTTAAAAGGATTATAGGATTACCATGATTTAAAAATCAAGAAAATCAAGCGAATCAAGTAAATCAAGGTTCAGACAATAAGAATCCTGAATAATAGCGCTGGGCTTCAAAATTTCCCGCAAAAAGTAAATGGATTGTTGAGAAACGTACTCACTTGTCGGAAGAGCCTTTGTTATTTTCCGCATTGATTCATGACGATCCGGTTCGCGCTCATTAAAAACCAAAGCATCGCTTTGTTAATTAAAGCAAATCCTCTCTACACGAGAAGTTAAATTGAGTCTTAAATAGTAAAGATACGGAAGATTCATGATTGAGTGTCCGCCGCGCTTTCAACAGCCGCCGAGACATTCATCTTACGAAAAAGGGGATGACAATGGGAAAACAAAAGCAGGGAGAAAAAACGGACGGCCCAGACGGGAATTCATGGCTGCGATGGGTTCACTCGCCGCCTTTTCAATCGTGCCACGAAGCGTTTTGGCGCAATCGGGACAACCGGCGCCGAGTGATAAACTGAATGTCGGCTGCGTTGGCGTTGGAGGCATGCAGGGAGGTAACGATGTTAGAAGTGTTAGTAGCGAAAACCTCTATGCGTTCTGTGATGTGGATGAGAATTTCCTGAATCGGGCGGGAGACCGGTATTCTGCAACCAAGTTATACCGGGATTATCGTATAATGCTCGATAAAGAGCAAAAAAACCTTGACGGGATAACCATTACAATCCCTGACCACATGCACGCTTCCGTGGCGTTGTATGCAATGGAGCGGGGCTTAGGCGTTTATTGCCAGAAGCCCCTCACTCAGACGGTCTGGGAAGCCCGCCTATTAACTAAAGCCGCGAAAAAAATACAATGTCGCAACACAGATGGGCAACCAGGGATACTCTTCTATCGCGACACGGATCGCATGTGAAGTCATCTGGAATGGTGATCTCGGAGACATCACCGAGGTTCACTCCATGAGCAGCGGAGGTTTTGCGCGTGGCATCATCGAATGGCCAGAAGTTGAGGAAATCCCGGAAACACTGAACTGGGATCTCTGGACAGGCCGCGCCGCCGAACATACTTACAGTTCCAAGATTCATCCGAGCAATTGGCGGGGATTCCTGGAATATGGAACACAAATGATCGGCGATTGGGGAATCCATCAGTTAGGACCCGCCAACTGGGGCCTGCAACTCGGAAGTCCCACCAGTGTAGAATGCACGGCGGTTGAGGGAGTCAATCCTGTTACCTATCCTCACTATTCGTGCAAGTTTGAATTCCCTGAACGTCCAAACAAGTATACGCCAACTGGAAAAATGCCTCCAGTAACGATCTATTGGTATGAAGGCGATACGGCGAAGAATTTCAAGACACCGGAAGGTCTAACCGATGCGGATGTGCAAGGATTCAATGAAGTATTTATCGGAACAAAGGGATTTATGGGAACCAGTGCCCGTGGTGAGAGTGTCCATCTAATCCCCGAATCGAAAATGCAAGATTACAAGAATCCTCCAAAAATCATAGAACGCTCACCGGGGCATTATAAAGATTGGATCCGCGCTTGCAAGGAAGGGAAACCAGCGTGCTCAAACTTCAGCATTGCAGGCCCTTACACGGAATGGATGCTTCTCGGAGCCATATCCTGGCGATTCCCAAACGAAAAACTCCTGTGGGATGGCAAGAATCTCCGCTTTACAAACCATGAAAAAGCCAACGAGTATATTAAACCCCACTTCCGCAAGGATTGGGAACTCAACGATATTATTCTATAGAGCAGTCAGAACTGCGCTGGGGCGCCGAAACGAACAAATTGAACTCATTCCTCTTATAGAAAGGTCAAAATCATGAAGAAATGCGCAGTATCAATCCTCGCACTATTGATGGTGTTTTCATTCTCATGGTCAGCATTTGGGCAACGTGTCAACCGGGGGCCTGGTCTTGAGGCCCGTGAAGATCCCAGCCTGGACAGATCCCGCGGTGGCCGTGGTGGACAAAGAGGCTTTCGAGGTGGTCCTCCGGGCTTTCTAGATGTTGAATCAACAAATCAATCAATCAAAATGATCGAAGAGCAATTAACTGCTATTAAAAAGGCATTGGAAGGAATTGAA
>CAXXSM010000148.1:0-65088 GCA_963663405.2 bacterium | reverse complement strand
CCAGTGCGATAACAATAGCTGCAAATAAATTAACTCCAATTACATAAAATAGTATCATCCTGACAATTTTAGGATTAAAGTAACCCTTTATATAATAATCACTGTCATCCCTTGATGTAAGACTGCGAACTAATTGACGTTTTTCTTCCAAACCAGCTTCCGAAGCAGTTGAATCAACAACATTGGTATCACTCATTTGTCCCCCTTAATTAAGTGAAGCCTTAAATCCTGAAAAAAACAACACTTATTTTAACTAATTAATGTTGAGTATCTGATACAAACAATATTGCGAAATTTACAAATTAAAAGTAGAAAATTTTTCACAGTAGTCCCATAAGCCAATAAAAAGAACTTATTTTGCTTGACTTTGAACGGAGGATTTCCTGACTTTTACAATACCCAGTTAAGACATTTTTTTGCATTCTTTGGGTATCTGCCTGGTTTTAAAAATCAAATACTGGCTGAAAAGCCTTTTCAGGCGCTCCCCTGATTCTATTTTTACCAGGTGCTGTCCCACAGTATGCTATTACACTTTCTAAATCAAGTCTGTCCCACAAGGTACCTCGAATCAACGTAAAAAGTCGTGCAAATGATTGATTCCAACCTGATGCAAACTTGACAAACCTGACGAGTAAATATGCAAGCAAAGATGTCCAGATCTGCCAGAGGACAGCATTTTCATTGTTACCGAGAAAGTCAGCCAATTGCAATGTTTGCTTGATCTCTTTGAAAAAGACTTCTATTCCCCAACGGGACTTATAGAGTTCGCTGATAGAGGTTGCTGACCACTCAAGGTTATTGGTTATAAATTTCATTATTTTCTCTTTGCCATTGACTACTACTTTTGCTTCAACCAATCTGAAGGTTTTGGGGTATTGCTTATATGTAGTTTCAACAGCAAGCTTAATTATCTCATCACGAATAATGTTTTTCCCTGGAGCAGCATGCTGTCCCATAGTCTCATATTGCATATTATCTTTTGAACGGGTTACCCAGAAGACACCGCGTTTGTCCAGCATAAAAAGGTGTTTGAAATCGACATATGCCTTATCTCCGACAACTATCTCACCTGCTTTTATGTCAGCACACAACTCATATGCTTCTGTTGAATCATGGGTGTTGCCGCTTTTTATTATGGCAAAACGAGGTAAAAATGATTGCAGATCAAGTCGCATATGCATTTTGGCCGCAGCTTTTCTTCGACGGTGCTTTGCCCAATTGAGACATTTGGCAATTAATTGAATAGTAGATGAATCTATTGCATTGATTGTCCGTTTGAACCTACGTGGCATTTTACTATATTTTCGGCTGTGAATAAAGTCAGGATGATCATGCGTTATTTGTTTCATTACTTCCCAGAACAGTTCTTCAGCCATTTTGGGATTACGGATTTTATTGGCATTAGACAAACCATTGCGGCTTGGAGCTGTTGCTCCCCGGACTGACGCCAAAGCGCCTGAATGGTTCCTAAGGGAATCACAAACATCATTCAAACTTAATGCATGCGATAATTGAGCATAAACAAGGCTCACGATATGACTCCAGGGACTGAAGCTGCGACTTTTTTGGGTTACTCCATTTTTCTTGGCCAGCTTTGAAACAAGATAGGGTGGAATATGATTGCAAATTTGTTTTAGTACACTAAATTGATGCTTGGCAGGTTTCATGGCATTTCCTTTTTTTGTTTGGTTGCAATTAAGGTATACTGAAATCTGCTTTTTTCTATTTTAATAGAATTCTATGGGATATCTGTGAAAATTTTTTATTCTTTAATAGTTAACAAAACCTTTATTACCAGCATTGGACAGCCAGGAAGAACCTGCATAACCTGTAACATGGCCATCACAGAAGAGAATATTACCGTAATCACTGTGATTGCCGGAATAATCAGCCATTAATCCGCTGTCAGGTTGAGTATTTTCTTCTGACATATTGCCGATATATTGATAACTTGATTTCACACTAATGCCATCAATTGTTCCTGTATCTGAAGTTGAAGGACATGCATAAATTTTAAAGTCAGTCAAATAATCATTTTCCCTTAGTTTATCTAAACCAGCATCATTCATCCCACTCGGAAATTGATTATTAAAGTCCAATGCATATTGTTTAAAAGACAAACCCATTGATCTTAGATTACCTGCACAGGAAATATTTCTGGTTACTTCCCGTTTTGAATTAAGAGCAGGTAATAACATTGCTGCTAAAATAACAAGAATCAGTAAAATTATAATAACTTCAACAAGGGTAAATTTATAAGTTTTCATTATCGTTCTTCTTAATAAGTTTATCAAAAAATAGATAGATACAAATACAACTATATGAAAACTCACATTCCCCAGATGCTGATATTGAGTTTATTTTGTTTTGTATTGTCAATATATAGTTTATTTTTCCAGTCAATTGAGGGTCGACGATCAAAAATAATCAGATGGGCTTCATCGGCACCACAGAGATCAGCGTATTGAGAGATTTGTCTAAGGCCGTCATTTTTTATTTTTTCAAATTTTTTGGAGGAATTATCTCTTTCAGTGCGCATTTTCAGTTCAAAGACAATACGCTGTTCACCTTTAGTATATTTCCAGCGTAAATAGAGATCTGCTCTGCTTCTACCAAGGCCATATTCTCTTTCAATCAAGCCCTGACCATTACTGACCCATTGCAAAAATCCTTGAAAAACAAGATGGGGTGCAGCTTCATTATATCCTGCTATTTTCGCAGACCATATATCACTGTTTTCACGCCAGAATTGCTGAAACATTGTCATTAGTTTATGAACATTCAATGTAGCATCAGGATTGATCCATTCCGGCTGAAACTTAGCCATAAAACCATTTTGAATCATTGTGGTTAATTCTCGCGGCATAACTTCTTTATAAATATCGTTGGAAATGATATATCCACGATCACTCTTTTTAATAAGACCGAGATCAACGCAATATTCATTGTCGTCAAAGCTGGCATCGCTGTCATCACCAGTCAACATGGGTTCAATAACATGACGAACCCGATCTTCTTTAAGTTTATCGGCAAGTTGATCAAGGTGAGTTGCCCTGGATAAAATCAAGTTTTCTTTTGCCTGGTTGAGCATATCAGCTGTAATTACAACAGAACGATCACGGTTTTCTTTCATTTTAAATGTAACTTCATATCCCAGCGCATTAACCAACCAGGGTTGTCCACCTGTATACTGCATAATTAATGGAAAACAGGCGTCATCAAACTGTTGTCCAGTCTCTTTTGTATGTTCCGCATATAATGTTCTAACGTCCTGTTCAGAAAAATTACCAAGAGATAATGATTCAGATTTAATATTAAAACAACTACCACCTGTAATAATATCATCATCACTTCGATGAATACGGTAATCTTTTATATCGCGAACTCCGCAAAGAATGACAGATTGTGGAAAAAGAGTCGGTCGAGTATCATATCCGGAACGTAATTGACGTAGTACTGATATCAATGTATCACCAACCAAAGCATCAATTTCATCTATAAACAGAATAAAAGGTTTATCCAGCAATTTACAGATATTATTAAGATATGCGTTTAATGCATTATTTGCACTGTTTGATTCTATTATTTCATTTACTGTAAAAGGAATTTTTATATTAAGTGTATCAGAAATACGAGCATGCAGTTCAGATAAAATTGAGCTTATACCATCATGTATATCATTTCTAGCTGCCTGTCCAGCTTCAAAATTTGCATATACACAATAATAATCGCTTCCTTTATTCAGATAATCACGTAGAGCCAATAAGCACGATGTCTTTCCTGTTTGACGGGGAGCATGGAGAATAAAATACTTCTGTTGTTCAATTAACATCAGAATTTCTTCTGTATCCAAACGCTTTAATGGATCTATTTTATAATGAATACTTTTATTTACAGGTCCTGCTGTGTTAAAGAATTTCATTGCTGCCTTTTAATTAATTTTGAATGTTTTGTAAAGATACCTGTTATCAAGTTATTTTCAATAAGTGAAAGTAATTTTGAGGCTATTTTTCTATATAACGACAAAGTGACGACTGGAAATGACGACTATTTCAAACGGCCTCCGAAACGTCTTTCACGATTGTAGTAACTATCCAAAGCTTTTTGGAATTCATGTTTATCAAAGTCCGGCCAGAGCAGATCAGAAATGTAGATTTCAGAATAGGACAATTGCCAGAGCAGAAAGTTACTGATGCGAAATTCGCTACTGGTTCTAATCATGAGATCAGGATCGGGAATAGTTGGATCGTAAAGATAATTTGAAATCAGTTCTTCATCAATATTTTTAATTTTGATGCTCCCTGATTTTACCTCTTCAGATATTTTTTTAACTGCATCGATAAGTTCTGCTCTGCCACCATAACTTAATGCCAGAACAAGATTGCCTTTTGTATTGTTTTTTGTCTGTTCAATTGCTTTAAATAATTTTTTTCTGGTAGGAAAAGGAAGTTGATTCAAACGGCCAATTGCTTTCAGGCGGATTCCTTTCTCATTAACTTCCTCAATATTTTTATCAATAAATTCACGTAATAAAGACATTAAACCCATAACTTCAGATTTTTCCCGCTTCCAGTTTTCAGTACTGAACGCATATAAGGTAAGGTATTCAATACCAAAATCCTGAGCTGCCTGAATGGTCCGTTTAACTGCTTCAGCGCCAGCGCGATGACCTTCAATTCGTTCAAAGCCACGTTGCTTTGCCCAGCGTCCATTGCCATCCATAATAATTGCAACATGCTTTATTTTTTCTTTTTTATTCACCATAAAATTCATCCTCTAATACAGCACAGATTGCATGATAAACAGGAAGATGATATTCCTGAACAATGTATGTTTCTTTCGATGGTGCCTGAATGCAGCATTCAGCAAGTTCTTTACACTTCCCTCCCCCACTTCCGGTCATAGCTACTGTTTTAATTCCTTTAACATTAGCTAATTGCATACATTTAATCACATTATCAGAATTTCCGGATGTTGATAAAGCTAACAAGGCATCACCTTTTTTTCCCAACACATGAAGTTGTTGAGCAAAAATCAATGATGCATTCACATCATTGGCAAACGCTGTTGAAAGTGAAGGATGTCCAATTAATGAAATTGTTTTCAGACCATTTTGCAGTCCATCGGCAATAAATTTACCTTGTTCCTGATAATCAGTTTCCAGTTTATTGCGCAGCTCTTTATCAATTGGTCTTAATTTAAGAAATCCTTTTAAAAGTTCACCGGCAATATGTTCAGCATCACTGGCACTCCCTCCATTACCGCAAACAAAAAGAGTACCATCATTTTTGAATGTTTCTTTGAAAATTGAACAAGCTTTCAGTATATTATCCTGTTGTAATTGTAATTCCGGATAACGGTTGAATAAGTCTGATATATCATATGACATTCTTGTCTCCTTGTCTGGGTTGTTAATAAAATTGTTAATTTTTCATTAAATAATTATGTTAATAACATTAATTCACAGACGAGTATAGGTTTTAAACAAAAAAAAACAGGGTTATTAATAATTAAAATTTGAGTTTTTCCTACTTGAAATTAAATTTATTAACAAATTAACAGCTTATAATAATAACAATAGTTTTATTTTAATATATATAATATAAATTACTAATATTAACATCTGTAAATAAGTCGAAAAATTGGAGTATAAGATGAAATTAACGGTAGCCAAAAACAGCCTTCAGGAAGCATTACAAAAACTGACAAGTGTAATCGGATCACGAACAACATTGCCTGTACTGGCAAATGTGTTGATGGAGGCTGAAGAAAACTGCCTTACCTTAACTACTACTGATCTGGAAATACGTATTACTACCAAAATTGAAGCGACTGTTGAACGTGAAGGAAAAACAACTTTACCGGCTAAAAAATTACAGATGTTTGTTGGTAAGTTTATTGGTAAAGAAGTCTCCATGGATACCAATGAAAATCATCATACAGAAATAAAATGTGGCAGTTACTCCGGCTTGATTTACGGCTTATCTGAGGAAGATTTTCCGCTTCCAATCCAATTTACTCCGATCAAACAGTTCAAATTGCCGGAAGAAGAATTATCGCGTATTCTGGATCAAATTTCCTATGCGGTCAGTCTTGATGATTCCCGTAAGGTTCTACATGGAATTCTGCTGTCAATCAAAGAAAACACGTTCACAGCTGTGGCTACTGATGGTAAACGCTTGGCATTGGTTGAAAAAATTCTTGACAATTTTACCGGAGAAGACGGTGATTCCATTCTGCCAATTAAGAGTGCTACTGAGTTGAAACGGTTGGTAGGAAAAGGTGGAGAAGTCTCAATAGAAATTGGTGAAAATCAGATTCTTTTTGATACCGGAAAATCCATTTTAACTTCAAAGTTGATTGAAGGAAACTATCCCAATTACCGCCAGGTTATACCGGCTTCGTTCAGCAAATCAATCAGCATTTCAGCTCAGGATTTCTTATCCAGACTGGATCTGGTTGCCATCTCTATTGCTGACAGCGGTTCATTTATCAAATTGAATATTGGTAATAATATGTTGCAATTTGATGCTGCAAGTTCAGAAGTCGGTGAAGCAAAAGACGTTATTGAAATTGATTACAATGATACAGAAATTAATATTTCCTTTAATCCGGCATTCCTGGCTGATCCATTCAGACATGTCAGCAGTGATAATGTATCATTGAAGTTGAATGACGGCTTCAGTCCTGTCGGTATTGAAGGTGGCGATGGCTTCCTTTATGTCATTATGCCGATGAGAAATAAGTAATTTTTCAGCGTCGATTTTAAGTTCAGATTGAAGACTGTTTCTTCAATCTGATTGTTTGTTAAACCTTTGATCCAATCAATTATTTGCTGAAAAGGATCATCTATGATTTCGTCTCTCTCTCTTCGCGATTTTCGCAACTATTCCGAGTTGAATCTTACATTTAAATCGACTGTTAATGTGTTTATCGGTCAAAATGGTGAGGGGAAAACAAACTTACTTGAAGCCATTTTTTTTATCAGCATGCTTCGTTCATTCCGGACGTCACAACTGAAAGATTTAAAAAAAATCGGTGGAAAAGGATTTTACATAAAATCACAGGTTAATATCGGACAGGCTTGGGAACAGCTATTGGAAGTTGAATATCTGGATAAGCGCAAATTAAGGATGGATGGGGCACCGGTTTCGAAGGCCAGTGAATTTATTCAGAAATTTAAAGCAGTCGCTTTTTCGCCTGATGATATCCTGATTGTAAGTGGCAGTTCCGGATTGAGAAGACGCTATTTTGATATGTTGATATCTACATTGCATCCGGAATATCTGACGATTTTAAGCGATTATCTTACCGTTTTGAAAACCCGTAATGTCATGTTGCGTTCTAATAATCCCGATTTAACGCTTATGGATGTCTATGAAGCGATGATAGCGGAAAAGGGATGTACGATTGTGGATTACCGTAAAAAAGCCTGTGAAGCGCTTAAAAATGAAATTAACGGCTTAATCAATTCGATCAAAGCGGATTCGGTTAAATTTGACATTGATTATCGTTTTCACAGTGGAACAAATAATAACGAATTATTTCAGAATCGTTTAAAGCGGGACCGTGAAAAAGATAAATTAAAAGGTTATACCAGTTTTGGGCCACAGGTTGATGATTTTGATTTTCTTTACAGTGGTAAACTGCTGCGTCATTTCGGTTCAACTGGACAGTGCCGTCTATTGGCATTATGTTTAAAATTGGGAAAAATCAATTTGATCAGTAAACTGGAGGAGGGCAGGGGAGAGAAAAGCAAAATAGTGGTTCTGGTTGATGATGTAACCGGAGAACTTGATCAGGTGACAAAAGATGCTTTTTACCGGATTATTAAATGTGCTGATCAGATGTTTTTTACATTTACTGAGAAAATTGATGATGATTTTATCAAAACATGCAGAAATCAGAAATGAAAATGGGATTGATTTTAGATGAATATTATAATACTTTACTCTTTCTCGAGCAAAATTTAAATCAAAATTCTATTACCTCTTTAGAAGGTAATTTGATTTCTTTAAGAACTCAAACAGTTGAATTATCGACACTTATTGATCGTGCAATCGTATCTTCCGAACAATTTTTAAGCGAATTAGAAAATGAGGATGATTTTATTCAGTGAAGTGTTTCCCTCTGGCGGCGCCTTATCAAGAATAGATTGCGCGTATTTTACCTTTTCAATGATGTTATCCTCGTTTGTTTGTTCTTATAGTAACAAGCGATTGATATTCACAGGAAATAATCCAATCAATATAAACACTCGACTCTAAGTGTTAAGATTGAAGAGTGAAGGTATGTAAGGGCAAGAAACAGCCTTTCTCTTGGCGTTCGGTCAATGTAACTTAATGGTATCGGGGATCAACGCTTGGTTGATCCCCGTTATTGTAAATAGAAATAGATTTAATAGAGAGCCCAACTGTTTACATCAACCGGTTCGCGGGGCACGGTAACACGGAAATTGTCGACGAGAATCATTTGCCCATCAGCGTCGCCGTTTTGGTTCGTGTCAATCTGGATTTCAAGCCATCCATCGGCGGCGTTAATATTGGGAATATGATCTGTCATGTCCACTTCCCATAACAGTGTTTTCCAATCATCAACCGCGTCCGCATAACCGATTTCTTTCATTGAATCTTCAACGACACTGTCCGCATCCTCTCCAATTCCGGATCGAACCACGATCCGGCTCTGCATCCAACCGCCGGAGATCGCTTCCGGTGTCAGCACATCGAACTGGATTTCCAACGCTTCCCGCCAGCGGTCGAACGCGCCCAGCGCGTCGGTCGTTATCACGTTATTGACGTACCCGCTCCAACAGAACATGACCATCGAATCGGAGCCTTCAGATGGATCGGCTAAACCAGCAGCCATTTCGGGCATGTAGCCATCTTCGTCGCTCGCTTTCGTCCATCCCACCGGCGCGCCGGTGTCTGGATCGGCTTCGTTGAAGCCATAGACAACCACTTCGTCAATTTCCGCAGGGATATCCGCCGGACGGAAGGCGTAGAAGTTATCAATCCACACTTCGCCGGCCGCGTCACCTGGTGTCGGTACGATAAAGCCTTGGATGTATGTAAGTTCCGACAAGAAATCCATGACTGACGTTTTCCGATCGATTTTTCCAGACCAGTTCGTGCCATTCCCCAGCGGATGGGACATCAGCGAAGCCTAGAATATTGCCGTTAGGAAGATCCATTCGGATCTGCAGATCCCCCGTAGATTCCGGAGTGAAATAGACCGACATATGAATTTCCCGCATGCCGGTGATATCAACAGCTGGAACCGCGAAATTGAATGTCGAGTGCTGCCAAGTTGAACCGGCGTTGTCATAGAAAATGACGAGAACGGCGTCTCCGTCAGGAGGGGCTGGATCGGTTCCATAATCAACGAAGCATTCCTGAAACGAGCCGCCGGTCCAGCTATTATCCCAGCTGCCGGTGAGTTCTTCCGAATCTTCGAAACTCGTGATGAAGACTTTTTCTTCCTGCGTGAATCCCACTGTAGCCAGCGAGGCGAATAAAAATACGCACAAAATCCTTTTCATTGTAACACTCCCCTTTATTTGATGATTCGCAGCAGTTTCACTCTGCTGATGTTTTGAATTCCTATATTGATTTTTTATCTAAATGTAAATAATTCGTTGTTATTTTCACGGGCGGGACGCCTGCGTTCCATTTCCAGGCTAGACGTCCACGTTCTATTTATTTTCCGACATATTCATCTTCGCATGGTTTTGAGGAACGGGGACCAATACGTATAATATCACCCCAACTTCGCAATCCATTCGACACATCAAACATATACGCCCGTCCATACGTGTTGGTCGCGTCCGGTCCTGCGCTGGTCACTTTCCATTCCGAACAACGAAACGGTAATGTGACAATTGTCATCTCACAAAATTGAAAAAGCGACCAGATATCCACGTAATCGTAGGTGTCATACCACTCCGATTGCTCGTCGTTGATCCGGGTTCCTGGCGGTCCATAGAGAAACGGATCAATGGGAACTGATGACATATAAGCGATGGGAGTGGTTAATGGATACAACCGAGTGCTGATCGGATATTTCCAAGTACAATCTGGATGGTTCGTAGGTGGATATAAATTATTGTCTAGACGATACGCTTCCAACGACATACCGATGTTGCGAATTTCGGATTCCGCCCTGGCGATCTTGGCCCGCAGTTGAGCGTTTAGAAAATTGGGAACAGCGATGGCGGCGAGAATCCCGATAATCGCGACGACAATTAGAAGTTCAATCAAGGTAAACGCCTGTCTTTTCAACGTACTATCTCCTTTGCGCATTTGGCTCTTATAAAGTAAGAAGTGGCGGGTGGCGCCGTCACTTCTTCTAGTATTTATTAAGGGACATGACGTAAAAACGTTTTCTCTTGAACTCAGTTTAACGCTCGAAACAGATGGGTTGATCCCAAAAACGATTTAATGAGTGTGTGTCAATTTTGATATTTGCAATTGCTTTTCACTCTACACGGTGGTTAAATATGCGCATCAGGTCAGTCACATGAAGTGATATAGCGACAATCATCAAGAAACTGATTCTCCCCATAGGTTTGAGGGAGGAATCTATCACTTCAGATGGTTGACCGATTACAAATATGTTTTCTAGAATTCGATTTTAATAGTACTATAAATTAGATGGTGATTCAATAGATATTAAAACCATATAAGAATTTCATAAAACGAAGAAAGGAGTCTCAATGTATCGATAGGGAAAGCGCAGGATCATTTTATGATTCGCCGTTTTCGTCTGCCTGGTCTGGGAGAGAGATTTCTTTCTTCTCTTGAATGGAAGATGGGTGGGGACTAGTGTATGTCTTTGCGAATTCTTCCGCGATTTCATCGTTTGAGCCGAACAAGGCGTATTCGGAAAGGACTATCTCTTCGGGTTGGATGTCCAACGTTCCGGTGAATTTACCCTCCCCTGTGACGGCGAAACGTTTCCGCGCATTCATAGATGCGACCTTCGCCTCGCCTTCCACGGTGACGTCAAACGCGTCCACCGATCCTTCCAGATGTCCACCCTTCAGCACTTTTACCCGGCTGTTGGATAGGATATCCCCTTTAAAATTCCCCAGGATTTCCATCCCTTGTTTCAGCTGAAGGGTTCCTTGGAGGAAGGCGCCGGGACCGATCTTCGTACGAATCGTCTGACGCTCTTCAATGGATTCTTCATTTTCCATCTCTATGCCGTTTTCGTTAAAAGAAAAATCATCTACCATGAGTGTATCCCATTCACCAAATAAAATCGGGTCACCCTAGCGGGCGACCATTTGCGTTGGCGACGCTATAATAATACAGTATTCAAAACAGCGCTAGAGTCAATTACCGTGATTTTCATTTCATAGGAACCATTATGATAGAAGATCACTACTGCAAATGAAAATGAGTCGCGGAAGCGGTAGGGTGGGTCACCCTTTATCGACCCACCGGGAATGATTTGCGAAAATGGCGCCTCAAAAAGATGCGAACCACCCTACATGCTTGAGACTCATTTTCATATATAAAAGCCGGGACAGAGGAAATCCAAAAGAGATATGAGGATGATTCACCATGGATGAATCGGCTATATTGATTGTCGATGATGAAGAAGATGTCCATTACTCGTTCCGGCGGTTCTTGTCGCCTCTAAACTGTTCAATATCCAGCGCGTATTCGGGGGAAGAAGCGCTCACGATTCTCGAACGAATGACACCGGATTTGATCTTGATGGATATCAAGATGAAGGGAATGGATGGTTTGACCGCCTTAAGCGAGATCGCAAAAAAAAACCGTCAGATCCCGGTCATCATCATGACAGCCTACTCAACGACGAATTCGGCCATCGAAGCGACGCGGCTGGGAGCCTATGACTATGCGTTGAAACCCTTCGATCCGCCCAAGATGATGGAGTTGATTCGTGACGCGCTCTCGATCCGGCGGATGATGCAAAAATCTGTTGTCTGGGGGGTAAAAGAGGGGCTCTCGTCATCCGATGATGTGCTTGTGGGAAACTCCCCCGCGATGCAGGAAGTATATAAACTAATTGGGCGGGTGACCGGCAGCGACGCGCTGGCGTTGATTACGGGCGAGAGCGGGACAGGCAAGGAACTGGTCGCTCGGGCGATTTACAGCCACAGTCCGCGTAAAGACAATCTCTTTCTTCCTTTAAACTGCGCTGCGATTCCCGAATCGCTTTTGGAGAGTGAACTGTTCGGGCACGAGAAAGGGGCGTTCTCCGGGGCGCATGAACGGCGCATTGGGAAATTCGAGCAGGCGCGCGGCGGCACGATCTTTTTAGATGAGATCGGGGAATTGAGTCTAGTAACACAGGGAAAACTCCTTCGTATCCTCCAAGATCGGACATTTCAACGAGTTGGAGGCAAGGAGATTCTACAGACCGACGTCCGGATTATCGCCGCGACCAATCGTGATTTGACACAAAGAGTAAAGAAGGGTGAATTCCGTGAAGACCTGTTCTACCGTTTGCAAGTGGTGACAATTCATCTGCCACCTTTGCGGGAGCGCAAAGAAGACATCCCGATCCTCGCGCGATATTTCGCCAGACGGGCGGGATACGATTCATTGCAACTTTCGAAAGAAGCGGCGGATTACCTGGAGAATCACGACTGGCCCGGAAATGTGCGGGAATTAGAAAATTCTGTTCAACGGGCGTTGCTTCTCTCGCAAAGCGGTGTGATCGCTGTGGAACATCTCTTGCCCCAGGGACGGCTTGTTGAGAGATCCATCGTCACGGAGGAAAGTCCACGCGAAGGCCGCGTCGAAGGAGATTTGGGAAACCGCGCTGGATCGGTTGTGGAAGGAAATCCTCAAGCGACAGGAAAGCCGCCCGATGAAAATCTATTTTTGGTTAGAGGCGGAACTGGCCAAACGGGCGATGACACATACAAAGGGCAATCAGGTACAAGCCGCCAAATTGCTGGGGATCTCCCGCAATACGCTGCGGCAAAGATTGGGGTTATAAAGAGACGTGGCCAATCCATTCCGTTTCAGCCGTATTCTTCAAACCGCCGGACGGTTTTCTCCATTAAAGATCCTTACGTTTTTGATTCATCTCCCCAGTTTTATCCGGTTGTTTTACCGGTTGCTGAACGATCCACGGGTACCATTTTATTTAAAATTTCTTTGTTACGCTTCGATTATTTATTTCTTTTGTCCGATCGATCTGATCCGGGATTTTCCCTTTCTATTTTTGGGGCGAGTGGATGATGTGTTGTTTCTCTTTCTAGCGTTTCGTAAATTGGTAAAGGATTCCCCCCCGGAAGTAGTCCGGGAGCATGTGGAGGCGATCAGCCGGGGGGAATAGATTCAGATCCTCGTATCGGACTTTTTTTCCGTGGCGAAACTTGCTTTATCAGTAAGCCAACCTGACCGGATAGACGAAGATGGATTGAATTGCGGCACGTAAGGTTTAATATCGAGCAACGGTGTTCCATCGACTATATCGACATCAAGTATGTGCAATACCGTATCCTCAATTTTCTCTAACCTTACAATCGAAAGGCCGATTGGATTGGGGCGTTTTGGCGCGCGTGTGGCGAAGACACCGTGAGGAACATCATCCAAATAAGGTTTGACCGTTAATTTATATTCTTTTGATAAATGAAAATGATAGAGAAGAATCAAATGAGAAAAGCCATCCAAATCGAGTAGACCTTCTTTATACTGTTCATTTAATGTAATGGTTCCAGGAGTGTTTTTAGCGCCCTGAGTTTGTATCGGCATACCGATGGGATTGGAATAGGGAGAGTGGATCACTCCAATGGGATGAAATTCGATCGTATCCATGTCGCATAACTTTCCCGCCGTTTTTTTAACCGGCGTTGTGAAATTCATTTTCAATCCTACCGTGTTACTACGTCCTGTTATACGATATGAGCACAACCGGAGAAATGGAAGATGAGCCGATATACGTTTGCGTTTCAAACCAGCGCATGGCCCTCCGATCGAATCGAACAGGCGATCGAGGACAGCGCGGAAAGTGGATTCGCGGGAATCGAAGGAGATACGTTCCTTGTAGAGCGTTTCGGAGACCGGACGGAACTGCTGCAAGAACGGCTGCGAACCTGCCGTCTTGAATTGACCGCCGTTATGGGTGGCGGGGATTGGTCCATTCCGGAGATGCGCGAAGAGACAATCCACCGCCATGTTCCCATTGCGGCGTTTCTACATACGATGGGAGCGCGGCATCTCGTCGTATCAACGGGAAGCCGCGAATTAGTGAGCGATATCCGAACGGATTTCAAAGTGATGGCGGAGGCGATAAACGAACTGGCTAAGTGTTGTCTTGACTACGACCTCTATACTTATTTTCTTCCGCAACGGGGAGACCGCGTTCAGTCGGAAGAGGAGATCGATCGCTTGTTAAATCTAGTGGACACAAACACGGTCTTCTTCTGTCCCGATACCGCCCATCTGCAATTGATGGAAGCCGATCCGGCGCGGATCATTCAGATTTATGGGAGTTGTATCCAATACGTTCATGTGCAGGATTTATCCAAGGAGGAATCGGAGACATTTTGTGTGTTGGGGGAGGGATGCGTTGATTTTAAAAGTGTGAAGATCGAACTGGATCGATTACACTATCAGGGATGGCTGACGGCTGTCGCGGGGGAAGACAGCGAACCGCCCGATGAACGCGCGGCGCGATCCATACGGCGCCTGCGCGAGATATTTTGTAATGAAGGAGAATCATGACAATGGTAAAGAAGCGTCTAAAAGTGGCCGTGCTGCTGTCCGGCAGTGGAACTACGTTGCAAAATCTGATCGATCTGATGGAAGCGGGTGAGTTGCCCATTGAGATCATTCTTGTGATCAGCAGTCAAAATGACGCCTACGGTATTGAACGGGCCAAAAAACACAATATCCCAGCGCGGGTCTTCCCACGGAAAGAATATCCTTCCTGGGAAAAATTCAACCAAGCGGTGTCTGACGCGGTGATAGAAGTGAATCCGGATTTAATCGTACTCGCCGGTTATATGTCTCTCTTCCGAACCGATCCAAAATATTACGGACGAATCATGAACATCCATCCTGCGTTAATTCCCTCGTTTTGCGGGAAGGGCGTCTTCGGACATCACGTCCATGAAGCGGTCATCGAAATGGGAGTGAAGATATCGGGAACAACAGTCCATTTCGTTGACGAGAATTACGACACCGGTCCGATCATCCTGCAGAAAGCCGTCGAAGTCTATGACGAAGACACGCCGGAATCCCTCGCGGAGCGGGTGCAAGCCGCCGAACGTGAGATTTACCCACGAGCCATTCGCCTCTTCCACGAAAACCGCCTGCGCGTAGAAGGACGGCGAGTCAAGATCCTCCCACCGACGGAGTGAGATATATTAAACTAACTCACGTTCACATTTGCTGGAGTCATATATTATGAACGCGTTGACGCAATTAAATATCCAAGGATTTAAATCCATTCGTAAACTTGAAAATCTCACTCTAGGACAAATCAATGTTCTAATTGGTCCGAATGGGGCGGGGAAATCAAATCTGCTGGATTTTTTTAGAATGCTGAACTGGATGGTGACTGGTTTATCTGGTAATTTTCAAAACTTTGTTTCTAACAGTGGTGGAGCGAATAGACTGCTCTTCGAAGGAGAAGAAACATCGAAGAAAATCGAAGCGCGCCTTGCCTTTCAAACAAAAAGTGGTCACTGCCAATATACTCTGAGATTATGTCCCTACGCAAATGATACATTAGTATTCTTCATGGAGGAACTAAAAAGATCAGGTATAGATGGTAATGGGCGCGTGTTATTCTCAGAAACAAACTACAAAGAAACCAAACTCATAGATAAAGCGCATGATTATATTTATGAAGAGGATATTCGTAATCTGATGGAAGCCAGCATTGTGTACCACTTTCACAACACATCCGAAACGTCGCGAATTCGTAATAAATGGGATGTGAATGATGGGCATTTTTTAAAAAAAGATGGAGGAAATCTCGCGCCGTTTCTCTATCGATTGAAGAAAATGAAATTCAAGTATTATCAAAGAATCGTTGAAACAATTCGTCTTCTCCTGCCTTTTTTTGATGATTTTGTATTTGAACATGAGCAGAAATCGGAGAAGGAACCGGAGAAAGAAGGCCTTCTTTTACAATGGCGCGAGCAAGGTTCCGATTTGATATACAGTCCTTATTTCGCATCTGATGGAACTTTGCGTATTATGGCGCTCGTGACTTTGTTATTAGTTCCCCAACAATCTCAACCCCAAATTCTTATTATTGACGAACCGGAACTCAGTCTGCATCCCCATGCGATAGAAATCATAATGGGTTTAATCAAGAGTGTTTCTCTTTCTACGCAAGTCATCCTAGCGACACAGTCAGCCGCCTTAGTCGATCGATTCGATCCTAAAGATATTATTGTTGTAGAACGAAAAGGGAGAGAATCGATTTTTAAACGTCTTGAGACGAAGAGATTGAAGGAGTGGCTTGATGAATATTCACTCGCTGAATTATGGGAGAAGAACGTGATTGGGGGGAGACCTTATAAATGATTCGTCTGAATATGATCGTGGAAGGACAAACAGAAGAGGCGTTTGTTAATCTTGTCTTAGTCGATCATCTCGGACATTTTGGAATATCTACAAGCATACGTTGCGTCGAAACTGGACGAAAGAAAAATCAGATTTTTCGTGGAGGAATGATTAGTTATAAAAAGGCAAAAAAAGATATATCTTTATGGATGAAAGAAGATCGGAAGCCAGACGCATTTTTTACGACAATGTTCGATCTGTATGCGCTCCAGTGGATTTTCCTGGATATGAAGACGCCTGTAATTGTAGTAATCCCTATCTGCGAGTAGAGCGGTTGGAAGAAGAATTCTTGAAAGACATCGGCTCTACTAATTTTATCCCTTATATTCAGCTGCATGAATTCGAAGCGCTCGTTCTCACCGATCCAAGCAAACTTTTAGATAGATTTTTTGAAAAAGAATCTGCGATACGATATCTTGAAAATCAATGTAAAAATGTCGCATCTCCCGAATTGATTGATGATGGAGAACAAACAGCGCCATCAAAGCGGATTATAAAAGAAATTCCGGAATATGAAGGTCAAAAAGTAATAGCCGGTCCTGAAGCGGTTAACAAAATCGGATTGGAACATTTGCGGGAGAAATGCCCTCATTTTGAGTCATGGATTAAAAAACTCGAACGTCTTTCATCTGAAGATTTATCCTCAAAGGGATCCTGGTGAGAATGTTAGATTGTGGTTAAAACCAAACGCAATAGATAGATGAGTTTCATCTTGCAGTATCTTTTGGCAGCCACATCAAATGTGATTTGCCTTTCCCTTCAGCCTTCAGTCTTCAGTCTTCAACTTAATCCCCTACTAAAGCCGCCTCAAACGCTTCGATATCCTTCTCTGGGATATTGAAATAATTTCCATCTGGATGATGGAACACTAGAGCTGAGACGGACGCTTCCGGGTCCATCATATAGTTTTCCGTTAGGGAGACTTGGATACGCCGTTCCACGTCCAGGAGGGCGAAGAGCTGGGTTTGATCTTCCATACGGGGGCAGGCGGGGTAACCGAAACTGACACGGATTCCCCGGTATTTTGCCTGCATTTTTTCTTTCATCGTCAATTCAGGTGGATCGGAGATGCCCCACATATCGCGGAGTTTCTCATGCAGCAGTTCGGCGAATCCTTCCGCGCTTTCGATGGCCAACGCTTGGAGAATATGCGACTTGAGATACTCGCCATCCTTCTTATACCGCGCGGTCCATTCCGAGACACCCGGCGCGCCGCAGGTTGTCACAAACATCGCCGCGTAATCCTCCCGATCGGACGCCACATAATCGCTTAAACACAACTGTTTCTGTTCGGATTGACGCGGAAACCGCATCCGCTCCCGCTCCACCTTGCGCGCCGCGTCGAGAATCACAATCGTATCCCCTTCAGAGCGCACGGGGAAAAATTGGTAGACCGCTTTTGGAATAATAATGTTCTTTTCGATGATCTCATCCAACATCTGGATCACAAATTTATGTAACTCCATCGCTTTTAGATCCTCATCCGCCAGCAGTTTATCCACAATCCCCCTAAGGCCGAGATGTTTCCCCAGGAGTGTTTGGAGATTGATATATTTAAAAATCTCATCCATTGGATACGATTCAATCACATGCGGCTTTAAATCCGGAGGAACGGGAATATCATAATCCTGCCGCAATTTCGGCGTGGATTTTGGGGGCGATTTTTTCAACGGCGCCTCTTTGTCCTGCGCTTTCGCCAAAAACCGTTCGGTCTCTTCCCGCGCAAAATTCTCTAATTCGATCCGGCGTTCGTCATTCATGATCTGGTTAGCGAGATCCAGGCCGTTCATCGCGTCTTTCGCATATATCGCCAGACCACCGTACTCCGTCGCGATTTTCGTCCGGGTAAATTGATTCGAGAGCGCCGCGCCCCCGACTAAAACAGGCGCGTCGATGGATTCCCGTTTCAAATCGTGCGCCGTCACCGCCATTTGGCGCGCTGATTTCACCAATAATCCACTCAATCCGATCAGATCGGGTTGATGCTTCCGGTAGGCCTCGATCAGCGTTTCGGGCGCCACTTTGATTCCAAGATCGATGACATTGTACCCATTATTGGAAAAGATAATCTCAACCAGGTTCTTTCCGATATCGTGAACGTCACCTTTGACCGTCGCCAAAAGCATCGTCACCTGGGTCTGTGATTCGTGTTTCTCCATGAATTGTTCGAGATGCGACACCGCCGTTTTCATGCTTTCCGCGCTTTGAAGCACTTCCGCGACGATCAGTTCATTGTTATTGAACAGACGGCCCACCTCGGACATACCCGCCATCAACGGCCCGTTAATAATATCGAGCGGCGCATATTTCTCCCGCGCCCGTTCCAGATCCTCGATCAATCCATCTTTGGAACCTTCGATGATGTAATCCGCCAAACGCTCTTCCACTGTCTGGTTTTCTTTTGGCTTTTTCTCCTTCGCCTTCTTGCCTTTGTAGAACGAGGCGAACGCGTCGATCGGATTCTCTCCCCGATTGAAGAGCAGGTCTTCCGCCAGTTTGCGCTCTTCCTCGGAAATTGACGCGTATCGTTCCAATTTTTCTGTGTTCACAATCGCGAAATCCAATCCCGCTTTTGTACAATGATAGAGAAAAACAGAATTCAAAATCTCACGTCCTGCCGGAGGCAATCCAAATGAAACATTGCTGATTCCGAGAATCGTACGGGTTTCAGGCAGTTCTTTCTTGATCGCCGCGACGCCGTTGATGGTCTGTTCGGCGGAACCGATATAATTCTCATCTCCTGTCGCGCAGGGAAAGACCAATGGATCGAAGATGATATCCTGCGGGGGCACGCCGTATTTATTTGTCAATAGATCGTACGACCGCTGGGCGATCTCCACTTTCCGCTCGCAGGTGACTGCCATACCCTGGTCTGGATCGTCATCGATGCACCCCACGACAAACGCGGCGCCATACTGCTTCCCAATTGGAACAACTTGGGCGAAACGTTCCTCTCCATCCTCCAGGTTGATCGAATTGATAATGCTTTTCCCTTGGCAGAATTGAAGCGCGCGCTCGATCACATCCGCATCGGTTGAATCGATCATCAACGGTGTTTTAATTTTCTTGATCTGGTGTTCGAGAAACCGCTCGATATCCCTTAATTCATCCCGGTCCGGATTGGCGAGACAGACATCAACAACATGCGCGCCGCTCCGCGCCTGTCTACGGCCGATCTCAGACGCTTCCTCATATTTCTCTTCCACGATCAATCGCTTGAATTTCCGGCTGCCGATCACATTTGTCCGCTCACCAACGAGCAATGGACGCGCATCCTCATCTAACTCCAAGTAATCCACACCGGAGAAATGACACCGGCGCCGGATTGTGGGAACACGGGGTGTTTTCCCTTGAACCATCTCCGCGATGGCCGCGATATGCTGAGGCGTTGTGCCGCAGCATCCGCCGAGAATATTGATCCAGCCCTCCTCAACGAATTGCTCCAACACCGCCGCGATTGATCCCGGCGTCTCATTGTAGTGTCCTTCTTCATCGGGAAGCCCCGCATTTGGCACGCAGCTGACATAGCACTGCGCGATATCCGAAAGAGACCGGATATGATCCGTCATAAAGCGCGGCCCTGTCGCGCAGTTTAATCCAATCGCCAATAGTCCCACGTGTTCGAGTGACGTATACAGAGCTTCCACTCCCTGTCCTGCGAGCATGGTTCCCATCGGCTCAATCGTGCCGCTGACCATAATAGGAAGTTCGAGTCCGGTTTCTTGAAGCGCCTGCTTGACGCCAATGATCCCCGCTTTGACGTTTCGTGTATCCTGCGCGGTTTCCAGCAAGAGAAAATCGATCCCCCCAGCGATTAATCCTTTCGCCTGCTCACGAAAATTATCGATCAGTTCCTGGAAAGTAATCCCACCGATGACGGTGATTGACTTGGTAGTCGGTCCCATCGAACCAGCCACGAACCGTGGTTTATCCGATGTAGAAAAGGCGTCAGCGGCTTTCCGCGCGATTTCCGCCGAGACTTTCGAGATCTCAAACGCCCGGTCTCCCAATCCATATTCAGCCAGAACAATGGGTGTCGAACCGAAAGATCCGGTCTCAATCACATCCGCGCCTGCTTCTAAAAAACTTCGGTGAATCTCATCGATCACAGCCGGCTTGGTAATGGCGAGGTATTCATTGCATCCATCATACTCCATCCCCCCCAAAATCCTCTTCGGTCAGATTGAGATTCTGGATCGATGTGCCCATCGCCCCGTCAAAGACAAGAATGCGTTCGTTTAAAACTTCCTGGATGGAAACCGTCCGCGTCATCGCGCTGAATTCCTTTCAAAACAAATCGTTTCAGGTCGAATGAATAAGTATATCCGGAAAGAGCGAAAAGTAAATATGCATATATGCGGATATACGAATATTTTTAAAAGGCCATTATCATCAGTATTGATTTATAAAACAATGGGTAGAATCCCCATTGAATCTCACTTATGATAAATGTTAAAAAGGCGGTTCATCACCGCCTTCTCTTTTTAAGGAAAGTGTCACAGAAAGAAACGAGTATCCCAATGATCGCCAAAGCGGAATCCCCCCAAACGAAAACAGGTCTCATCCAGTTGGACAACCAGAGCATTCAACTCCAGATTCGAATGCCAAGTGGGCGTTTCCAGATCATGGATAAAGTATCCGGTATGACTTGGTCCATGCAGTCCGGTCAAAAATCCGGCGCCGTCATACTCGAGTCAAACAGCGATTCAAATGAATTTCGTTTCGGTCATAAAGGAAAACAAGGCGTTCAGTTCAAAACCAATTATTACATGCCGCGCTCTTCAAGCGAAGAGGATTTCCACGATGTGAGTCTCACAGGTGTCATGGGAGACGATAAAGAAACCTCCATCACCATTCGCTATCTCCTTTCCACAACCTTTCCCATCTTAAAATGCTCCTGCTATATCGAAGGCTCCAACGCCGATTCTTTAAAAAAGATCGCCTTCCCTGATGGACTGAGCGCTCCGGACAAAGACGGCGCGCATATTCTCCTTCCAAAAGATATTAAGAGTTTTTACGCGCCAAATACACAACATTTATCGAAACTTTTTTGGGAACCAGATCCAAAAGAGAACCATCGGGTTGTAGGAACTCCGTTTTTTGTCATAACACGCAGCGGATCCAACGGCAAAGCCTGCAGCTGCATTGGTTTCCTCTCGCACCCACTTTGCTCGCTGGAAATTCAACGGAACAAAACCGGCCGCATTGTCACTCCCGTCTCCACCCATTTGGACGAAACGGGAAAAAGTGAAGACCACCCGTATCAATTCCGCTGTCAGTTCTTCCCCACGCTGGATCTAGAAGCAATCGCCTGGCTGTGCCGGGAGCGGCTCCAGGAGAAAGACGAAGCCGAACCACTTTTCTAACAATCACTTAGCCGGATATAATCGGCTGGAGATGGTTTTACAGCAGGAGATAGTATGAAATCAATCGTAATGGGGGATGTTCATATAAACATTTTTCTCATCGCTCACGTTTAATTAAACAATAGAAGTTAGAACCGAAGAAAGGGATCGGACATGGCGGAATCCACAGCGGAATTAGTGGAGGAAAAGACCGGGGAACAGACCGAGAAAAAAACCGTAGAGCAACCGCTTCTAGACGCGTCGTTTCTCCGGCATCTCGAACAATTAGGCCTGATCTCAAAAAAAATCTTCTTGGGAAAGATGAAGGGCGAACGGCGCTCGAAAAAACGGGGGATTTCTATAGAGTTCGCGGATTACCGCGATTACGCCAAAGGAGACGATCTGCGCTTCTTAGACTGGAATATCTTCGGACGTCTGGACCGTCTTTTCACGAAACTTTTTCATGAAGAAGAAGATCTATACCTCTATATCCTCCTCGATACGAGCGCTTCCATGAACTTCGGCGATCCGAATAAATCCTGGTTCGCCAAACGTGTTGCGGCGGCGCTGGCGTATATCGGGCTGTCAGGACTGGACCGCGTCTGCCTGATCGGATTCAACGAATCCAACTACCGGTGGATGCAGCCCACGCGCAGCAAATCCCGGATCTGGCGGATTATTGAATTCCTCGACAACCTAACTTTGGAAGGCGAAACCTCCCTTACAGAAAGTTGCCGGCGCTTCGCCCTGCAGCAGACACGGGGAGGCGTGATTCTCCTGCTGTCCGATCTATTCGATCCGGACGGCTATGAACAAGCGTTCAAACATCTATTACAAAATCGAAACGACCTCTACGTTCTCCAAGTCCTCTCACCGCAAGAGATACAGCCCGATCTCTTCGGCGCGCTCCGGCTTATTGATGTGGAAACGTCGGAAGATGTGGAAATCAGTATTACAGATGAGCTTTTAAACGTGTATGGACGCCGGTTGAAAGCGTTCCAGGCGGAAGTCAAACGATTCAGCTCGCAATACGGGGTGCACTATCTGCCTGTCTCATCCGACGCTCCCGTTGAACGTCTTTTAACCGATTCCTTCCGCCGCCTGGGTTTAATCGAATAAATGGTTTCTGTCGTTTTTTGACACCCATTTTGGAAATAAATATAGGTACACATCATGAATTTTTTGGCGCCATTTGGACTCTTGTTCGGACTCTTTTTACCGGCCGTCGTTATCCTTTATTTATTAAAACTGAAGCGGATCAATCTGCCGATTTCCAGCACGTTGTTATGGCGCCGCAGTTTGGAAGACCTGAAAGCCAACACCCCCTTCCAGAAACTGAAACGCAATCTGCTTCTCTTTCTTCAACTGCTCATCATGGCTTTGCTGACTTTCGTTATCGCCCGTCCTGTCCTGAACCTGGGAGGGCTTGAAGGTCAGAGTTTCATCGTTTTGATCGACCGCTCAGCCAGTATGGCCGCCACGGATGTCAATACAAACCGGCTGGAGGAAGCGAAAGACAAAGCCATCGACCTCGTCAATGATATGAGCATGGGCGACCGGATGATGGTAGTGTCCTATGACTCCAAAGCCCGCGTCCTCTCTACCTTCGAGCAGGACAAAGCCGTCCTCCGTAGTGTGATTCGGGCTATTGAAACCTCAGACGCTCCCACGCAGATCACCGACGCGCTCAATATCGCCCGCTCCGCCGCCGAACTTCAACCGAATCCAGAAATCATAATCTTTTCGGATGGACAATTTATCGTCCCCCCCGATTTTCCCCTTGGATCGAACGCGGTCCGGTTTATCCCCATCGGCCAATCGGATGACAATGTCGGTATCATCGATCTCGTCGTCCGGCGGGATTTTTCCCTCTCACAAAACTACCAGGTGCTTGCCGGCATTAAAAACACAGGGAAGCAAGAGAAAAACATCTATGTCGAACTCTGGGGAGAAGGAGACATCCACGGCGAAATCGGATCCGGCACAGACACAGTCACAACAACAGCGGCCGGCGGTGGAAAGAATCCCTCCAACGAAGTCAAACGCGAATTAATGGACGCCCGCGAGATCACTTTAAAAAGCGGTGAAAACCAGACCATCATCTTCAAAGATCCCGGCACGTTTCCGGAAAAAATCGAAGTGATCCTCGATAGTGATGATAAATTGGATAGCGACAACCACGCCTGGGCGCTGATCCCTAAAGATGAAATCATCAACGTTTTGCTCGTTTCTTCAGGAAATTATTTCCTCGAACGCGTCTTGAACCTTGATGTGCGGTCCAGCATCGGAACGGTCTCCCCCGTCAATTACACGGGACCGGAAAACTATGATCTCGTCGTCTTCGACACATTCGCCCCGGAAACGCTCGTTCCGGGCAATTACCTGTTCATCAATTCCATTCCCCCCCTGCCGGATTGGACGCGGGGTGAGGAATTGACCCTGCCCGCCGTCGTGGACTGGGACCGTTTTCATCCCCTGACTCGCTACATTACCTTTGATAACTTGACGATTAATAAGGCCCGCAATTTAGGCGTACCCGGCTGGGCGGAGGTGATCGTCGAATCGCGGGAAACTCCTCTCATTACCGCGTTCCAACATAAAGACATTCGCGGATTGGTGTTGTCGTTTGACATCTACGACACCGATTGGCCCTATCTCGTCTCCTTCCCCATCTTCTTCACCAACCTGTTGAACTGGGTCAGTGACCGGGGCGGCCCTGGTTCTTTAATCAAAAAAACAGGAGACATTCTCACACTCGAGCCACCTGTTTCCCTTACCGAACAAGCGATTCTCACCGGTCCAGAGCCAATCGGCCGCCGTGAAATCGCCTTTGCAGACGTCACTCCGGAATACTTCAGCCAAACGGAAAAAGCGGGGATTTACGAATACAAAGCGGGAGCCACTATCAACAAACGATTCGCCTTCAACCTAACCTCCCCCGAAGAATCCACCATCGCCCCCCAGATGGCCTTGGAAAGCGACGAAGGCGTCCTCGAAGGCGACACCGCCCCCGTCCAAAGCAACCAAGAAATCTGGCGACTCCTCGCCATTCTCGCCCTCATCGTTCTTTTCACGGAATGGTATGTGTATGTACGGCGTGCGCGGTATGCGTTGTGACAACCAATAATCAACGTTTTTCTCAAAATAATATCCAATTCATGACTGGTAGTTTTTCACATTTCTGCGATTTGTATTTAAAACCATCCCCGATTCTCTCTATTAGAATTTGGATATCATTCAACGAGTTGTCTGTATCAACACAACCAATAAAATTGATACGAACATCCACATTATCTCCCAATCCAAGACCTTCGTTAGCGACAAAACTCGATAGACTGGTTAAGTTATTATTCAAACAATACCTATACACAATTCTCGAGGATTTCTGTATCCTCCATTGACTCTACGATATTCTATTTACTTAATTAGTTAATATTTTGTCGATAATGGTGTCATCCGGACAATCATTGTCAATAATGATAAGTAGAGGGCATAAAATATCATTAGGATTTTCTACTAAGTGAGTTACACCACATTTTGGCCTAATCACAATAATTTCCTCTCTAGTAATTGGAGGAATTATCACTTGTATAATCTCTTTAGTTTTTCTATCTTTTAAGTGTAATACTAAATCTTTATATCCTATATTAATGAAATATTCTTGGATTCTTTTATGATAATGGTTCCCTGCTCGGGCTTTTGGATCAAGGACAAGAATGTGGACATCTCCTGGAATCCCATCTTTACATTTAGTTGAATGGCGATCTAGAGATGTTGAAAATCTGTTGATATTCACAGATATTGAACGATCAGTATTATCTTTTATCATATCTAACTGTCCAATTTCATAAAGTCCACAATCACTTATGGTTTTAATTTTTAGATTTTCTAATCTACTCATGCTCATTTTCCTAGGAGAAAGTTCTGTGGTTATCACATCACTTGTTAATTCATAATCATGTTTCATTATAATCCCATCAAAAATTAAATACCTCCAGTGATTAATAACTGCCGCCAACCATATTCCTACAATTCCTATCGCTACTACTACTTTTTTACCTGACCACCAATCTATAACTAAAAAATCAAATCTACCTCCTCTATCAAGCCAGCAAAAATAAGAAGCGAGAGATATCGCAATAGCTGAACAATATAAAAAATGAACCATAGCGGCCCATGATTTGAGATTTTCATGCAATCCTCCTTTTCTTTTTTTAATTTCCCATCTAACAAAATCTCGTTTCAATTCATCTTCGCTAACGAGAGTCCATCTTCTAGTATTGGGAATCCAAATTATTTCCTCATCAAAAGATGGAAGAAGATTTTTCTTACGCATCCATAGCCTAAGCAAATAATAGAATAGGGGGAACAATGTTGCTCTATATAGGGTATAAATAAAGCCTCCAATTACGATAGCCATTAAGAGATAAAAAGATGAAAAAGTAATGCTATCTCCATAATTCGAAAAAGAATTAAATAAATAAAAATCCGGTCGCATCATAAAAATTGAAACTAAAAATACTCCTCCTGAAAGAGCAAATCTTATAATTTCGTTAAGGGTTATATTTATTGGATTCATCCTTGTAGTTCCTTCCTAGTATTTAAAATACTAATTTTTGATTTACGAAGTACTTGGCGAAAATATTTCAATAAGATCCAACTTGATATCAAAGATTTTCCCCAAAAATCCGTATGAGTACTATCAAAATTGATTAGTATCTGGACCCAATTTCCCCATCCTAAAACAGATTACAGATTAATCTCTAAGGCTTTATTAATACAAAAAATCCCAAAGCAGTATTGTGAGAGAGATCCATAATTTTCACTGAATCCCACCCACAGATGAGTTCAGTCAAAGAAGTGAAATATTCGATTCCAGTCATGTCCTCTATACTAATTCCCCTAGAAGTTGCACTAAAATAATCCATTGTCCCACTTTTGGCAGCGGCTTCCTCCACCGTGAATTCTCTCATACCCATAAATCGTTCAACCACCATCCGAAAGTTTGGATCAGGAAAATTCTCTGGTGTATTAATATTTTGAGAAAACGCGGGAATGGAAATACCAAGGAAGCAGATCGATAGAAGAGAAGATTTGAGAACGCTTGTTAAAACCATGAATTCCCTCCCAAGCATGACTTATCTTGCGTCAATCACTATTAAACAAGGAATTCTGTATTAAATAAAGGCGCCAGAATGGTCTCAAGAATCTATGAGAATCTCAAAAATATACTTAATCTAAATATAAAATCCAATCCTTCACTCCCGACTTACATTCTCTCTGCGGTTCATATAAAAAGTTCTCTCCGATTCGCTCAATGAGGATTTGGATATCATTCATCGCGGCTTCTGGATCTTCGCAGCCGATGTAGTTGTTACGAACATCCAGCCAGCCTTCTTTTCCAATGCTTTCATTGACGACAATCCCGGCGAGGCTGGTCAATTGATTGTCAAAACAGGAGAGATGAATTAATACGATATTGTTCGAGACATCTAGATGGGTCAATTGATTTCTGGAGCAGGCGAGTTCAAGCAGTATGGGATTGTTGGAAACATCCAGGCTGGTCAGTTGATTCTCATAGCAGACGAGTGAAAGCAAATCAGGATTGTTTGAGACATCCAAAATGGTCAATTCATTGCCGTGACACCAGAGAGCCGCTAGGTCTGTATTCTGCGAGACATTCAGCTCGGTCAATTGATTCTCCCAGCAATCGAGCCACTCCAACGCGGAATTGTTTGAAATATCCAGGCTGGTTAATTGATTCATGCTGCAGTCAAGACCCGTCAAAGCGGTATTCTTGGAGAGATCCAGTGAAGTCAATTCGTTGTTCGCACAATGAAGCTCATCAATCCCCGTCAAGAATTCAATCCCCGTCAAATCTAAAATATCCTGACCGGAGCAGTCGAAATCCCCTATCATCTCCGCCGCTTCAAAAGCTGTAAATTCTCCTCCCTCCTCCACTCCCATAAATTCTTCCACCACCGCCCGGAAATTCGGATCGGGGAAATTCTCGGGCGTATTGATAGTTTGTGAAAACGCGTTAATGGAAGAAACAATAAAAAAGATCGATAGAATAGTCGATTTGAGAACGTTATCAGAATTCACTATTTTCCTCCTTTGTCATTTCATAACATTCCCTCAACGTTGGATGGTCAAGGTCTATTATTGTATTATAAATAACGTTTCCAGTGATATTAGATAACGCCTCACATCGATCGACAATTGCAACAAATTTTTCATCGTTATCTCTTCCAGAAAACAAATTTTCATTCTCAGCTTGACAGAATCCTCAATCGCACTTACTCTAGAATGACCCGCATTTAACGGTGTCACTTCTTTTACACAATCATGTTTCGCGCCCGCCGGTTCATTAAACGATCCTATGTGGGCAATGAGTTTGTCTAGGGTTGGAGGGTTTGGTTTATCCCTCCTCGTGTGGTTCTTCTTAATAACATAACCAATATCTTTATCGAACGCTTTCGTACACATAGCGGGAATGATCCAATCCCCAATGGGCGACCTGAGCGTAAGGCTTCTCATATCAATAGGATATATTCCCGATATCTATGGAAAACCAATGAAATGGGAAACCATTTCAAATCATTTTCATGAGGTTCTTGAATTGGGAGATGGATCGTGAGCGAAAAAACACATTATATTTTTGTAACGGGAGGCGTCTGCTCTTCCCTGGGAAAAGGAGTCGCCTGCGCCGCCATCGGCTGCTTGCTCGAAGCGCATGGATTCACTGTCGCGCTTCAGAAAGTGGATCCATATATCAATGTGGATCCGGGCACGATGAGTCCCTACCAGCACGGGGAAGTCTACGTCACCGATGACGGCGCCGAGACGGATCTTGACATCGGCTACTACGAACGTTTCACTCACGCCACCATTACCCGGAAAAGCAGCGTCTCCACCGGCCAAATCTACGACGCCGTGATCAAACGCGAACGCCGGGGCGGTTACCTTGGGAAAACGGTCCAGCTCATTCCCCATATCACCGATGAGATCAAGAATCGTATTTTCGAAGTCGCCGAGGAATTCAAACCCGATTTTCAGATCGTCGAAGTCGGTGGCACAATCGGCGACATCGAAGGCTACCCCTTCGTCGAAGCGATCCGCCAAATTGGCTGGGAACTCGGTCCCGAACGGGTGCTCTACGCCCACCTAACCCTGATTCCTCTTATCTCCGTCGCGGGGGAATTGAAGACCAAACCCACCCAACACAGCGTTAATAAACTGCGCGAAATCGGGATTCAACCCAACATTCTCCTTTGCCGCACGGCCGAACCACTTAGCAAAGAGATGAAGGAAAAAATCGGCCTTTTCTGCAATGTGCCCCCCCGTTACGTTGTCAGCGCTAAGGATGTAAAATCGACGATCTACGAAATCCCGATCGCTTATTGTGAACAAGAACTCGACGCGTTGGTCCTTGAACATTTTAAAATTAAAAACGGGGAACCCGATATCAAAGAATGGAAAAAACTGGTCAGCGCGATCAAAAATCCAAAAAAGGGACCCGTCACCATCGCCGTAGTCGGCAAATATATCCGCCTGCAAGACGCCTATCGCTCCATCTATGACGCCCTTCTGCATGGCGGTGTCGCCAACCGGGCGAAAGTGAAGATCAAACGCATTCATGCGGAAGAACTCGAAAAGAAAGGAGCCGAAGAATTTCTTCACGGCGTCGATGGAATCTTAGTTCCCTGGGGATTCGGGAAACGGGGCACGCATGGAAAAGTCATGGCGATTGAATACGCCCGTGAAAAGAAAATCCCCTTCTTTGGCATTTGCCTCGGAATGCAATGCAGCGTGGTTGAATTCGCGCGCAACGTCCTCGGTAAGCCGGAAGCCTCCAGCACCGAGTTCGAACCCAGCACTCCCGATCCCGTCATCAGCCTCATGGACGAGCAACGCCGCATCGTCGACAAGGGAGGCACGATGCGCCTCGGCGCGTATCCATGTGTGCTGATACCCGACACAAAAGCGCATGCCGCTTATAAAACAAAAGAAATTTCTGAACGCCACCGTCATCGATGGGAATTCAACAACGATTATAAAGAGGGTTTCGAAGAAGCCGGTTTCCTCGTCAGTGGAACATCACCCGACGGACAATTAGTAGAAATCGTTGAACTCAAAGACCATCCCTGGTTCGTCGGCTGCCAATTCCACCCCGAACTCAAATCCCGCCCACGAGCGCCCCATCCCCTCTTCAAAGGATTTATCAAAGCGGCGTTGAATCATAAAGCGTAAAACAAAAAGGATTCAGCGTTCGTTACGTTATATGACACTTTGTTTTCTTCAATAGGAACAAGCAGTTCGTTTATCCTTCTAAATTCTATGCTTCCAATACGATGGGCGCCTATGAAGATTCATGACTGCGACAATGAAAATTCATTCTGTTTCAACGGAATACAATATTCCATAGAGAAACCGCCTGACCAAGGAACGACGGATTTCTCCTTCTAAAACAGGCCAGGCTTTTGGATAAGAAATCGTACGCTGAATCGTGGTGTAAACCTCTATTGCGAAATCATACCCAAGCCCAGATTCGATGTCTTCGTAATAATCGATCGCCTTATTGAACTCATCTTCCGCCTCTAGGTGAAACGAAAAATTCATTGTTCAAACCGATCGACGATCCGTTTAAATACCTCTTCACCTGGAACAGGTGTAACGGATCCTTCTCTTATCTCCGCCAATCGTTTCAGCGCTGTGGCGTGCCACATCTTGTCAATTTCTGAATCAGGTTGATTAAGGCTTTGAAGCAAAGAATCAATTACCAAAACGCGTTCTTCCTCAGGAAGCGAAACAGCCTTCTCAATCAATTCTCTTGTGTTCATTGCATCATCTCTGCTTGACTGGTTTATTATAAATAGAATAACTTAATCAAAAACACGAATTCGAATATCTTTAAACCGGATCTTAAGTTGATCGCCTTTGTGAATCTGCAGGACGATGTGGCCCTTTTCTCCTACATTTTTTTCTTTATGCACTGTGTCGTTGAGAATCCCATTCCCATTGAATTGCGTAATCATAACATCATTCAACCGCGCGCTTATATCCATTCCACGAGCGGTGATTTCAAGATCATTCCAACCGCTGTTTTGATCGTGATAGTAAAACACGCGTTTGGGGATGGACATATCTGGATCGACCCAGGTTCCTTTTGGGATTTTTGGAAAGATCCATCGTTGATTGCCGCGAGTTTCGTCCCACATCATTCCACATCGCCACGGCCCTGGTGGATGAATGTCGATTTGTGGTCCGTTCAACCAGCCTCCATCATCATCTTCATCATACCGGCTTCGAATTTGAACTCCGCTATTCCCCGGGCTTTCTTTATAAGCCTGAAAACGCAGACGCAATATAAAGTTTGAATACTCTTTCTCCGTCATGAGCCAAACATAATCATGTCCTTTTTGATTCAGCGAATCAGCGAGGATGGTTCCATTATCGGCTTTCCAAAATTGTACATCACTATCTTCTGACTTACATTTTACCGTCCATCCGGATAAGTCTTTGCCATTGAATAGATCAATCCAATTCTTATCGTCTTGGGCAAAAGACCACATCGGGATAATCACCAACACGAAAAGAACTGCAAAACGATGAATCCACATACGATTGTCTCCTTACAAACAATATAAGCGCCTATGGAGCGCGGCGAGGCATGCTATCAATATTGATTCATTATAATTGATACTAACAACGATTTTCAAAGGTAAGAAGAGATTCATCTAGGCTTGAATCAACGCCTTGTTGTGTGGAAATTCTACTTTCGAACCATATGAATTATACACTGGTTGTTTGATAGATTTCTACAATTCGATCGACCATACGATCTCGTGTGTAATGTTGAAGGAGTTTTTCGCGGGTGGTTTGGATCATCTGGGGCCAAGTTTCTTTGGCCGCGATGGCGCGTTGGATGGTTTTTTTGATTCCTTTGGTGGTATTTTCGGCGAGGAAGCCGGTTTGACCATCTTCGATTAGATCGTTGGAACCAGGGACGTTTGCCGCTACGGTGGGGATTCCCGTGTCCCACGCTTCCAAGATCACCAAAGGTAATCCCTCCCATAATGATGATAGGACGAACAGGTCCATGATGGTGTATAAATCACGAATGTTATCTCTTCGTCCTAAAAACAGCGCACGGTCACTCAATCCCAGTTCCCGCGTTTGACGTTCGAGTTGTTCCCGGTCCGGCCCATCGCCGATCAGGACGAGAACGAGCCGTTCATCATCCGGCGCCAATAGGGAGAACGCTTCAATCAGACGATCGATCTGTTTCTGCCAATGCAGCCTTGCGGCGCATCCAATAACGAAGCGGTCTTCCGGGATATTCAATTGAGCGCGCAGTTGGTTGCGTAATTCCTGTTTGCGTTCGTTGGATAACGAACGAACTTCGATACCATTCTCGACCACGTGACATCGTTTGCGCGCCCATGAAACCGCTTGCAGAAATTCCTCGCGCGTGCTTTGAGAGACGCAGATAAACGCATCGGTAAGAGGACTTAAAATCTGTTCAAACATCCCCACCGCCATCCGCACGATGGGATTGGGATAATGAGCGGGATGGTAAGCGTGGACAGAATAGAGAAGTGGGGGCCGTTTCCATAGCGTAAGACACGCGAGCCGGGCAAGGAACGCAGTGCGAATCCCATGAACGTGAATGTGTGTAAATTCAGGTCTGGAGAATATACGCTGCAGGGGGATGATGGATTTCCAGAACATTCGGGAACTCACCGGGAATTCAAAATAGGGAATGTTCAACGTTTCGAATTCGCTGACAAGTTCGGGAATGTCACAGGGTGAGGCGATGGAGACACGATGACCCCGCTCGAGCAATCCCCGGCTAAGATCGAGCATATGTGACGCGGAACCGCCTTTCAAACTGGCGGCGACTTGGAGTATGTGGAATTGGGACATTGCTGACATTGCATTGTTCTCTAGACGATCGAACAATGGCCGTTTGCATCGTTTGCGAAAGCGTCAATCATATTCCTGGTTTGCGCCAGATTTCACGGAAGATTTCGAATGAAACACCGCGGCTGAATCCCGATCGGCTTCCAATCAACCAGCGTCCAAAGAGTTTGACGGTCAGGTATCCTCGCAGTTTCATCAGCGCGAACCAGCCGAAGTGTTTTTTCGTGAAATAGCATTGACTGCGGCGGTATTCGATCTCCGAGAGATCCGGATCTTGATCGACACTGGCGCCGTGAATGTGAGTGATGCGCGCCTCGGAAGTGTGATAGATCGGGTAGCCTTTGGCTTTCGCGCGCAGACACCAATCGATATCTTCAAAGAAGAGGAAAAAATTCTGATCCCACGGCCCGATATCCTCCACGAGAAGCCGGGGGAAAAACATGCAGGAACCCGATACCCAATCGACTTCCCGTGTCCGGCAGGCTTCGGCGAGGACTTTCTTCGCGGCCCATTCTTCCCGGTTGAACACCGCGCGGTCGATGCGCCTGCGTTCTTTTTCAGCAGCCCAGGAAGGATAGGCGCCCCACGTTAATTGAGGGAATTCATCTTCCTCAAAGTGCAGGGGACCAAGAATGCCGGGAAAATCCAACCGTTCCCATATGCGGGAAAGACGAGTGACGGTAGATGGGGTTACGAGCGTATCACTGTTAAGCAGCAAAATCTCACGATTTTTCGTGGACGCCAGTCCTTCGTTCACGGCGGCGGCGTAGCCATCATTTTCTTCACGAGCGATCAATTTGACTTGGGGAAACTGCGTCGACACCATCGTCGCGCTTCCATCCGGTGAATCGTTGTCGACGACCGTAATGGAAAAAAACGCCCGCCTTGAATAGCGGGCGTCTTCCTCACTTGTGAGCGTTTCCAGCAACGTTTTTAAATCCGTTACGCAATTATAATTAATAATAATGATGTCTATCACAGCGGCCGAATCAATCCCAACTTTCGTCAATATAATCCGCTAAACGTATGGATCGCGTTCATAGATACGCTAAAGGCGCGTTTTTTTTATCTATTATACCTCCGCGTCCCCGTTATCGCAGGATCACAGTGGGTTCAGAAGCGAAATTCGTATACGCGGCGGTGACTTTACCTTCGTTTACGTCCCCTTCGTGTATATAAACGCGGTATTGATGGAGCCAGGACTGACCGTCTTTCAGGATTTGGCTACCATCGATGGAGCGATCCCGCAGGAAATAGGAAAGCCCAAATGAATTAGCGGTAAATAAGCCATAGTTACGCACATGATACCGGGTTGGATAGAACGGATTTTCCGGGTGATCCATGATCGTCAAGCCCGCGATTATTTCTCCAACCGGTCCGCTGTAATCGCACCAGGGCGCCGCTTTACCCCAAGCGTCTTTCTCGTCTTTCTCTCCGTTGGCATTGATGATAGTACCGCCTCTGGAACCATCATTCTGCTTTTCTTTCATTGTGCCTGCGACACGAAGAGAGAGCAGTCCGCCTTCTTTCGTATCCCCGAATTTTACGTCGCCGTGTGTGGCGGTGAAGAGAAGAGTGACATCGACCATGCGGGCGTTATCGGGCGTGCCCCAGATCGTAACCATGCGGCGATCTTCAAATATGGTTTTCGCCGTCATGTGTTAACCACACGTTGTTTGTCAGAAACCGGCCACAGACGGGGGTGGATACCGTTGGCAAGAATCTCTATTTGCTTGGTGGATCCACAATTATCCGCGATACTCCAATTGTCCGTGCCGTTCACATCACCATGCGCGACCCAGAAGGAATGATGATGGGGATGGTCTTTTTTTTCACCTTCATGAAATTCCATCGGGTATCCACGTGTCATGGCGGCGCCTTTGGGACCATAGAGGGGATAGAAACGCTGGGCGGACGACATCATCACCCTCGTAAGTATACGTTGTGAATGGTTTTCCACCGATTTGCACGTCAAGCGCGCCATCCGTCTTTTGGATCGTAACCGCGTTCTCTGTAACAACGCTGCCCGTCACGAGTTGATAAACTCGTTTTTCAAAAGGTTTCATACCGTCGACGATAAACGCGAGTTCACGGCATTTCAGAGTGGGAAGAACGGCGGCGGGAATCGCTTCCGTTCCCCGGACCAGCATGACATTATTAAGTTCCACACCCGCCGGGAGTTCCACTCCATCCGGGATCGGGGCGGTGACCGGGCAATTATCGCAGGGAGCGGGACCGGCGTAGACCGCGACTTCCAGGGCGTAACTCGTTCCGGCGGCGGTTCCCATAAGAAGCGCGCAGCCAATCAATAGAAGAGCCAGATGTTTTTTTCATTGCTTCCACTCCTGTAAATAGTTTCGCTTTTATATGAAAATGAGTTCCTAAAGATATCTCGTTCGAATTCGCTCTCGTAACTCCATTTTCATCTGCAGTTGTGATCTCAATCATTATGGTTTATGTGGTGGTTGGAAATTACTCTCCGAACACTTGCTTCAAGTATCGCATACTATCCCGTGCGATTGTATCCCCATCGGGGGTATAATCAAACACCTCGACGGAAACATAGCCTGAGTAATTTATCTCTTTGAGGGCGGCGGTGATGGGCGTATAGTCCACGTCACCGGTTCCCGGCCCTTTTGTGTTGCGGTCGTTGGCGTGGAAGTGGCCGAGAATATCTTTGTTTTCCCGAATCGCGTCCGCCGGGGGGATGTATTCACCACCACACATCGCTTTCACATCGAGATGAAGTTTCATGTTGGGGTGATTAAGAGTTTCGATCAAGACACGAGCGTCACGGCCGGTGTTGATAAAGTTGGTCTCCGCATGGGTCAATGGTTCAAAACAGATCGTGATTCCATGTTCTTTCGCCAGATCCAGGCAGGATTGATAGAATTCCACCGCGCGTTGGAAAGTGTCCTGGTAAAAATCTCCTGGTTCCCAATTGCGCTGTTTCGGTGATCCGTGGACCATCACCTCTCCGCCTAAATCGGCGCAGAAACGGATCAGTTCTTTGTAATACGCGGCAGTCTCATCACGGACCGCTTTGTCCGGACAATTGATATGGAGTAACTTATTCACCCCTTGAGGAAACAACGAGGAGCCAATGCAGACCGGCGATCTTCAATCCAGCGTCCTCGGCGGTCTTTTTGATATCCGCGCGTTCTTGGGGGGATATTTCCGTAACTAGTTTTCCGAATGTGAACGGCGCGATTTCGAGAGCGTCGTAGCCATGCCGCTTCGCGCTCGCGCAAACTTCGTCAAATGGTTGGTTCTGATACGTCTCATTACAGATTGCGTACTTCATATGAACACCTCATCGTTTGAAATCGAAATAGATACAAAAAAATAGGAAAAAAAGAAAGTCCTCTAGTCCAATGATCATACGTTTAGGATTCAGGGATCGTCAAGGTATAGACCGGTAAAACCTGGTAGGGTTGCACTTCTTTGATGGCAAGAGATTTGTCCGCTTTCCGGAAGACAACAGAGATGAGATTATCCCCCAAGCAGTACACGACGCCATTGCAGTCGGCGGGGACATCCCCAATGGGTTGTTTTGGCGGTTACATAATGCCCGACTTCAATGACCATGTTGCGGTATACCATAGAGGCGGAACTGGATTTCACCTGCTCCATGCAAGCCGCTAACTGGCGCCGGTCATCCTCCGATGGAATTGAGCCGATCAAGAAGCGCAGGCTTTCCCCTAAATGCGTATCTCGGAATTCTGGATACGCGTCACTGACAACTCCCTCCCGGAGACATTCCGCGATCGCCGCCACGGTTGAGTTCGAATACGACACAAAAACCGACCAGATAAGCGCTTTCAGATATAGAAGAAAGTTTCGGTGTTCCATGAAGCTAACGCTCTCTCTTTCCTATCAAGATTCATGTTAAGTCTATCGCAGAGAGGAGATTTTTTCTATGTGAATCGGCGAAAGAGAAAAAACCTTTGTCTTCGCTGTATGGGAATTATTTTCATTTTCTTGGGATGAAGATTGTGTGGGTAAGAATGGAAACAAAGTTTATTAATATAAAGGACAGACTCTGCCATCAGTGAAGAAGACAGTAAAACATACATTAGACAATTATTTTTTTGCAGCAACTTCTTTTTTATTAAACTCGGTACCCAACACGCATTTTCAACCCATCCTCTTTAATACATCCAGCATTCATTATTCTATCCGGGCATTGAATAACTTCTCTCCTTCGATAATCCCCTTTTTCACAAAGTATTTCAATCGTTTGAAGATCCATGTGCGGCGGAAGAAGATAGCGTTTTCGATCCAGTCTCCTTGTTCGTTCAGGCAGCCCAAAGATTGGTTGTGGATGGATTGGAAAAATTCATACGAGCGGCTGATTCCCAGCCGTTTTTTTGTTGAAGCTGAGTTTCACTCCAAACATAAATCTCTTGAATTCTGGAATTAATTCTGGATCAATATGGATGGATAGAATATAGAAAGTCCATTTTCGGTTTTCTTAACATTACGAATGTTGAAGAGCAGCCGGACGGTTTGTGAGTTGCTCTGTTCAATAAATCCATCTGCTCCGGGAGCAGGGGATGGATGCCGTAGCGTTGTTTCTTCGCGAAAAAGGAATACTGAGTTAACGTAGTTGATTTTTCCAATTGGTAGAGATAGTAATTCTCCGTGTAACGGATTCTCCATTTCTTTGAAATATTAATCAACGCTTTTTCTATATCCGCCCATATATCCCTGCCTATGATATACGCCCCCAACACGGAAACGATGGATTCGACGGAGAGCAAATCATCGGGTTTTAAAAAATAAAATATAAAAACAATCGCGATCCCAAGAAACACGCCGAAAAGATTGTTGAATTGATCGCCGATCAATGAATAGGCTGAACGTTGGTGAGAAGAGATATCCTTTACATATTCCTCAAAAGGAAGAAACAAAACATGGCTCGCGCAGAGTTTCCGGCTGTAAGGATAAAGGGTGAGATGGCATTCTACTTCTTGAAATACCCCCATACTCTCATCCATCTTGATTTGAACGTCATATACGTTGGAGAGTTCTTTATTCTTAGTAATCGAGATGATTTCATGATACGATATATCGTGAATGTTCATCGCCGTCTCCCAATTAAACGGAATAAAACTATTATGAAACTGAATTATATACAACATCACGCAGGTGTTGATAGAGTCTCGTTCAGGAAAAATCCACAATTCACCCATTCAGCGTAACGGATGAGTACAAACGATACGTATATCGCTTTTCAAGCCGGGGGCTGGATACTCTGATGGACTGGCGGATGAGTTCGCAACTGCCCGACGCGCTATCGTATGATTCAAGTAATGGATTGAACAGTTTGGGGGATATCAATGTGTTTGGGCCATAAACTGGAACGAGAATTCCTTCACTCCCACTCCGCGATTCGTTCTTGAAGTTTTTGCAGGGGGGTAAGGGCGTCCCAGTTGGATTTAATTTGGTGGAAGGCGGGGGCGGCGGTTTCGATTCTTCTTTCGATGTTCTCCAGAATATAGTGAATCAACTGCCAGAGGCATTCGCGGAAGGGCACGCGGCTTTCGTATTTGGATTGTTTTGAGGAATGCAGAAGCGCGCGGCGGGCGCGTTCGTACGCTTTGATATAATGTTCCCGCGCCGCGAGAAGATTGATCTCGACGAGGGTGTTGATATCCGATTCGTCCATATCTTCCCGCGCCGCTTGAAATAGTATCGATTGAATTTCCTGGCTGAGTTGAAGCGTTGAATTACTCTCCAACCAGACCAGGCCGGAACTCCATCCATTGGAGGTCTGCGCGCCGGGACGCTCTTCCGCTAGAAACCAGACCATCTCCACCGGCGCGGTATCCTGGTCTTTCAGGCGCTGAATCCAGGAGGCGATATCGATGCGGACCTGTCCTTGCGGGGAGGAGTGTAATGTCTCTTCCCCACCCCGGTCTAAATCCTTGACCGGCCAGAGAGAGATTTTATACGCGGTATCCGGTTTTAAGCCCGAAATCTCAATCGCGCCGTTCGCGGCTTCAATCGCCGTGCAGAAAAGCGGGCTGAAAATCGGTAGATCAACCGGTTCGATCGCCCGGCGGCATGGCTGGTAGACCAGTTCTCTTGCGGCGGCGGCGTCCCGCATCACGGGAGCGGGCTGCATTCGCTGCGAGAGCGCTTCAATCGCTGTGATCAGGGGATCGAAGAAACCTTCCACACGATCCCGCATTTCACCAAACCGGCTCTCCATGACGCGCATGCGGCTCTGAATCCGGACCAGCCAGTCGCGGCGGCGGGATTCCTGCATCCATCGCTCCAGAAGCGAGGGACGGTCATCCCGGCGTTTCTGGAAAGGGGCGTCACGCAAGGCGCCGGTAAACGCCGCCCGATCCCGTTTCAATGAGGCGGATGTTTCCTGCATGTTTTCCGTCGCGTCCAGCCACGATGGATCGCGGTCCTGGAGTATGGAGGCGATCACCTGATTGACGCGCTCCCACTCGGAGTCACTGGCCAGCGCTGGTTTTGTTTCTCTTCGCCGTTCGTTCATTGCGCTTTCCTATTTTATAGGTCCTTGAATATCTTTAAGACCTGTTCTCTGCATTGATTCCAAACGTAATCGACGGATCCTCTAGGGATGCCCAGTTCCTCGCCGATCTCTTCATTCGTCATGCCGGATGTTTTGAACTCAACCAACCGGTCACAGGCGATCTCGCGTTTTTTGTAGGTGACGGACACGCTGGAGAGCGCGTTTAAAATCCGCTCCATATCGTGCTGCTCCGCCCAAGAGCGCTGCTGGGGACTGCGATCGGTCAAGAGATAATCTTCGTGTATATCTTTTGCGGTTTCCATCAGACGCGACTGCGTTCCACAGCGGGGGCATTGCCAGCGGTTCGCCGCATTAAGGATTTCGTGTTTCTTCAATTTGCATCCCAATGGACAAAGGCTGAAATCCGCGTCACATTCACGGCAACGCGTCTCCGAAGAGTTGGCGCTCGCTGATCCACAACGCCAACAATGATAGGCGGTGTGGGTATGTTTGCGGATCAGGTCAATCAAACGTTTTTTCGCGATATGAAAAACCGATCGCTCGAATCCAGCGTCCCGCATCCATTGGGGCATCAAACGTTCGCATTCACTCGCTGTCGCAACCATGTGGCAATCCGCGTCGCAGGACCAATCGTACACCGCTGCCCGGTATTCCTCAAAACGCAGCCGGTCTCCCCGGCGGGATTGAAAATCAAATCGATTGGCGTCACTCTCCGAGGGATCAGGAATGTATAGATTCCCACATTCACGTAAAAATTTCTTTTTTTCTTTATCCGTGTATGTTTTTATGCCGCTCTCGGTATCGTTGAGGGAAAAGACCACAATAAGCCCATTTCCGGTATCGAGCGCTAATTTTAAGCCATCTTCGGAAAAGAATAGACGGGACGTATTAAGGAAAGCCTCTCCGGATTCTTTACCGGAGCGCAGATGTTGAAGATCCCATGTATGAATCCGTTCCAGGCTTTCTATATCCCAGACCATCAGCGCTGAGTCCGACCGCGCCATCGCCATTTTTCGGCCTTTCATTGACAGCGCGATGCGGAGAACGCTTCCCTGTCGGCGGCCGCGAATGGTTTTGGGTGGAAATTCGAGGGGGGAATCTTCCCGCGTCCGCCAGACGCGCGCCGATGTATCCGTAAGGCAGCGGACGATTTCTTCCGTCACATTGCCCCAGAGTTCATCCTCTAATTCAGCGCCGTCAAGAGAAAGGCGTCCGATACCAGCCCGATTCCGGTAAATGACGCTGGAAACCGCGCGGCGGATAAAGCGGCAATGCCGGTCTACGCCTTCATTTACAAAGGCTTCCAACGCCTCCGGTTTACTGGCGTAGATGAGATGAACCGCTTCCGGCGTGAAGAAGAATTTATCCGTCAAATTCGATTCAAACGCGCGCAGACGCCGGTTCAGTTCCTTCTCACCATAATCCCGTTCGATCAGTTGCTTGAGTTGATTCAATCCGCTGTCCGCCGCCGATTCGATTGAACGCTGGATCCAAGCGCTCCCGTTTTGGGGAAACCACGGTTCGTTTTGGAGCCGTGTTTGAAGGATTTGAATAATGGACGAACGGCAAGACGGGCTAGGTGGGGCGGAGAGATCGCTTTGAGCAAGTTCTTGGAGCAATCGATAGAATTCTTCCATCACATAATCTCGCGCGATTCTTCCGCCGAGTAAGCGCAAGAAGAGCAACAATTGATAATTCAGATGTTTATATGGTATTCTCGTTATTACTCTCATGATAATACACGCCAAATCCGTTCTACTCAAGCGATCTTTTCGTACGATTATATTATTCGTAAAAGATCGGAGGGCAGCTAAAAGAGATTTTGACGTTCCGGATTTATTTTGAAGTTTCTACTAAAGGGGCTGAGCGAGAGGTGACAAGGCTGAATAAATAGGAGACGAGAAACGCGGTCACAATACCTATGGCGGCAAAGGTTTGCGAGTGCCAATTGAATTGGAATTTGACAACCGCCAAGACCGCCGTGCTGATCACCAAACCAGACATTACGCCGATTTGATTGGTCCGGTGGGTTAAGATTCCAACACAGAAAATCCCTGCTAATCCGCCTCCCAAGAGTCCCTGTACGGCGACGAACATATCCCATGCGCCTTTTTGATTGGGATTACCAATCAGGCTGCGCGCGATCATAATCGCCAGGAATGTTGCGAGGATTCCCATGATGATCGTGATCCATCGCGCTAGGTTCAGGCATCGCTTATCATCACTATCCGGGCGCATGAAACGTTTGTAAAAATCGGTTACACAAACAGTGGAGATTGAATTCAAACTCGAATCCAGGCTGGACATCGCTCCGGCAAAAAATGGCGGCGATGACTAAACCTGATATTCCAGGAGGCATTTCCTGAACAATAAAGAAGGGGAAAACCCGGTCCCACTCCACACCTTCTTCTAAAAGCCCAGGATGTGTCGTATAAAACGCGAACAACGCCGTGCCTAAAAAAAAGAATAAAAACGATGAGAATACTCCAAACCCAATACTGAAGAAAATACTTCGCCGCGCATCCTTGTCGCTTTTCGTCGTAAAATACCGTTGAACAATGGTTTGTTCCGACGCATAGGGCACAAGAGTGGTGAAGACCGCTCCAATCAGTAAAAACCAAATCAGATCCTCCGACACGGATGGATCGAGATGGATCATCTGGAATTTATGATGCTCGCTTCCGATATCGATGACACCAGCGAAACCACCATCGACACGGAAGCAGATAATCAATAAGGCGATAATGGCGCCAAGCAATAAAATAACGGCCTGAATTACATCCGACCAGATCACGGCTTCGATTCCCCCAAGAACCGTGTATACAGTGACTAGGATTCCCATGACGAAAATCATCCATTCGACGGAAAATCCAGTCACCTCGGTGAGCGCTAGAGCAGGCAGGAATAAAACTATCGCAATCCGGCCGATTTGCATGAGGATATACGCGAGCGCTCCATACGCCCGTGTCTCCGGTCCAAAGCGGCGTTCTAGGTATTCATACACGGATGTGATCTTCTTCTCCCGGAAGATGGGAAAGAAATAAGAAAATCACGATCATACCGGAGATGGGAATCCCTAAAATTATAAACCAGCCAAGACCAATCCGTTTCAAACGAGCGGCCGGGAATGGAGATATATGTAATCGCGCTCAGTTTGGTCGCGAAAATCGATATCCCAACCGCCCACCAGGGCATTTTTCGATCCCCTAGAAAAAACCGGGAAGTGGTATGTTCCCGGCGGGTAAAATAAAATCCCAGCGCCAACATGCCGGTTAGATAGAGTCCCAGCGCCAAGTAATCAATCCAATGAAATCCAGTTTGCATTGTGTTTCCTCTTTTTTCTTTCGAACTATCATGCGGAAAAACGGTGATAGATAAAGGGCTAGCGGTCTGTTGAGGAAGAATCGAATTCATCCACAACGTTTCAAATGACTCTCTTATATACAAATCTTTAACAGACGATCGAAAGGAATCAGATGGACGTCTATTATTGATCACCGATTTTCATTGGATACATGCTGTTGTAAGGGATTATCGATACAAGTGATAATCCGGAATTGTGGAAGGGATCGGATATAAATAACTTTGAATAATCTTTCCAGTTTCAACATTTATTTACGATTTTAAGGCTAATTCTTGATATTTTAACTCAGGAATGACGTGAAGTTCCTTGTCGTTCGTCAATAGGATAGCAGCATGTACAATAGCGGTTGCCGCAATGATCGCGTCCGGAAGTTTAAGCCGGGTAGTGCGGCGCAGATGAATCGCTTTTTCCTTTACAGCGTCATCAATTCCATAAATCGTAAGACAGGAAAGTTTTTCACGCATAAACGCTTCTTCTTCCAAGGTCAGTTTTGGAAAGGATCGCAATTCCATTTCTGTGATAATGGAACATCCAAATTTTCCATAAGGGAGACGTTCAGACAATCTGTTGTTGAATAATAGAATGAAGATATGTGTGTCGATAAGAAAAAATTCGTCATTCATGGATTCTATTCTCGCATCCATTCATCTCGCAATTTTCGTTGAAACGACAAAGGATCCTCTATCTCTCGAAATGAATTGATTTTCCCGGCAAGTTCCATCAATTGGGTGGAATCATTATCGGAAGGAGGATTGGAGTTCTCTTCCTGGTAAAGAACAATCACGCGGGCTTTTCTACCAAAGACTTCATGAAACGCATCGGGTAATTTACCGTCGGGATCGATAACGGTTTCCATTTCTATCGCTTTCATGCTGTTCTCCCATTTTGATGATTCAAAAACTCCACAATATCTATTTTATTGCATCGAGTCTAATATGCGCTGTTTTTCACATTATTTCCATATTCGGTTCTTTATAAGAAGAATCACTCATAATCCCAGTTCATTAACATTTTTCGATTTGACCGTAGCCAATTGCACGGCTTTAGCGTTGAGATCGCCCAATTCGAAATTGATTGAACGCAAAGCTTCCTCGAAATCGAAATTCTCGTCTTCTTCTATAGTAAATAAAATCAGTTAGATTGTAACCACCGTCATTTTATTCTAAGTTTGGAGAATTATCAAATAGCGTTAGACTTTTCCATTTCGCCGTAAATCGCTTATTCGAATTTATTTACTGCTCGAATTAACTATTAATCCATCCTTACATGTATGACTATAGATAAAAATTTCCATCTTGCCTTACAGTAAATGGAGCGCAGGCGTCCCGCCCGTGAATAGTGTCAATATTAAGAATAAAGGACACTGAATTTTGAATCACGGATTCCACAGATAACACACGGTGCACGCGGAATTTTTCTCCGCGCAATCCACGCTCCTCCGTGACCTCCGTGATTCAAACAAATGAAGCGCAGTACTCACAGCTCGTTCAGATTGTATACAGCTATATTTGGAGATCAGACAATGACATCAACCCGGAGACAATTCCTAACCACCACAGGCGCTCTGCCTGCGTTTCTGCTTTCTGTAGGAGCACAACGCAGTATGGCGCAAGCGAACCGGCCCAATATTCTTTGGATTCTGGCGGAAGATCTCTCCCCGGATCTGGGGTGTTATGGAGAATCGTTGGCGCAGACACCCAATATCGACCGGCTTGCGAGTGAAGGTGTCCGATTTACCAACGCGTTTACAACAGCGCCGGTCTGTTCCGCCGCGCGTTCGGCATTGCATACGGGGATGTACCAAACCTCCATCGGCGCGCACAACCATCGCAGCCATCGCCAGGATGGCTACCGCCTGCCGGATGGTGTCCGTTTAATCACGGATTATTTCCGGGATGTAGGCTATTTCACCGCGAATATAAAACGAATTACCAATACATTGAAAGGCGCCGGGAAGACGGATTTTAATTTCAAGGTTGAAAAGCCATTTGATGGAGATGATTGGGATCAATTGAAATCATCACAGCCGTTTTTCGCCGAGATCAATTTCCCTGAGGCGCACAGGAAATTCAAGAAATTAGATGAGAATCCCACCGATCCAGCGGATGTTGTTCTGCCTCCCTACTATCCTGATCATCCCATTACACGCGAAGACTGGGCGTTGTATCTAGATACCATCGGCCATTTGGATCGAAAAGTCGGCGCCGTCCTTAAAAAACTGGAAGACGATGGGCTGGCGGATAATACGATTGTTATCTTTATGGGGTGATCATGGGCGGGTGTCATGTGCGAGGCAAGCAATGGCTCTACGACGGCGGCATTCATATTCCCCTCATTGCGCGATGGCCGGGAGAGATCGAACCGGGAACCGTTAGAGACGATATGATCAGTTCGATCGATGTCGCAGCGACAAGTCTAGTTCTGGCGGGTGTTGATATTTCTAAAACAAAAATGGAAGGACGGTTTGTTGGCCCAAACGAAGCGGCGCGGGAATACATCATCGCGGCGCGTGACCGGTGCGATGAAACTGTGGACCGCATCCGTTGCGTGCGGGATAAACGGTTCAAATACATCCGGAATTTCCACCCCGAACGGCCTTATACTCAGCTGAACCGATATAAGGAAACGTCGTATCCTGTCCTTCGGCTGATGCGCCGGCTTTTTAAACAAGGGAAACTCACTCCCGAACAGGCGCGTTTCATGGCGCCCGCCCGGCCGATGGAAGAATTGTACGATCTCTCCAACGATCCACACGAAGTCCATAACCTCGCCGTTGATCCCAACTATGCGGGGACGCTGCAGCTCATGCGGGACCGGCTCCAACACTGGATTGAAGAAACCGGCGATCAAGGAGAGATCCCGGAAGATCTCAGCATTGTCGATCGATACAATCAATCAATGACAGAAACTTACTATAAAAAACTGAAAGAACTGTACGAAAAAGAGGGGATGGAGTGGATCTGGTAAATCGTGCATTCACAGGATAAGAGATCATTTCTTGCTGTCATTCTCGCTTTGATCACAATCGCTCTTTGGAGTCTGGGAGTCTATCTATACGCCCGGTTAAAGCATATCCCCCCATTTTTGCTTGCTGGGATCACTCTTTGTATGTGTGGCTTCGCCAGCGCATATACCTATCGATCCTGGCGTGTGCCTTGGCGCACGTTCGCTGTGGGAGTAGGGGGGATTTTTGGCTATCATTTCTTGTTTTTTACCGCATTTCACTACGCGCCCGCGATTGAAGTAAACCTGGTCAACGATCTCTGGCAACTGCTGATCGTATTGCTGACTCCACTCTTTTTTTCCGGCTATCGGCTGCGGCTCCATCATTATCTTGGAGGCGCGTTTGGATTTACCGGCGCCGCGTTGATCGTAACCAGCGGCCGGTTCCAATTGGATACAGCCAACCTGACCGGATATTGTTACGCGGGAGGCGGCGCGTTGGTGTGGGCGCTCTATTCGCTAATGACAAAACGCCTGCCCAGCTTTCCGACAGCGCGGTCGGTGGATTTTGCCTTTTCTCCGGCCTGCTCGCGATGGGCGTCTATTTCCTGCAATCATATTCATTTGACATGATTCTATCATTCAGCGCATGGGAATGGTTTCTGCTTCTTATCACCGGCGCAGGGCCGATGGGAGCGGCGTTCTTCACATGGGACGCCGCCATGAAAATGGGCGATCCCCGAATTATCGGTTCACTCTCCTACATGACTCCATTCACAGCGACACTCTTTCTCGCGATTCTAGGCGGTCATCCACTTACTTGGATATCCGTGATCGCGATGGTCTCTATCGTCACCGGGGCGGTCGTGGGATCGTTAGACTTGATTCGAGGGAAACAGCACGCTGTGGGAGAGATTATTGCGCAGGAGACATCATAATAGTCCGTGTTGTTTTAAAACATCTTGCAGAACCGGTTCTACTTCCTGGCGGATCGCGGGATTGGCGTAACCAATCCAATCGACGGGATACGTCGTGTCGAAAGGCGTATTAAGAGGAGCGCCATCGATCCCTGTAATGAGCAATCCCGCCTCGGCGCCGATAAGTTGGGCGCAGATATCGTAAGGGTGACATGTAAGCCCCGGCAGTGAATCCATCCCCCCGCATCCGCCGGTAGAGACTCGCGCGCAGATCGGCGTTGAACCGGTCGTGCCCGATCAGCATTTCGTAAAATTGCCCCCCCGTTGAGATATATTGGTCTTCAAAGAGAATCGCCCGTCCTTCCGGCGCGTTAGGGAATAGTGTTTGGATAATCTCTTCATCGATTTGAGCGAGAATATTACGGCCTGGTGGGAAGAAGCGCGAAATTTGCGCGAATCCTCCTAAAATGGTTGAAGATGTGGAGGGTGTGATTGAGCGGGGTTTAACGGCGCCGGTTTTCAAGTCGTGTGTAAACCGGCGCGCGCCTTCGCCTTTAATCGCCCATAGCGTATCGCTCAGATAACTGCGCGATGTGGGGATTTCCACCATCACGGCCAGTTCAATATCCTGAATTGTAGTGGATTCGCCCCGGTTTGGAGCGGCCCCCGCGAGATAGAACGCCGAACGTTTGTCGTACATGATCCCGCGAGTGCCATCGATCGGGTCCATCAGAATCCGCCAGGCGGCGTCAGCCGGATCAATACTGTTGGGAGCCGTGTAGAGTTCCCCTTCACGTTCGAGACCTTCCGCGACAAGAACAACGCCGCCTAGTTCCTCCGCATGGGTTTCGATCTCTTCGATCAATAAATCTTCCACATCACGATCGATCTGATAGATCGTGTCATCGCTGGATTCCGAATGGACGGCGGCGCGCTCCTCCAGGGATTGAGTATGCAGGGAATGATGAACGCGTCGGCAGATCCGCAATCCGGTCTCACAGAGTATCTCTTTTAGAAACGAATAGTCCATACAATCAATCCATTTCTTGAAACGCCGTTAAATCGACTTGCTTCAATTCCCAGGCTTTCTCTTCCGGGATCGTGTCGGCCATAAAATTACCGCCCCCGATTTCAGGTCCGGCGGGAAATTTTTTCAAACCAGGGCGCCGCAGCGGGGGTTGGAAAAACAAATGGAAATGATAATTGGGATATTCTCCTCCATCCACGGGCGCTTGCAGGATCGACATCACATAAGGGAATGACATCCCATAAAGCAGATCGAACCGGCGGATTACTTGAAGATACACATCCGCCAGATCGCGTTCTTCTGCCACCGTTAGCGTTCGCATCGTAGCGTGGCGGCGCTTCGGGAAAATGTGCGTCTCATACGCGTACCGGGCAAAAAAAGGAATGAAGGCGATCGCATTCTCATTTTCGGCGAGAACCCGGATACCATCTTCCTGTTCCGCTTCGATAATTGAAGCGAATAGATTGTTTCCCGTCTCGTTTTTGTAGAGCGCCGCGGATTCAAGTTCCCGCTCCACAATCGTGAACACGCAGTTCGCCGCATAGATTTGACAGTGGGGATGGGGATTGGAAACGCCGACGATTTCTCCCTTGTTTTCAAAAATGAGCACGTAGCGGATATCCGGGTGTTCGTATAATTCGCGGGTTTGAGCGCTCCAGGCTTGGGCCACTTTCGTCATTTGTCCCAAGGACAATTGAGCCAGCGTTACGTTGTGCCGGGGATCGAAACAGACGACGCGCGCGATTCCATTGGCGCGCTCGCGGCGGTATAAACCGCTGTGGAGTTCTCGTTGATCTATAGGGATATCAGGCGCGTCCGGCCCTACAACGGGGTGATCGTTATCAAAAATAAATATATCTTTGTAATCGGGATTCCGGTGTCCATGAATGCGGGCGTTCCCTGGACAGAGATAACATTCGGGATCATAGGCGGGCGCGCTTGAAGAAGGCGGAACCGAAGCGCCGCTCCACGGACGCTGATTGCGATGAGCCGAATAGATCACCCATTCGCGCCATAACGGATGCCACCGTTGTTCCCATTTGCCCTGCTCACCGCTCATCTGTTTCGCCGCCTATCGTAAATATTGAGTTTATATTAATCAGTTTCCACCTGTAACACGACTTTGGCAAGAGCGTTGTGAAGTGGGAGAGATCAGAGATAACACCCATGTCGTTCAATATATTCCCTCACGGGATCAGGGACAAAGAATTGAATCGAAAGCCCCTTCTTTACGCGTTCGCGAATGGTGGACGAGGATATATCGATCAATGGCATCGAGAGATAAAGAATCCGCCCGCTTTCCTCCTCTGATTTTTCCGGACTCAGCTCGCGTAAAAAACCTGGACGCGAGAAAATGGCGGTGGTGAATTCTTCAACGATACGATCGCCATCTTTCCAATAGGGCAGTTTGTCTTTCCAATCACCGCCGACAAGTAAAATGATCTCCGAACCAGGAGGCGATTCGGATTTCAAATGACGCAGCGTGTCGATCGTATAACAGAAACGCTCGCTGTCAACTTCGTATGAACTCACTTCGATCTTTGGGTGGGACGCGGCGGCCAACCGCGCCATCGCCAACCGGTCAGAGCCGGACGCGCGCTTTTCCTGTTCTTTGTAGTAGGGCGATCCACCCGTGGGCATAAGAATGACACGGTTCAAGTCCAATGATTCAATCGCCGTCTGCGCCAAGATCAGATGCCCGATATGAATCGGATCGAATCCGCCTCCGTAAAAACCAATTCGCTGCGCCATGCCTCCATCCACGGTATTTCCCTTCGATCGTTCCCTCGTAAAATATAGGATGTATGATACATTCATACTTGCCATGATCAATACACTAGAATTGGAGAATTTAAAGATGCTTCAACGACTGTTCTTCGTATTCGTTTTTGTATTTCTTTTATCCCCGGGAATTCTTTTAGCGCAGTCCCCTGAAAAACTTTGTGAAGCCTATGTTCCCGTGCGCGCAATAACAAAAGGACCGCAGTCCCACTGGTTTTCCTATTATGACAAATACCAGTTCGATGAAAGCGGGCGCTATGTGTTGGGAATGGAGATCGATTTCAACAACCGCGCGCCCCAACCGGATGATGTGATCCGGTTAGGGATGGCCGATTTGGAAGACGGCGATCGCTGGATCGAGTTCGCACAGACAAGCGCCTGGTCTTGGCAGCAAGGTTGTATGCTGCAATGGCTGCCGGGCTCCAAGAGCGAAGTCATCTACAACAGCCGCCGAGAAGGAGAATTCATCTCGATCGTTCAGGATGTGTTTACGGGGGAAAAACGCGTTCTTCCGCGTGCGATCTATACGGTCAGTCCGGATGGGAAATGGGGATTAAGCGTCAACTTCGCCCGGTTGAACGACACAAGACCGGGCTATGGATACGTGGGGATCACCGATCCCGGCGCCGATCAGCTCCATCCAAAAGAGGATGGGATCTTCCGCGTCGATCTCAAAACAGGCGAAGCGAAATTAATTATTTCACTCGATCAGATCGCGGCGATCCCCAGTGAATCCCCCATGGATGGTGAAGGGAAACACTGGTTCAATCATCTGCTGTTCAATCCGGATGGAACGCGCTTCATTTTTCTTCACCGATGGCAAAAGCAACCCGATGGAGAGAAGGGCTGGTATACGCGCATGTTTACAGCCTCCACGACTGGGGAAGATATTTTCCGTGTCGCCGATCATGGTATGGTTTCCCATTTCATCTGGCGCAATTCGAAACAAATCTTAGCCTGGTCCACCGAACCGGAAACCGGAAACAAGTTTTATCTGTACACCGATCAAACCAGCAAAAAGGAAATTATCGGAGAAGAGATTTTGACACGGGACGGGCATTGCACGTACTCACCGGATGGAACATGGATTCTAACAGACACCTATCCCGATAAAGAACGGATGCAAAACTTGATGCTGCTCCGCCCTTCCGATTCAAAGTTAGTTAAACTGGGACGCTTCTATCTCGACAAGGAGTTCAAAGGACAAACCCGCTGTGACCTGCATGGCCGCTGGAGCCGGGATGGAAAATCGGTTTGTATCGATTCCCTGCACTCCGGCAAACGGCAGATGTATTTATTGGATATCAGCAGTATTGTGAAATAAGAAACCGATTGAGTGTCTATGATCGGAATTTCGAGGAGATCATACGTTGACCTCGATAGCTATGAAGATAATAAGAGCGCAATTTCTCAAACGCGCAGGCGCGATCGCGCTATTAGGAATGCTTATAGTGTCATTTTCGAATCACGCGGAAACAAAAAGCCAATCGTTATCGGTTGATGATTTCTCTTTTAACGAGCCGCTGGGATCACAAGGAACCACAATCGAGAAAATTGGGGAGAATCATTTTAAAGTGATATTGAGCCATGCGCCCCAGCATCCGGATTGGTGCAACAAATTGCAGTTCCGCATCAAACGCCATGCGAAAGGAAATGCGCTGAAACTAGACGTTGTCTTCCTTGGAGGAGACCGGTATATCTTCAACGAGTATTTCCACTCCTGGTCGTATGATGGAGAGAACTGGACCCCGGTTCATTGGACTCGGAATTCCACGAATTCGGCGGAAGGGGATACGTTGATTTTCCCCACATTTACCGAAGACAGTGTAATTGTAGGCCACCAAGTCCCCCTCTCGTATAAAGATTTAGAGAGTTTGATAGACCATTGGAGACAAAGCCCTTTTATTCAAGTACACGTGATAGGACAGTCCCTGGGCGGCCGGAACATCTACCGTCTAACGATCACCGATCCAAAAAGCCCCCATCCAGTAGGCAAACGCTGGGTTCATTACTTCGCGAACCAACATCCAGGTGAGCATAATTCCCAATGGCGCATGGCGGGTATGATCGACTGGCTGCTAAGTCCGGAAGCGGAGGAGGACCGGGCACGCAGTGTCTGCCACTTTATCCCGATGATGAGCCCCGACGCGCCTTCCAATGGCTGGTACCGAGTTAACGCGCAGGGCGTGGACATGAACCGCTCGTATTTTGTCAATGGCGCCGATGCGGAGAAGCAGGCGCATGAAGCGTACCTCTGCCAAAAGGATTTGGAAGCCTTGATGGCTTCGGACGCGCCGGTGACGGATCTCTGGAGCATGCACACGTGGGGCGGGATCGTCGAACCAATCATCATCCCCGGCCCAGAAATAGGCGCCCAAGCAGGTCCGTGGACAGAATTAAAAAAGATTATGGGGCGAAACGATCCTCACCAGCTTGTCAAACCATTAGCCAAATCAAAAACCACTGATCCCAATCCAACTTACTGGACCAACGGTCCCCATCTACAATTCGGTATCACTGCCATCCTCTGTGAAGGAGGTGGCGCCCTATTCACAAAACAAGAAAACATTGATTCAGGGGTTGTCTTGATGAAAAGTTTGCTTCAATTTTATAGAGGATTGAAACGGTGAACGATATGCTAATTCTATGAATTTAAGAATAGAATATAATGTAGATAAAATCATAAAATAGAGTTGATCGTGTTTGACAACAAATTACCCTTCAATCTAGAAAACTTAATCTATCAAACAAGGATAGAAACTCATCGAGTGGAATTTAAAGGAACGTGGAATGACATAATTAAAGATTCCACGATCCGGACAATCTGCGCGTTTGCGAATGATCTATTGAATTTGAATGGAGGGTATATCATTCTTGGCTTGGATACTGATGATAGGGGACAGGCCGTTTTGCCTCCAAGGGGATTGGATACGTTTGATGTCGATCGCATACAAAGAGAGATCGCCGGAGAGAGTAAAGGAAAAATATCTCCCGAATATTTACCTTACATTTTTGTAGAAAAGTATCAAGAAAAGACGATCCTCATTATCTGGGCGCCCGCGGGCGACAATCGCCCTTACGCAGCGTATGGCAAAGACAGTAAAAATAAAAAGTATTGGGTTCGTTCCGGCTCCTGCACGGTGGAAGCGGCCGGTGACCTGCAACGGCAATTACTCGAACAAACAGCCAAAGTTCCCTTTGATGACCGGCGGAGTTTAGAAGGAAAATTGGAAAATATCTCCTACCCCCTTGTGAGAAAATACTTACAAGACATTAATAGTTCTCTCGCGGAAAGTCATTCCGAAATCGATCGTCTGAACGTCTACCGGAAGCTTCGGCTGTTATTCCCCATCAATGAGCACGAAGTTCCGCGAAACATCGCGTTGCTCTTTTTTAATGACTCGCCGGATATGTTTTACCCCGGCGCTTACATTGAAACCGCGCAGTTTGATGATGAAGCCGGGGGGGATCTATTTGAAGAGCGAGAATTCCGCGGCCCATTGCCTTTGCAAATTCAATCCTGCTTGAATTATCTAAAAGGGATCACCGGGCGGATCGTTCAAAAAATTCCCGGTCAAGCAGAAGCGGAACGAACGATCCCGTATCCGTATGCGGCGATGGAAGAAGCCATTGTCAACGCGGTATTCCATCGTGGTTATAATAGTCCACGAGATCCTGTAAAAATTCGTATATATTCAGACCGAATGGAGATAACAAGTTATCCAGGTCCCGTGCAGGGGATTGATCTAAAACATTTTGAACCGGACGCTTTCATCCCCGCTGTGCCGGCGAGAAACCGCCGCATTGGGGATTTCTTAAAAGAATTGAATTTGGCCGAAATGCAAGGGACGGGGATAACAAAAATACAGAAACATATGCGGCTCAATGGTTCTCCAAGAGCGCAGTTTGACTTTGATAAGGATCGAACCTATTTTCGAATCATCCTTCCTATTCATCAACGCTATCAAGTTATCCAACTAGAAAAACAAGCGGAAAACTACAATACGAAAGGTGATCTGGAAGAAGCGAAACGCTTGTTCGAGAAAGCGGTGGAGATCAATGCGCAACTCGGATTACAGGAGAATGTCGCGAAGGATTATACGAAATTGGGGTTTATTAACTACCAACTCAAGGATCTAGAACAAGCGAAAACTATGTATATCAAAGCAATGGACATTTATATAGAGTTAAGTCAGAACAAAATAGTAACGAATCCAGACAAACTGCTGATTTATACCCAAAAAATAGAAGAACTTTCCGGCCTATTAAGTTATACAAAGAATAATAACGAATCCCGGCAAACTGCGAGAAATAACTGATTATTAAATTGATATATACTGGAAGTTGAATTCAATGTAAGACAGTAAGTAGATAGGTTAAGAACAACTCCATGTGGCGATCCGGAGAAGGAAAAATATGTTACATCCGGCGCTGGAATAGTATGGTATGATTCTGATCACATGAGAGTCTCCGTTTCTTCATGATCGCCAACAGGTAAATAAATTTTAATCCGCGTGCCCCGGCCGGGTTCGCTGTCGACGTGAATCCATCCATAGTGTTCTTTGACGACGCCATAGGCGCTCGCTAATCCAAGCCCACAGCCTTTGCCGACTTCCTTCGTTGAAAAGAACGGTTCAAAAATGTGGCGTAAAGTGTCTTGATCCATCCCTATTCCATTATCCGAGACGGAGAGAAGCGCATACGATCCTGGTTGCGCATAGGAATATTGTTTGCAGTACTCCGCGTCGATTTCCACTCGATCGGTTTCAAGTGTAATTTGAAACCGGCCTTCTTCTGGAATATAAGATGGATCCTTGACTATCGCTTCCTCGATCGCGTCCCGGGCATTCACACAGAGATTCATGAGAGCCGATTTGATTTGCCGGGCGTCAGCGAGAATCATGGGAGCGTCATCCATTGCGCGCATTACAATCTCAATCTTCTGATCGGTAACCTGCTTCGTCAGTTTATAAATGTCTTCAATCAGTGAATTGATCGGAACCGGTTCCAATTTGAACTCAGTTTTACGGCTGAAAGCCAGGAGTTGTTGGACCAACTTCGCCGCGGTTTTCGCGGCTGTTTGCGCGTTCGTAAGATTGGTGAGAATTTTGCCGGCCGTCTGCCGTGTAGCCAACGCTAAATTACCAAGGATAATCGTAAGCAGATTGTTAAAATCATGCGCGACACCGCCTGCCAATTGTCCTACAACTTCCATTTTTTGGGATTGGAGGTATTGCGCTTCCAGACCTTTTCGTTCGTTTTCCGCCTGAATCCGCTTTGTATTCTCCTCTTTCAACGATTGATAAGCGGAGTCGAGATCAACCGTGCGTTTTTTCAAACGCATATGACGGGAAATAGCGAGTCCGATTAAAAAAAGAATCGTCAGACAACTGGTACTGGAAAGAAGTAAAAAAACCGGTTCCTTATACCAGGGCAATAAAACAACAAATTGAAATGACGCCGGGGTCGGATCGATGTTCCGGTTTAAATCCATCGTACGGACTTCAAACAGATGAGAACCGGGACGTAACTCACGTAACGATGTATCCGCTTCATTTTGAAATAGGCTCCACTCCCCATCATCTAAGCGGTACGAAAACAGAAGCCGTTCTTTTTGTGTAAATTTCCATTTATCAATCCCCTCATAGACAAGACGATCCTCACCACGGGAAGAGATTTCAGACAGGTTTTTGTTGGGATCAATCACAGTTTCAGGAGGATCGGAATCCGCGTTGGGATGGTAAAGACTGATCCCTCGCGCTGTGCCTGCCCATAAACGGCCCTGGCTGTCTTCAAACACGGTGTAGGTAATTGTTGAGGGAAGCCCTTCATATTTTGTATGGGTAATCCATGAACCATCCCGGTACCAATGGAGCCCATTACCCGCCGCTACCCAAACATCCTTGTTTTGAGTGGCGATCATAGAACGCGCTTTATCGATCCCACCCCAGACAATGGAAAAGCCCTCATCTTGTATCGCTACGATTTTATCCCGGCCGCCAATCCAGATGGTCCCATCAGCGGTTTCTTCGATACAGAAAGCCCCATTGTCCCGATCGATAGGCAACACTCTATAGGCGCCATTTCGATACAGCGCGAGTCCATCCGTTCCTCCAATTAGGAGATCGCCATTCTTTTTCTCATAGAGGTAGCGGATGTGGGTGAATCCCCAGGGAGTGCTGCTGTCTAATAAAACGTTGAAATCCGTTCCATCAAACGTCTCCAATCGAAAATCTTCTTCATCCCCTGTCTGCAGCAGCAAACCGCCATCTGGCCGGGCAGCGATATGTCGTATCTTCCGGTTTGGGGTATGCGCGATAATATCGAATTTCTCTTGCTGAGGATTGAAAATGAGTAATTCTCTTCTGCGTTTTCGTGTTTGTATGGCGAGACGCCCATCGGGTAACGAACAAAGGCTTTGCGTGCTATTGTAACTGCTCCGGCTATCATCTGGAAATGGATATTCTTTCCACTGACCTTTATCAAATAGAACAAGACTGGAGGTGCAAGCGAACCAGAGCCGGCCGTTGTTATCTTCATGGATGGCGTGAACGGGAGATTGAACGTTCTCGATTTCCGGTGGAGTTCTCCATAATGGAGGCGCATAACGAACGAGATTCTGTGACGTCCCAAGCCAGAACGCGCCATCCACTTCCAGCGCTACATCATGAATAGTCCCAGAAAGGTCATCTTCTTCAATCCGTTTTTCGGTTTGATTGGTTCTCTTGCGCGAAATATTTTGAGAGGGATATTTGACTAACCACAATCCATCATCAATATCATTCCACCCCCGGATGATGTCTTCATCGCTGGAATATTGAACAGAAATCGATTGACCGTCAAAACGAGTTAACACTCGCTTTCGAGATATTTCTTCAACAGCAATTGTATTCAGATTTCCTTCCCAGTCTTCGTATGGAAGTTGAAAATTTGAAAGTCCAAGTTCGTCCGGCGGAAGGAATTCATCCCATTTCGATTCCGGAAGATAACGGTCGTCCTTTGGATAAATTTTCGCAATCCCTTTTTCACCTGTAATCCATAAACCTCCATCTCTTGCTGGACTGAAATGTCTAAAACGGCCAAGTTTTGTATTTCTCACTGGGAAAAGAATTTTCGCTTGCTTCCTCCCAGCGTCATATTCCATCAATTTCGTGGGGAGAAGATACAAGATCCGATCTTCCTGGATAGGAAAAAAAGAGGTTCTCGAAAAACCGTAATCTTGATCTACAGAATCGTCTTTTGGATGAAGAATCCACTCCTCATTTTTATATTCGAGCAATCCTTCTGTAGAAATCGACCAGATTTGGCCGGAGAGAGAATGATAGACTTTTACATCGGAACCAGGACTTTTTATATTGTGAATGTGATACCCGTCGAACCAACTCATACGGGTGACATCCCCGTGATTCACCCAAATCGATCCTGATGCGTCCACAGAAAGATTAGAGACGTACGATTCCCCCAATCCATCCGTAAAATCCCAATACCGGAAAAACAACCGATCATCAGCCCATACAATTCCAGCAGTATTTGTGAAAAGAACAATCCACAAAATAGGCTCATCCGGAAATTGGGCGCATTGCGTTTTTTCTTAGGAAATTTCACCATTTTTTGTAAGTTTTATCATTGTGATACCTCAAATTTCCTAGGAAAAAAGCATCGATACTCCGTGATCTGTTAAATGTCAAAAGTAATCTGTCAAATATTTGTGTATCTTATTCTATGATTATCTAATCTTTGAATAGACTATCGGAATATTGATTATTGGGTGTTTTGCAATCTGTTTTTTAAAATGATCAATACAAGGATTTCTTTAAATCTTAGCAAGTTTTTCAAGATTCTTAAGTATAGAATATTCAATCAGTTATTAACAAAGAAAAAAATAGAATTGGTATTATCCGTATAACTGTGGAGCGTGTGGATAACGGCTTTATCGTTATCCAAGTGGCTGTGGGCAATATCGATAGATTTGTCCACAGACACGTCACGATCCATAGGGCTTTCGATTACACTTTTTATTAAAAATTCAATCGATGTGCCCAATTTCCGGATGAACCACAAAATAGATAGATAAGAACGATGCTTTACCAAGTTGTAAATACTCATTTTGTAAAATAGGGAACACAGAATTGTAAATGTTGGGAATGATAAATAACGGAATCCCCTTTAATTACATTACATTTTGTCACTGTATTCAAATTTAAATGTATTATTTCTTGACAAAAAAATAATACAACAATTCACTAATTTTTCAAGGCATAACATACAAAATTGTGCAAGTCTACATCTCCATCCAATTCATGATCCATGTTAATCCTTCACCAACTGAGATTGAGATCAGCGCCGGTTCAGAAAGATTGCCGCTTGTATCGGCGGCGATGATCGCGGCGGGGATGATGTCTTGATCCGGCGCCATTGGAGGCAGATCGGCGGGAGTCAGATTCAACGAGAAGAGTCCTGGGCCCTCCCCTTTAATCAAGGGAATGACTTTTTCGTTCCCGGCGCCGGTTTCCCCCAGTATGACAGTGACCGATTGCGCTTCGCGGTTGTCTGACACCTCAACTTGTAAAAGCAGTGAATCTTGCGAAGTTTCCAAACTTCCTGTTGTATTCAGTTCAGTGATCACGGGTGGAATCCGGTCACTCAATTCTTCCAAAGGCTTATCCACTGCGCTGCCGACCGGTAAATCGGCTAGCGCCTCATCTCCCACATACAAGCGGGGCGCCTGGACCACAAACGGTCCCTGCAACGCCACAATCTGATCCATTGCCAAGGCGAAACTATCTTCGACGGAATTGCCTAAATCGATCGCGTCAAACAAGAAATTCGAGAAACTGAGTTGCGTTCCATCGATGAATTCACCAAAGATAGCGATATTCATCTCCCCCGATCCAGTGGAGGCGATCAATACCCGTCCCGCTGTGTCTAACTGTTCAATGAAGGCGTTCGCCCGGTAACCGTCCAGCACAATCAGCGCCGGTTTCGTCCCATGCGCAGCGGTCAGTGTGGCGTTGAACGTATCCGGCGGGAGAGTTTCCGTCTCATTGAGAATCAACTGACCATTCGAATTTACATCAGCCATCAAATAAAGAATCAGATAATCCGCTCCGGCGGATTCTTCGATCGCTTGCAGCAGATTCCCCAGCGCCGGCGTTTCCATGACACCCGAATCATCCGCCGCGCTAAAGAGCCGCATGGCGTCCTGAGGAAAACGCCGTTCCATCAGGAGCGCGCCGATTCTTTCCATAAATGTAAGTGTAAACTCACGAGACCGCAGCGTACTTGGCGGTCCTGACGCGATTAGAGCCTTACCTAGGATAAACTCTGATTCGGCAGCCTGCGGACGAACAACGTTGGCTGTAAGTTTCCGTCCTCCGGCGCCGGATTGGACGGGCAAATGATATACAGCGCTTTGTCCAGCGGAGACAAGATCATTCCCACCAAATGACGCTTCGGCTTTCCAGATTCCCTCATCCCCAGCGTTCAAAATGGGTAGAGACGCGGCGAATTGACGGTCCTCAAGCAACACCCCTCGCAAGTTCAATTCCTGCCCATCCGGTTTGTGAATGACGAGATCGATCGCCGTATCACTCACCGGCGCGTTCAATTCTCCATTTATCGTTACGACTCTCCCTATCATACCACCGGGCGCCCAATCCGTTGTTATGGAAATGGGGAGGATTCGTTCGTCCTTTTTAAGTATTAAATTCTCACGAATTAAATTGATATTGCTAATCGCCGCCGAGGGTGGTGGAATGATCTCAAGCAACAGGGGAATACGATCCTCCACCCGGCCACTCGATACGATCAATTGAAGGGGGATCATTTCATAGGTTCGCGGGGTATTTGCCACCGTTACATATATGGTAATGAGATCCGATGTTGTTTGAATATTGAGTACAATATCAGAAATTGACGGGATATTGATCGTAGGCGCCAAACGGGTATTGGGTGAGCTGATTCGAACAGAATCAATGCGAGGATGATCCTCACAGTTCTTATAATCTTTGCAGGTTAATTCAAAGTCAAGCGTATCTGAAAATCCCAACTTAGCGTTCAGTGAAATTGAAAATTGCCCAGTTTCTCCCGGGAATACCCGGACATGGGTTTTCTGACGATCGATCACAAGAAGCGTGCTCTCCTCAATTTGAGGCGTCACAGGATCGCTTATGACCGCTTCACTAATCACTTTTCCCGGCCCTACGGCCTTGACTTGGTATCGATATTCTAATCCGTTTTTCACATCTGTATCGATGTAATCCGTGGAATCCACACTGATCTGACGCGAAGTGAGGGAAACAAAACTCGTGAGCCCAGTCCGGGAACGTTCAACAATGTATCCAACCGCATCCTGCACAGACGCCCATGTTACATGGACTTGAGAATCACCGGCTCTTGCGACGATCCACGATGGCGCCGGAAATGTGGTATCGACACTTCCTTGATCTTGATAGACACAAAGCGCGCCTCCCACGAGAGCGGTGACGTAGACACGAGCCGATTCTTCATCCACCGCGAGTCCGCTGGGGTAACGGCCCACATCAGCGTCACGGATTGGATTCAATTGATCGAGATCGAAAACGCGCATTTGATTCACTTCAGGCATAAGAACATACAAACGGCGCCGTTTTGAATCGACTGCCACTGATCCAGCGGATTCACCGATCGAGAGCGTCTGGTGAGAGTTATCGGCGATCCCTGCGCTAAAAGGATTGAATATCCACACTTCATGCGCGGCATAGAAACTTACAAAGATTCGATTGGTTCTTGAATCGAATGCGATAGAGGCAGGGGGATTCTTACTATCCAACTGAATCCTGCTGATAATTGTTCCTTTTTGTATATCGAACGCTATCAATTCTGATGGTAAACCCTCGTCTAATGAACCTTGTGTGATGACATAAAATAGACCATCATTCTCATTCACAGCAGCGCCAATCGGCCGATGACCGGCCTCAATCGGCAGAACGGAAGAATCCCTGTCACTCCCCCGGTCAATTAGATACACTCGATCGCTGAATGGGCAGATAGCGATAATCCGTTTATGGATCGAATCAACAGCGATGGCGGTTGGATCATTTCCAACTTCAAAGCGCCGGATAGGGCGCAACGCGCCCTCCACCGCCAATTCCAGCACGCTGCCCTTATCCCGCTGGGCCGCATACGCCAAATTCGCGTTCGAGTCAAAATCGATTCCGCCCAACCGCTGGTTCACATCAAGCGTCTCCAGTAACCGCATAGATACCGTATCGATGGAAGTCAGCAAAGTCGTATCATGATGCGTAACATACACCCGCCCCTGCGCCGCATCAGCAACGGCTTGATAGGGAGTGTTACCCAGCGTAATCGTGTCAATCGGCTCCTCAATCGTATTTCGGTCAAAGACAGCCAAGCGGTGTTCGTATGAATCGAGCGCGTAAAGACGTTCAGCGCTGGCAGGAGGCAGTGAGAAAAGAGACGTAAAACGCCTCGTGGATTTCGTGAGTTCCAGAATGGAGCCGGTTTCCGGGTCGACTGCCGCAAGATTGACCGAATCACCGGACGTTTCAACCAAACTAACAAAGAGACGATTCGTTTCCGCGTCCAAAGCCAATCCATTGACCTTTCGAGAATCGAATCGATCGGCGCTAATAAATCCGATCGTCTCATTGGGGATAGAGACTTTATAAATCCCTTCACGCTCTTTTTGTTGTCCCCCGAAATAGATCACGCCGTTTTGATCATCCGCCAGCAGCGTATCTCCCCCGATTTCTCCCTCAACCGGAACCCATCGTATTTCTTCTTTTTCCAAATAGACCAGCGCAAGAAGATCCGTTTCCGCGTCCAACACAGCCAGAATGGAGCGAGATTCTAGAAACACGATGGAAGAGACTCGCGAAAAATCATTCATCACAGTCAGTAATTCGTATGTATTTAAATCGAGGATAGAAATCCGGCCCTTTTCTTTATGAGCCACGAAAAGAAAGTTCTTTTTCTTAGAAATGGCGAGATCGTCAACGCTATCCGCATCGGGGATATCAATCGTTTGAATCACAGCGTCCTGCAATGGATCGATTATCGTGATCCGCGGCGCGCTGGTATGACCTACATAAAGGCGTTGAGATTGTGAATCATAGAGAATCGGGCCGGGATCAGGATCCGTTGGAATACTGGCGGAGACCCTGCGGGTCACTACAGAGACATTGCCGCTGAGAGAATTGGTGACATACAACCGGCTGGTTTCTGGAACGAACGCAATCCCGGCGGGACCGAGACCATTCCCGCTCTGTGGGCCTATATTGATCGATGGAAGAACACACAGTTCAAACGAACCAATTGAGGAAACCGCTACACCGCCATATGTTGTGAGATAAAACGCAATGGATGTAAAAAAATCTATGGAGGGAGAGATCTCAGCCTCTACACTGTTGATCGATTCCACCGTTTCCCCTGGTCCGATCCGGTCCCAATACAATAGATCGCTCACAAGGGTAACGTTGGAATCCGATGTATAGAGGCTTAAGCGCAAGTTCTCGATCGGCGTGTTCGTTTGGTTCGTTAAACGAACCGCAATACCGATGGTTTCACCAGGATTGATGACACCGTCACCGGAATCGATCAGACCGGGCATCTGATCCCATACAATTCGATGACCGGCGAGAATCAATCGGGCCGGAACGGGTGTGGGAGTATTCGTAGGCGTTGGCGTGGATGTGCGTTTAATGATACGCGTTGGGGCGATAATAATTCCGCGCTGTGTCGGAGTGGCTGTCGGCGCGCCAGGGACAATTACAATATCATCATCGATTATCGGATCCACATCGACATTTTGGGCTAATCCATCATGGATAGCGCCAATCAGAACAAAAGCGCACAGTATGACCGCGAGGAGCCACCGGGAAGATGATATGGAATCCAGTATATACCCACTCATGATTGTCTCTCGCGTTTTTTTAATGGAAAAAGACGATAACATTAATCACACCGCATAGAATCCATTTCTTGTCCTACTATTAATTTTAGCCTATTCGCAATTCTTTAGGGGCGGTGAATGAACAAATAAATATTGAAGTACAGTTATTAAATTCAAATCCAGAATCGAATGATTGCCTTTTTACACTATATCACAAGATTTAAAATAGCGGGTAAATTCATTCGGAAATAGTACTGAAAGTTACTCAATATACAAAGGAAAAAAGAATGGTGGAGACTTGTTATGAACGGCTTGCGGCGCAGTTAGACCGGCTGCCGAACGGTTTTCCTCGCACACAATCTAAAATTGAGTTAACAATCCTTGAAAAAATTTTCTCCCCAGAAGACGCTGAGTTACTCAGTCATCTCCAGGGAACAATGGAATCCGCAGAACAGATCGCGGAACGGGCGGATCTCCCCATCAAGAAGACACAAATCAGATTGTTGAAATTCGCAAAACGGCGAGTGGCGTTGATGGGGGGAACCAAATCAGAACCAACGTTCCGTCTGGCGCCCTTTATCGTAGGAATCTATGAAGCGCAAGTAAACACGATTGACCACGAATTGGCGCATATGGTTGAGGAGTATATGAACAACGGTGGAGCGGAGGGATTAATGGAATACGGCCCCGCGTTTCAACGAGTCGTTCCCGCGCATGGTTCGGTGAATCCAGAATGGATTCTTCCTTACGATGACGTTAAGGCGATGATGATGAATTCTGTCTCGTTCTTTGTCAACGACTGCATCTGCCGCAAGAAAATGAAATTGCTGGACAAAGGATGCGATTTCCCGCTGAAGAATTGCCTCGCTTTCTTCGCAGAGGAAAAACCTGCGCGTCCCTCATCAACAACAAAAGAAGAAGCCTTGCAAATTCTTGATGAAGCGAGGGATCTGGGACTTGTCCATACGGTCAGCAATATCGCCAAAGGTGTTTTTTACGTCTGCAATTGCTGTGGCTGTTGCTGCGAACTCTTGCTGGGCATTCACAAGAAAGGTCTTAAAAACTCGATCGCCAAAGCCAATTATTTAGCGGTGATCGATGACGCGCAATGTGAGGAATGCGAAATCTGTGTTGAACGCTGTCAAGTGAATGCGATCCATTCAAACGGTTCGATTATTGTCGACCAGGAGAAGTGTATTGGATGTGGTGTCTGCGTGACCGGCTGTCCAAGTGAAGCGATTTCCCTCCAGCGGATACCAGATGCGGAAATCATTCATCCGCCGGAAGATTTCGCCGCCTGGGAACAACTACGGTTGCAAAACCGGAAGAAAGCTGGTTTAGAATGAAACCAGGCAATGCCATATATAGACGTAAGCGAGAGCGTCGATATCTTCCCATTTTTGCCGGACGAGTTCCTCGTTGCTTTTGATTTCGGGCAGTTCCTTGAGTTTATCCTCCCAGGGAATGCAGACGCCAGGTTTGATTGTTGGTACTTTGATTTCGGACATTGGGCGGACTCCTTCTCTTAACGATCTGACAGTAAAAGACTCTGCAAGACGAAACTCAAGTATATCTTGTATAAAGAAACCCTATCAACTGCGATATCTATAGAGATTGATTTTAGGATTCAACTTTTTTCTGTTTCGTCCTTAATAGACTCCATATTCACGGGTGAAATCGGTCATCGCTCGCACATTTTCGATCTTCGCGTCATTCTGAATGATGGCGCTGGCGTCCATGATATAACCACCGTCACCGGCTACGCCATCAATCACTTTTTTACAATACTCCCGCACATCTTTTGGCTTGCGGTAGCTCAACAGCGTGTTGGGAATCCCACCGCTGAGACAGAATTTGTGCCCGATCTGTTTATGCGCTTCAAAAATATCGGCTTTATCGATGTGGTAGATGATGCTCCCTTCCGGCAGTTCGGCGAATTTTTGGAGATGGACATTCCAATCGCCCTCGGCGTAGAAAAGAACCTGATGGCCGCGTGACCAGATCTCTTCAATAATGGGCTTGAGCGTCGGCCAATAATAATTGTTAAATTGATCGAAGGAAACAAAGGGCACACATCCCCTGTGCATCCAGATGGAAATGGGGACATTCTTATCCGGATCGGCGCCGGAGAGCGCGACATGCAACAGATGCGGCATCAATGCTTCGCAGGCGGCGAGTACTTTCTCCGGCCGTTCGAACAAATCCATGCTCAATCCAACGTAGCCGCGTAATTTATCCGCCAAAATATCGAATGGCGCCTTAAGGATGCCCGCAATCGCGGAGACAGTTCCCGATTCGGTTCGCAACCTTTCATTCTGCGTCCCAAAGGAAGTGAAATACGAGAGCATCGCCATCCCGCCTTTAAGGAACGAGAGGTTGTTGCGGTACGTCACCGGTTCGCCGATCGGACAGACGTCATTCGAGATGCGGGGAAGCCAGACGCTGAACAAGAATCCAGTTGGATCCTCGATAAGCGCATCGTATTCATCCGGCCGCATGAACGATTCCCCTTCTGGAGGTTCGAGGTATTGAAATCCGTTTCGGTGGGAATATCAATACCAGGAGTGGCGTAATATTTAGTCCGATGGCCTGCGTCAACGCGGTCCATACATAAACCATATTTCCCACGACAGCGTCCCAATCAAAGTCCGCAGCGCACTTCCGGGCGGCGGCGAACGCCTTCTCATAATCGTGCGTCACTTCCTGACACGTATAGCCCGCATATTTGGCTGTGAATTCAGCAACGAACGGGCGGATGGGTATCCGGTCCGGTTTTTCATTGCGCATGGCGGTTGTGTATCGCTTGAGCCGAT
>CAXXSM010000147.1:0-40016 GCA_963663405.2 bacterium | reverse complement strand
GGACGAATCGTTGATCAAGAAACTCTTGCCAAACTCAGATTGTTTCAGCCAAATGATCCGAATGAAGTCGCTCCCGCGGCTGAAATTCGCGACGCATACATAAAACATGTCTTTCAATTGTTCAATCAGAACTTAAGTAAGGCTGCCGATTCTTTACAAGTTTCGAAAAATACAATAAGAAATCAGACCATTCTCCCCAGTTTTTCCGGACACTTTTTGATCCAGCAAAGATCTGTTAATTTCAAAATACCCCTATTTTAAAGCCTAAGCAAGACTTCTCTACTGTGCGTTTAGCCTGGGAACTTACCAAGCTAAACGCACATATTAATTTTAAGCAATTCTTTAAATATGCTACTTTTGAATACACCTAAACAATAGTGCAAATTCAGCGTAACATACTGACTGGAAAGAGTTTATAGGTATTTTCCTTTTCAATCGTCATCTCTGTTACTATCCAGAATCCCCATTTCTCCCCTATTTCAGGAAAAATAAGGGGAAATTTCCAGCAAAATATGTGCGTTTAGCATGGTAATTTTAGGGTTGATTTGTTGCGTTTAGCATGGTATAATTCAGGCATGATTCTATCACCGAAATGCAGAGAATATTTCAAGGGTTTACAAGCCAAAGTCACTCAAGGGATGGCTCAGCATGCGAGTTCTACGCCTTATTTCTTGGAGGACGATCCGATTGTCAGAAATTATGAGATCATTCGTGAAGTATGGATTGAAAGAGTTTCCATCCAAAGCATTTGCCACAAGTATAAGATTTCGCGTTCGCAGTATTACGAAAAGGAAGATTTGTTTGTGAAATATGGCCTACTCGGTTTGTTTCCTGAAATCAAACCCGCTGCGTCTTTCGCCGATTTGGAACAACTGGTCCTTTTGGTCAGTGAGGCGCGTTCCTCTCTTTCACAGCAAGCCATGTTGCGGATAGCCGAAGCGCTTCCCTTAACACAAAAGGAGGCTGATATTGACTGCATTGCACAAATCTTGGCGTCATACGGCCGCTCCGTTTCTGATCAACCAGCGGACAGCTATTTCTGGGATCGCATCCAACGCATCCTCAAGCAACTGGGAAGACTGAAGAAAAGCGGCAGGCAAGAACGGGACAAAAAGCAGCGGAGAAAAACCTTTTTCAGTGATCAGGATTCCTGTCACATGCGTTTGGAATTAGTACGAGAGTTGTTCTTCAATCCTTCTCTTGCCGTCAAAGAGACTTGTTCCCAGTTTGCGGTCTCGCTAACCAGCTATTACCGGCTTGTAAAAGATTATCGTCTTTGGGGGCCATGGGCCGTTCTCCCGGCGTATAGCGTCGGGAAAGATCCCATGAGCAGTGAAACCGAACTCAATATTCTCCTCAAAAAGTTACGCTATCCAGACTGGTCCGCCCAGCAAATTGTCAATGCACTGAAATTGCGTTGTTCACGATTTGCGGTCAATCGAGTATTCAAGCACTGGGATTTGACGAACAAAAAACGTCACCCCATCACGTTGGACCAATATTTCCCGAGAGAAATTCGCACGGAGGATCAACCATTCCCAAGTCGATCCAGCGCCTACCATCTCTACTCCGAACAATCCCTTTTGGACTCCCGGCGAATCAATCGCCACTTTGAATTGATCTGCCAAAAAATGCAGACTCACGCCTACCATTTGTGCGATCCGGGACCGCTTTTGCTGGCGCCGTTTGTCAATGATCTGGGGATTGTACAGGCCATGGAGAGTTATGGCCCGGCGCGGTTGAGAGGTCAGGAGCTGACCAATCTGGCTTTATTGAATGTGTTCCGTATTGTCGGAGGCTACCGCCGCATTAACCATTTGAGCAACAATCGGGATCGTTCCGTGGCTTTTGCCAGTGGTCTGGGTCTATTTGGAACCCGGTCAAGATATTATCAGGATACTCTGGAATTCAAATTTGATCAATTACATGCTCTGCGTTGTGATCTGATCAATCGGGCCAAAGAATTGGGACTGATCGAAGGGATGAAAATCGCGTTTGATTTCCATTTTAAACGGTTTTTCGGGGAACGCGGTCAAGAAAAAGGGATCGGCAAAGGGCCGGATAAATCAGGGGATTTGGTTCCAGGATTCCGCCCTCATGTCGCCTGGGATTTGGCGAAGAACACAATTCTATCGATCTGTTATTATCAAGGAGGTGTGAGAGCGCCAGGCATTGTGGAGCAATACTGTGAACACCATATCTTTCCTCTTTTGGATCCACTGGCTATCCGCGAGATCTACATGGATTCGGAATATACCAAAGAAGCCAGCCTGCAATATTTCAAACAGGTTCGTTGCGCCAATGGGGAGGTTTATCTCTGCTTGAAAAAAAACCGGCAGATCAAAAAACTGATTGCGCCGGCTTTGGAATCTAAAGAGGAATGGGAAAAGTGGGATAATGAAGATGAAATCAAAACCATACAGGTCACGCTTCCAAAAACACGACTCCCCCTGCAAATTGTCATTCTTAGAGATCTTGAAACCCGGAAAAATATTCGCTGTTTTGGCAGCACAAACACGAGTCTGTCCTCAAAGGATCTGTTACAAAAATATCGATATCGCTGGTTGATAGAAAACGGATTAAAAGATTTGGTTTACAGTTACTTTCTTGATGAAATGTATGGCAGTGATCCAGAGAAAATCGAATTTGAGTTCTACTGTGTGATGATTGCACGTTTGAGTTACGAATACTTTCTGAAAGACGTCGGAGGCGAATACTATCACCATGAAGACGGCAATAAAACCACTTTACAAACGATGCGTTGTTTACTTTTCGAAAAACGGAACTTTACTTTAGAGCAAGATGCCAAAGGAAATTTAATACTTACATTGCTTGATACCAACGGGAATGATTTGGAGCGACGGGTCGCCCAGATGCTTGATGAGAGAATGGCTAACGGGATGAATAAAGTCTTGTGGTGGGGAAACCGAGGTCTTGTTTTACGTTTTCACGAGCAATACAAAAACGCCGAAATGTCCGGTGATGCCGCTGTAGTAGTGTCCGAAAAAGAAGGGTAGAATCGTCTGGAAATTGGATTTCTAAAAACAACTCTATTAAAAATAACACGTTCAAAAATTGAACGAGATCATTCAAATATTGGTCGTTCCTCTTCCAGTTTGTTCCTCTCGTTTAAATTAAATTCTCTATAACGTCAGTCCCCATAATCTTTTCAAATACAACAGCTAGAGTTGCGATAACTTTTTCATTTCAAAACTTGGCGCCCTTCTTGATACAATACATCGCCAGCCTCCCAAAAGAAAATACATTGCGAGGAAAAATCTCTGAGATTAAGCCGTTCAAATCTGTATCTTCAGGAGAACGCCATGAAACAATCCACCAATTCTATTCACGACGTTTATTTAGGATCCATTCAAACAAAGATTACTGGAATGCAGTATGCGGAAGGGAACATAAATGCAGGGAATGAAGTTCATTTGGAACGTGATCCAGATAACCAGCATGATCCCAATGCGATTCGAGTCAAAAATATGGATTTCGATGACGCTGGATTCATTCCCCGTAAAATTGCATCGTGGCTCTCCCCCCTCATCGATAAAGGAGCGATATTTGTTGAAGGTTGGATCCCCGAACAATCAATTTCTCAATCGATCCACCGGCACAGAGGCTGTCCGGTGATACTGAAAATCTTTCTATCCAAAAAAGGCGCTTATATACTTCAACCCAAACTGACCCCCTCGACGGATGTGGAAGCGTTGCAAGAAACAATTCGGAGTGTCTTTGAAAGAGTATCTGAATACACGAAGCCGGACGTGATTCGAGGATTGGGCAAACGTCTCGAATCATTGGCTAAAAACATCATTTCCCCCGAAACGCATCTGCTGTTAGCGTTATTCCCTTCAAAAGCGAAAGAGATTGAAAACCGGCTGGGAAATACCGCTCTTAACTCGATTCGTGATGTTTTGAAAAAACTCCGATTAGGAGATCCAATTCATCATCACAATTTGACACTGTTCCCTATTTTTCCGAACAATGGAATCTCTGCCAAATACGTGTTGCTGAAAAGCGCTCTCGATTCGGGAGACGCTGTCCTTGAAGAAGTCTCGGAAGAAGGAGAAGTGAACGAACTCATTCTTCAGAATCATGGATTCTCCCCGGTCTTGGTTCCTGGGGGAGAAATTTTAACGGGCGCCAAACAGAACCGGATCGTCAATATCTCCATTCTCGTGGCGACGGAAAGCAATATCCGTATTCCTGTGAGCTGTGTAGAACGAGGACGTTGGGAATATGCGTCACATAAATTTGAAGCCACACACTACGCCCATCCCACACTACGCCGCCGAACTATGCAAAGCACCCAAGCGTGTCGATCCGAATCGGGAATGGCTCGAAGCGATCAAGGCGCTGTCTGGGAAGCCGTGGAATCGCATCTTCACGATCTCAAGTCATCTTCGCCTACTGAATCGGTTACGGACGGCTATCAACAGGCCAACGAACGAATTAAAGAATACCGGGGGAAATTTACGCTTTCAGAGGAGACTACAGGTGTTTTAGTTTGCAGAGGCAAAAAGATCATTGGAATGGATTGTTTTGATTCTCCTGCCATTTTTCAACAATGTTGGGATCGGTTAGCCGATTCGTATTTCATGGAAGCCATTTGCGATCCCGATCAAAAAGAGGAGACGCCTTTTCACTCCACCGATAAATTCATTGAAAAAGTCTCCCAGGAAATTGAACTAGCGGATTCATCTATAGGATTGGGGAATGAATTGATCATTCAGAGTAATGATATGACAGGATCGGGTGTGTGGTATTCGGATTCACTCTGCCATCTCTCAATATTCAGCATTTGAGCATAATGAGTTGTACCCAACTAGATACAAGTTAAATCAGGGGAATTCAATTCCTGTAAATTATACCTACATTTAGTTGATTTATTCTTAAAAGTGCTTCTGCTATATGTTATTATCACTCACTTGACTATTGGGCATGTTAATAATTCATGGAGAAAATCCAATGCAATATTATGCGCATACAGCGCCACGCAATAATGAAAACGGGCCATGGATTTAATTGCATGACAATTGGGTTGCTATTTCGCGTATGGTAAAACACTCTCTTCCATGGCCAATGCTCTCGAACATACTCGTTGTCACAAATCTGGAAACGATAATCGATTCGATAATCGAATGTGTATTTGAATACAGAAAGGAAATGACAGAATGAACAATGATTCACTGAGTTCCATTGACCAGCTGATTCTTGTGCGTCTTTTGATTCCAGGAAAAACCGGACTAACTACGAACAAAGTTCAAAAGGATATAGGTATTTTTCTCGAACACCGTCTTCGTGGCTCAGGCTGGTCTGAACTGTTCAATAAGCGATGGGAGTATCTAACCAGTCGTAGATTAATCACAGAAGAGAAAAGCGGAAGGAGTATCCGCCCTCAGTTAAGCGCCGAAGGATTCCAGATCTCACTCGATTTTCTCGGATTAACATCTCTGCCCCCTGGACTGGTTTGGTCTTCGCTTCAAGAGAAATATCTTATCCCTCGTGTATTTAACCTTCAGCATATCGATTCCGAAACGCGCAAACGTATCTCTTCAGTAGGCGGGCTTCGGGCGATCATTCTTCGTCGTCATTATGACCTGCCCATTGCGAAAGTTCCAACAGAGACACAAACCCTCGACGCGCTTTTGTGGAAAGAACTTGGAGTGGATACTAATAAAAAATTCAGTTTGACAGCGGTGAAAGAACTTCTGCTCAGTCGTGTATTAGATCTGGATCAACCAGCGGCTTTTAGCCAACTTAAGGAGCAAGTGGCGGCAAAAGCGATCCAGGCACGGCGCAGTGACAAAACCGGACTTCGTTTGGCGGTGATCCGCTATTGGTTAGATGAGACCACCGGTCACGGAACAACGCAATTGCCTGAAGAATTGATCCACAGAGATGAGATCAAAATTCATGATTTTGTCCACGAGGTGATCGATACCGCTCGTCAATCTTCAACAGGTTGGTTTGGCAGGGAAAAAATATTCATCTCGCATGCCTTTCGTTGTTATCAGGAACGATTTCCCAATCGTTCAATTAGCATAGCCACGTTTAAAGAACATTTAATTCAAGCCCATCGTAAGAACTTACTGCAATTAAGCCGCGCCGACTTGGTCGAGGCCATGCCTCAACAGGATGTCGCTGAATCCGAAACGTCATATCTCAATGCGCGTTACCACTTTATCCGAATCCCAGGAGTACAATCATGAATGATCGACAGAATGATCCCCACCAAACCGATTCTCGTCTGAATGCATTCTGTAATCCAAACGCCCCTGAGATTTTTTATTCGGTTGCTCATTATCAAGAAATATGGAATGAGGATCCTTTCGATGTAGAAGAAATCCATGCGGATGCGCGTGATATTTTTGATCGTTTGCTATCACGCGCAACGTGCCCCCCCTATCGACAATTTGGAAAGATACTTTTGATCAAAGGAGAAGCTGGATCGGGTAAAACCCATCTGATGCGAGCCTTCCGGAATGTGGCGCACAGCCGGAATCTGGGGTATTTCGGCTATATGCAGATGAGTAGTGATGTATCAAATTACGGCCGTTATATCCTCAGTAATTTAATCCATTCTCTCAATATGGCCTTCGATCCATCTCGCTCTGAACAGAATGGACTTTTACGGTTATCCAATGCGCTACTCGAATCCATTCGGAACGGTTTTGAACATGACGAGTTGAATCGAAACCGATTTTCTGATCGAGTATCTCAATTACGTTCAGATGAACTCGAAGGACAATCGCTCAGTGAATTAATTCATGACATCGCTGACATGGCCATAGAACAAGAGGATTTTTTAGAAATTGATCCACGAATTGTCAATGCTCTTATTTACCTGCAGACCAGTAGTAACAAAATACATACGTGTGTCTATCAGTTTCTTCGTGGACACGATCTCTCGTTACGAGATCGGCGGTTTTTAGGAGATATTGTTCCCATGACAGAAGATGGGGACGCTATTCGTATTGTTCAACAACTAGGGATCCTAATTCAACGCGTGGAACAGGCCGCGCTCGTGATCTGCCTTGATCAGTTGGAGGATATTTACAACTTAGAAAACGCGGCGGAGAAATTCCAAAAAGCCATGACCGCCGTTTGCGAGATCAGTGATCGTGTTCCCTCCAGCGTTATCGTAGTAAGCTGTTTAGAAGATTATTACACCGATTTACGAAGCGGACTCACCCGATCTAGACTTGACCGCATTGAAGAAGATCCGAAACCTATTCTTCTATCCAACCAGCGAAATCTCGAAGAGATTCAACGTATCATCGAACTCCGTTTACGTTACTTATATGAATGGGCTGAATTATCCATAGATGAAGATAATCCATGTTATCCCTATCCCATCGAATCGCTTAGTTTTCTTGAGAGGATGAGAACGCGGGATATCATCGACCAGTGTCGACAATACCGTGAACATTGGATTGAATATGGTACATCACCAGAGAGATGGCCCGGAGATCGTAAGGTAATACCCCCGACAGAAGACAATTTGGAATCAGTATGGAATGATTTCTTGAGTCAATACTCAGAGGCGCCACCTGTGGAAGCTGAAATTCTTGCAAAAGTTCTCTCTTCGGCGCTAAATCAGAGTAGTGAAGAACTAGGTAAGGGGATTAAGATCAATGCCATTAATCAAGGATCAACCATAAAGTTAGACGGCTGGAACGAAGCAATGATCATAGGCTTGTGTCTTAAAGACGCGCGTGGTGGAGGGCTAAAGCGTGAAATTGAAGGATTGGAAGCAGCTGCGAATGGCCGAAAAATCATCATTGCTCGAAATACACCCTATTCAAAAAATCCGAAAAGTAAAATCGCAAATTACATTGGAGAATTAATCACTCATGGCGCGCGCCGGATTACTATCGAAGATTCAGATTGGCGCGCGATGATCGCGTTTGAGAAATTCCTCGAAATGCACCAGGATAAACCAGAGTTTCCCAACTGGCGGAGACATCAACGTCCTTTGACCCGTTTGGAAAGTATCAAAAAAATTCTGAATATCACGGATGGAATACTGCCGGTTAAAGGAACAACATCACAAAAGGATATACCCACCACCCCACCTTCTGCTCAACCGAAGAAATCGAAACTGGAACCAAGCAAAACCAGTCTAATCCAACTGGGATACAGCAATAGTCGCGCCGCGGAACCGATCACGTTGAATCCCCAGGAACTAACCCGTCACACTGCCTTTTTGGGAGGGACGGGAAGTGGAAAGACAACTCTGGCATTGACCATCATCGAGCAATTACTCTTACAGGGATTACCCGTGATTTTGATCGACCGGAAAGGGGATCTCTGTTCCTACGCCGATCCTTCCGCATGGGAGCGTCCTATGGATGATTCTTCCAGTATCGAACAGAGACGGAAATTAAGAGACGCCATCCAAGTGGATCTTTTTACACCTGGCCATATTGAGGGACGTTCGTTATCCATTCCTTTGATGCCGGGTGATTTATCAGACGTGTCTGATAATGAGCGTGAAAACATCGCCCATTACGCCGCGTACGCTCTGGGTTCAATGATGGATTATCGGATATCCAGCAATAATCAAAAACAGAAACTCGCCATTCTTTTACAAGCCATCTCAACGCTCAGTCAGTTGGAAAAAGATAAGGAATTAAATCTCGATACTCTGATGAATTTTATCAATGAAAAAGATACAGCATTAGTGCAGGCTATTGGGCATTTGGACATCAAACTATTTGGTAAGTTGGCGAGTGATTTACAAATGCTGCAGATTATGAAAGGCAAGATGCTGCAATCCAGTGGGGAATTATTGAATATTAACGCATTGCTGGAACCACCTTCTTCGGCTAAGCGATCTCGCCTGACGATCATCAGCCTTAAGTTTTTAACCGATATGAGAGATCTTGAATTCTGGATGGCGCGATTTTTAGTAGAAATGGAGCGCTGGTCCAGCCGACATCCATCTAAACGTCTTCAAGCGGTTCTCATGCTGGATGAAGCCGACTTCTATCTTCCCGCCACGCGCAAACCATCCACGAAGGAACCGATGGAAAATCTCTTACGACGGGCGCGTTCGGCGGGATTGGGGATATTTCTTGCCTCGCAAAGCCCAGCGGATTTTGATTATAAATGCAGGGATAATATCCAAACATGGTTCCTTGGTCGTATCCGCGAAAATCCAGCGCTAGCAAAGTTGAAACCAATGCTTAGTGAACACGGTCTTGACATCATCAACCGGCTACCCGGTCAAATCATAGGTGAATTCTGTATGGTTCGTGAAAAAACAGTTCAACCAATCCGGGGAACCCGGTCAATCATCGACGCCTATCAGATCGCCGAGGAACGCATTCTCGAATTGGCCCAGTCTAAGTCCGGTTAGTCTGTCCTTCACTATTTTCAAACATTATTTGGAGCCTTTATGGTAAGAATCGCCATGTAATAAATAGGAAGTAAAACAATGGTTTGGCATACGAATGATGAAACATCCCTACTAAAAATTCTTTGGGCAAAGAAGGATTCAAATGGACAAAGCCACGCGTTAATCCATCACATGCTTGATACCGCAGCGGTCTGTGAATGCCTTTGCCACTCAGTGCGGGGCCGCTCTCCAACCGAACGAATCGCGGAAGGATTGAAGATAGCCAATAATACAGCGATTCCATGGATCGCGTACATCGTATCATTGCATGATTTAGGGAAAGCCAATCCTTTCTTCCAATTTATGAAACCAATTCCAGAATTTGTGAAACGTTCTTTAGATGACGCAAAGTTCAAAGAACCGAAGTATTGTAACCCTCAACAGCATGGCCTTATTACTGCTGTTTCATTGAAAGAAGCGCTCAGTGACGCTCAAACTCGAATTGATGACAATACAGTAAAAAAACTATCCGCTGTTCTTGGCGGTCATCACGGCGTTTTTCCTACACCAACCCAACTACCCCAAGCAAAAAGACAATTATCGCTTGCCGAACATCAAAGCGCGCCGAATAAAAATGATTGGCGAAAGATCCGTAAATCGATAGTTGTCCATCTCCTTGAAACGATTCACCCAGATCTAGAAATGATTCCTCGGATCGATCCGAGAGATAATGCTACTCCTATATTGCTCGCGGGATTAACCGCCGTGGCCGATTGGATCGGATCAATGGAGAACCATTTTCACTACGTCTCTACAGCCAATGATCCCGTTTCATACTATGAAAAAGCGAAAGATATAGCGAATCGTGTTTTGCAGGAATTTCATTGGAGCGGTTGGGAACTTCCTTGCGCATCTAAGCCGTTTAGGGAGCTGTTTCCTCATACGATTATCCCCCGGCCATTGCAACAAAAGACTATAGAAATTGGAAACAAGATAGAAGGTCTTCGTTTTGTCATCATCGAGGCGCCGATGGGCGAAGGGAAAACCGAAGCGGCGCTTTACTTACAAGACCTGTGGAGTATAGCAAACAAACAGGCGGGCGCGTATTTCGCCCTTCCTACAATGGCCGCGAGTAATCAATTATTTTCTCGAACGAAGTCATTTTTGGAAAACCGTTACGACGATTCAATTCTCAATTTACTTTTGTTGCATAGTCATCGTGAATTGAATCAGGACTACAAATCGTTGCAAATCGCAAGCATTAATCCAGACGAGAAAGAAAACACCAGCGGCCTGATCGCTCATGAATGGTTTACTAAATCCAAGCGGGGCTTTCTCGCGCCTTTTGCGGTGGGAACCGTTGATCAATCACTTCTTTCAGTAATGCAGGTTCGTCATGGCCCCGTCCGGCTTTACGGTTTGGCAGATAAAACACTCATCTTCGATGAGGTCCACGCCTACGATACGTACATGCTTTCGCTTTTCGAGCGATTGCTTTCCTGGTTGGGTCAGCTTGGCACAACCGTCATTATTCTCTCGGCAACTTTACCAAATTCCACTCGTCACAAACTCTTAACCGCATATGCAGGGCATAATGTGAGTATCAACGAAACTCCCTATCCCCGTTTGACTACGTTTTCATCGAACGCTGGAATTAACACTCATGCAATCGATGTGACAGAAGATCGTATAACCGAGTTTGAACTCGAATGGCTTGATGATGATATCGATCGACTCGTCTTAATTCTTGAATCCCGCCTTGCGAATGGTGGCTGCGCTGTCTGGATCCTTAATAGCGTTCATCGCGCTCAGGAAGCGTTCACTGCCTTGTTGAATCATCTTGGTGATTCTGGTATTGAACTGACTTTGTTTCATGCGCGATTCCCACTGAAACAGCGTTTATACATTGAGAAACAAGTTTTAGAGCGCTTTGGCAAAGAGCGGGATCATCGACCACACCGCGCCATACTTGTGGCTACGCAAGTTGTTGAACAGAGCCTTGATCTGGATTTTGATTGGATGATCACAGAACTGGCTCCGGTTGATCTGCTTCTGCAACGATCGGGACGAATGCACCGGCATAAGAAAGCAAGACGTCCGTCAGGCTTTGAGAAACCATGCTTGAGCGTGCTTAAACCAAAGGGGCATGAGTTATCCGATCCCCTCGTGAGTCGTTCCGTATACGATGAATATATCCTCCTCCGCACATGGTTGGCTATCCATTCACGAAACCATATTCATATCCCCGGTGATGTGGAAGCGTTGATCGAGTCTGTTTATGGAGAAGGCGATATCGATTGCTCCTCTTCTCTGAAGGTTCAACTGGAAGAAACTCGTCTTGCTTGTGAAAGCAAGCGCAAAAGAGAAGAACAAGCGGGAAGGGGATGTGTGATTCCTTTACCTGAACGTGAAAACGTTTTGACACAGTGGAATCCTGAATTAGATGAAGACAATCCTGAAAAACATAAACAATTGCAAGCGCGAACCCGCTTGGGGCCCCCGTCCGTGTCCATTGTTTGTTTGCGTGATGAATCGGAGAAGGTCCTTCCACAGGATGAAACAAAACGCCGTGAACGCGAACAATTTCTGATCGAGTCATCCGTCACGCTCTCGTATTGCGGATGTCCATCCGATTTTCCCGAGAATATGATTCCACCCGAATGGAAGCGCCATCAGCTGCTCCGCCACTCACGAATGGTAGTTTTAAAAGATAGCAAGCCAGTAAATCCAAATATCCCGATCAGCCTGGATGAAAAGCTAGGCGTCGTTCTTACCCGGAAAGGAGACGACTATGAAAGAATCCTTCAATCTGATCAATGAACCGTGGATTCCCTGCCTTCGCCGAAATGGAGAATACATTGAACTGGGGCTTCGCGAGACGTTGCTCAATGCGCATGAACTGCGGGAAGTGTTGGATAACTCGCCGCTGGTGACGTTATCAATATTGAGATTATTACTTGCGTTTCTTCATCGGAGTTATGATGGCCCAAAATCCATCGCTGAATGGAAGGCAATCAAACAGAAAGGAATATTTGATCCATCTATAATTGATCAATATTTACATTCAACTGACGACGAAGGAAATTCCATTCAAAGCCGCTTTGATCTTTTCGGAGAGCATCCTTTCTTTCAAGATCCGAAATTACTGAATGAAAAAAAGATAGAAATGTCAAGCATTGTACAAATTGCACGTGAATACTCATCGGGGAATAATGCGACGCTATTCGATCATACTATGGATGACTCTCCTCCTTCAATTTCATATTCCATTGCAAGCCGTCTGCTTGTTTCGAATCAGATATTTGCGCTTCAAGATGGTTCGGGATATTGCCAATCAGCATTGACAAGAGGAGCAACGGTTTTTGTGTATGGCTCTGATCTTTTTGATACTCTTCTATATAACCTATGTCAATACAATAGTGATCTCCCATTCCCTAAGATAAAAGATGATAAACCTTCTTGGGAACGTACAACTCCACCTGAAACCGATATCCCTTCTGGTTATTTGTCGTATCTAACATGGCAATATCGTCGTATTTTTCTTATTAATGACCAGTTTCCAATCATAAGAAAAATATACATTAAACCCAACAAAAAACCGGATAAGGAATGGACAGAAAACACCTTTGATCCAATGTTGTTCTATAGACGCAGTGAAAAAAAAGGATATGATCCTATTTCCATTGATAAAGAAAAAGCCTTATGGCGTGATTCATCCGCATTGGCTTCGTTGATAATCAATAGAAAAGATCGTTATCCTGCCATTCTTGATCTGCTCGCGGAAACAGATACTACTCAAACACAGTTGAACGTTTTTGGAACAGATAATAAGAACAATAAAATTTTTATTTGGCGACATGAACGTCTCCCTTTTCCTACCGCTTATTTAAAACATGACAATTTAGTAGCCTATTTAGAAACAGCCATTTATTACGCCGAAAAAATAGAAGATACACTGCACCAAGTTACAAAAACACTCGCCCAAAAACTACTTTATCCTTTTAATGAGAATAAACGCAAACCCGATCTGAAGCAGGTAAAACAAATGAAGGAAAGTTTCCCCGCTATCACTATCTATTGGTCCACTTTGGAGGAGCCATTTTTTAAACTCTACCGCGATCTTCCTAAGGATGACGAGGCTGCTCAAGAGAAGTGGTGTGATGTCCTACGTAAGACAGCGTTTGATAGTCTGAAACAGACGGTTGACGGCCTAGATGGTTCCGCACGTTCGATACGGGCTGCGGCGGAAGCGTATCGTCAATTGAGTATCTCTTTAGGCTCATCCGGAAATTGGGCGCATTGCGTTTTTTCTTAGGAAATTTGTCTGTTTTAGCCTATTTCCAAGTTCAATCCATTCAAATTTCTTCGAAAAAAATGACCTTGACCTCAACCATGTGGTAATTGCTATCACCCGACTAACTTGTACTTGGTTTCATGAATTCCCAGAATTTTGAGTTTAAAAAACTCATGATCTCGAAATCCATATGCTTGGCGTTTCATCGTTTTAATTTTGTTATTTGTCCCTTCTAAAGGACCGGTTGAAATAGAAAACCTGTAGTAAGCCAGTAGACCTTGACGATGAGTCTCCAACGTCTTGGCAAATTTCTTCAGCATGCGGACTCCCGAGGCGATGGCTCGATTGATCCAACTCGTCAAATACATGTTTGCTTTCCACCAATTGGCTTGGCTCCAGAACTGGCGAAGTTCTTCTTTCATGTAATACGCAATGGCCAAAGGTTTGTTCAGTTTTAAGGCGGCTTGGAGACGTTCTTTTTCCTCACGTTCCGAGTTCAAATTGTCCGGATTCTTCAGCAGTAAAAACCGAATCCCTTTCAGAACACTCTTGTCTTCTTTCTTGGCTTTCCGAAACAACGCCCGGCGCAACTGGGTCAATTTCTCATTGAAGAGTTTGATCACATGAAAATGATCGAACACGATGGTGGCGTCCGGTAAGTTGGCTGTCACCGCTTTGATATAGGCGGGGCCCATATCCATCGCGACGGCTTCTATCTTGGCGCGAGACGAACGAAGCCGTTTCCAGAAGGGTTTGAGCGCCTCCACGTCCTTTCCGTCTCCGACAAAAACAACCGCTCCACTCTCCAGATCCATGACGATTGTTACATAGGTATGCCCCTTGGCGATCGCAATTTCATCGATGGCGAGGCGCCGCAGATGCTTCAACTTGGGACGGGCATATTTGCGCTGAAGATTTCTCTTTTGAATCTCTTTGATCATATCCCATCTCACGCCCAAATGGGTGGCCACATCCTGGATGGTCATGCTCTGCGATAGATCGAGAACATAGCGCTCAAAACTCCGGGTATAACTCAGTTGTGGATCGGCGAATCGTATCTTGACTTGCCGATATTCGCCACAGTTTTCACACTCGACTCGTGGAATGGCAAAGACAATTTCCATGCTTCTTGAACCCCACGGTGGCGCTTTGAATGTTCGGACTCTCGAACCCCGCGGATGGACGTCGTAAGAACCACACGTCGCACACTGTAACTTCTCCAGATCTTGAGTGATTGTAACTTGGGTTTTTCCTTTCACATACTCGGTTCTCACATATTTGTAGCCTCGGATTCCCACATTATGATATAATGAACTCGTGGACATGCTTGCTCTCCTTTTTTATCTTTAACCAGTTAGGAGAGTTAAGCCTGTCCTCTCTTTTTATGAAGTCTTTGACCCAATTTCCGGATGAACCTCTCTTCTAAAATCCTTCCTCGAAAGGAGGCGTTAGCCAATGCCTGAAGAAACCAACCATCCATTCATCCAGTATCTGCTTGAACTAAAAGAGAGAGAAAACCGCGCCGCTCTTGCTCATTTACGTCGGGGACTGGGTAAGCCCCCAGGTTCGGTTCCTGAGATGTATCCATACGTCGTTCCATGGATTCAGGAGAAATCGGATTTTGAACAGCGAGTCTATTTCCTCGTGGCGTCTCTCTTTGCCATGCATCAGGATAACACACTGGACGGAAATTTAGGGAGGACATTCCAAATCATCTGGAAAGACGCTGGAGACAGCCCCAGTATCGAAAAGCGATTCGTCCAGTTACTCAACTCTCATCCAGATGAATTACCGGGGCGTCTGCGTCATGCGATCGACCTGGCGGCATCCAAAAAGGTACCTGTCAATTACACACAATTACTCAAGGATCTGCGTTCTTGGAGAAATGAAAGCCGATCTGTGCAAAAACAGTGGGCAAGGCAATTTTGGACTCCTGGTCAAGACAAGAAATCTGACTTAGATGCAGAATAATAATACTTGAAAGGAAACACAATCATGTATATCGAACTCCACTTATTACAAAATTTCGCTCCCTCGTGCCTGAACCGTGATGATACCAACACACCCAAAGATTGTATGTTCGGTGGATTCCGTCGCGCCCGGATTTCCAGCCAGTGCATCAAACGCGCCATTCGCGTTCACACGAAAAATGCGGGCAAACTTGATGATGATATGGGAACACGCACCAAAAGATTGGTTTCAATTCTGAAAGAGAAACTCATCGAAAAAAAACATGAGGAAAACGAAATTGAAAGTGTAATTGAAGCCGCGCTTCAAACTCATAAAATATCCATAGCGAAGAAAACAAAGGCGCAAAAAGAATCTGATGAACAAGATGAATACAAGACGCAATATGTTCTTTTTTTAGGAAAAAATGAGATCGATCTTTTATGTCAAGCGATCTCTGATCACTGGGACACACTGAAAAGGATTGCTGATGAAAATAAAGAACAGGAGAAAACAGAAAAGAAAAATAAAAAGAACGAAAAAAAGAATGCGTTCCCTAAAGAAGTAAAAGAAGCAATAGAAGGTGTATTTAAGGGGAAAAAAGCCTCCGATGTCTCACTCTTTGGGCGTATGGTCGCGGACGCCCATCACATTAATGTCGACGCCGCCTGTCAGGTGGCGCATGCGATTTCAACACATAAGATTGAAATGGAGATGGATTTCTTTACCGCCGTGGACGATCTGCAACCGGAAGACAACGCCGGGGCGGACATGATGGGCATCGTCGAATTCAACAGCGCCTGTTTCTATCGCTACGCCGTCATCGATCGTGAAAAACTGGAGGAAAATCTCGGCAAAGACGAGGATCTTACGAAAAAAACAATCGAAGCCTTCCTTCGCGCATCCATTGAAGCGATCCCCACCGGGAAGCAAAACACCTTCGCCGCGCACAATCCTCCTGGATTCATCATGGCTGTTGTCCGGGATGGCGTTCCCTGGTCGTTGGCCAATGCATTCGAAATTCCTGTCCGGCCGAATGATAAGGGCTTGTGCGCTTCTTCCATCGAGAAATTGGATACGTATTGGGGCCAGTTAATCGACACATACGATGGAACGCCAAATGTATTGGCTTGGACCTCTCTCGACCCAAAACCGCCTGTCAAAAAGTTAGGCGATCGCAAAGAAAACGCGGAGTCTGTGATTCAGGCGGTGATGGAGGTACTTTCATGAGCTGCCTAATACTTCGATTGGCCGGTCCCATGCAGTCCTGGGGCATCCAAAGCCGTTTTGTGGAACGTGATACGAGCCGTGAACCAACGAAAAGCGGAGTGGTTGGATTACTATGCGCCGCGCTGGGTATAGACCGGGAAGACGACGCCGGTTTACAAAAACTCGCGAGTTTACCGATGGGAATCCGCGTCGATCATCTTGGAACGTTCAGCCGGGATTACCACACCGCTGGAGGGGGAACAATCCCAGGCCTTAAAACGTATTGCGTAATCAACGCTCAAAAGAAATTGGATGAGAAACGAACAATCTTATCCAATCGCTATTACCTTGCCGATGCTGAATTCCATGCGGCGATCGAATCGAGTGACACTAGTCTACTCGAATCGTTCGAAACAGCCCTGCATTCCCCCCATTGGCCGCTCTATTTAGGAAGGAAATCATTCGTTCCCACTCCCCCATTGTGTTTAGGGATAAAAGAAGGTTCCATCCGGGAGGCGCTGCAATCCATCTCCTGGCGCCAGCGGCGTGAGAGGGAAGAACCACCAACGATGCTTCGTTTAATGCGTGAATGCGGCCCGGATGAGGGTGTAGCGCGTATGGATATTCCCCTCTCTTTCGCAAACAGCCGCCGCCGGTTTACGGTAAGGTACGTGATACAAGAGTTTATCGAAGACTTTCCCATTAAAGGCTGGAAGGAGGAGACCGATGTATCTGTCACAGTTGATTCTCAATCCACATGATCGGCGCGTCCAACGCGATCTGGCTAATTGCCACGACCTGCATCGCACGGTGATGCGCGCATTCCCTCCTCCGTCAAATGGCCGTCCGCCCCGCGCGCAATATGGCGTATTACACCGTCTGGACATCCACCCACGAACCGGAAGGCCTGCGCTTCTCGTGCTCTCTCGTGAACAGCCGGATTGGTCGTATTTAGAACAACAATCAGGTTATTTAAAACAACCTCCCGCGTGTATCGATCCCGCCTATAAATCGATCCGGGAGAACCAAACCTTCTTGTTCCGGCTGCGCGCCAATCCCACTCGCAAGGTTGATACAAAAACCGGCGCGGATGGAAAACGGCGCCATGGACGCCGGGAACCGTTGCGCACGTCTGAAGAACAAATCGAGTGGCTACAGCGTAAAGGACAGGCTGGAGGTTTCCGGCTTCTATCGGTGCGTCTTTCCGATGCAGTATCCGACATTCGTGTCATTCCTGACATCGTTCGCGCAAAGAAAAATGATCTCAAGATGACCTTTTCGTCCATCGTGTTTGAAGGTCGTTTGTCGGTCACAGACGCGAATCAATTTCGGGAGACTCTAATAAACGGGATTGGAAGCGCCAAGGCGTATGGATTCGGATTGTTATCGATCCGGCCGGCATAAATCATTAAACCGGTTTCCAATTGAATTGACTAGTGGATTCTGGTTTGAACCAAGGAGTGTAGAACGATGAGGCTCAAAGACTTGCATGAACTTCCAAAAGTACGTGATAGTTGGAGTTACTTATACGTCGAACACTGCCGGATTGATAAGCAATCAGAGGCCATCGCCATTCACGACCAGATTGGTTTGACACCGGTTCCCTGCGCATCGCTAACTATGCTAATGCTGGGACCGGGAACAAACATCACACACGCCGCTGTCATGACGCTGGCGGATAATGGATGTCTGGTCATATGGTGTGGAGAGAAAGGCGTTCGTTTTTACGCCTCTGGCATGGGAGAAACCCGGCATGCTAACCTGCTGCTCAAACAAGCGGCCTTGTGCAGCCATACACCATCGCGTCTCACCGTGGTCCGGCGGATGTACCAGCTGCGTTTTGCCGAAAAACTGGACGAGTCGTTGTCTCTGCAGCAGATTCGTGGAAAAGAGGGTGTTCGAGTGCGGGAAGCGTATGCCCGTTATTCGGAGGTGACCGGCGTGCCTTGGACCGGACGATCCTACAAACGCCGAAGTTGGAACGAGGCGGATCCCATCAACCGCGCGCTCTCGTGCGCCAACTCCTGTTTGTATGGTGTGTGCCATGCTGCGATCGTTTCCCTGGGGCTGAGCCCTGGACTCGGATTCATCCATACCGGCAAGCAGCTTTCGTTTGTCTACGATATCGCCGATCTCTACAAAGTGGATATTACTGTACCAGCGGCGTTTCAGGTCTCGGCGGAGGCTGTGGGCAATCTAGAACGGCGGGTACGGCAGCATTGCCGGGACCGGTTTCATGAATCCCGCCTGCTTGACCGGATTGTCAAAGATATTCAACACATCTTGGATGTAAAACCGGAATTGGAAACAGGCGCCGATGAAATATCCTACGATTTCGATCCCGCTCAACCAGGCCCCTTATGGGATCCTGATCGTGCGGATGGGGTAGAAGGTGGAATCTCGTATGGTGAAAATACAGAATCCGGGGAGGCGAACTCATGATGGTTCTGATTGTCGAGAGTGTTTCACCATCTCTACGGGGAGAACTGACGCGCTGGCTTTTGGAAGCCAAAGCGGGAGTTTTTGTCGGCCGTGTATCGGGGATGGTTCGAGAACGATTATGGCGTAAAGTATGTCAGAAAGTTGGGGAAGGATCCTGTATGATCATTTGGAGTACGAACACCGAACAGGGATTTCAAATCGATTTTTTCAATCCCAAAAGACGATTCCCCTCAGATTGGGAAGGTCTGCAGCTCATCACCATACTCAACACTGAAAAAAAGAAGGAAATCGAGCGAAATCCACAATGACTTGCGATAGATATCAAACCGTAAGTCGAGTAAAATTCAAGTGTATTCCCCACGCACGTGGGGATGGACCGTCGGGAAAATTGTAAGCGACGTTTTTGATAAGTATTCCCCACGCACGTGGGGATGGACCGTATGCTTCGGAGATGATTTTAATTCTTGATGAGTATTCCCCACGCACGTGGGGATGGACCGGGCTTTCAGGACGCGACAACGAAAGAACAGCTGTATTCCCCACGCACGTGGGGATGGACCGTCTCTGCCCGCTTCGCGTACACTTTATATGCGGTATTCCCCACGCACGTGGGGATGGACCGCGTCGTTGGACTATATTGGTAGATCGGGACGTGTATTCCCCACGCACGTGGGGATGGACCGTATATTCAAGAAATCGATAGAGTGATATTATAGTATTCCCCACGCACGTGGGGATGGACCGAGAATCCCCCTCCCCCGCCGTAGGGACCGAAAGTATTCCCCACGCACGTGGGGATGGACCATTTACATTTAGAAGCGGCAAAACAGGAAACACGTATTCCCCACGCACGTGGGGATGGACCGAAGTGCAGATGGATAAGATAACGGAAGAAAAAGTATTCCCCACGCACGTGGGGATGGACCGGCGTTGGATGCGCTACGGCTAGGTTTCGGTGCGTATTCCCCACGCACGTGGGGATGGACCCGTCGTCAATCCATTTTTTTGTTTTTTCGTCAAGTATTCCCCACGCACGTGGGGATGGACCGGATTGTTAATAATATTTGGCCAGACGCTACATGTATTCCCCACGCACGTGGGGATGGACCGAATAATTTTCAAATCGCCGGTAATGGTTTGACGTATTCCCCACGCACGTGGGGATGGACCGACCTACATTCTCTGTTGCCCCAGGAAGCCCATGTATTCCCCACGCACGTGGGGATGGACCGGATAGTGATGAACCACTTCAATGGTTGGCCTGGTATTCCCCACGCACGTGGGGATGGACCGGAAGCGCAGTTCCATCGACGTCGGTCGCCAAGGTATTCCCCACGCACGTGGGGATGGACCGAGAGAACTAAAAAAATAGAGCGAGTCAGATTCGTATTCCCCACGCACGTGGGGATGGACCGATTACGTAGATGATTTGGAAGTTGATTTTATTGTATTCCCCACGCACGTGGGGATGGACCGCCGGTGGAAGTTGACCGTATTTACGGCGGCTTGTATTCCCCACGCACGTGGGGATGGACCGTAGAGACCCCTCATCCGATCCGGCCATCTCATGTATTCCCCACGCACGTGGGGATGGACCGAGAACCGAAAACCAACGATGACCGATCTGCGCGTATTCCCCACGCACGTGGGGATGGACCGAGCGAGCGAGGGCAGTGGGAGCAGCAAGTCAAGTATTCCCCACGCACGTGGGGATGGACCGTATTGACCATAGGATGAAGCAAAGACTATTACGTATTCCCCACGCACGTGGGGATGGACCGTAGTCCGATCGCTCAATCACGCAATCGACCGGGTATTCCCCACGCACGTGGGGATGGACCGCTCTCTCGTTAGCCACGAAAGCTCAAGCATACGTATTCCCCACGCACGTGGGGATGGACCGAGGATAGGTGTTTTATATTTAATAGAATTATAGTATTCCCCACGCACGTGGGGATGGACCGTGAGTCGAGCTCATCGCGAAAATCGCTTGCCGGTATTCCCCACGCACGTGGGGATGGACCGAAAACATTCTCCATGTTGCTCGTGTGCCTATTGTATTCCCCACGCACGTGGGGATGGACCGCGAGGAAGCGCGTAAGATCAGCGTCGCGCCCGGTATTCCCCACGCACGTGGGGATGGACCGAAACAGTACATAAAATCATATAACATTAAAGAGTATTCCCCACGCACGTGGGGATGGACCGGATGGTGAAGGGAATTATTTATGGCGCGCCGGGTATTCCCCACGCACGTGGGGATGGACCGAATATCATCTGGATCAATGCCTGACGCAAGGAGTATTCCCCACGCACGTGGGGATGGACCGGATCGAAGCGATTAACGAAGAGATAACGAATAGTATTCCCCACGCACGTGGGGATGGACCGGACAGCCGGGATAAAAGACCTTCGATTTCACGGTATTCCCCACGCACGTGGGGATGGACCGAGAGGTTACGTATCGAATCCGCGATCTCGGCGTATTGACATACCGTTTCCTTCTTCCAATTCTATAGCAGCATTCACTTATAGCATGGGATACGATGAACATCATTTTGCGGTATGACACATCTTCTTGGTCACATTCTGATGGGCTGGATAAATCGAGAGTAGCATCAGGTGATCGAGTTTCAGCATATAGAGATCGAGGTATTTTAAAAAAAGTTTTGCCCAAATTTTGCCCAAATTTCTGGTAACTATAAGTGAACAAGGGTAAAAATGGTGATATTCAGAAGAAGGAGAGTTAGTCATAATGTTTTGAATTTATTTACTTTAAACTACTTATTGTTACCTATAGTTACTTGCTGGTTACGGACTCCAAATCAGCAGGTTGGGGGTTCGAGTCCCTCCACGCCTGATTGATTTTACTAGACTTACAACTCTCTTTTATCTTCCAATTTCCAAATGGTGACCAAATGGCGCCCACGTTTTAAAGATAAGATACTATATCTCTATTCGGCAATTTTCAATATATTTCTTCAGATCCGTGAATTTATAGAGTACCCGGCTTGTAGGGCCGTTTCCTAGTTTATAGTAGACAATCTCACCTCCAGCCGCTTTTTGATCCAATAAGCGCACTGAAATACGAAGATAGTCCGCCGCTTCTTGACGAGTTAAATATTCAACAGGACGTTTCGCTGTCTCACTAGACTGTTTCTGGTTGTAAATCGCCATCTTATCACCTATGGTTTTTAGCCCGGATTTCTCACCACTCCTCTATCCAACAGGTTGCAAGTAGAAGTATCACAAGGTGTTAGAGCCAAGAATATAAAATTTTTCATAGAAAAACAGTTAGTGGATGGTTGTGGTATTTTTTTACCGCCCGTTTGCGATTCATCAAATACATGCACAATCCGGAATCCAACCAACAATTCTTCCTCTTCATCATTTTCGTTGTGACGCTCCATCTCGATGGTTTTGTTCTCTTCAGGATTCTTTTTACGAATTTTGCAAGGAGCCAAAATCCTGATTCCTTTCTCGCCTTTGCGGACATACCGGTTTAGCCGTTTCCAGACTCGAAATCCGGCTACGTGAGTGGCGGAAGGTTTTTGTTTGAGAATGAGGATTTGATTGCCAAGAGAAAATTGAGGAAATAGGGACATGGTTTTCAAATACCGTCTCATTTCAAAGGAAATACCTTGCTCCAGCTGTTTCCCGAGTTTCTCAATCGTATCATCAATCATCCCCTTGCAGGCACAGACCAAATTCTGTGGAGTTGTTCTCTGTATTGCAGATTCCTTTTGTTGGTTGTTCATTCCTTACACCTCCGGCCAACTGGCCACGATTACACCAGTTGGCCGAGGGATCTTTTTGGGAAATCCATCTATCGGCTGAGGAATAGAAATCTATAAATAGGAGAAAGAAATGTAATCACTCTACAATGACAAAAACCAATAAACAGAAGGATTATCCCTTGGCCGGTGACTCGCCAGTCAATCGGCCTCCGTTTCACCTGGTAACGTTAGTATATCACATCGCGCTCTCTCGATCGCCATACAACTTTTGATTTTTCGAGACTGAGAATTCTCTCAAAGGAAATTGAAACCTAGAAATTCACTAATTTTTTCGTTTTGTTACAACTTGAAATACGAACCAAAGTTCGCTAAAACAGTACATGGGTGGCTCAAAAACTAAACGTTGCACTGGCTCAGTTTCTGACCGTTGCCGCCACTACATTGAGACGATACCTGATTGGGTGGCGAGGTTACTTTGGATTCTGCCAAACTCTGAAAGTGCTTCAGGCTCTTGAGTCTTGGATTCGTAGAAGATTGCGGATGTATAGCCTATTTCATTAAATCTGCGACATGACATCGAAAAAAAATTCCTCGCACTGTATGTGGATTATTAGCCATTTTTGTTAGTTTACTTTCCGCTAACTCCTTCATTTCTTCTTTTGTCTTTGCTTGGTGTCCTTTGAGTTCTTGATTCTTCAAATGATTCCACACTTGTTCGTCTGGATTCCAATCTGGAGAATAGGGCGGTAAATAAAAAACATGAAGACGTTTTTGTTTCTCAATATAGTTTTTTGTTGTCTTCGAAGTATGGGGACGGGCTTGATCCATGACAACAACGATATGCCTTCTGTTATGGTGTTTTAATAATTGGTCCAGGAAATGAATGATTTCTTCCGAGGCAATTCTCTTATCATGTAAAGTAAAGAGTAGACTCCCATGCGGGCTAATCGCTGACATCGCGGCTATTCCCCCTCGTTTGCCCGTCACAACCTGAGTGGGAGTTTTCCCTCGATGCGCCCATGTCTTTCCCAATAGCGCCGTGAGGGAGATGTTGGATTCGTCTTCAAAATAAAGAATCGCCTTGTGTTTCTTTACGGCTTCTTTAATTTTAGGCAATTCGGTTTGAAGCCATTCTTGTCGCGTGGCCTCGCTCGCTTCGTAATAGCGGCGTTCTGGTTTTTGGTAAGTCAAATTGGCTTTCCGAAGACGCCTCCACACAGTACACTTGGAGAGAACGATCCCGAATTGATTCTGGATGACTTGACGGAGACGTTTGCATGTCCAGAAATCTGTTTCATACCCAAAGCGAGAAGCCGGTTGTAAAACAATTGAGAACAAATCCTCTTTGTCTAACCTTGCCAATTTCGGGGGGCGTCCACTTCCTGGTTTTCTGACTAATCCTTGGGCCCCGTTTTGCTGTGTATAGCGGCTTACCCAGCGATGAACCGTTGAACGATGAGTGGAATACGCTTTGGCGACGTCTTGGACTGACATGCCTTGAAGAACGGCTTTGACAGCGCGCATACGAATATCATAGGTAGAATATTTGGATTCTTTCATAAATTACAGTATATATAATTTATGAATTATTGTCAATCTCTTTGTCGTAAATTTTATGAAACAGGCTATATATCTGGCGTCAATGGAGTAATGGGCCCACTCGATATCGTGAACTTCGTCGATTGGAAGTTCCTCATCTTCAAGCCGCAATCGCTACCGGTTCTCCTACGAACTGCTGGAAAATGTCGCGTCATGCGAGCGTTAACAAAGATCTGCCTAATGCCTATTTCGACTCTCTTGGTCTTCCAAGATTATACGAATCTCTACGATTGCTTAACTTCTCTGAACCACCGTGTTACGGACCTGTAAGCCCGGTGGTGTGACAGGGAAGGTCCGCGAGGACCTACCTATGTCGATCAATTGAAATGATCATTGTGATAGTAGGAACAAAAGATCTATATTGTCTACAATGTTATCACCATTGAAATCCCCATGTTGCCATCCAGCATTGGGATTGAAGAAAAACCAATTGTTCGAAAGCTGTATGATGTCGGTAATATCAACTTTTCCATCCAAATTGATGTCACCCATTTTAGTACGGATTCGATTCTCGATGAGCATCCTTAGATCTTGAACATCAATCACGCTGTCACCAGTCATATCCAATTCATTAGAAATTTCACCTACTAATTTAACTAGAATATTGAGATCTTCAATTCCGTATTTTCCATCATAATTGTAATCCCCTGCAAACACTGGACGAGGTATTGGATGAGTCATATTATCCGTTTTTTTTGCGAAATTTCCAGCGGATTGACTCGGCTCCATCCAGCTCATCTGCAGGAATAAAAATCACGTTTCGATCTTTTTTGTGATAGATATCCTCGGCAAAGTTCTTCAAGCCAATATAATCAAGAAATTGAATGATATCCTCGGGTATTTCATCCGGTTTCTCGATTTCTGTAAAATCATAGTTTTTATACACCTCAACGGTTTGTTCATAAAATTCGGTATCGTCAATTTGCAATTCAAGTATGTAATACTTTTCGATATCTCCTAAATTGAATTCCAAACTGGCAGGTACTTGCAATGTACTAGGAATTTCATACTGAAAATGATTTTCAAAAAAAATATCGATGCAGAATTCTTCTTGAAGAAAACTACTCCATTGGTATGTTCCTTCGATTAAGCGGGACCAAACCGTGATTTCGGCATGGTTGATTGCCTTCTTTTGTTCGGAAGGCATAAAAAATGGCACTTTCCGTTCCGTTATTTCAACATCCATACGTTCATTGGAAATTTCGGTTTCAGGGAAAGAAACAGACCACACCATCAGATCGTTGGACTGTGTGTCGATGAGTAAGGGGACAACTGAAACGGGGAGAAGCTTCATCGAGAACTTCCCAATGGGATCCTTTGGACTGTATTGGATGTAGTTCGTATGAGGAACGGTGGAATAATTGTACTTGGATCGAGTATACATCGCTTCAACCGAGTTGATGTCAAAAGATCCTGAAGAGGGCGGTAAACTCATAGGCAAGAAATCGATTTTGCATAGGTATCCAGTCGGTGCAACCTTTCTTTTTGGATCATGACTTGTAATCCTTGGACGAACTTGACCAGCGCCCATTAAATTGGATTCTTCATTCAAATGACCACAATCGATCAAATTAGACAAAAAACAGGCGTCATTCAGTAGAAAATGGCCAAGTTCATGTGCGAGTATATCATAACTGAGTCCTATCCAATCAAATCTTCCATTTTTTAAGTCGATGAGAATGCCAGATCGTTTGATTATTGGAACATTACTTTCAGCTCTAGTTTGACCGTTAGCTTGAACTACTATACTATCACCTTTATCAGAATGGACACGAAAATGTTCTACAAAAAAAACGGGTATGACACCAGATGGAACTTTGGGTCCATAGGTATTTAACATTAGAGTAAATTCTCTTGAACTGATGATATGATCTGGATTTGTTCCCCAGCGATCGTTTGGGTCATGGATCTCCTTAAAACTTCGCCAGGGTGATAGCGATTCGATCTTGATTCCTACCTGGCTAAATATTTCATTAGCATAGATCAAAGAATATTTCAGATGAATATCGGCTTTATCAAGATCTTTCTTTTCTGCTTGGTTTCCAGTGTAGATATATATGGGTTGAATTTTTATCGTGCCTTCGTTGTACAAGCCAAATGAAAGAATCGGAATGGATAAACACAAAAACAAAAACGTAAAAAAAATAAAAAAGATACGAATATTGAAGAATTTTTCTAAATTATGTGACGTATGTTTCATTTCAAACCTTATGAACCATGAAAATATGGATTGATTATAGAAAAGAGCGTTAACTTGTCAAGTTTGATTTCCGGATTGTCTAGTATACCCTTCCGCACGTAATTGCTCCGCACACTACTGTCCGGAAAGAACTCGTTGAATTTAAAGGACTTATGAAATGTAGTCCGTTAAAAAGTGTAAACCTTACATAAAAAAGACCAAAAAATAGGGTTCATCCGGAAATTGGGTTAAAAGCTTTAAAAAAAGAGCGGACAGGCTTAACTCTCCTAACTGGTTAAAGTTAGAAAAAGGAGAGCAAGCATGTCCACGAGTTTATTATATCATATTTTAGGAATCCGAGGTTACAAATATAAGAGGACCGATTATCTGAAGGGAGCAACCCAATTCACGATTATTCAAGATCCGGAGAAATTACAGTGTGCGACGTGTGGTTCTTACAACGTCCATCCGCGGGGTTCGAGACTCCGGACAGGTGGCGCTAAACAATAAGACCCTTAGACAATATGGATTTCACGTACCAATTGACTTTGCGGCCATTTAGAGTCGCCGGGTTCAACCGCCGGATGCGGAAAACCGCTTGTCCGGTGGTGTGGGAGGGAGCCGGTAACCAGTCCGGCCCCGACCCGATCCGCGATGTATTACGCGAAAGTCTCCGTCATGTATTGGATGAAGAACCCGATATGCAGATTGTCGCGGAGGCAAGCGATGGAGAAGAAGCCGTCAACTTTGTTCAAAATTCTAAGGCAAATGTAATTTTAATGGATATTACAATGCCAAATATGAATGGGATTCAAGCGAAAAAAATGAATCTGCAACACAATCTAACTAGTTTCTGTTACGGAAAGCCGATTTTGAGTCGGACCACATAAACTTCACTGAATATGACAACTAGCTTTGCCGCCGTCAATATGAGTCAGCAATCTAAAAGGCGTTCCTCACCCTGAATGTACTGATTTTTGACAGACCTCCCCTTCAATGTCGATTCAATCTCTGTTTTTTTACTGCCCGGATCTGGGATCCTACAATTGGGTCAGCAAAACAAGGTTATGACAAAACACCGCGCACCCTACGCTGACCGCAAAATTCTTAAATCCCTTAAACAGGCATTTTCTTAACTTATACGCCCGTTTTAAGACGGCAATGGAACCTTCCGAGCCCGCCCGGAACCGTTGACCTTCCTTGAATTCATCCGTGCTTTCTCTCGCTTTCTCTTCCTCCGTTCGTGAGCCCTTCTTGGGAATGGATACGGTTTCAATTTCTTCCCCCAATTTCTTTAGCTGGGCGCGATCTTGATAGAATCCCCGATCCGCCGCTATCACGCGCGGCGCTTTCTTAAACAACGTTTTATGCGCCTTCAGAGTTCCCTCGAGCAGGTCCTTGTCTTCTTTTCGTTCGGGTAACACCTCATAGTGAGTGATGTATTTGTCTTCGTTCTGAGCCACCAAAATCTTATGCCCAAATTCGACCGGCTTCCCCGCTTTGCCCCGTTTGAGCAGTTCCGTATGCTCTTCAAACAAACTGTAGACTTTCTCGGTGGCGGGCAGTTTCACCCCATTGAACACGCGCTGTTCGGCCTGGTGAATGATCTTTTCCACTATCGGCTGATAATGCTTTAGTTCGGATAGATCTATCCACGCGGAGTCTTCCAACTTTTGCACGGTCTCTTTCGCGACTCCTACAATCCAGCGCACCCGGTCGATCAATGTCCGGTATGTACTTTTAACTTTCCGCTGTTTCTGTTTACTTTGGCTCTTCCCATTCCGGCTGATATAATACGCCAATTTCTTCACTTTTTTCGTGTGAAAGCGATGCGTCATTCCAGCGGCTTTCATCTCGTCTTTCAATTCCTTGAACAGCCGCGCCAATGTGCGTAAACTATCCCATAGCAAGGACGAATCCGTTGGATAATGAATGTTGGTTTCGTACACTGTGCTATCGACACGCAACTTCTCGCCGCCGATTTTTTCCTCCTGCCGCGCATATTGATTCAGCGCCTGATTGATCGTCTCCCACGTGGTATCGGAGAGAGCGCAGTAGGCTTTATTCAAAAACGTAAAATCCATCACCGGTTTAAATCCAAGGCCTACAAATTCTTGGAGCACTAGATTGGTATCAATATTCACTACGGTTTTCCGGAAACTCCATTGTTCAAGAAACAGAACCAGAATCGCGCGAAAAATCTCTTCGGTCGTATAATCTCCATCCCGGCCTTTCTTTGAACAAGATATGTAGCGCTCGAAATCGGCATGCACAACATCCAAAATCTCTCGATTCTCTTGTAAAATCTCATCAATCCTTTCATATTTGGTAACGTACTCTTGAACGACTTTCACGCCGATCGATGGTTTATAATTGAATGTTCTTTGATAGTTGATCTTACTTCTCATAGCCCTTTCCTTCTTTTGAGTTTGCCTGACTTTCTTGTAAGGAATGGGCTATGATTTCGTAACGCTCTTTTTTATCTTTTTTTTCTTTCCGCAACAGAAACTAACTACAAAAATTACAGGATTGTCCACCTCTTTTTAATCAAAAAAACTCAATTCCAAATTGAACCATTAATTATTCTCTTTTATATGATTTAATATTCTTTGGAAAACATTAGCGCCATCTTTGTAGGCCATAAAATACAGCACTAAAAAGAAATATAATGCGATAAATAAGATAATAGGTATTGTATATTGAATCCAATTCTCTCCTTGTGGAAGCAACTCTATCATAGCGTGAAAAGACCAATAACTGACAATAAAATATTTGGCGATGAATTCGGAAGCGGAAGAGAATTCACTGACAAGAGCTCCGGAAAATAAGACTTGAGGTATGACAACGGCGATCATACCATTGACCGCTAAATCAGAGGAGGTTGCCCAAGCCGATATGGTAAGTCCCAACATTGTTCCCGCTAAAGAAGTGGAAAGAAGCACCATGATCTGCCTTATCCAATTATCGGATTCGAAATCTCCAAACTGTGAGATAATAAAGTAGACGAGTACCGTTTGTATGACGCCGATCCCAAATAGCACAATCACTTTACTTATGATGTATGGAAAGAGTTGTAAACTGATAAATCGTTCGTGCCGGTATATTAGATCTTCTTTGACAATCTCTCGAATGGAACTAAATAAACTCAAGAAAAAAACAGTGAGTACCGCGCCAAAGCATAATACGCTTTGTTTATGTGGATCGTTGTCTTCTAATGAAGAGGTCACCAGACATAGAAGTATCGCAATTAATGGCGCCGGCAAGAGCAATATTGGCATGTTATTTTTATCTTGAACAATCAATTGGAAATAACGTCGAAAAAGTAATTTTAATTGCCGTGCGAAAGCGGATGGCTGATTCACTAAATCCATCATTTGTTTGGGATTGGTAAAGATTGGTTGAAAGAATTTTTTCTTTATTTTTTGAAAGGAATCCTTGATATCATCTAGTGTCATTTTGTTCGCATGATTGGAGAAATCGTACGCGTCCAATTTAAATTTCTCGTCAGGTGAATTCTTACTTTCGACATTCTTTTTATAATAGTTTGAAACTCTAAATTCCATCTCACACTGTTTGGCGTTGTCTTCATCATTGCGATCATATATACCACTAATACGATCAATTTGAAAATAGTCTTTCATCTCAAAAGGGGAACCGAAAAATGCAAGTCGGCCTTTCACAAAATAGGCCACTTGATCACAGATATCTAAACTATCGACGAAATGTGTGATGCATACAACCGTAATTTCTTCATGACTCAGATCTCGAAACAGTCGCATCATCTGACGTTCCGAGCCTAAATCCAATCCCGAGGTAACTTCGTCTAGAAACAGGATCTGAGGTTTGCTTAATAGTTCCATCGCAATGGCTACTTTTTTTTTCTGCCCTCCCGATAGATCCCGAATGACAGTATCCTTCCGATCGAGTAATTTTACGGTTGTCAAAACACGATTAATATTTTTATCTAATTCTGTTTCATTGATATCACTGGATAAGCGCAATCGACTTGCGTATTTTAATGCGTCGACGAGTGGAAGATTTTCATGAAATATTACATTTTGAGGAACATAGCCAATTTTGTCTTTTACAGTAACGAATTGCTCATATAAATGTGTATCGTCATAATAAATAGAACCTTCGGTTCCATGACGTCTTCCATTAATGGCGTCCATGAACGTAGATTTTCCACATCCTGATTGCCCCAACAATCCGATAAACTCTCCGTTTTCTATTGTTAGAGTAATGTCATTTAATAAGAGCAAAGGTTTATTTGTTTTTCTATCCGTCACTTCTTTACTCAGGTTTCTTACAGCGATTCTTGCTCCTTTTTTTTGTGTTTTTGTTATTAAATATTTCCCAGTGAAAATAAGTTGAAAAGGCCCTATATTAATCTGATCATTAAGTTTAATTCTTGTCTTTCGCTTTATCAGACGTCCATTGACATAGGTTCCGTTTGTCGAATTGTGGTCGAAAAGATGATAGATATCATTTTGACGATCAATTTTCGCATGAATTCGAGAGACTAAAAGATCATCCAAACAGATATCACAGTCTTTTTTTCGACCCAGTACAAAAGATTGTTTTCCTGTTGATAGATCAAAACTTTCGGGTAAGGATTGCTGGAATGAATCTCTCGCATAACGATTGGGATCTTTCACATACCTTGTTTTACTACTATCATCGTCCAGTTCCGTTTCGTCGTATTTTTCTTCATCCACCTTGGGGCGCGATTGGATCGAAGTATCAATTTGAATAAAAAGTTTAAACTTACCGATCGACAGCACATCACCATCTTTAAGAGGATTTGATTGAATCGAAACGCCATTCAGATACGTTCCTACACGGCTGTCGCAATCGCGAATGAGAAACTGGTTGTCTTTCCAATCAATGCTGCAATGTTTACGGCTGACTGTCGGATCGCCTAGGAATTGAGCTACTTCGTTCCCGCGTCCGAATAGATAGGGTGTATCCGCGGGTTGAATGGTTACGTTTTTTTGCTCTGTATTATCATCGATTCGTATTGTTAATATATGTTGTTCATCTGAATTATTGGATGGAGCATTTTCAAATTCTGGAGAAGACTGGTGGGACTTCTCTTTGTAATACTCAACTATTTTTTCGACATTTTCAGGCGAAAAATCAGTCGCTTCATGTACTGTTTCCTCTTGAATTAGAAGACCGACATTTTCATCATTCAATATATCGTTTATCACTATAGAGGTCGTAATGTCTATGGAAAAACGCCGATTTATTTCTTTTACAATCTCATTAAGTTTCACAATGGTTCACCATTTTGAATATCCAAATAATTGCCTATTTAGGAATTCGGATGCGATCACCAATTTGGATTTGATTAGGATTAGATATGTTTTTATTGGCATTCAATATTGCATCTACGGACACATCATGCTTTACCGCGATTTTACCAATGGTATCGCCCTTTTTTACGTAATACACATTATATTCATCTTGTGAGGATGGAATGGTAGGATTTAACGATGATGGTGAAGAGACGGTTGGTGAATAGCTAGTTGTTGGTATAGGTTTATCGCCCAGGACAAAATCGTATGTAACAGGTATCGTCCCAACAACAGTTCCATTAGTCACCTCAATTTTTGTTATAATACGATAGTATCCTTCCGCGTCTCTATCTGAGAATTTCATTACTAAGGGAGATGTTTGGTCTCCGATCGATGGCAATGGTGTTCTTTGATTTAATTTATCAATCGGTATAAATGCCGTATCAGCATCATATCGATAATGCAATTCATCTGTTCTTAAAATATTCAAATTTATTAATTTATTTTCCACTCCGACAACACGATAACGAAGATAGAAATGAATTGATTCCCCCAGGTATACTTTTGGGGTCGTTCTATCCATATTTGCTTGAATAATTCTCACTTCTGGGATTTGGGGGATAGACTTGCCTTGCCGGAGTTCTTCATCTGAAACTTCTTTTTGATTCGCATTTGATTTCGCTTCCCTCACTTCAAATAGTTCAATTTTATCAATTAAAAACAACGCTAATTCGACCATACTTGCCTCATCCCCATCCAACGCGCTATGTGCTAAGTTAGAAAGTATACGTGTATCAAAAGTCTTGCATGAAACAAATAAAAAAATAATACACATTATACAACTTAACATCCATCTTACTGGCTTTTGAAATCGATACATTTCATCACCTCTTCATTTTTATGGTCTTACTATAGCTCGAATAAGGTCCTGATCAACGGTTAGTTGAACGGGACGTTTATTTGCATTGTTTGATATATTTGGATTAGCACCGGCTAATCTTAAATATTTAATCATATCAATGTTTTGATTAAGTACCGCATAATGTAAGGGCGTGTTGCCTAGCGCTTTATCTTTGCTATCTAGGATTGATTCAATATTACGAAAGGAATCAACAATTTTGTTAACAGCCATATCAAAGTTTAATTTAGATGCTATATGAAGTAATGTATACCCATTGTTATCATAATATGGACTATTCTGTTGATCGACTACAACCAGTTCTTTTCTGTATAAACGATTGAATGAAGTTTTGTTCTTTCCTTGAATGGCTTTTATTAGATCCGTTCGAGATACTGTAGTTGGCTTTTTCGTCGGCGTTGGTTTCTTCGTCGGGACAGCCGTCGGTTTCATTCGGGTCGGTGTAGGGATAGGTGAAAATAACTTTCTGATGTGATCATTTGCGCTCTTTCTTCCAATGTGCTGCGCGGTTGCCGGCGGCTGTGATTGGTTGTATATATCCGTTAGGGCGTTTAGTTGTAAAAAGGTAGTAACGGCGTTGACTCCTTCCGCGATGATCGCCACGTGCAATGGCGTATTGCCTTTATCATTCTGCGCATTTATATTTGCTTTGTACTTGGAAATTAGTGGTTCCAGGATTTCAACGAAATCTTTCTGCGCTGCGATATGCAATGGTGTATTGCCTTCAGAATAACGATGATTGGCATAGGATGGATTCAAATCCAGCGCGGCATAGATATTGCTGCAATCATTATTCATCAACATGTCATGAAATTCATCGAGATCAATCGTTGTATAATCACGGATTTTTTGAGCCAATGTCTTATGGTTATTCATCTCGGCCAGTTGCGTCGGATTGAATCCTTGGGCGTTTCGCAGTAAAGGAATCGTGGTCTGTTTTAACAAAACCTCTACAGTTTCCTCATGTCCATTCATGGCCGCTAGATGCAAGGGCGTATTCGATTCTACATTCGTCGTCGCTTCAACTTGACCGTCATGATCAATCAAGAATTTTACTAATTCTGTATATCCTTTTTCCGCCGCATAATGAAGCGGAGATTTCATGTTTTCATCCGCCAGATTTATGGCAGCATGAGAAGAAAGCAGTTTGTCCGCAATGGATAGATCGCCTTTCTCGCACGCGATGATGAGAGCGGTCCGTCCTTGATTTGTCTTGCTGTCTTGATCCGCTTCATATTTCAAAGCCAGTTCAATCAATTGCAAATCACCATCTTGAGCAGCAATATGGATAGGCGCAAGTCCTGTATCCGGATCCACTTTTGTTCCCAGATGGGCGCTGTTTTTCAAGAGCGCGTCAATCTGAGTGTAATTCTTCTCATTTATCGCTATCAGTAATTCATGATGTCCCAATAAATCCATGATACTTTGATATTTGTTTTCACACGCGATATCATAGGGAGTTTTTCCATCGTTATTTTTCTCATGAAACAACGCTCCTTTTTGTATCAAGATGCTGAGCAAAGATAAGTTATTCTCAATGGCGCATATATGCGTCGGCGTATTTCCATCTGTATCCACTGCGCTTAACGGCGCTCCTATGGCGATGACTCGGTCTAGGAATGAAAAATCCGTGTCCAGCAGTGATTTTTTTTCCGCAAAAAAGTGTAAAATGGTACGATTAGATTTGCCTTTTCCACGCTGCACTAATGTTGGATTATTTGTGACAATTTCGTTGGATGTATCAAAGTCGGAATCCAAAACGGCGTCTATCAAATCCTGAAACGTGACAGGAAAAACATACGTATTAATCATATTCCTCACTGTGATGTAAGAAGAATGAAACACGTCAGGGTTATAGAAATAACCAATTCCACAGAGTACACCGATAATGGCTATTGTTGTCAACAAACGAGTCCGCTTTGTCTTTCTTTTTTCAAACAATATACATTGCTGTTTTATTGTTTGAAGACTATCAGAAAATTCATTTGCCGATTGGTACCGGTAATTAGTATTTTTGTGGATGGCTTTGAGAAAGACGAGATCAATTCGATGAGCAATACGTTTTGGAATATCCTTTCGAATTTTACTCGGGATTTCACAATCGCATAATAACTTGCGCCCATCAGCAATCATCCCATCACGGGATTCACCGGTTAACATTTCATAAAAGACTATGCCGAGAGAAAAAATATCGCTGACACAAGTCACATCCACCGGATTGTACTTTTGCTCAGGAGACATATATCGTGGCGATCCTATCGTATCTCCATAGCTGGTCAAGGTTTCGTCACTTCGATACTGCCCCGTGTGGGCGATGCCAAAATCCGCCAGCAAAACACGGTTTCCCGATCCCAATAAAAAATTGGCGGGTTTGATATCTCGATGAATGATACCTTTATCATGAGCATATTGCAAAGCATCGCACGCTTGGAACATAACATCCAGGATGCGATCCAATTGTAATACTTTCTTTTTCTTGGCAATTTCCTTCTCGAAATAGTCCTCAATTAGAATACTGTTTAATCGAAGAACGACTTTATCAGAATCATCATATTGAATGCGGGAGATCAATTTTTGTATTGCCGTTGAACCCTCTTTTCTATCAAGAGACAGTTCTTTGTAAACATCAGGAATTCTTAGCAATTTGTTTAATGCGCTCACAATTATGTCTTTGTATTTAACTGATAAACGGGAGTAATCTTCAATACTCTCTAGGTGACGCTGAAGCTGTTGAGGTAATACATTCCAGAGTAAGTTTCCCAGATTTGGTTTTTCGCTGTTCGCGCTACGAATAAGCTTGGAAATAAAGCCATGCCAATTTTTAATGTCATTATTGTTAAAGGTTTTAATCTCGATTTCGTCTTTTAACGTCGCGCCACACCCGTATTGGCTGGATTCAACTAAGTCCATTATCAGATAATAATGGTCTCTTTCTTCGAAATCATGAACTTGTATAATCCCTGGATGACGTATTTTGCGCAATACCTGCGCTTCTAAATTGAATCTTTTTATAAATATAGAATCATTTGCTAATGTTTGAGACAATCTTTTAATGGCAATAGGGTGGTCATTGAATTTCGTATCGACCCCTCTATAAACCGCTCCCATACCTCCTTCTCCTAATTTTTCAAGGATCTTATAGCGTTCCGCAATAGTCTCTGCTTGATGATTCTTGTTGATATCTACATTTTTCAAATATGTATTTTTCTCTTTTTTGTTTTCATTGTGGTCTGTTACAATTGTCTCGTCATTCCAAAATGTATCATCAATTTGATTTACGATGGTTTTACCCGATACATCATTTTGAGTTTGGCAATTCGGACAGATAACCGTATTCTCATATGGTTTTATGTATTCAATAAGATTTGTATCACAATTAAAACATCTCATGATTTTTATCACATAGTTGTAATCGATATTTTTAGAGTATTTTTTTTGTATTCACATAATGATCGTTTTTTTTGGGGATTATTTTAATATATTTTTCTAGTGAGGGAAAGAGGCGATTCAATTATTTTAGATTTTTAATTTAATTTAAAATCTGATGTTACGCAGATACAGTTATGCCCTCATTTTTCTTAATTCAGCCAAAGCGATTTGATTGGCTTTGAGAATCAATTTATATTTCAAGGCAAAATGATTGAGATTTTTCTTCACGCTTAGCCATTCCAATTTCACAAACGCACATAAGCAAGAAAAGATGTGGTTGGTTTGAGTCCTCACAGTTCTCGTCGGTGATTTTTCCAGCCCCGTGTTCGATTTGATGGACTTGTGATACTCTTCGATTCTCCACCGTTATTTATAGAGATCGACGATTCGTGAGAAATCCAATGTTGTATCACTGCAGACGAGATAAAGGATACCAGTGCTTCCATCTTTGTTTGTAAAGACTTGTTTGACCAACAAAACACCAAAGTCCAACCCTTTTAAAAAAACAAGTTTGGCTTCTCCTTCTTTCAGACTCAATTCGGATACTTTTTTGAATTCTCCACGCAATTTTTCCTCACTCGATAGCGCGGCCGTTCGATTGCTCTTGATGGCCAGGAGAAACTGTTTCTTCCGGTTTCGAATATGCTCCATGTTTTCCTTGGAGGAAAACCAACTATCCGCCAAGATATAGCGGAATGGCAGCTGATTCTGAACACAAACGTCAACCATCTCTCGAAACATTTCATTCTTGCTTTGATTCGCCCGCCGTTTCGTTTTGCCCGTTTTGGGATCCACGAACGATTCGGTTTTTCGCACCAATTCATACGCCACGGGTAACGCCACATCCCCATAGCGCACAAGAGCGCTCAGGATATTAATCCCTTTTACGTTTCGTCCTTTCGCGTGATCGAAATGCCAGCAGATGATTTCGTTTTCATCTGTGTACGGTTTCTCCTCAATCGTGTCATCGAAAAGTAATAGGCCGTCTTCTTGCTCAATCTTACGAATAAGGGGCTTCACATTTTTCCACAACGCTTTTGAGGTGTACTCTTCTTTCGATAAATAACGAGTGATCTTGTCGTGATTGACTTCACCATCGGTTAGGCCGGATAATCCTGTGGCTATCCGTGCGCTACTACTGCTGATTACATAATCCGTGTATAAATCAAAAATCTCACGATCCATCGGTCCCTCAACCTTCGGATTTTATTGCATTTCTTCGGTCTTTAGTCTATCCTTTTATGGCTTCGTGCGTAACATCCAGAACTCACTATTTCGGCCGTTTTGGTCCTGAAACAATCGCAATTTCAAATTCCGATTTTTTCCCCAGTCGAAAGTGAATTTGCCGATTCGAGCCATCGGGCATAAGGGGGTGGGTCTCATTGATGTTAGCCAGATACTGCTCCATAATCCGCCTTACTTTCGGTGGATAATTCGGTTTCGGAAGGAGAATGACTTCCACCTGATCTCCCTGTTGTTTGATGACTCCATCCGATTGAGTTAAGGAACGAAAGAGCACGTGATCATCCCTGAAATTATCATACTCTTTTTTGAACGGCTCCAGCATTTTATAAAAGATATTTCGCGCCAACAATTTCAAAACGTCCATCAAATACTTATTGCGTGTATCCAAGCGGACGCAATCCTGCTCGATTAAAAACTCGAGCCGGGACATTTCCTTTTCTGTCGTTTTCATTTCCTCGTCAATCTCATCCAGCCGGTGAGACAAGGTTTGAATCTTTTCGGCTCGTTTCGCATTTTTTCCGGGATGTTGACGCTCCTGGACCAAGAGTTTGCCCAATTTCTCTTGCGTTTGGCTTCGTTCCATTTCCAGCGCTTTATATGCGCCGCTCTTCATTTGTTGATCTTCCAGGTGATCTTGTAATCGCTTGTAAGGAATCACCGCATAACTGGTGATTTCGTTAATCCCAAAGTGTTTGTCCAAATACTTAAAATCATTTTCCTGGATCCAGCGCCGGAAGATCAAGGTAATTATCTCTGGGGCCGGCCGAGTCAAGTCATCGGTCAATACGCCCACTTCGATCGTCCGTCCTTTGGGATTGGTCGCGCGCACGCGCAGCCTCCGCATCGACGAATCCTTTTCCCAGCGCTCATCAAGGCAGGCGAAGGTATAGAGTTGCAGATCCGTAGCGCAATTGCGGTTCCGTTCCAGCGTGAAGGCTCCCGGCGCCGGTTCCGCTGGCCAAGGCGCCAACTTGTAATTCTTTTCCCACGTGATCACATGCGTGGAAGGATCTTCGATGAATTTCTGAAAGACTTCAAGACTGTATATCCCACGGTCAACGATGAAGGTGATCACCTTCTTTTTATCCATCTGTAAAAGCGCTCGAAAGTGGTTGGTCACCTGAAAAAACCGATCCCGCATGTCTTCGTAGTTATCGGTCGATTCGAGATACACCGGATGCCCCGCCGCCGTGTGAATAAAATCCATATGGAGCGCTTTATCCGCCGAACGAATGCTTGGACACCAGCCTTTCAAGACGTTCTGGATTCCTGTATAGAGTTTCGTATGGGGATCGTAATAAAAGTCATCGTTCGCCGCCGCATCGACCTCTGCGGCGTTTAACCGAAGAACCTGCTCCGCCATCGCGACCGTCGCCATTTGGCCCAGATGCGTTCGTTGGTCATGCAAGGAGCGCATGCACTTCCCCAAAAGCCGTTTCAAATCCTCGAAATCCAGCAACTTGGTTTGTTCGATATTGACCGCTCCTAACAAGATGATCGCCACCCATTGTTTGAGCAGCCAACTCGCCTCCCCCGGGAAAGCGTCGAGACTGAGAAACAAGGCGCTGAACAGCAACACGCCCAGGTGATGACACAGCGTCACTTCCTCCGGAAAGGCTTCTTTTAATTCGGGAGACTCCTTGCGATTGTTACAAGGCATTGGTGTGGATGACTCCTTAGATTGTTCTCGAATTTCTTCGTTTTCAGAGCCAATTTCGCTTGTCTTCTCCTCTTCTTCGATCTCGGGTTCCTGCTCACAATCCCAGGGAGTTTCCTCATTTTCCTTTTGAACTTTTATGCTTTCCTTCAATTCTCTCAGCAAGGGACGGAGCGTTTCCCCGGATAGCGTGCAGCCGAACACCTGCTCAATTTCTTCCCGCATCCGTTTGCTATATTCATATTTTGTTTCCTCGTAAATCGCGGGAAATCGCATGCGGATATACGATTCGATTTCCGGAGTGAGTTTTCTTCGCGCTTGGCGGCCAAACAACACTTTCCGTAGTTGTTCACTATCCCCAGAGCGAAGAGCGGCGCCCCACCGCTTCATAGTTTTCCGGTCCACTTGAAAGACTTCTTGCAAGATGGTCGCATTGAGGTTGGCGTTGTAGAGTCGAGCGACGAGTAATTTGTATTCGATATGCTCTCGATCGTCCGGTACAATTTCTAATAGATCCGCGCCGTAATAGACATTCAACTGGTCTTCCTCTTCATCGCAGAAAATCGTAAACACCGGATTTCTCTTGTCCGTGCCTAAAATCTTTTGTAAATAATCAGAATGTGATAAATGAGAAATGATGAGTCCCTCTCTGTTTTTTTATTTATTGAATTACTGGATTGTAGAGGGGAGTAGGCTGACAGCAAATTCCC
>CAXXSM010000146.1:0-6500 GCA_963663405.2 bacterium | reverse complement strand
TGGGTTCTCATTTGGATATTACCGAACTCAAACAAACCGAAGAGGCGTTGCGGAAAAGTGAAGAGAAATTACGCGCCGTCCTCGATGCTTCACCTTTCCCGGTATCGATTGTGGATTTAGAAGATAATAATATTATTTACTGGAGCCGCAGCGCTTATAAACTTTTCGGACATACCGCACCCACCGCATCGGAATGGTATCAGATTGCTTATCCGGATATTGATTATAGAAATCAGGTGATTGAACGATGGAAACCTTTTGTGGCAACAGCCCTTCAAACCCGCAAAGCAGTCAATGCAGGTGAATACCGGGTGACCTGCAGCAATGGCTCGGAACGCATCTGTGAACTCCACGTATCGTCTCTCGCCGATTGTCTCGTTGTCACTTTCAACGATATAACCGAACGCAAGCAGATAGAAAAAAAACTCGTCGAATCGCAAAAGATGGAATCGATCGGACATCTTGCAGGCGGAGTGGCCCATGAATTCAATAACTTAGTAATGGGGATCAATGGATTCTGTTCGCTTGCATTGGAACAACTGAATTCCAGCAATCCTGTATACCAGGATATTGAAGAGATCAAGAAATCTGGAGATCGAATGGCTGGAATTACCCGTCAGTTATTGGCCTTCGGACGCAAGCAGATGATGCGGTTGGAGGTATCGAATCTGAATACGATATGTTCCAATATCATAAAAATGATTAGAAGCCTGATTGGAGAGAATATACGTATAATTACAAAATTTGATCCGAATCTATGGTTTGTTAAAGTCGATGAAATGCAGATCCATCAGGTACTCATGAATTTAGCCATCAACGCCCGCGACGCCATGCCCAATGGAGGCATATTGACCTTGGAGACAGGCAACAAAGATGTAGGAGAGAACAACCATAAGATTGTCGATGTCCCGGCCGGGCAGTATGTACGACTCAAAGTGAGCGATACAGGATGCGGGATGGATGAAGAAATTCAAGCACAGATTTTCGAACCGTTTTTCACCACGAAGGATGTTGGACAAGGAACCGGTTTGGGGCTGTCAACCGTGCATGGCATCATCGCGCAGTGCAAAGGTTATATCAATATTGCGAGTCAATCGGGGAAAGGAACGGCATTCTGTATTCTTCTTCCACGCGTGCAAGAAACTGTGGCGGAATCAAAACCGTTGAAAACCGATAAAGATATCTCTAGGGGAACCGAAACGATTCTTCTGGTCGAAGACAATAAGATCGTTCTGGAAATTACAAGCAGGATTTTTCGGAGCGCGGGTTATACAGTATTGGAAGCAAGAAATGGATTGGAGGCTCTACAGTTAGCGAAGCGCTATGAAGAGCCTATCCATATCCTGTTGACGGATATTGTAATGCCCACCATGGGTGGTTTCGAGTTAGCGCAAAAATTGCAGCCGCTGCATCCGGAAATAAAAATAACATACATGTCTGGTTATCCAAAGGAAAAGTATGTAGATAACAATATAATATTGGATCCAGACATCAATTATATTGAAAAACCAATTTCACCGGATATATTGGCGCAACGGATTCGCGCCATATTGGATACCACTTAAGGAAATGCGTTCTTGCGTTTGATGCTAAAGAAGATTTTTTCCACGCAAACAACAAGACGTGAAGATAATACGAACTTTCACAGGTTACATATCTCATTCGATATTGAGAGAGCGAGAATATAAATGAGTGATTCTGCCGACATTATAAATAGCAATAATGCGTTTTTCGAAGAAAACGCGAGGATTCAGAAAACGATTCAACAATTGACATCGGGGTTCGCCCATGAAATCCGAAATCCATTAAACGCCATTCTGGCCATCGTCGAAGCGTTGTATCAGGATTTAAATCAATATGCGGATTACATAGAATATTTCGATCAACTCAACATTCAAACCATGAAGATTTCAAGTTTAATACAGGACCTTGTGGAAATTGGGAATCCCTATCAACCAACGTCATTAAATCTCGATTCTCTTTCGAGATTGTGTGAATCCGCGATGAAATCGTGGATGCGATCGACCCGATATCAAAAACATGCCGTGAAGTTGATTCCGTCGTTCGAACTGAGTAACGCGACATTAAATATCGATGTCGCCAAAATACAAAAAGTGTTTTTTGCGATCCTGGAAAACGCCGCCCAGCACTCGCCTGAAGACAGCGAAATCCTTATCCAAATCTCCGAACCAAATGAAAAATCGTTGCGAATCAATGTAATCGACCATGGTAACGGCATCCCCGCCGAAATAATGCCTTTGGTTTTTGATTTTTTCTTTACAACCCGCAGTCATGGCCGGGGACTCGGTTTATGTTTTGTGAGGCAAGCGATGGAATCCCACAGCGGCTCTGTTGTGATTCGGAACAACGATCCGCCTCCCGGATGCACTGTTGAACTGTACTTTCCTGTAGAGGAGGATGGAACATGAGACACTGTATCCTTTTAGTTGATGATGATGAGGGCATACAATTTGGATTTTCTAAATATTTATCCCTCAAAGACTATTCAATTCATAAGAGTACCTGCCTTGCCCAGGCAAAGGAAATGATAAATACCCAAAAGTATGATGTTGTTATATTGGATAACCATCTACCTGACGGGAACGGAATTGATTGGATCATAGAATTAAGAGAGAACTATCCGGATACCGCTATTATTGTGATCACTGCTTTTGGAAATATCCCCATGGCCGTGGACGCCATGCGTAGAGGAGCAGATCATTTTTTAACCAAGCCCGTCAATATGCCTGACCTTGATTTGATAATACAAAAAAGCCTCGAATTATACAACTTAAAGCGAAAGGCCGCCTTTTCCCAGCGTGGATTCAAAAAAGAGGAATTTTTCTGGGGGAAAAATTCTCTTCATAGAACAGTTAAAGAAATGGCGCTTAAAGCGGCTAACACGGATTCCTCTATTTTAATTACAGGTCGAACCGGTACGGGGAAACGTCTGTTGGCGAACTGGATTCACCAGCATAGTTTACGAAGATCGCAGAATTTCGTGGATGTGAATTGCGCCAGTTTGAAAGATGATCTTCTTTCGAGCGAACTCTTCGGTCATACCAAAGGAGCGTTCACGTCTGCCGTGTCGGATAAGAAAGGCTTGTTGGAGTTCGGTCAAGATGGAACATTGTTTTTAGATGAGATCAACGAGATGGATATCAAAGTACAATCCCAGATTCTTAAAGTTTTGGAAGAGAAAGTATATCGAAGAATGGGAGATACGAAGATTCGGCATTGCGACATACGATGGATCTGCGCGTCAAACCGGGATTTACAGAAAGAAATCCATGACAGAAGATTTCGTGAAGATCTGTATTACAGGATCAATGTATTCCCCATTCATCTGCCTGCTTTGAGAGAGATGAAGGAAGATATACCCGATTTGGCCTATCATATTCTTCATTGCTTGGGCGCTTCTAAGCAGGAACTCTCTCCGGTAATCATAAATATTTTGCAGTCTTACAATTGGCCGGGAAATATTCGCGAATTAAAAAATTTGTTAGAACGGGCATTGATCCTTGCCAATGGAAATCCCCTTGAACCAATCCATTTCCCCGGCCTGGGACATCAAATGCCTAACGAAGAAAATACGAAGGCGAATGATAACCTGGTAACTCAGGAAGCATCTCATATTCGGGCTGTGCTGGAGCAATATAACCAAGATAAGGAACAAACCTGCCATGCGTTAGGCATATCCCTCTCTACATTATATCGAAAGTTGAAAACTCATGGGATAAAACTATGAACAGAAAATAGTTTTTCTGCTTCAATTATAGTGATCTAAGTCGAGGTGTAATCCGCTTTATCTCTAATAAAGAGCGCTTTTTTCGAAAACTCAGTCTCAACGCACACTAACGTTCAAGAAAATTAGTGCAAAATCTTCGTTAAATTCTGCAAGCAAGATATAAATCATACTAATCCAATCAATTAACAACCTATTCGCAGTTCTGCGAAAAATCATTCGCAAGGTTGCGAAAATCCCGCCAAAGTCAAATTAATTTTATTTGTTATTCCTATGTTTGTCAGGGACATACAAGGTTCCTTGATCTGGTACAAATATTGTATAAGTCATGGAAATAATAAAATGCAATTCTTCTCAACATCGAATAAATAATGATTCAATTAATTTACCAGGAGTCATCAAATAATGGATTTAATCCACGAGGCACATTAATGATAAAAGTATTGATTGTTGACGATTCACCGGTAGTACGTGATTATCTGGCATATATCCTGGTTGCGGATCCTGATATAGAGATTGCCGGATTTGCAAAAAACGGAAAAGAAGCCTGTGATTTTGTCGAAAATCAAAAACCGGACATCATCACCATGGACATCCAAATGCCCGCCATGAATGGGTATGAGGCCACGCGCTGCATCATGGAATCCAATCCGGTTCCTATTATTATCGTGAGCGCCAGTTGGGCGCCTAGCGAAGTCCAAAAGAGTTTTCAATGCATGGACGCTGGAGCTGTTGCTATATTGGAGATCCAAGTTACCCAGAGGGATAGGGTATCCGGGCTTTGAGGAATCAAGCAAAGAACTCATTCAAACCGTTAAATTGATGTCCGAAGTAAAGGTTGTACGCCGATGGCCCAAGAAACAACAAACCAGTGCAACCGTTTCCCGTGTTTTCATGGATCAAGTGGAGCGGTCTAAGACGGATATAAAAATCGTGGCGATCGGCGCCTCGACCGGAGGGCCGAATGCCGTAAAAACCATTCTTTCAGGTCTTAAAAAAGATTTTCCGGTTCCTATCGTCCTCGTCCAACACATCTCCCCCGGTTTTCTTTCAGGTATGACCGAATGGCTCGATCAAAACAGTGAATTATCCATTCAGATAGCCGCTCAGGGTGTATCGATGCAACCGGGGAACGTTTATATCGCTCCCGGTGATCACCATATGGGTGTGACATGGGGTGGGCGGATCGTTCTTAATCAGGATGAGAAGGAATGTTTGCTCCGCCCTTCGGTATCGTATCTATTCCGTTCGGTCACCAACGTTTACGGGAAAAATGCGGCGGGAATTCTGCTGACCGGCATGGGGAGAGACGGGGCGGATGAATTGAATCTGATGAAAGAAAAAGGAGCGGTCACCTTTGCTCAGGACCAGGAAAGTTCGGTTGTTTTCGGAATGCCGGGCGAGGCGGTCAAACTGGGTGCGGCGAAGTATGTATTACCGCCGAATCAAATTGTATTGATGCTTCAAAAATTATTGCTGGACAACGTATATCGTGTACAAGATCGATGAGCGTGGCATGTTTTCTTTCATGTTTGCCAGGTATCTATTGAACGGCGCTCATCAACAATGGATACGTTTTCCGAAGGACCAGAATAGGACAGTCGATACTCAAGCGTATTTGGAGAAGCATTCACTCGCATCGCCAAACAATGTGTAAGGATAAAAAAAACATGACGTATCATGTACTCATTGCAGACGATCAGGAATTAATTCGAAAACTGGTGCAACGAACCTGTTTGGAATTGGGGTGGACTATCGATCAGGCAGCCAGCGGTTACGAAGCGCTGGAGCTTATGAAAGTCAGGCCGCATCAGGTGTTTATATTGGACGTCAAGATGCCTGGTCCCTCGGGGATTGAATTGGCGCGGGAAATTTTGAAATATGAAGACTCTCCAGCCATCTTGATTATGACCGGATACGCGGAATTGGGGGACGCTGTCCAGGCTATCAAGGAAGGGATTTATAACTATGTCCAGAAAGATAATATTGATCCGACGGATTTAAGACGCATGCTGAGACAAGCAGCAGAGTATCATGACGCCTGCGTACGAAGCCAGGAAGCGGAGCGGGAACGGGAAAAAACAGTTGATAATATCGCGGCGGTCAATAAACAATTCCGCTCGCTTCTCGAACTCAGCGGCGATTTGATCCTACTTTTCGATGTACGCCTGAATCGAATAGTCGATTGTAATGCCGCGGCTTGTGAACAAACAAAATACTCCCGCGAAGAATTACTTTCCCTTTCCTTGTCCGATATTGACGTCGATCTAACCGATACGGGATGGATTAGCATAGTTCAAGACGTACGAATCCAAAATCCGTACATGATTGAACGGGTATTTCAGACGGCCCAAGGAGATTTGTTCCCGATCGAATTATCATTCGCACACGTCGCTCTAAAATTCGGGGAATATATTTCGGTTGTTGGCCGTGATATCACCGAACGAAAATTGGTAGAAACTGAGCGAAAAACTTTCAACCAGAAATTGCACAATTCATTAATGCAAACGATACAAACAGTATCGCTGGCTCTGGAAAAACGGGATCCCTATACCGCCGGCCATCAGCATCGGGTGACGCAAATTGCGTTAGCCATCGCGAATGTAATGCACACGCCGACTGAAGAACTCAACGGGATTCGTTTGGGAGGAATGGTTCACGACATCGGAAAAATCTACATCCCCTCAGAAATTCTGACCCGTCCCGGTAAATTAACCGACATCGAATTCATGATGATTAAAACGCATGCCCAAGT
>CAXXSM010000145.1:0-33628 GCA_963663405.2 bacterium | reverse complement strand
CCATTCCTTTATACTATTTTGGAAACCAGTATGGAAAGAACACGCCGTGGCATTATCCCCTTGTGATGTTCGCGTTCACGGTTCCACTCTCCATTTTATTCTTCTTCCTTTGGGGATTCATCAGCCCATTGTGTTCTACGCTTCGATACAAGATGGAGCAAAACCGCGTCATCATTCTTGAGAATGGAGGTGTGCGCCTGCTTCTCTCGCTGCTGTTCCTCACACCGCTGGCGATCGTTCTTCTTCCCTTGGCGCAGGCGTACGATGGATGCCGTCTGTTCCTGCCATGCTTCCCCTTCGCCGCCTGCTTAGCGGGATTCGGCTATCACGCCGTTTGGACAATTCTGAAGCGCTCGCTGCGCGATGTTCCCTCACATTCAATATTGCTTTTTATTTTGATTCTGCCTTCCTCCGTTTTCTACGTTCAACACCATCCCTTCTACTTAAGTTACTACAACCAACTCGCCGGGGGGATTCGCGGTTCCAAAGAATTAGGTATGGAAACCACATACTGGTGCGATGCGCTGACGAAAGATTTCCTGACCGTCATCAACGAAACCATTCCCGAAGGGAACACGCTTCAACCTCTGAGCATGCCCGTGGAACCGATTCAATATGACCAGGAACGTGGTTGGCTGCGATCCGATCTGCGTCCAACAGGAGATTTGACTGCGGATTATTTCCTGTTACAATGCCGTCAAGGCATGTTTCGGCGACAAGCGGAATGGATTCTCTATAAACAATTGAAACCCATCGCATCTATTGAAATCGACCGCGTTCCGCTGTTTTTACTTTATAAAAATCCACAATAGAAACGTATAACAAGGCGCCCATGCGTACCGTAATCTCCGCTTCCCGCCGCACGGATATCCCCGCATTTTACATGCGCTGGTTCGAAAATCGGGTCCGCGAAGGATACGTTGACGTGCGCAATCCCGTTGTGAGAGAACGCTTTTATCGCGTCAGTCTGCGTCCGGAAGACACGCATACAATTGTACTGTGGTCAAAGAATTATCGCCCCTTCCTCGATTCAGATCTTTCTCATTCTAAAGAGTACCGGTGGTATTTCAATTTCAGTCTAGTCGATTGTCCGGAATGGGAACCGGGCGTTCCCCCTTTAGAAGACCGTCTCAAGCAAGTCGAAGAGATCTGCGAGCGCTGGCAGCCCCAACAGATCAATTGGCGGTTCGATCCAATCGTCTTCTGGGATGGGGGAAAACAAAACAATCTCGGAACCTTCGAGCGGATCGCTGATTTCATGGCTGGACGGGGGATAACCCGCTGCACATTCTCTTTTGTGACGTGGTACAACAAAGTGAAGAAACGGATTGTGGAACGCCATATGAATTTTTACGATCCTCCCCTGCAGGAGAAATTAGCGATTCTGGAACCACTATCCCGTATGGCGATGGAGCGGGAAATCCAGATGGAATCCTGTTGCGATGACGCCCTTCTGAAGGTGGAAGGAATTATACGCGGGAGCTGCGTGAATGGAGCGATTCTGTCTGAAACTGGCGGGGGAGCGATGTTCCTTGGCGCGGATACAAGTCAGCGGCGGACATGCGGCTGCACCAAAAGCGCGGATATCGGCGGCTATCAGATGTCATGCCCGCATGATGCGTCTATTGTTACGCGAAACCCGTCTTTCCCAAAGCGGGTAAATCGATGAAATCAATCCCGTGGCATCATTCATCCCCTACTCATCATAATAGCGAATGATCCGATATTCACCTTTAATAGGAATTGGGGTATATTGCCCTTTCCGCAAGAGAAATGAATATGTAACTTTTACTGTCCAGTTTCCACAATCATCATATTTATATATATAGATCTCTTTACTGATTCGTGCCTTTTTCGCTCCATGAATGGTCTCCTCAACAACGTCTCCCCGTTCGTTGTATTGATATAGCCACTTCATTTCAAGGCCTTTTTGAGCTGTATACAGGTTCTCTTCAATCCGGCGTCCAATCGCGTCATAACCATAAATCCAATAGCTGTATAATTCACCTTTCGTGTTATACAGCCATCTAGAAATTAACTGTCGATCTTCATAATATTGAAATTTTTCGACCGTTTTTATTTCATCGTTTTGATCAAATATGGTTGTCTCAATCCGGGAGCCTTTTTCATCGTATTGATGAATTGTGTTTTCCACGCATCCCTTCGCGTCAGTCGTAATGACTTGAACTGGATCACTGCCTTCACCGTAGTCGAAGACTGACGTTTCAATCACATGTCCACCGGACGCGTATTGAACTGTTTCGAGAAGGCGCCCCTGACGGATCATATTGATGTGATAAATAATCCGTAAGGATCCCCTTGGAATCACATGAGAATCGAGCGTCACAACGATTATTTTCATCGTAGACGTAACCAATGGTTTCCTTGAGCTCCCCCTCTCCACTATATAACGCCAAGCGTATCCGCTGGCCCATTCTATTGAAATCCTGAATCCATTCTTCGTAACAGATCCCATCCGTAAGAAAAGGAACCGGATTTGGATTCCATCGCGAAACAATGGGAATAATCTCAACCTGAGCCAGAGAACCCACTACCCAATGCCCCAACTTACCAGGAAACGCAATGGAATAGGAATGCGCACATTGAACAGGGCCGGAAAAATCATGCTCATTATAGTTGCCATCGCCGGTCCCAAAACCTTTAGTAGACGTAAAAACGAATATTATAGAGAATGTAATTATCGTTCTATGTATCAAAATCTGTCTCATGACGTTTTTCTTATAAATAGACCTAGAGATTCCATCCTTTGGATGTTAATATTGCAAAATAAGCAGTTTCGGCGTTCACTCAAACATTTACATACTCAAATACTGGCACACAACGAATAAAATTATTATGTTTAGTAACATGAATCGCAAAAGTCAGAATTCCCTGAGGATTCTCTGTTTATGCATTGTAGCCCTCTCTCTAATTTTGGTGAACCATACCAACGCGCAGCAATACACACCAACAGTAACGGATACGCCGACTCCAACAGAGAACCCCGCTCTCCCAACACCAACCAAAACCCGTTCCCCAACCCCTACAAAATATCATTCACCAACACCAACTCGAACAGTTACACAAACAACAACCAATACAGCCACACAAACAAAGACACCCACAGTTACTCACACTCCGTCTGCCACCCATACAGAAACGCCCACTGTCACACAGACTCCAACTCCTACTCATACTGAAACGCCCACTGTCACCCAGACTCCAACTGCTACTTCATACCGAAACGCCCACTGTCACCCAGACTCCAACGCCTACACATACCGAAACGCCCACTGTCACCCAGACTCCAACGCCTACACATACCGAAACGCCCACTGCCACCCAAACTCCAACAGCTACTCATACTGAAACGCCCACTGTCACCCAGACTCCAACTGCTACTCATACCGAAACGCCCACTGTCACACAGACTCCAACTGCTACTCATACCGAAACGCCCACTGTCACACAGACTCCAACGCCTACACATACTGAAACGCCCACTGTCACCCAGACTCCAACTGCTACTCATACTGAAACGCCCACTTGTCACACAGACTCCAACGCCTACACATACTGAAACGCCCACTGTCACACAGACTCCAACGCCTACTCATACTGAAACGCCCACTGTCACCCAGACTCCAACTGCTACTCATACCGAAACGCCCACTGTCACACAGACTCCAACGCCTACACATACTGAAACGCCCACTGTCACACAGACTCCAACGCCTACACATACTGAAACGCCCACTGTCACCCAGACTCCAACGCCTACACATACCGAAACGCCCACTGTCACCCAGACTCCAACGCCTACACATACTGAAACGCCCACTGTCACACAGACTCCAACAGCCACTCATACCGAAACTTCTACAGTCACTCATATTCCTACCGCCACTCATACCGAAACTTCTACAGTCACTCAAGTTCCTACAGCCACTCATACCGAAACTCCTACAGTCACTCAAACGCCTTCCGCCAATTACACCGAAACACCTGCTGCCACTCAAACTCAAACACCAACCGCCGCGCCTACAAATACACCGGCGCCATCTCGGACGCCTACGCCGGAACCGACATCAACTGCAACAGTTATTCCCACAAAAACGGTAACACCGACGGTGGCGCCTACCTTCACTCCCGAACCTACGTTGACACACACATGCACGCCTACCCCATCCCCAACACCGGCTCCATCCGCTACCCCATCTCCAACTGTCACAGCAACGCGCACAATCAGGCCCTGGAACCATCCTCCTCAGATTCAAGTCCATCCCGAAGAGCCGTATCGGTTCCAGCAGAACGAACAGATCGTGATCTCCAGCATCGTTTTCGATGAAGACGGGGATCCTATTACGGTTTCCATATCTTCAGATGAGTATGTGAAGATCAAGGGCATGGCCTTTATCCCTTGTTACGCCTATATGGATTTAGAATTGAAGACAGAGCGATTAGGGAGTTTTGGTTTCACTATCCACGCGGATGATGGAAGAGAATCTACATGGCGGGATATCTCTTTTTTCGTTTTTGATGAAAGCGGTTGGATCCCTCCAACAGCGACTCCCTCCCCCTCTCCCACATTCGAACCTACGTATACCCCAACCTGCGCGCCATCCCCCACTTTTACTAATACCCCGGCGCCAACATGGACCGCTACACATACTTATACACCTACGCTTACGCCAACATGGACCTTCACATCGACTCCGGCGCCTTCCATGACTTTGACCCATACGACAATTCCAACACGAACGAACACATCAACACCCACGCAACCGCCCAGAAACCATCCTCCTCTGATCACAATCAATCCAGACGGCCCTTATCGATGGGCGCGTGGTTCGCAGGCTTTTATATCCATCGCTGTGTTCGATGAAGACGGCGATCCCCTTACTATCTCTATGGCCCCCTCCACACTTGCCGCAATTAAGAATGAAGCGCACATTCCCTATTACGCGTATTTCGACGCCGCATTGAACACAGACCGGTATGGTCTGTATCACGTTCTTGTCTCCGCCAATGATGGAAAAGAGACGAGTGATAAAGAGATCACCTACATGATTGTGGATGAATGGGGTGTGATCCCTCCTAGCCCAACACACACATCTACTTTCACCCCAATCCCCACATCAACCGCCACCTGGACACCTTCATCAACCCCAACATTTACTTCAATTCCGACACAGACAGAGACTCAGACAGCGGCGCCTACTCCCATTCCAACAACCACGCCCACACAGACAGCTTCCCCAACATCGACTCCAACAGCCTCCACAACACCCACGATCATCATAATTCCTACGAAACCACCCAAGAATCATCCACCGGTTATTATGGTGTATCCGGAAGAACCTTACATGTGGAAACAAGGAATGTTGGTGTATCTGTCTGCCGCCGTTACGGATGAAGACGGGGATTCGCTTACAATTTCTTTTTCACAAAACGCGCCTGTTGAAATTCTTGGATCGGCCTACATTCCTTCCTTCGCCTTCATGGACTTAGAACTGGATACAGACCGGCTTGGAACGCGCCGTTTTACTATGTACGCCGATGATGGAAACGAGCGCAGTCAAAAAGAGATCTCCTATTTCATTTTTGTATCTCCAACTCAAGCGCCTCCAGCGCCGGCTCCATCTCCATCTAGGACAAAAACGTGGACACCTCAAGCAAGTCCTACGCATATCCCAACAGCAACACCAACACGTACTCTATCCCCCACGTCAACGAACACGCCCACAGTCACACCGGCGCCTTCACTCACCTGGACGCCCATGATTCATCCAACTATAACCGCCGCTCCAACGAGGACTCTTGCCGCGTCCTTTACTCCAACACCTTCCAACACACCCGCATGGACACTCGTTCCAACAACATCACCAACACCTACAAGGACTATTTCTGTTCCAACATTCGCCTTCCCAACACAAATCCCAACGTGGGCGCCAACGGTTACGCCCTCGTTTACAATGAGTCCAACCTTAACATATACAACAACGGCTGCATCTACAGCAACATTAACACCAACGCCAACTCTCACGATTACACAAACGCGTACGTTGACGCCCGCCAGCGCCCCATCTTCCACCGCCACACAAACATTCACCCCAACACCGGTTTCAACGGTAACGCCTACGCGCATCCCCACTTCGACACGGACGCCAACAAAATCACCCTCTTGTACTCCAACCATCATGTTGGAGAATTTACTTGTATTAAGAAAAATTCCCGATCTACGAATCCTCCTTGATCAGCCGTCTACAGTTTTACTGAACTTGGATGAATACGTTCACAGCGATTATACACAGAAAGACCTTCTATCCTGGGAAGTGGAAACCCATTCGGACGGGCCGGTTTTAACCATCGATTCCTCTCGCATATTATGGGCGCAGGAACCGAAGCGGGTGGGATCGTTTCCCATTACAATACACGTGTCCGATGGAAAACGCGCGCGATCGCAGCAAGCGCTGATCAAAGTCTCTCACTTTATTTTTCGATCCTTCTATCTATCCCCGCCAGTGATTCTCAATTCCTCGGAACAATACCAAAGCCAAAATTCACTGTATGACTTCATCATCCCCAATACATTTCCACGCGAGCAGATCGCATGGATCGTTCCCACACCCCTACCAAAGGGAATCGCCGCTATGCGCGTCATGCCCGGTGGTCAGATAGAAATACACTCCACTGAGAATCCACCTCTCCACCCTATTCAACTTCCTATAATCGCAGTCTATCGTTCTCCCACTCCCACAGCGGCGTTTAATAGAGCTACTCCGACTCCGACAAAGACACCCACACCAACACCGCTGCCCGTTCCAACTATCGTGTTGTCTCCCTGCGGAGAACAGATCGCCTTCTCTCCCTACCGGATAGAATCTGTCGGACCGGGCCCATTGGATGTTGTCTCTTCGGATATCAATCAGGATGGCCAACCGGATTTTCTGACAGCGAATTATGACAGCAATTCAGCGACGTTATTAATGAGCGGCGCAAATGGAGAATATACGCGGTCGGATTGGATCGGGGGGGAAGGATGTCTGAATGTGATTATGAAAGACCTGACGGGAGACGCCAAGGATGATCTAATCCTCCTTGGCGCGATCGATTCCGTCCTCACGATTCACCAAGGAGCCGGACAGGGGAATTTCACACAAACCCACCAGATCTCTCTCCCCATTGAGGCGCCGCTCCCCGGAATCCAAGGCTATCACGCGCCATTAAAACTAATCGCGGCGGGAAGGTTGCTAACGGGGCTCAATCAGTTGCTTGCCGTAAGCGGCTACGATCGAATCCTATTCTATCACTTCTACGAATCGGGCCGGAGCCGCCTTCTCTATGAATGGCTTGTTGACTTTACGCCCCTGCGATTGGGAGCCGCGGATGTAAACGCGGATGGTATCGATGAACTCATCGTGACACACGCCGCGCCGAACGGCGTTTCTATCTTTGCGCTTCAAAATCGCCAATTGCATCGCTTGTATACGATGAACCTAGACGATATCATCGCGGGCAACACGCCATTGGGATTATCTCTAATGGATCTGAACGCGGATACCATCACGGACATTATCGTCCCGTCATTTGATGGAACGGTTCGTACTTTTTTCGGCGCGACGGACCGGATTCAGTCTCAAATCCTGCAAAATCGATTGCCCATGACCGTCACAGGAATCACAGCGGGCGATTTCAATCAAAATGGAAACACCGAAATCATGCTGACCGGCTTGGATATCAACGCGGGATATTCCATCTTAGCCCTCTACTGCGGAAACAGCCCTGGCGCCTACACCGGCCTCGCCACCGTCCCCCTCTCAATCCCCTATTCCCTCGATCAACACCTCACCGTGATTTCTGAATGGGTTAATGACGATCAGTATCCGGATGTCATTCTAACAGACCGCCGGTTGGACCGGCTCATTGTATATCTCAATGAATCACAGTAAAAAAATATAATCGATTCCAATATCATTGGAATCTTTTCGATCTTCTTTAATGTGATAAGCATATTATATAAAAATCAGCAATAAAGAGATTTCTGAACTTGACGTCCAATAATTATAGAATATATAGTACATTATGCTGTTAAATTAAATTGAAAAGCGATTGGATTTCCACAGGATCACTTTGTTTGGAGAAACTGATGCCAGAACGTTGTAGTAATAGTAAATGGCCGCTTAGACCTGACTGCATTACTAGTGACTATTGGATATTGCCTGATGGTTCAAAGGATGATCGTAAGGACATATTCGGCCTTATTCCTAATATTTATATGCAAGGAATTCAATTCTCCATATCTGATCAGGCTGGTTACCCCTCTACGATAATTGAGATAGTAAATTCTGAGTGCCGAAGAACAGATTCATCGTTGTTGCCCTACAAGATGTGCCGATCATGTGAATTCTTCCGTAAAATTACTCTTTCTGATGATGGTGAAGATTCTATTCTCTGTAAACGTTGTGATGATTTTTATGCATTGCTAGTGCATCATCTTGCGAATAATGGTTGGAACGATGTTGAGATAGATCGCTATTACAAAAATATCGAAGAAACTCCTTCAACGAAGGAATTATACAAGAATATCTCTTATAGTAACATCAAAATAAATAAAGTTGGAAGACGCAATTATATCGAATATGATTGCCCTTTTTTGGGTTTTCGCGTGACTATTTTCCCTATCCTTCTTGAAGATCGTTTAGTAGCCACTTTTTTTGAAGAACAAATAATACTTGATAAGAAGAAGCAATTTATTAAAAACCGCCCTGTTGAATTGCTTCATCGTTTCCCCAACTGTTTCGAAAATTACTGCGCCAAATATGGATTAGACGAAAAATACCTCTTAAATACATTGCATGATGAATTGATAAGTGAATTGGACGATGCAATCTCACCAAATGAAGAGAACACGCCACATATTTTGAATGAGCGACACGAGAGAAGTCGTGTACTTTCAAATGATGATTATGAAAACCTGATTGAGATGGTCGATAAATCTCTATGCACACTGGAGAGGGATGTTCTACAAAGAGAACTGGAAAGCCAGCGGCGTTTTTATGTTCGAACCCGTGTAACGAGCGCATCAAGGAAAATCGACGACGAACTCTCATTTATCACTCCCGGTGAGTATTCCGAAATGAGCGAGTATTTTCAGATCATTATGTCTGAGATTATGGAAAAAATAAGAGAAGAGTTCTCACTTCAATATGTAGTAATGTTCGCCTCTTTAGAACATCTAACCTTGTCCAAAAACCTAAGTCCAATTGCCATTGCTATCCCACCAGATGGTTCTTCTGTCGATGAGAGAATTTTAAAAACGCTTCGTATAAGCATGGACAACCCTCCTATTCGCACAGAGTATGATGTAGTTCTCTCTAATTCCCCCGACTCTCCACTTCTTTCAAGACTCCAATGTGAAGATTGTGAATTGTTGGGAGAGTTTGCATTAATTTCTGTGCCATTGCATTTTGGAATTATCACGCCTCCGTTTTTTCTCTTTGGCATGTCAGACGTGTGTCCTCTCTCTGCTCCAGAACATAAACCACAGAACGGATTCATTCGAGATAACGATTTTTATGGAACACTTCGTCCGCTATTCACTCTCATTGGAAGCATTATGGCTTCGTTTACTGCTTATCATACTGCTATGATCGAACAGCGTGAACTTTTGTATCTATCACACGAGTTATCTCAACAGTGTGATGGGCTCGATTTCATTCGTTTGCGCTACATGGAAACACCGGATGAGATGAGAGGAATTACTGACAAAAAGGCCGAGGATTTATCCCGTAATATTAGAGCTTATCTCAAACAGTTAAGGAGCATCACGGAATTTGCCAGAAAGATTGCTTATAACGAAGCACTCAATGTTCAACTAGATACTTTCTCACCATATAGAGAACTCCTTGGTAAATGGTGGGATTCTTTTTATATGGAAAGAGAGAGAAAAAAGATGATTTTACGTTATCAGGTACCTAAGAAATTTAATGATCATCTGCGACCAGAAATTACAGCGGATATAAACCTCTTGGAAATGCTAATTTATAATATTTTAAACAACGCAGAAAAGTATGGCTATCGTGGTACTTGCATTCATATGGATTTTAAACTTGAATCGAATGATGGAAGGAATCCAAAACAAAATGCTATGTACATCCTTAGTATCACTGATTATGGTATTCGAGCCGATGTAAACCATAACATATTTGGAGCCTTTAATAAATCAGATAATGCCGAATCCGGTCTCGGGATTGGTCTCTATCTTGCGCGTAAAATAACGGAAGCCCATGGTGGAACAATCACGGTCGAAGAAAATGAAGAAATATCAAAATACAATATTCCTTTGCTTGAACCATGTATTAGACAGAAAAAAGTCTTAAAAGATAAAGAAAAACTTGATATATTAACTGCAGAATTGGAACGTTTAAAGAAATCTAAAATCTATGATCAAGTTGTCGCAAAAGAATATGAATTGGATACAAATGGAAGACCGAAACTTAATCTTATGACCAACGAGCCTATAAAAATCCTAAGATATCCTCCTTCCAAACAGGCCATAAGAGACGAAATAGATAAGCCTACATATAAAGTAACTTTTGTTGCTCGGTTTCCACGAAAGGAGAATGGATAATCATGTTGAATGTGTTATTACTCGAAGATCGAGGTTCAATCACAGCTACCCTAACAGATTTACTTGAATATAAGGGATTTAAAGTATATGAGGCATTTAATCCGTCTGATGCAAACAGCTATATGAGTGGAGAAGAGGAAGTTGAAATACATGCGATTATACTGGATCTGAATCTTCCGACTGACGGTCTCAAGCCAAAAGAAATTAATGGAACCAAAGATGGGCTATTTAGTGGTTGGATTTGGTTTAAAAAGCATGTGTTACCTTCATATCCTGAGATGCTTGAGCGAACGATTATCTATTCTGCATACCTTGATGTGTTGAAAATGAATGCCACAACGAAAGATAAGAATCTTCTTAATCAAATGAAGCAGATTAAGAAGAGAGAAGGTAATACAAGTCCAGGTGAGGAGATAATCAAATTCTTGCAAAGAATATGAGAATAAAGGAGCATTAGATATGAATGAAAAAATATTTCAGGGAATTATATATGTTTTGTTGATTCTCATGCTCATGATGTGTGGAATATTCTTCTGGGGCGCGTACTACAATCACTACGTAACACTCAATAAAATTGGAAACAAATCAATTAGCATATTGAACAAGGTCACAGAAAATGATGTAGAAGCTGTTGAATCACGAATCGAGCGTCTGAAGAATATACAGAAAAATCTCTTTGATACCAATACCATTTCTTTCTTCTATAATCTATTCATGATTATAATCGTTACTATTGGCGGATATATCCTATCGACCATTAAGAGTAGTGAGAGGAAAGCGCAAATCGAATTACTCAATCTTCGGAGGAACTATTGCGCTTTTCATGACAACTTTCATTTCGGATCCCGATTTCAGTACTCTCTGGGATTGCTTCATGAAATCTGTAGTAACGTTTTTATGTGTAATGATAAAGGAAAACGTAATGATTTCCTTGTGGAAATGAGAGATGTACTGACTGAGATCAATCGCGACTGCTCGTCTATCACGATTACAGAAATCGCCATAAGAGATCAAGATTGTGGACTCTTCATTGATATGTTAGGAAAAGTAGAGCGTAGACTAATTGATACAGGTATAAATGATGAATTCATTATGGATGGAACAAAAGAGATATGGACATTTTTACAAAATAACCGGGACAGATTTGCGGCTCGCTGGCAGTATCTGATGGACAAACTGGTAATTAAATCGATCGAAATATGATTATTTTAAACAAATATCTACCTACACCGGCCTCGCCACCGTCCCCCTCTCAATCCCCTATTCCCTCGATCAACACCTCACCGTGATTTCCGAATGGGTCAATGACGATCGCTATCCCGATGTCATTCTAACAGACCGCCGGTTGGCTCGGCTCATCATTTATCTCAATGATTCACAATATAACAAATAGAAATCCACTGATACCAACCTCTCCACAGATACGCTTAAACTACTCTTGGATTTCAGTGGGGGAATGGTTTACAATTAAATATTGAATCTTACATAACAGGAGAAATGGCAAACACAAAACAGTTGTAGATGGGGGATTGGCGGATACGTTCAGACAAACAATCACAGCCGATTCATTATAACAGTGTGAATGAATGACCAAGGAGATTCAGATGGATACAAAAAAACAGAGAAATCGACGGGAATTCATTGGTAAAACAACCGGATTGGGGGTGGGCCTCGCCGCCGCGCCTTATTTCATTGCGCCATCCGTCTTCGGCGCGAACGACCGGATCGTGATGGGAATCATCGGACCGGGAGGCCGGGGGCGCGGTATGATGAAAATTTTTCTCCGGCTTGGCGCTGAATTCGCCGCCGTATGCGACGCGTATAAACCCAACGCGGAACGAGGGCTCGACATCGCTGGTGAGCATGCGAAATCCTACGATGACTACCGGGATTTATTAGACCGCTCCGACATTGACGCTGTGCTCATCGCCACACCGGAGCATCAACACGGCGTCCAATTAATCGACGCGGTTGAAGCCGGAAAAGACGCCTACTGCGAAAAGCCGATGTCCAACTCGATCGAAGAAGGCGTCAAGATGATTAAAGCGGTCAATGACACAGATCGCGTTGTTCAAATTGGTATGCAGCGGCGCAGTTCAAAGACCGTTCTCAAAGCAAAACAGGTGATCGGCGATGGAATGCTGGGAACCATCAATCTTGTCCGCGCCCAATGGCATTGGAACGCGTCCAGGCCGTTGAACAACAGTCCGATTCCAGGTGAACTGGATTGGAAAGCGTTCTGCTATCCAAAACGCACGCGGCCCTTTGAACCGAAACTCTTCCGCTATTGGCGCTATTTCTGGGATTTTTCCGGTGGCAATCTCACGGACCAAGGCACTCATCTAATGGATGTCGTTCAATGGTTCATGGATCGAGGAGAATCGAAAATTGCGACCCGCACCCCAAAAGCGGCTGAATGCTTTGGGGATGTTTACAAAATGATCGGCGCGGAAACACCGGATGTCTTTTCCGCCGTTTTCGAATATGAAGAATACATGGCCACTTGGACGTTGACGTACACGAATAGTTACCAAAACGGCTGGTCGATTCTCTTCCAAGGCGATGAAGGAACCATGGTATTAGATGGAAACGGATTTAAAGTGTATGAAGAACCATGGAAATCGGACGAACCTCCAGTCGTTGATTTTCATGGAAGTGTTCCCACCGATCCACACGTTCAGAATTTCCTCGATTGCGTGAAATCCCGCGAGACGCCGAACGCGCCGGTCGAAGTCGGTCATACCGCCGTATGCGGCCCTCACTTGGCCAACGCCGCCTTTCACAAAAAACGCCGCGCGTATCTGAACGAAGACGCGGACCGGGTACGCACATAATCGACTATCGTATACGGATGAAGTTTTTATCAATTAAAACAAAGCAGGATAAAATCGAAAACTGAATATGAATCCATTTTATCTAAAAAAAATTTCAGGGCCTTTCAAGTTTATTATGTCTCCCGCAACTCTTTTCCTTTACACATTGTAACCTTTAATCCCAGTGGCTTATATCAATCCCTTTTCATGTTTACGCGCTAAAATTCAGAATTACATGTATTATGTGAAATCCAAATAAAAACTGATAATTTATCAATATGAATTGAATATTGAAAAGGATGGTCAATTTTGTAAAAAATAAAAACACTATATATCTACTAGTAATACACACCGATAGATCACAAATAAAACATAAATTATTACAAATCAGACAGTTAGAAAACTCAACCAAATGTCAGTTATTTGAATTTTACAAAATATTAGAAAATCTTAAAATGAATTTTTACATATCCACTCTGGATTGAAAAAAAATGAAATTTTATGTTGATTCTTTTTAATTCTTATGATATCGTGATTGACGCAAGATTGAAAATATCCAGTTGATACCTTATTTGCATTCGTTTGGGAAGTGTTTCAAGGTCATACCAATCCTTTTTTGTGTGTGGAACGCGAAATCGTATTAATCAACACGGCTGCGTCTTAAAAGCGCTGGTTGATTTGTATGTATATAATGTGTCAAGTAAATCCAAAGGGATAAAGCCTTTTCCTGCATGGGAGTTATCATGATGAGGACGCGCATCAATCTTTTCTCATTTCATAAACCCGTTTTTTGGTTCATCGCCGCCGGTCTTCTTCTTTCCATCTGTGGCGCTCAACAAACAGCCAGAGGGGCGAGCCTGTCGCTCTCGTTACAGGGGCTCCTTCTCCCCAGTCAAGTGGAGACATTGCCTTCAGACTACCTTCTCGAGAAACTCTCCCCCAATTACGTCCTATTCAGTATCGAAGAACCGTACTCTCTCCCCACGGAGGGGAACCACGGAGACATTCTAGTATACAATCCAGACGGTCTTCCTTTCGTTTTGCCAGGTGGTTTTAACCGGCAATTGGCAAGCCGCTTTTTGGATACCGATCAATTTCTCGAGCATCAAGACGTTGGCCTCGATGGATTCGATGTGCTGGAATTAGATCCAGAAACACCATATTTCGAAAAATCCCAAGACGATCCATGGGCTTTCCCCAACCATAAAATAATTTTTACGATCGAAGACCGGCTTCTGGTCTCCAATCCCGATCATCCACTGGTGAAACAAGCGATCAACGATGGGGATCTGCTCTTGACGAACGGCGGGGTGATTCTCAATCAAACGATCATCGCGCCCATTAAAACTAATCTCGAAAGAACAACAAGTAGAAATTAGTTATCTCGGAATCGACGCGGGTTGAAGTAGCCGGCTTTCTTCCTATTTTTAATCTAATGGAAAATCTTGTCGTCGAAGATTACCGGTTTTTCCTCGAAGTGGCCAAGGAATTCGGTCAACCCATCACGATTCTCTTCTCATTTGAAGAAATCAACGAAGAATACATCGCCGGGCCGGGCAGCCTTCTGCCGGAAGGAAGCCCCGTTAGCGCGGATGATCTGATCCGATTGACATTCTCACCGGAAGGGGCTTTTCGCGGAAGTCGTCCGAAGCGGCGCCGATCTCATCCCCGGCTATGCGCCGTCCTTTTTTGAGGGCGTGGAAGTAAAGGGGAATGTAGGATTGGACGCCGTCTGCGGTTCTTTGATTGAAGAAGAACACGTTTGGAATATGGAAGATTGGCTCTTTTTCTCCACCGAATTGGACAACAATATTGATCCCTACGAATTTGGCGAGGGGGATCTGCTCGTTCATGATATCACCATTCCCAGCGTGGCCGTGGCGTTGACGAATTTTCAACTCACGCGCAGTGAACGGTCGTTCGGACTCGACGGAATCGATCTTTTTCCGAATTATAATGACTTAATTCCGTTTCCAACACTTATTCCCGAAGACACCAATACGCCGAGACCCACATTAACACCAACACCAACGCTCGAACCCACAGATACCCCAATGCCCAAAGTCACGCCAACAAATACGCCGTATGAACCGATCCGGGTCACAGCCACACCCAAACACACGGATTATTTATACGACGATCTTGTCGTCGCGCAGGGACTTGGAGGCGACACATTAGTTAATATTCGTAACCTCGATCCCGAAAAAGATTCTGTCACATCGATCCTCCGATCGTTCCGGGGTGTAGGCGGCGCTTTCCGCTCCGCCGTAGGGGGTGGGGAAGGGCGGCAGACCTACGTTTCAACAGGCGATCTCAACAACGATGGCTCTCCGGAAATCGTTCTGTCTTTCGGCCCCCATCTCAGACCGATGCGGTTTATCCCAACATCATCGTGGCCCGCAACGCGGACACAGGCGAAGTGCTGGGCCATTCGTTTGAAGCGTTCCCCTCTGGAGAAGGTTCATCCGTGAATTACAACGGTGGTGAAATTCGTACCGCCGTCGGTGATTTCATCGGCTCCGGCACACCTCAAATCGCCGCCGCCCAAGGAATCGGCGGCTCCGGCGTCATCCGCCTCTTCCAATATACCGGTCTATCAAAACCGAACGCGTGGAAAGTGGTCGGCCAGTTCTATGGGTTGCCAAGCAATTTGGTCGAACAGATCATGCCCGTTGATTTACTCATTCCTATCTTTGGCATGAAGACATATAGCCCCGGAAACACATCTGTATCCCTGCAAGCGGAAGGCGATAAAACCACCATCGGCTTATCGATCGCCGCCGGTGATATGGACGGGGATGGGAGAGATGAATTAATCGTCGGTCAAAGCAATGGGCCAACCTCTCAAACGAGCTTCCATGTACTCGACATAAACAACGAGGGAGGCATTGGAGCAAGACATCCCTACGCTGGATTTATTTCTAAATACCGGGGGTAACGGCGGTGTGAGTTTCGCGCCGGCGGGACCTCAATGGCGACGGAAAATTAGAACTGATCGTCGCCAGCATGGGAAATACCAAGAATTTCGGGGATGAGCGGGACAGCGCGCCTCTGAATTTGATTGGAGTGATTATCCCCATCGTCGAAGACGGTGTCATCGTTGGTTTCCAGCGCGCCGGAAGAGGTGTTCTGAATGTATTTACAGATGCAATCAATCCATCCGGCGCCATCATTCGAGTGTTCGGAGCGGGTGAATTTGACGGGACCTCCGGACAATGGCGATGAACTGGTCTTTGGAACGGGAAATCTCATGCTCTTCGGAGACGGCAATTCTCTCAACGCGGAAGGAAAATCCTTTTCAGAATACCTTCCCGCGCCGGAATCACGCTACCGGTTCAATGAAAGTGGAATTTGATGGAGACACCGTCCAGGGAACCACAAATTTCCTGGGCAAGCGCGATGGATTCGCCGCCTATGTTGGGGATAAAGATCCAAGCAGCGGCGCGGTTGTCGTCGGTGTGCTCGAACGCTATATCCCCATTCCCACACCCACACCACCTACGACTCTCACGATGGATGGCTTCACACTTTACGTCGATGACTACGATTCCGTATAAATGGAATGTCGGCCGCACAACGATCACCGAAGCCTCCGGGATCGCTTGGACCGAATTCAATTGCAGCGGATATAGCATCATTCCTATCTTTCCCGATTGGGCTGATTTCGTGCTGTTCGCAACCCAATTCAGAATCGTTGAAACCGTGGAAGATCCGGAGACGGAAATCAGCGTCGCGGAAGCCCTGTTATTTGATTCATCATTGGGGATTGGACAGATGATTAATATCGCTTTGCCGGAAGACTACGCGCTGGATACCCCGCTTACCGCCTTAAAACTAGCTGACGATCTTCTTATCGATCGTGGCTCCATCGCTGACTTGCTTGTCCATCAAGGGGATATCAAAGTGAAGTTTACGAACCTGACGATCGCGGTTAACGCGACCGATGGATCTAAAGGAACCGTCTCGGACGGGGGAAGCCAACTACCCGACGGAAAGCCCCGATCCGGAACGTATTTCCTTGAACACAGCTGGTTTCACCACCTATTTGGGACACTCTCCACATCACGCCGCTCTCCGCGACCGCTGCGGCGGAGTTGGAATTCCCGAGTTCGATCATCAGCGCGACCGACTGCCGCGCCGGTCACATCGATCTCGGCGAGATCACGATCACATCCAATTGCCAGTATTATAAAGAACTGCCGGATGAAGCGTACGGTCCATGGACCATTGACAATACAGGAATGATCATCCAAGGAACCGGTGTGATCGCCGATTTCTCAACGAGTCAAGCCTGGTCGAGTTCCGATCCCAGCGCCCCCAACCTTCACAAACGATTGGCGGGGAGCGATTCTCCTTGGCGGAGATACTGTGCCCGCCGTATCCGGTTCGGTGATCTCCAACATCGGCTACTTACAAGCCCCATATTCCCTTTGATTACGGCACAGTAATCTCCAGTGGGCTCAGCGCCGATTTTGTACTTACGTCTGATTTCTCCTTTGAGACGCTGCAGCCTCTTGGATTTATCCTCCTCCTGGAAAACGGCCAGTTGAGCATGGTTGACAGCCATATCGCCGGCGGCAGTTTCACCAATGGATCTGTGTATCTCCCCAAAGAAGCGATCGTCGATTCGAGCCAGGCGCAGATTGTGGGCAAATATACAACACTGACCGTTCAAAGCGACCTGGATCTCTACTCCATGGGACTCACCTTCACGCAAGATTTTGTGCTGGGAGAATGGAGTCAGACATCTCCCGGTTATGCGGCGTACATCGCGTACGATCCAACCCAAGCTTATATGTATTTCTCAAGTCAATATAAAAATCCATATTTCCCACTTACTGGAACAGGAGATTTCCAGAATCCCAGCTTCTATGGCGCGATAGACAACCCAGCTGGAAACGCAGGGAATCCAAGGGCGTGACACTAAACCGACTTCCGGGAATTCACCGTATTGACACCGGATACGCCCAACGCAAAAGAGATTAAATTCAGCACGGGACTGGCGTCTTGGATGAATGTCGTCAGCCGGGGAGCGCACGGTGTATTTCAAGTAGAAGATTACAGCGGCGCGCTCGAACTGGGTCCCCACCCATGAGTCATATTATGTAGGAGTGGACTACAATGGAAATAAGGTTCCCTTCAGAACCGAACTCAGCAGGCTTTCGGATAAACAAGCGCTCGTTTATTTCCAATTCGTCGACAGCGCCTTGTACTATAACTACACTGAAGGCTTGGTGGATTTAGCGGGACCGACGCAAGCGAAAATCCCGTTTAAAGAATTGCAATTCACTTCCACAGCACACATCGCCGGCGCGAAACTCGATCTCTCCAGCCCCATCACGCTCGATTACTGGGGTCTGCAGCTCGTTCAAAATCCGGAAATGTCCAACGGTGGAGTCATGTGCGTTAAGAGTGGACAAATTTTCCTGACGGGCGCTGGATTGTATGAACCACGTCACTTCGCCCGAACCGTTCTACTTGACCTGGGGCATTATCTTCTCCAGCGGCGAATTCGACATGGACAGCATTACCTTTGATTTCGATTCCTCCGGTCAGGAGTTCGATGGATTCATGTTCGTCCCCGAAGCGATCGGCCTCTCCGGCTACGATCCCGCCGATACAACAAAAGAAAAAGCCTACATTCAGGCGGGCGGCACAGCGCATTTCGATTTCTTCGGCGCGGACTACATTAATGTCCAGGATTACAATTACCAAGCAAATCTCGCGTATCCATACAGCGGACGCCGCATCGAACTGGCGGACAACACCGATTTCGGCACACAGCCGACAGACAGGGAAATCTATCGCAGCTGGGGCAGTGGTTTATTCGGTGAATTTGATTACACAATCGCATACGACGACGACGACCAGGATGGATTCATTGGTGATGGAACAATGGAATTCGCCTCCATGATCGATGACGCCCTTAGTTCATCCGCCCGTCATCTCCAGCACCCGGATCTGCTTGAGTGTCTATTCCTCCAGCGAAGACGAACGCCACGACTTTACCGTCGGCCCTGTCGCTCATTTCGGACAGATGGTCCGCACGGCGGGCTGCGCCTGTATCGAAAACGGCCAGCTGGAACTCGTTCAGATTTACGCGGAATTGGAGACGGCCCAAAACGTCAACATCCTCCTGCGTTCCGCCCAATATTGCAGTATGGAATTCATCATAACACCGGAGACGACCGAACTGGGAATCGATGGCGTTATGTATCTCTCTCTCGTGGCCGGCGCGGATATGGAAATGTCCGGAAGCGCCCGATTCACCATCGACCGCGCGCAGAACTTCGTCGAGGGTGAAATCAACGGCCAATTCAGCACATCCGCTATGTTCTCCGGCCTTTCGGCGGATGGCTCATTGGAATGGCATCTCGGCGCCGGAACCGGCGACGAAGCCTATCAATCCCTCCAAGGACGTTTAGGTGTAGAAGTGGTAGGCCCCATCAGCGACAACGGCGTGGAAGGTGGATTTTATATCGGTATCAACGCGCCGAAATCCAACGCCTGGATTCTCGCCGACGCGGGCGGCCGTTTCTCTCTCAACATGAGCGCGATGCCCGACAATCTGACGGGAGTCTACGGATACGTCAGAGTCAACAGCAGTGTCAATCTATATGTGGTCTCAGGCGGTGTGGAAGTCTATGCGGGACTTGGCGCGTTCGTCAATACCGGCAATCCCTCCGATCCCGGATCGGGCTTGACCGGCCTGCCATACGTCGTCGGAAATGTCGGCGTTCATATCTGGGGTAAGATTCTAGGCGGCCTTGTCTCGGCTGGCGCCTGGGGCAATCTCCCAGATCATTATTGGACCTCCATATTCCTTCCAGGGCACAATCGGGGCTGGAAGCCTGTGTGCTGTGGGTCTTCTGCGGAAGCGTCGACGTCACCTGTGGGTTGAATACGTCGGATGGATTTTATGTGTATTAACCGAAACGGCTTCCGCCTGTTTCGTTTTCGAAAAATGGAAAGATCGCGGTAAACGCTAGAAACGAATCTTTCGAGATACGCACTAAGAATGGGAGCATATTCAAATGCGAGCGTTCAACACTCTTATCATAACAGGTTTGTTGATGTCTTCATTGCTGGTTGCACAAGACGCGGCTTCGGCTGAGCTGATTGTGAAAGAACAGGACGTTACCATCGTGACGAACGCGCCGGGTTTTTTCCGTTCGCCCCCTCGTATCGTCCTGACATGGCCGGCGTTGGACGAGGTAACGCAATATAATTTATACCGGAAAACGAGTCCTCTTGGAGAGTATCCAGACGAACCGTTGAATGGAGACACCCCCATCTCCATTATGACGGACTGCGACGATATCAAAGCCGTAATGTACCCGGGCAGCTACGAGTGGGAAATATTGGCGACGGGTCTTGGAACCGAAGCCGCGGATTTTGATCCCTGCGCCATCAGTGAAATTCCACGGGATTCCACCGACTTTGAACGGTTGCAGATCCTCGTGCGGGGTGTTTGGAAAATTGCCATTGTCGCGGGGCAGGGTTACAGCGATGAGAAAGTGACCAACGGAACCACGTACTATTACGAACTTCGCGGCATCATAGGCAAACAAGAAGAGGTTCTAGCGACGGATATCACCATCACCGCTGGCGTCCCCATCCCTACGGCGGCCCCAACGGGTCTGGAAGCGATCGCTGGTGACAGCAAGGTTTTAGTCTTGTGGGATGAAGTCGAGGGCGCCGCTGGATACAATGTCTATCGCGCGACATCGGCGGGGACCTACCAACGCGTAAACGATACCTCATTCATGGCGGAGGTCGCCTTCGATTTCGATGGGAATGACATCTCTCCCGCCAAACCAGGATTCGTCGATTTCCAGCGCTGGGACAGCTATGGCAATCCCGAAAGCCATGACGTCAACGGAAAGGCGATCACCGGACCGGAAGACGGTGAAGAATATTTCTATCAGGTTGTCGGAGTCGATCTATTTGGCCAGGAAGGAATCCTAAGCGCCGAAATCGTCTCCGCGACTCCTACAGACCAAACACCCCCGATGGCCCCTGGTGAAGTTACAGTGTCCGCCAACGATGCGGAAAATCAATTGGAAGTCCGCTGGGCGAAAGTCAGCTACGACACCGATGGTCACGATGAGCCGTCAATTCAAGGCTACCGCGTATACCGCTACGAAATCCCCGACAGCACGGACGCGGTCCAAGTGAATGGGCTTATCTCACACCCAGCGGGTGGAATCATTTACGCGACGGCGTTTGATAACGATCCAATCTTGCGCCCCGAATTTGGCGAAAAAACATTCTGGTATCGTGTGGAATGTATTGATTCAGAAGGCAATGTGGGCAGCAAATCCGCCGCCGTCGCGGGGTATTTAAACGATGTTTCAGCGCCTGTCCCACCGAAGAATGTCAAAGCGGAAGGTTACGAAGAATTCATTCGTATCTCCTGGGATCCTAACACCGAACCCGACTTGGATGGCTACATGATCTATCGCAGCCTCTGTGATTTTGGACAATGGGTCTGCGATCCCAACCGGGATCCCGACTATCAGGAATACTTCGGGAATCGAGATAAAGATTGTCCCGATATGTTCAAGTTAATCGGCTATCTCAGCGTTGATGAAGCCAAAACGATTATGGCGGATGAAGGCGTCAATCCATATTTCGACGACACCACGGTTCCGGAAGGATCCCCCCTCTGTTACGCCTATTTAGTGAAGGCCATCGACAAAGCCCAAAAACCAAAGCGGTTCTCTTCCGCCCAATCTAACGATCGAAGAAATCGTCTGTCAGCGGCTGCGGGATCGGACACCGCCGCCTCCCGCGATCATATCCGCTCTGTTCGCGCGTGACGATATGATCTTGATCGAATGGATCGGCGCGCCGATTCAGGACATCGCCGCCTATCATGTCTACCGGGCGGAAAAATTGGCAGGGCCTTATTCATGGGTTGGCGGAATGACTGTCGAAACTCCACCTAAGGTACCGGTCGAATTAACATCGCCCTTTACGCCGTCTCCAACGGCGGGATGCGACGAAATCCCGCTGGATATAAGAGACGATATGAGCGAGGGCTCTGTCTACGATAAAAGCGCCGATCCTAAAATCATCTATTGGTATAAAGTCTTAGGGATCGACCAGGTTGGAAATGAAAGCGTTCTCGACGAAGCCATTCCAGTCAGCACGTTCACGTATTCCACAGAACAGCCCAATTATCCCACGATCACATCTGTGAGCGCGCATTCCCCCGAATGCGGTCTGCTCGTGGAATGGTCGCCTGCGTTCGACTCATCAGAATATCTTGGATTTGTCGTCTACCGCAGTGAGAACTCGACAGGGCCGTTTTTACAGACCAGTTCGATTCTCGCAGCGAATGAATACCTGGATATGAATGTGGTCCGGGGTGTGAGCTATTGGTATAAAGTATTGCGGATTAACAAAAAAGGGGTACTTTCGCCCCTCTCAGCGTCCCAAAGCGGAAGCGTTCCCAATTAACGCGGCCAATTGAATCGTAAGTCATTCTGATCTCGAATATGAGTTTTTTAAGTTTGCGAGGAAAGTCATGAAAACACGGCACACACTTATATCGTTTTCTTTAACGCTCGCGTTAGTCTCTCTCCTGGCGCCAACGGAGCCGGCGGCGCAGCACTACACTGTCGACAATGGTTGGAAATTTATCAACTTCGGCACCGACGTACTAGACTGGGAGCTCTACCGGGACACGTTCATCGGCATCCCGCCGACACGCGATCCCGCCTCCTCCGCGTTTGACGTGCTCTTTTATGATTACGTCTACAAAGATCAACTCGCCGGGCCGGGGAACTGCTATGGGATGTCACTCTTGTCCCTCCTGATCGTGCAAAAAGGCGGTCACATGGGCATTTGCGCGCCGGTCTCTCAATATTCCGGCGATCTGGTCGGCATCAATCCCGATGGCTCCTACGCCGGTCCCTCCAGCGCTCGGCTCTACCGGGTGATTAACCAGCTACATGGCCATCAGGTGCACAAACCTTCGTTGGAGCTGTATCTCGACTTGCTGGCGCGAGGAAAAACCCGCGATGGACAATACGCCTACTCCCAAGTCGAATACTATGGTATGCGGGACGATCCATGCGTGGTCAGCATCACTCGCTCCCTCAATCCCGCCGATGGCGGACACTCGCTGGCGGCGTATGACTATGGTGACTACGGCGCGAATGACAAACGGATTTACGTCTACGATCCTAACCGCTCCTGGTATCACTCCACCCAGTCCTTTTACGCGAGTGGATCGAATTACGTTACCATTAAAGACGACGGAAGCTGGTCCTATCCATTCAGCACAACCGAAACATGGTCCGGCAGCCCTTCCAGCGGTGGCAATCTCATAATTGAACCCATTTCCATCGCCGGACCCAGATCCCGTTCCCCCAGCACATTAGGCTTGAACGCGCTTGATTTCCTTAATGAATTCTTCATCACCGGAGACGGCGCGGAACTCGAACAAATCACCAACTCAAAAGGCAAACGCTTCTTTAAGCCAGGAACGATGGAAGTCGATATGGATCCCTCAACCGGGATGTTGAACATCGTTCCCTGGTTCCCGAACCATGCGGAAGATACTCCGTTGGGATTCTCCAGCTATTATCTACTTGGCAACCCAGGTGGAGAGTTAGAAATCAAGGTAAAAAGCGGCGATAGTGGATACCGATTGGACGTCTTTGGCCCTCACAGCCATATGCGCATTCAAACGCTGGATGGATTCGGGACGGATATCCTGAAAATCAAAGATCCAGGCTCAACCTCTCCCGTTTTAAAACTGCAAAACGCTGTCAATGCGGAAAAGTACGCGGTCACTTTTGTGCAAAATGTCAAATCCGGAAAACGGATGTTCCAATTAACCGATCTGGCCATTCCGGAAGGGGAAGAAGTGGAATTCGGCGTTGTAAAAAATCAATCCGCGATGGAAGTAAAAACAGAACTGTCTGAATTCGGGTACAACATGGAAATTCACGGAATTTTCGATGGAAAGGAATCTGTGCTCCAATTAGGCGATTTACTCACGACACCCGGCAATCGGCAGATTATCAGCCCACCAAGCTGGTCGACCTTCGAAGGCGGAACTCTAATCATTGACACAAAACCACTTGAATTTACATCCGATTTAATAATCGAACCCTAACCCCCTTTTGAACGAGACACAAATTCCATCATAAAACCGCCATTCCCTTCGAATCCAAATCATCTCAAATTTTTAATGCAAACTCCTTCTATCTGTCCATTTACGAAGCCTATTGACCCCAAAAAAAACCGGCTCGGATAGAACCGGTTTCTAATTTTCTTTTTTTAGGGCAAGATCGATCGCGGATTATTCTTCGTTCGATTCAACGGTTTCGTTAGCGGCGACAGCTTCACCCGAATCAACGACGATATCCCCAATCTTCACACGGGTAAACGATTGGCGATGTCCATTTTTAAGACGGTAGCCCTTTCGTCTTTTCAGTTTAAAAATAGTGACTTTTTTGCCGCGGCCATGAGCGAGCACTTTCGCTTTAACAGATGTGTTGGCGACCAGAGGCGTTCCAACATGGAGCGTCTCTTCGTCTTTCATCATGAGCACTTCATCAAGAGTGACTTCTGCCCCTTCATCAGCGTTCAGCTTTTCGATTTCGACAATATCTCCAGGAGCGACTTTGACCTGCTTGCCGCCGGTCCGAACGATGGCGTACATGAATTTCCTCCATTGATCCTCAGTTGAAAAAGACATAGAAAAAAAATTATATTTTAACCGGATAAAAAATCAAGGTGCCGGAATCATTCCAGAAGGGATTTGTCCCATAGCCTGGAACGGGCCTTGCTTGTATAATGATACGAGGAAGGAGTGCAAAAAAATATTTTTGTGCTATATTGCTTTCAAACGTCTACTCTGTTCCCAGTTTTCCGCGGGCAGAGTGGAAGGAAGGGAGCGTCCCATAGACAACGATGCTTTCACGCTTAATTGAGATGGTGAGTATTATACTGGCCCGGTCTCTTGAAACCGAAGAGGACGAGTGGGTTTTGTTGCGTCCGGAATTGACGGAACAGCTGCAAAGCCAGGGCTTTAATGGACAGGAAATTGATATCGCGTTCGAGGTCGCGAATAAAATCCGGTCTCGAATTGATGAAGGCTCCTCGATCGCCTTTCCCCTGAAAACAAACAAGATTTATCAATTCCTTGAAGAATTGAAATTAACCAAAGCCGCTCGAGGTTATTTGCTGACGCTTATGAACGTGGGAACCATCACCCCCGAACAACGGGAAGAAGTGGTTGAACGGGCCTTTTTCCTGGATGTGAATGAAGTCGGCGTCCATGAAGTGGAATTTTTGATTAATCAAGTGTTTGGTGGAGAAAACTGGCCGGGAGAAGATTCACCATCCATGTCATACGCCTTGCACTAATCCTCGGCTTTCGTCATTATTTCCTCCAATGAAATATGGATACTTTAATCAATCGGGCGTTTAGACTCCCCGCCTTTTGTTTTTCTTTTGCGGGTAAACGTCTCTTCGCAGAGGAGGATTTTTTGTGCCAGAGAACGAAAAAATGAATACGTCTCTCCCCACTGAGGTGAATGACGGTCTGTTGGAATTGAGAAAATCGATCAATTCCATTGATGATGAGATCTTACGCCTTGTCAACGAACGCGCCAAAATCGCCCTGAAAGTCGGTGAACTCAAATCTCACAACGACACGGATTTTTACATTCCCACACGGGAAAAAGCCATCCTCAAGCGTCTCACGGATTTAAACGGGGATAAGGGAAAAATCTCGAGTGAAGCGGTTCGATCCATTTTCCGCGAAATCATCAGCGTCTGCCGGTCGTTGGAAACCCGTCTGACGGTCGCGTTTCTCGGTCCGGAAGCATCTTACCACCACTGCGCGGGGCAGGCTCAATTCGGCCGTATGGCGCAATACGTCCCCGCCAAAACGATCAGTGGGATTTTTGATGAAGTTGAACGCAATCGGGTGGATTTCGGCATCGCCGCAATCGAAAACTCGATTGAAGGAAGCGTCGGGGAAACCCTCGATCGCTTAGCGAATACCAATGTTGGGATCGTGGGCGAAGTCTATCTCCCAATCTCCCATAATCTAATCAGCTTTTCGGAACTCCATGATATCAAAAAGATCTATTCCCATCCTCAGGCGTTCCCCCAATGTCGACGGTGGCTGGAATCGAATCTCCCAGACGCGGCGCTGATCGACGCGCCGAGTACAACGCAAGGCGTTCACATCTGTAAAAAGGAAAAACGCGCGGCGGCGATCGCCAGTTCCCTCTCCGCCGAATTAATGGAAGTCCCCATTCAAGTGCATGGCATCCAAGATATCGCGGGCAACACAACCCGGTTTTTCATTATTGGTAATAATAAAACCGATCCCAGCGGGGACGATAAAACAACGATCATGCTGTTTCTGCGTGATAAAGTCGGCGCTTTATATACCATGCTGGAACCCTTCAAACGGTATAAAATCAATCTGACAAACATTGTTTCCCGCCCCACAAAACAGGAAGCCTGGCAATACATGTTCTTTATCGAGTTTCAGGGGCACCGGGATGAGACGAAGGTAAAAGAATTATTGAGTGAATTGGATGACACCAGTCATTACATTAAAATTCTAGGATCGTATCCACGCGGGGCCATGCAGTCGAAAGCGGTTTTACCGAATGCGGAATAAGAATAACATCTCTCTCGACAATCGATTTCAACGGGTGGGAATCTATGGTGTCGGACTCCTCGGCGGCTCCATCGGTTTGGCGTTGAAAATCCGGCGCCCTGAAACGGAAATCATCGGCATAGGACGGTCTCTGGAACGCCTGCAAAAAGGAATCGACTGCGGAGCGGTGGATTCTGTGACGGTAGAGCCAGGAAAGATTGATCCCCCTCTGGATCTCCTGATCGTCTGCACCCCCGTCCGCATGGTTCCCCAGCACGTTCAGCAGACACTCTCCTCCCTGAAACCCGGCGCAATAGTAACAGATGTAGGCAGCACAAAAGCCAATGTCGTCCGGCGCTGCGAAGCGGTGATGAACCAAAAAGCGGTTTTTGTCGGCTCGCATCCAATGGCTGGCTCCCATCATACCAGCGTGGATTACTCAGCGCCTGAATTACTGGAAGACAAAATCTGCGTTGTGACTGAAACCCCGCATGTTGATAACGGCGTTCTGGAGACAATCGAGGGATTCTGGTCAACGCTAGGCATGCGTGTCATCCGAATGACGCCGGAAATCCACGACCGCATGACCGCTCGGTCCAGCCACCTCCCCCACCTCCTCGCCGCAGCGTTATGCAACGTAGCGCGGGATCTGGGAGAGGATATTAAACCCGTTCTGGGAAGCGGTTTCCGTGACACAACCCGCATCGCGGCGGGAGATCCCGGCATGTGGCTCGATATCTGCATGGAAAATCCCAATGAAATCCTCGCCGCGCTGGAATCACTGCAAACGTCTTTAGATAATATCAAACAATCCATTCAAAAAGGCCATGAAGAATCGATCCTCCAATTCCTGCGTCAAGCCCAGGAATGGAAACAATCGATCTAATTCTTCCCCTCTCTTCCCCATCTAAAAAATTTTACTTGACGGCGCCGTAGTGGATTCTAGACTTCTTAAGATAGAGAAATTCATACTCCGGATTGTCTAAACAGTTAGGATCAATTGAATATGAATGAGATACAGAATAAATTCGAACATCTTAAGACGATTCTCCGTGAAATGGAAAGCGTGATTGTAGGGTATTCCGGAGGGGTGGACAGCACGTTTCTTGCCAAGGCGGCGGCGGATATACTGGGCGCCAACGCGCTCGCTGTAGCGGCGATTAGTGAGAGCTATCCCATCCACGAACGAAAAGAAGCGGAAGAATACGCGAAACAACTGGGATTGAATTTCATAACCGTCGAAACGTCTGAAATCGATAATCCTGAATACAGAAAAAACGACGCGAATCGATGCTACCACTGCAAACACGATATGATCACCCACTTAAAACGCATCGCGAAGGAACGAAAGATAAAACACATAATCATTGGAACAAATACCGACGATCTGGGCGATCATCGCCCCGGCCAGCAGGCGGCGCAAGAGAATGGTGTGCGTTCCCCCCTTGTCGAAGCGGGATTCAGCAAAGAGGATATCCGCGCGCTTTCAAAAGAACTCAACATCCCCACATGGAATAAACCTTCCTTCGCCTGTCTCGCTTCCCGCCTGCCCTATGGTGACGAGATTACGCGGGAAAAACTGGCGATGGTGGAAAAAGCGGAGAATGCGCTCCGAGAACTCGGATTCCGGCAGTTTCGAGTCCGCCATCACAACGATCTAGCCCGGATCGAAGTATTACCTGAAGAAATGCTTCGATTAATGAGCATTCGTGAAAACCTTACACGAATGATAAAAAATTGTGGCTATACCTACGTTACAATGGATCTATTAGGTTATCGAACCGGCAGCATGAATGAGACACTATTCAAGACATAATCAATTGAATAATCAATAGAACGCAAAATCTACAGACATTTTTAGATGAATAGATGTTCATTTCATAATTCACAATAGAACGGAAAAGGTTTTCGGATAATCATATTGTAAAGCATGATGAGAGTTATTCACCCCACCAAGCCTGGGGGGAGTTAGAGGGGGGTTGAGGATCAATGAGACAATCCCCTCCTTACCTCCCCAAAGTTTGGGAGAAGAATCTACTACTTCAATTAACTAACCAATAATAAGTAATATAAGAATCCTGATAATCCTGTTAATCCCGGCTATCCAGATTCAGACAAAAAAACGAAGCGAGCCGTTAGCAGTGAAAAAGAGAATTTCATTAGACCAACGATCCCTCCGCAGCCCTTATTTTAAGTCCTTAAACCTTATACCCTTATTGTATACTCCATGTCTTGGACTGCAGAAATATCGGATTAAAACAACTCGATCCCGGAGACTCAAACCATGCCAGAATATGTCCCACTCGCCTTTGGATTGGAAGCGTTTTTCCCACCGATGGCGCTAACCGCGAACCAACTGCGCGAGTTATACAACCGGTTGGCCGATCCATGCCGGTTTCCTGAATACAAGCAATTAGGAGAAGGTCAAGGCGCGCGTCTGGCTGAAAATAAAAACCGCCATTTCACCATTGGACCGGATCGATTGATCTACCGCGATGATTTCACACAGGCGGCCTACCCCACATTTGAAGAGGATGTCGATCAAATCCTCTCAGTGACACGCGATGTATTTCACATCCCCGTGTTGATCCACAGCAAAGTTTTGATCCGTTTTCTAATGCCGGCGCCGGGACAACGGAACTCGGTCGAATTTATCAACAATACGCTGATCCAACAGGCGCAGCCGTATTTAGATCAATTTGGACGACCTTTATCCGGAGTCGGATTCCGGCTCGTTTTTCCCCCCACACAGGAACAGCATTCCACCTTTCATCTTCGGATTGAACCATATTACCGGGATTTAAAAATGTTTTTCGTGGAAAACAGCGCTCAATTTTTCGATCCAGTCGTCAATTTCAGTGATATTCACAAGCATCTAAAAGACGCCTATAACTTCCTAAATGAAAAAACGGGCGCGTTTATCCTCTCGCTTTCCACATCCGATTCATCAGAATAATACCACTCAACCTTTTGACGCTTCAATCAACTCACGCGCGTACCGTTTTGAAGCGGCCGAATTCTCTCCCCCCAACATCCGGACAAGTTCCTCTTCCTTCTCTTTTTCATTTAATACAGCGACATGGCTGATCAATACGCCCTTCTCTTCCCGTTTATCAACACGCAGGTTACGATCCGCGCGCGATGCGATATGGGGAAGATGGGTCACACACAACACTTGTTTATCCACGGCAAGCTGTGTTAATCGTTCGGCGACCACATCGGCGGTTTTTCCCCCTACACCGGTATCGATCTCATCAAAGATCATCGTCGGAACAGGATCAGCCTGCCCGAATACGCATTTCAACGCCAACATAATCCGCGAGATCTCGCCCCCTGACGCGACCTCGCGCAAGGGACGGGGCGGTTTATCTGGAATTGTGGTAATCAGAAATTCCACTTCATCCGAACCCATAGGGCCAAAAATAGAAGGTTGGGGAGAATCGCTCGATCCCCGGTAAGAGACAAAGATTTCAAATTTCGCCTTCTTCATTCCTAATGAAGCCAATTCCGATGTCACCTGCGATGCGATTTTCTTTGCGTTCTTTACCCGCTGGTTATGCAATGTTTTCGCCTGCGCGGTCAAGCTTTTATGGATTTCGTTCTCTTCTTCACGAAGCCGCTCACGAGACTGATCCGTGTCCTGCAATTGATCCAATTCCGCTTGAATGGCCGTCTGATACTCCAAAATCTCCGGGATGGTTTCACCGTATTTACTGAATAATTCCCGCAGAAGAAAGCGCCGTTGCTGAAAACGCTCCAATTCCGCTGGATCGAATTCCAAATTCTGCGAATACCCTTGCAGATCCCTGGAAATTTCATGCAGCGCGATCGACGCGGACCGCCACGATTCCACCGCCGTTTCCAACGATGGATCCCATTGCGCCATCTCAACGAGAACCGATTCGAGTTGATCCAGTTGATCCAAGATCGCCGCGCAATCTTTGTTCTCTTCGGATAAAGCGGACAACACCGTCTGACAGGATTCATTCAATCGTTCCGCATGGCGTATGATGTGGAAACGTTCTTCGATAGTGTCTTCTTCACCGGGTTTCAGTTCCGCCGAGGTAATTTCATCCAACTGACGCTGCAACGTCTCGATTCGCCGGACGCGTTCTCTCTCTCCCTCTTCGAGCGCCGCGAGTTTCTTGCGGAGAGCCGTCCAATTCGCGTACATTTCTTTATAATTCACCAGCGTTTTCGTATACGAACCGAAACCATCCAAAAGTGGTAAATAGCCATCTTTATGAAGAAGAGATTGGTGTTCGTGCTGCCCATGCAGATCGAGTAACAATACCCCCAACTCCCGCAGTTGTTTTAGCAGACATTGCGTATTATTGAGAAAAAAGCGGTTCCGCCCGCCGGAAGAGAGCGTCCGTTTGATGAGAAGGACATTCTCTTCCATTGGAATGCCGAATTGGTCCAACAATCGAAGAATACCCGGTGTTTGAGACGCTTCCTGTTTTAATTCAAACTCCGCCTCCACAACCGCATCCCGTTTTGTGTCACGGATCGCCTCCGCGGTACTCCGCTCCCCCACAAGAAGACTCAACGCGTCCACCACAATCGACTTCCCCGCCCCCGTCTCTCCCGTCAACACGTTCAATCCAGGATGAAAAACAATCGAGCAGTCATCGATCAAGATAAAATTAGAAATACGAAGAGAAACCAGCATAATATATAAAAAACAATGCTTATCAAGTCAGGATTCATCCTCTATCATCATAGCAGAATTCATTCATCAGGAAATAAATCCAAGAGGAATAATAAGATAAGGTTGAATAGAAAGAAAGGAGAAATTACAGTATGGATGGAGTTTAAAAAAGTGGTTTTCAGATAGTGAATTTATTCACGGTTATCATTATCCACATCATTTTCTTGCTCGAAAGAATCCACATCGAAGGGTAAATCCCCTGATTCGGCTTTCAATTCTTTGATATCTTTCTGGATTTCGATCCGGCTTTCTCTCTCCGGCTCGAAAAATGTGTTTAATTCATGCAGCGCGTTGCCGATGCCCGATGACACATTTCCCTGTTTCCTGCGATAGTAAATCCAGCCACGATCCTCCAGCCATAGACCAAGACGATCGAGAAGAAAAATCACAATCCCAATCATGAGAATAAGAAGAAACGCATAGACATATTCCATAAGCCTGCCCCCTTTTTCTCATTATACGAAAAAGAAACGAGTTAAGTTCATTTTTTTGTACCGATTAGACAGAAAAAGGGATGTCTCTAATGAGACAATCGAGACAACAAAGGAGGTTTAAATCGAGAGTATAAGGTAGGAAGGAAATTGATCAATCCGCTTTGGCGACCATGATTCGATGGTCATACATTTCAAAGAGAGTTGGCATGGGATCGTTTCTGCTTTCCCTGGCTTGTACCAATTCTCTATACCGCGCCAGTATTTTGGCGAGGTATTTTTTTGGCATCGGTCCACCATTCGCTTTGCGCTTTTCAAAAAGAGTAGGTCCTAAATTATACGCGCAGATCGCGTCTTCGAAGTTTTGAAAGCGAAGCGCCAAGTTGGTGAAATACATCGTGCCAAGACAGATATTATCTTCAATGTTATGGATTGCGGGCCGCGAGGTGGGTTCCCCATCGTTTGTTCGGCCCAACATCGGATCCTTCTCAACCCGGTCCGCTAAGGCTTGAAACGTGCTGGGCATGATCTGCATCAGGCCGCGCGCGCCGACTTTCGATTTGGCGGTAGGTTTCAACGAAGATTCCGCCGAGATCAGGGATAAAATCAGAAAAGGATCGTGGCCCATATTTGCGGCTTTCTTCATCGACTGCTTTGGCGATGATCCGCTGGTCCCGTTCGGGGAGATCGGCGCTGCTTAATTGTTTGACGGCGTTCAAGATTTCAACCCGCCGCTCGAGTTGTTCGATTTGCTGGGCGATTCTGTTGGATCGTCAGATCACGTTCTTTGATTCGATTCTGCAATTCAATCTCACGGCGCCGGAATTTCTCTATATCATTATCCTTTTTCACAATCCAATAGAGCGATCCGGCGGTATAGGCCGCCGTCGTGAGGAACGCCAGAACCAGAAGAAACGCAGGTATCCGCACCCATTGCCATCGCCGGAAGAGTGATGGTTGATGTAACGTTTCGTTTATCATATGTTGTCCATAAGCGCTCATGGCTCAAATCCCGTACAAATGTTTTACGAAAATGCAAATCAATAAATAAAAAAAAGTAAAATTCCTTACAACAATCACCAATTCTTAATACAGATATAACGAAGCAATTCCTATTCCTGTTTATTCGATTCTCACTTTCTCTATACGATTAATATCGGACCGGAATCATCCGGATTGATACGCATTATAAAAATAGAATGTTTGTCTTCGTATAAACGAAGCGCATTCTTAGCCGTAACGATATCACAAAATACAGAACCAGTCAGAAAAAAGAAAAAGATTCAATGGATAGACGAAAAAATGAGTTAAGAACGATAGTGGACTGATTTTCCCTTTTTTTGAACGGATTGATGTCAATTTGAGACACTTATTGATGAAAAATTTCTTAAAAAACAACCC
>CAXXSM010000144.1:0-86081 GCA_963663405.2 bacterium | reverse complement strand
ACTACCCGACAGCTGAGAGTAGACAAAACTACATTCATCCCGCAGGGTATTCAATCCCATGCTGGTTCCCAAACCATCCATCGTATACGTGCCGCCATCATACGAATATTGGCTGGGCGCTAAGGGATTGTTTTCCAAACCAATATCCACCTGCGCCTCAAAATCACCCACCTGGGCAAAGACGCCGCTCGCCGCCAATACGGTTATCATGCTACTCAGTAAAATCTGTTTCAACATTATCACATCCTCCTATCAATAATAGAATTCTCTCGCGTTTCCCTCTATAAACGAATTGTATAGAGGAACAGACACTCGATTCACGCCATAAACTAACATACTTTTAATACTTGATAAAGAGATAAAAAGGAGAAGAAATCCGATTGATCTTACATATCACCATCGGCGAATTTAGAGGAATCACGTTTATGAAAGGTTGAACCAAGAAGAGAGATTCCGTTCTGTATATCCCGCCACAGCTGATAGGGGCTGCGCCAGCCGATCGCTTTCCGCCATAGATAGGAGGGGCGCAGATGAAAATCGCGAATCGCTTTGTTTCGCAGCCACCGCACATCTTCACCCGTCAGCGACTCAAGTTCCATCTGTGGAAACGCGTCTGAATTATCAATCGAGTCCGCGTCTTTGGGCGTCCAACCCTTTCGGATAGCCTCTTCCCGCAGATCGGTTCCCATTCGGGGAGCGGCGACGTTGAACGAAACAAAATCAGGATCTAATTCAATGGCGAACGCGATGCTATCCAAAGCGGTTTGCTCCGTCTCACCCGGCAAACCAATGATAAAATGAGCGAGCGTTCGAATCCCCACTTTCCGGCAAATCTGGAAGACATCTTTCACCCGGCGCGGTTCAATCCGTTTTTCAATCGAGTCAAGGATCTTTTGGTCCGAGGATTCCACGCCGAATTGGATGGTGTGACATCCCGCGCGGGCCATGCGTTCGAGCAGCGTTTCGTCCATCACGTCCACCCGTGATAATGTGATCCATTCCAATCCCAAATCTTCTTCCATTAGCCGGTCGAGAAACTCGTTCGTGTGAGGACGGTTGACTCCAAACGTCAGGTCCTTAATCCAAAGTTCCCGGATTCCAATTTTACGAATATACCGCAATTCCTGCATAGCGTTATCCAGATCGCGCAGTTTGTGCGGCCATTTGCCATTGAAACAGAAATGGCAGGAATAGGGACAACCAAAATCGGTCAGAAACGACGCGAAAACACGGCGCTTGCCGTGAGGAATCCGGTATTTCCGGAGAGGCAGCAAATCATAGCGGGGAATGGGAAACGAATAATACCGGTTCCCTGGATCAACGCCTTTCTGCAGGGATTCGCCAACTCGATATAGCAAATTGGGTATTGGGCCTTCCAGTTCGATCGCTCCTTCACCCGGTTTCCAATGAAGGAGAAACTTGTCGATACTATCGGAAGTGAAATCCGTCAAAATGGCGGAGAGCCACGGGTATTTCCCCATCAATTCCCGCCCTTTGCTGACGAGAACATCTCCCGTACCGATAACCGGCGCATTTTCTGGTATCTCCAGACTATCTAAAAAAGCAAAATCGTTCTTCCAACAGACTCCACCCGTTAGAAAAACCAACGCCTCCGGTTCAAACGAGCGCACACGCTGAGCGGCGGCGGTGAAGGATAATCCAAGCAAATTCGCGTCGAGAAAACCGACCTCATGTCGCCGTGACAGAATCCCGCTTTGTACGACAAGATCATAGGGATGCCAATAATACTTCGCCTTGGCCGAATGGCTGCAATAATAGTCGCGCAAATAAGGCTTATCGCCCGGTGGATTCAACAACAAAACACGCATGTCAATCTTTCTCTATGAATTATATGAAAATGAGTTTTCGAGACTTGCTTGTTTGCGAGAATTCCCGCAACTCATTTTCATTTGTTATCTCAAATCATAAGAACTTATTTATAAGGAATTAGGAATACAACGACCACCTATTTCATTATACCTCGATAAATTTCACGCACATGGTCTTAATGCATTACATAGGCGTTCTTCACGAAAAAGGGCAGACACAAAAAACCTTGCCATTGCCCCCCCCATCAATCACACAAGGGTAGAATGAGTAAACGCTCCGGCGCTTACGTCGGTACTTGCCCTTAACACCTTTTAGTTAATCTAATGGAGAAATTTGTATCCTTTGATCAAGTTTCGGGGATGGAATCACCTGAGGTTCGCGATGGAACCAATGAATGGTGAACTCATCGATCTCATCGATGGAGCCGAATCCGAAATGGAGGATTGAAGAGCTTTGGGAGAGGTATCCCGATCCACCGTCGACGGTTCGCGTCCAGCGTTGATTGCCTTTTTTTGCGACAACACGAACGCCAAAGGTTTGGGCGGAATTGGCTTTTAAATCGACTTGGAGCCAATGCCCGTGATTGGAACGGTTTTCCAGTAATTGAGGAGAATCGTCCACGCAATTGATGATGATATCCATATCACCATCATTGTCGTAATCGAGCAGCGCCGCTCCCCGCCCTCCTTTGGGTTTGAATGGATCGAGCCGGACGGTTGATGTGATGTCCGTAAATCGCTGTCCATTGTTTTGATAGAAGGATACGCCCTGATTGTAGGAACGGTTGACTCCCATGGATTCCACTTGTGGATACAGATGCCCGTTGGCGGTGAAAATATCGAGGAATCCATCCGCGTTGAAATCGCAGAATAGACCGCCCCACGTGATCAACATCTTGCTGGGCCCATAAAGGCCGGACGGGCTTGTGGAATCGATTAAAAATCCCTTCCCATCGTTTTTATAGAGAACGTCGGATTGCTGCTCGTAGGATGTCACAAAGAGATCGAGCCAGCCGTCGTTGTTGTAATCCCCCGTGATGACGCCCATGCTCGCGCCTTCCACACCATTTTCCGTGAAGGCGCCTCCTGATTCGAAACTGATGTCTTTAAAGGTTCCATCACCTTGATTGGAGAGCATATGGTTGTAGGTGGAATCGTTGGTCACATAAAGATCCAGATCGCCGTCGTTGTCGAAATCGAAGAAGACGGTTCCCATCGCGCGTCCTGGTGAGACGTTGATGTTGGCTTTCTCCGAAACATCGGTAAACACTCCCGCCCCATTGTTCGAATAGAGGATATCTTTCTGATTCCCGAAGGCGAGGGGGCCGGCGAAGACTTTCATGCCATGATAGCCATCCCGCTTATCCCCATCCCGTTCAGGATCGAAGGCGACGTAATTGCCTACGTAGAGATCGAGATCCCCATCGCGATCCACGTCGGCGAACGCCGCTGACGCCGCGTATCCCTTATCACCCACACCCGCTTGCTGGGTGATATTGGTAAATGTCCCATCGCCGTTGTTCTTATAGAGCGCATTCGCTCCATAATTGCCTACAAAAAGATCAAGCCAGCCATCATTATTGATATCCCCAAAGAGGGCGCACATGCCAAAACCGGTGTCTCCAACACCCGCGCTTTCCGTCACGTTTGTGAAAATTCCACCGTCGTTGCGGAAGAGCGCGTTTCTCCATTCTGGATCAGGATTGTGGATATCCGGCCGGCCATTGACGAAATAGATGTCGTCATCACCGTCATTGTCATAATCTCCAACGGCTACGCCTGATCCCATCGCGTCGACAATCCAGCGCTTGTCTGGATTGCCCAGTCTATGCTTGAAGGACGAAAGTCCCGCCTGCTCCGTCACATCGGCGAACTGGAATCCATGCGCCGGGATTTGCGTCTCCGTGGCGGAAGCGGCGCTGGCGGATGGCGCCTTCTGCGCGAAGGCTTTGACTAATTCCCGCAGGCTTTCAGTTTCTTTATATTGATCGGAAATCGTTTGATAGAACGCGCGGCTCTCCTCCACATTCCCTGCGAGAAAGAGGGACCATGCGTATAGAATCGTGAAGGTCTCGGTTGCGCGGAGGTTGGTATTTTTGACCTGTTCCAATAAGTTCACACACTCTTCATATTGTTTCTGCCGGTAGCGCAGTTGGGCAAGAAGAATGAGATGGGGTTCCGCCGTTTTGTTGTTTTTCATCAGCCACTCAATCAAAGAAACAGCCAAGTCTTCGCGGCCGACTTTACAAAACTCAACGGCCATTTCGTAACTGTCTTTAACAGTAAGGCTTTCCGGCGCTTGAAAGCCCGTTCGAAGGCGGTTTATTTTGGAAGTATCCCATTGTTTGATATAAGTAGCGTATTTTTTATAGGTTTCCAGCTCATCCATTTTTTTCTGGCGGGCAAGAGCAATTAGAAGCGCGTTATACGCTTCGAGAAAGAATGGATATCCATGAACCGCCGCTTTTAAATGCTGTTCCGCCATCGCTGCGTCTCCAGTTCGGTTCCCCAAACGGCCCAATTCGTATTGAGACAAATAATGTTTTGGATTGAGACGCACAACATGTTCGAGTGTTTTTTTCGCGGCGTCATCTTCTCCCTGACTGGCTTGGATCCGCCCCAAAAGGAACAAGCCATCCGCGTGTTCGGGGTCCATTTGAAGAAGCTGATTGATCCATGTCTTCGCCAGTTCGATTCGATCGACAGAATGCGCAAGGGCGGCGGCGCGATACAAGAGCCGTTGGTTGTCTGGTGATTGCTTGATCGCGATCGCGCATTCATTCATCGCCGATTCGGTATCCCCCGCGCGCCAATACGCTCTCGCGGTCAGAAAAACAAAATCTCCATCCGGTTGATTCTTCTCCGCAAGTTTGATTAAAAAGGGAATCCAGTCCGCGCCGGGAGAAAGCCTATCCACTGCTTGCATCACTGCGATTCGTTCAGCGGCGTTGAATGGGGTATTTATCTCAGCCAAGACCTCCTCGGCTTGAGACCGGTCCCGGTTGGTTAGAGCTTGGATTAACACATTGGTATTTTGACTGATTCGCGCATTCTCCCATTCATCTGCGAAGTGTTGGACAAATCCGGAACTAATCATAAATATAATAGAAAATCCGATTCCCACTTTTCCCATTTGGTTCCTCCCCAAATGGCGTTCCCGCCACACATATAATTACTCTTGTTTACGAATCTCCTGGATAATGAAATCATTTCAGAATTCGATGAGTCAGAAAATCACGGCCCACTCTACATAGTTATCGAGTTTCAGTTCCCTGCCCTGCAAAAGATTAGGACTCATATCATTTAATTCGGATTTTGTTTCTCCATTTGGCGTTGCGCCGCTTGGATGTAGCGCAAGATATTTTTGTCGCCTGGATTCATCTTCAGCGCTCGTTCAAACCACTCCAACGCGGTTGAAAATAGATTCCGTTTGGCGTATAGAATCCCAATACTGATATACGCGTCGGTGGCTTCCGGTTGTATTTGAATCACTTCGCGGAAATGATTTTCGGCCAACTCCCAGGCTTCCCGACGCCGATAGATGGTACCCAATTGATAGTGCGCATCAGCGTATTGAGGATCGAGTTCTAATGTTTTTTCATATTGAGCGATCGCTTGATTTGTTTTATCTTGCCGGTCGAGTGTATACGCGATATTGAAAAACGCGTTTACATAATCCGGGCGAAGCCCAATGGCGTTTTCAAAACAATGAATGGCTTCGTCATACTGTCCGCTCTCCAAATAAGCGACACCTAAATCAAAATGCGCTTCGGGGTGATGGGGGATCTTCTCAACCACTTTTTGATATTGCTTAACCGCCTCGTTCTGACGTTTCGCGGCCATCAGCAATTGACCATAGTTTTGATATAACCGCCAATCATTTGGATTCATCTCGATCGCGCTATCATATTGCGCGACGCATTGATGAATCAGTTGAAGCGACATCAATTTCTTCAACGCGGCCAATCTGGTCTCGATCTGTTTCATCCGAGCCGCATGTCCCGCTTGATTCGTAAACGGCGCTTTGGCTAGATATTTCTTTGCATTATCGAGACTTGTATAACGATCCCAGATTGTATACGCCAATCGCTCTTTACAGCGTTCCACACTAGGAATTGCTAGATGGCCCTCTTCCCCGTCTGGATGACGCATTTGAAGGATTTTCTCGATTCGTTCGAACAACGTGTGGCCTATTTGGTAATTGCCCTCGAAATTGAAGTGGATATGATCGTAAAAAAGATCATTCCCTGGTATACCATTGGTTTCAGTAAGATACTGATTCAGATCAACCAGCTCGATTCCTTTTCCCTTCCATAGTCCAGTTTCTTCCCGGATGATTTGATTGATTTTCGAATCCGCTCGAAGCCGCAAGGCGTCCTCATCCCGCGCTTGGATAAAATAGGATTCCGCTCTCTCCCGGTCTCCTTGTTTGAAAAACAAGCGAGCGATTCGATAGGAGAGTTCAGCGTAATGAGGATCGATTTCCATCACCTGCCGATACGTTTCCATAGCGTCATGATCGTTTGATTTCTTTTCGGCCTCGATTCCTCTTTGATAAAGCGTTTCCCATTCCGCTAAGCGGGAGGCCGCTATATGAGAATCGTGGAGAGAAACGAATGGAGGACAATCTCTAAGATTTACACAGATCGTACAAACGATCAGCGGTGTTTGGCTTTGATAACACGCGTCAAATATCAATCTCAGATTAGATCGGTAATTGGAGTGAATTTTTTGCAAATGCGGATCGTCCACTCGCCGGAATAGCCGTTCGGACAACGAATCCGTATTCAATGGACCAGTCACTTCATTGTTCCCCATATAGAGAATCAACAGATCCGGCTGAATCGATACACACTCTTCGGCAATGGATAATACAAGGTGAGAATTGCCATCGGGTACAGAGACATTGATAATCTCAAGTCTATCTTGAGGATACCGTTCGCGCAGCATGGCTTCGAGAATACGCCCAAAGCCAAACGATGGATTGGGAACACCCTGCGCAACCGATCCACCGAGAATGAAAATCCGGAACGTCTCTTCATTCTGTTCAACTGGAATGCGTATTGGATCAACTATGCGACCTATAGACTTTGGAAACAAACGATGGGGGAATTCAGGATTGTTGATATATACACTCTCTCCATCCCGGTCCTCTTTCAAAAAAAATGGTGGTTGACCTCGATCCTCACTATGGCACAAAACGAATTCAATAAACAAAAGAACGTTGATTATCCCTGCTAAATATACGCAGAGCCGCGTCAGACGGATTGTATACCTTTGGTTAGAGATCCGTTTTGTCTGCTTTTCGCGCTGGTTTGGCTGACGAGTTACTTTACCGAATATTTCGAATTCCATTTTATTATATTGTTATTCAATCCCCGCTTGCCAACCATGAACAGGATCGACAGATTCCAATTCACCCCAAAATCTTTACTATAATCGATCCTAGAGATTATACATAGATTATAATAAAACAGGGCGGATAAAAAGTTTCATAACAAATTTATTTAATAGAACTTAATTAATTAATAAGATAACACCTTCAATAACCTACGCATTTCAATTTCTAGAAAAGACTTTAGCCGATTTTCTCTATAGAAAATTTAATATTAATTTAAATAAATTCAAATATACCGTCTTGACATGCGCATCAATATACCGAATAATCGATTCTAAGCAATCTGTCGATAGATTGCAAAATAGGCTGAATGAATGAAATCGTTCGTTCAAAAAAAAAGAAAATGAGGAGGATGCAGATGAAAAGAAAATGGGGATTTGTGCTGTTCTGTATCATGGCGTTGACTATGCCAGGGGATGCGCAGGACACGAGTGTTAATGTGAACTCCTACACCATTCCAGAACTTCCTTCTGTTCCCATAATCGATGGGGACCTGACGGATGCTGTCTGGGCGAATGTCCCAACCATTCCCATGGACAAAGATGGCGACTCTCCCGCTGCGGAACCGGGCACAGGAGACTTGGACATCGTGCTGAAGATCGCGTGGGATGATGAAACCAACGCCCTGTATTTCGCCATCAACGTTATTGATGAATCATTCGTTGATATCCAAGGGTGGGGATCCACAGCCGGTACCGGTGGCTATCTGAACGAGCGGCTGGAAATCATTATTGATGGATCCAATACAGGCGATTCCGCCTCGGACACCACCACCGGTTTCCATCAGCAGTACACAGTAGATTTACCCAACAACTGGGATCCATTCGATCCAGAGGCCCTGTATTATGGTGGATTCGACCAGGAAGGCGGTTATCCAGTCAGCACAGAATTCATTCAGGTTCCAACGTATGAACAAATCACGGATACGATCGCGGGTGATTATCCATGGAACATTGCGGATGAATACTACGAATCGGCGGCAAGGATTCGCGTCACCGATCCCAATGCGACGGAATGGCTGGAAGCGCCGGTTGAAATCAATTGGGAAGTCAAAATTGTTCCCTTTGTATACCTAATCGGAGCCGATGCGCTTGGTTATGATCAGACCGATCCCGCCAATATCGAAAATGGTTTTCTCGCTGTATTCGAAGACGAGATAAACGAAGCGTTGGACATGGAAGAAGGACTCGTGATTGGATGCGTCCCCCAGCAAAACGATGGAGACATTTTTGCAGAGTCGCCGGAACGGGAACACCAGACTAACACGAGCGGCTATGATGGAAACTGGAACAGCAGTGAAAATCTGACTGGTTTGATTCTTGGCCCTGCAGCCGTTAGCGTATCGGATTGGTCCATTCACTAAGCTATTTATTCATTTATTTTCTTGCATGAAAGGTCCCAGGAATATCCTGGGACCTTTTTTTATAGCGTAGGATAGAATCACTTCTTCAGTTTAAAGATTATAATCTATAGATCCTCATTCTAACTAATTCGAAATCTGAAAGCGCACTATCTTTTCTTGAATAATTATTCTCTAAAAAAAATCACACAGAATCTTGACATTCAGCCCGATTTATAAAATAATCAATTAATTACGGTCTTTCGAATGATCGTATATTATGATGAATATATTTTCATTCATCTAAAAACTCATTGTTAAAGGGGAGAAAATCGATGCAAAGAAAATGGGGAGTATTGTTTTTCTGTATTCTTGCGGGCGCCACAACAGGATACGCTCAAGACACGAGTGTGAATGTGAACGCGTATACGATTCCAGAACTGCCGTCCGTTCCCGTGATTGACGGGGACTTATCGGATGCTGTGTGGGGAAGCGTTCCCACCATTCCGATGGACAAAGACGGAGACTCTCCTGCCGCGGAGCCGGGAACGGGTGACTTGGACATCGTGCTGAAAATCGCGTGGGACGATGAAACCAACGCCCTGTATTTCGCCATCAACGTCATTGATGAATCATTCGTCAACGTCCTGGGGTTGGGTTCAACAGCGGGCAGTGGCGGCTATAATAACGAGCGGTTGGAGATCATTATTGATGGCAGCAATTCTGGCGATTCCGCCTCATCCACAACATCTGGTTTCCATCAGCAGTACACAATGGATATACAAAACAACTGGGATCCCTTCGATCCGGAAGCCCTTTATTATGGCGGATTCGACCAGGAAGGCGGCATTCCAGTCAGCACAGAATTCGTCCCCGTACTCGTGTATGAACGAATCGAGGGAACCCTCAACCTGGCTGAGGCGCACTATCCCTTTAACATTGCGGATGAGTATTTTGAATCGGCGGCGATGATTCGTGTGACCGATCCCGCCGTGACGGAATGGATGGAAGCGCCGGTTGAAATCAATTGGGAAGTCAAAATTGTTCCCTTTGAATTTCTGGATGTAGAAGCTGTCCAATTTTACGATCTTGACGATCCCACCATGATCGAGACCGGATGGCTTGCCTTCTGGGAAGACGAGTTTAACACTCCATTGGATTTGGAAGAGGGGCATGTGATTGGATGCTCTCCTCAACAAAACGATGGAGACATTTTCGCGCAGAGTCCAACACGGGAGCACCAAACCAACACGACCGGTTATGATGGAAACTGGGACAGCAGTGAAAATCTGACTGGTTTGATTCTTGGTCCCGCCGCCGTGAGTGTGTCTGATTGGTCAATCCACTAGAATTCTTCTCTTCAAAAATTGTAAGGCCCCGAATTTTATTCGGGGCTTTTTTATTTGTTCAAAAAATAAAACATGCGTCAACAAGAAAGAGGAATTAATTAAAAAAAATGTCCCTATAACGGATGTTCCGTTGTTTATTAGATGTAGAGAGACATGAATCCATGAAGAAACCCGACAAGAATTTCTACTCCCGGTTGATGCGAGGACATCCCACCGCTTTTGAGGATGTTCTGGACTGGTATGCGGATGACGTGCTCCGGCTTGCGACTTTCTTATTAAACAATCCCGATGAAGCAAGAGATGTGCTGCAGGAAACAATGTTGAACTTTGTGGAAGCCGTAAAAAAGAGGCAGGTTCATATGAATAATGGATCGATCAAACCATTGATCCTCACCATCGCAAGAAATCTTTGTATCAACCGGCTAAAAAGAGACAAACGGTTTGTCGCGTACACAGTTGAGCGCATCGAGAATCTGCCAGACATGATCGATCCACAAACTCCTGGCTGTAGAACGAATGAGATGGAATTTGAAGCGGCTTTCACAAAAGCTCTGGACCGGCTTTCTCCTTTACAGAGAACAATTATTGTCCTCCATGAATTGAACCAAGATTCATTTAAAGAGATCGCTGTCAGTTTGAATATCTCCTATGAATCAGTCAAAAAGAATTTTTATCGCGGCTTAAAAAAAATGCGTGTTTTATTAGAGCCCTTTAACAGGTAGTCATTTGTCAGCCGATTGAATTGCATGAAACCTCCCCCAAGCTGGGGGGAGAATAGAAAGAAGCCGTTTCACTGAAGCGCGCTCTTCTCTAACTCCCCCCAAACTTGGTGGAGAGAATTTGAGCCTCCAGGCTATGGATCAATTGTGTTTTGCTTCAAGCGGCTGATCGATTACAACAGGTAAACCATCATGAATCCAAATGAATGGGAACAAGAAGAAAACTATTACAAACAATACACTCAGAAGGACACTCCTCCTCGGAACCGGGAGGAAATCCGCGCCTTTGCTATGTACGCCCGAATGCGGAGCCAACTACAAAATGCGCAAGTCCCACAGTACGATAAGAATCCCTTACTCAATCGCATGGTAACAAAGATGAAAGAGAAATCGAAGGAGTACTTTTTAATCTCAGGGAGATTGGCCGTTTCGCGATTTCATTTGGCTATGGCGTACTCCGGAATAGCGGCTGTTTTCCTTGTGATCTGTATAAAAATATTCCTTACCATCGATTGGAACTTAACTCATAACATCCATTTCATATCGGATACCAACCAACCCATAAAAACGCCGGCGCTTTGGAAATACCGTCTGTGGAGTGGAAAAAACGTTGTTGTACCGGAAGGGATTCGAGCCACGATCTTTTTGTCCGACGGTTCCATTCTCGATTGCCAAAGCGAGACGCAAATCGCGATTCGATTTAATGAAGCGCGCCGGATCAATTTGACATCCGGCAAAATCACCATGTACGCCAGTCATAATGAAGAAAAACCAATAATCGTAACCACTGTCTTGGGTGAAGTACAAGTCATTGGAACTATTTTTTCAATTGCGCTTTCACAACAATCTTTGTCACAAGAAGAGGACCATCATGAGAACTTGGATACCGATCTCATTTACCCTTTTACTGATTATAACGATCTCATTAATCATCATTTTTAGTGATTCCCCCCGTCCGGACAATCCTGCGACAGGCATGAATGTCAAAGTCACGGAAGGCAAAGTGCGAGTGTCCAACGGCTCTCTTGCCGACACACTCAAGGCGGGTGAAATCGCCCGGATAACAGCGGACGGTCAAATTCGAAAGATGAGTGGATTGGAAGGATCGATTGTTGACGCGACTGGTAATGCGGATTTGAGGGAACAATCGGTCGCGTCCAATCCACGAGAGAGTACCGCTGAACCAACCATTCCCGCATCTTCGGAGCCGATTATCGAATATGTGACAAAAGAGTTCTACTATATTGCTGGCTATGTGTTGAATGAAGATGGGGATCTGCTGGCCAACAGTCAAATCACCTGCCGGCAAAACCGTGAAGGACAATGGGAACAGATCGGCGAAACCCATTCCAATCAGGATGGCTACTTTCTCCTTGAAGCGCCAAGAGAAGGCGCCTATCGTCTCATCTCCACGCCTCCGAAAGACTATTACGAGGAAACACAATCCGTTCAACTCACCCAAACGAATCCATCCGTGGTTACGAATTTCATTCACAAACTGGGATCGTTAACCGTTAAGGGGAATGTAATCGAAAAAGAAACGGGCGAACCGATCGCCGGCGCCGAAGTTCAATTGCGTGGTCAGTATGAAATCGATGGGGAAACCCATTACAATCCATCGACCGTGAGCGAAGCTGATGGAACTTTTATTATTTCCGATCTTGGGGAAGGTTCGTTTTATTTCCTAGTCCGAGCCGATGGGTATATCGATTACGACGCCAACCGGCGTAAAAGACATGATATAGCCGATCCCCTAGGGAATATTCAACTCTCCTCCGAAACCCAGAACAAAGAATACACAGTCAAAATGGAGAAAGGGCGCGCCGTGATCGTTCGTGTCGTGGACGCCAATCAGTCCCCGGTTCCTGATGTGGAGGTGACAGCGATTCCTGCGGACAAAGAATATGAAAACACCTCAAAAAACACAGACTCGAATGGGGTATGTGAATTCACCAACATTCCCCCCGGCAAGATTCTCTTCAAAGCCAATAAAACAGAATACGGCGAATCTTTCAGCGAAGTGATTGAATCCGGCGATCAGGATTTCCCGATGGAAGTGACCCTCGTACTGGGCGCATCGTCCTCCATTGCAGGCCGTATCTTTTATAAAGACGGTTCGCCCGCCGTGGAATGGACCATCTATGTTCTTAACATTTCCATGGGGCGCAGCATCAACTTGGATTCATTTCATTCCGCCAGTAGTGAAACCGATGAAAATGGAGAGTATATAATAGAAGGTCTTGGAGAAGGGGAATATAAATTCTCTCTATCCAAACATACTGAAGAAGGCTCGAAGAGAATCTTCCCGGAAACAACCATATCCCTCAAAAGGGGTGAACAGAAAACAGGAGTAGATTATGAAATCCATGAGGGCGCGGAAACCATATCGGGAAAAGTGATCGCGCAAGATGGAAGCCCCATCGCAGGCGCAAAAGTCGAAGCCCATGCGGCCATGACGTCCGCTTACTCGGCGGCTGAGAATGAAATTTTTTCCAGAGGCTCTGCAATCACCGACGAAAATGGCGAATTTACCATCGAGAAAATCAACAAAAGCGGTGGAGTCATGGTGAGTGTCGAAGCGGAAGGCTATCCATTTTTTCGTGATGGATTTCGAATGGGTGAAAGTATATTGATCACATTAAAACCATCGATTCTCATCGCCGGGATGGTGTTGGATCAATCCACCCGGAATCCCATCGCCGGCGCGAGCGTGATCCTGCGAAACCGGTATACAAGAGATCTGTGCGAAATGACATATGCGAATGGCGCCTTCCAGTTCACTGAGCTTGGAGGAGGCCAGTTTGAACTGTTCGCCTTCGCCGATGGATACGCGTTCAGTGAAAAGCAACCGATCGATACAGATTCGGAATCCCCCTACCAGCAGTATATTATTGAGTTGGAAAAGGCCAATGAATATCGAGGGATCGTCGTCGATCCAGAGGGCCATCCCGTCGCGGGCGCGGAAATCGGATTGGAATCCTGTATGAGGAATAAAAATATAAGAGGGGATTATCGAGGAATCATCTTTTTAGAACCCTCCCTCACGCGTGAAGATGGATCGTTTATCATCTCCAACCGCTCCCGGCGTCCCGACACTCTCTATATCCGGCATCCGCAATTCGCCATGACAAAACATCCCCTGCCGGCGGAATGGACCAATGAGAACCCGCCGCCTGTCTTTCCCGTCACACTGGGTGGAACCATTGAAGGCGCCATCCTCGATGAAGAACAAAAGCCGGTTGTTGTTAATGAAATCCATTGCCTCAATTATCCCGATATATTGTTCGGAGCATTGACAAGCACTGATCCGAATGGCTGCTTTCGCATTGATCATTTACCCGCGGCGGAGTATACCATTCACGGTCCGGATTTCTTGGGGGAAGACAGAACCGTTCAGGTGCAGGATGGTCAAACCACCCGCGTTAATTTCATCGCGAGACAATGAACGTGAATTTTCAAAACCAATTAATAATAGATTGACAAAAGAATGGAGAAAAGGATGAAATCATGTTAGATCACGCAGCGTCGATATCTGAACATGAAAAGTTAAAAAATCTTGTAACTATTGTTATATTCATGAATGTAGCAATAACAATAGGCTGCTGTCTTCTTTTTCTATATTTATTCCTCTCAATTGAAAACCTTAAACAGGATAATTATGCGCTCCACCAAACCTTTCGTATTGAGAAATCAAACCGGCTGATGAAGACGGATATGGAACAATACAAACAGTTTTCTGAGTTGCCGTTCTATACGCATGTAATGCGAGATTCAGTTCAATTATACGAAGAACCATATACAGCGCCGCAGTAATATGCTGGAGTTCAAAATTCTCATTGAACAAGGCCGCTGTCAACGGAACCGACGATCACTCGATCGCCTCCTTGTGTTTTCGCTTCATCCAACGCTTCTTCGGCGGCGGCCACGAGAGAATCCGCGTCAAAAGCCGGCGCGGGCACGGTTCCGGCGAGACCGACACTGATTGTTAAATAGTCGCCGTTTCTTGATCCAGTATGTTTGATCGCTTCGTTTTGAACGTAAGTCCTCATTGATTCCGCCACGTAAATCGCCCCATCCACATCCGTGTTTCCCAATACCGCGGCAAACTGTCCTCCACTATACCGGGCTAAAAAATCTCCCGGCCGCCGGATCGATTTCTCTAACGTTTCGGCAATTTCAGTCAGACATTCATCTCCCTGTTCACGGCCATATAGATCATTGAACGCCGTGAAACAATCGATATCAATCATGAGAAGGCAAATCGAGGTGTATTCTCTCACGGCGAGAAGCCAAGAATTCTCAAAATATCGATTAAAACAACGCCGGTTTGCGATGCCGGTCAACGCGTCGATATTGGTTATTTGTTCGAGTTTTTCATGCACTTCCGCGTATTGCTGCGAAAGGCGGCGTAATTCAACTTCACGCGCTTTGCGCAGATCCATTTCTTCTTTCAACTTCATCAACGAGCGAATGCGGGGGCGCAGTTCCACTTCATCGATTGGTTGACGGATAAAGTCGATGAGTCCTTCGTTTAAAACACGCTCCATGTTTCCGGCGGGATCTTGGGAGGCGGTGATTAGTATGGGAATATCCACAAGATGTTTCGCTGTTTTGATTCGTTGAACCGCCTCGATTCCATCCATATGCGGCATGACGGGATTGATGATGATGAGATCGAAATCAGGCTCGGATTCTGAAGACCGAGAAAGGTTCAGAATCGTATATGCCTTTTGATAGGTTGGCGCCTCCGTTATCTGAACGTATCCCGCATCCTTCAGCATCGACGCGATAAGCGTGCGGGACGCCTCTGAACTATCAACGATCAGTATGTTCACGGTCTTCTCCATTCTTAAAACAAATAGGACGAACAAGCGATCCTAACACAAAAAACAGCGCCCGGACAAAAAAACAAGACAGAATCGACAAAAATTCATCAATCACCAATGCAATATTATAAAACTCCTTTCTAATAATCAAGCCAAAAACTCAATTCATATTCTTAAAAACTTGCAAACCAAGTGATTTTATATTTCAATGTTGGGACTGGAAAAAACCAGTGAATACTATTTATAATTCAGGTTGCTGTGAATTCTTTTAGAAACGCGATTTTAAAAGGATTTTTGATTCTCTTTGACGAATTTCCATTTTTGCGGGCACCCAGGGCAAGGCTTTTTTCTGCCCTGGCTACATCCCGGGAATTATGCAAGGGGAGAAAGAAGCCTTCCCCTTGCTACCCAGCTGATTGACGGGTGGCCAGGGCAAGGTTTTTCATCTGCCCTGGTGCTACATTCCGGAAACTATACAAGGAGAGAAAAAAACCTTAGATAATGCCCGTATTCAAAATATATCCCTTACTTGTAAAACAAAATACGGAAAGGAGTTATCAACCCAACGATGAATCGATATTTCTCTCACATCCTGATCCTGATCTTGTGCGCAATCACACTTACTACTTATATTGTATCCGATCGTATTACCACTATCGTATCCGCTCCACGCATGAATCCGGATTCAACCAAGCCATTGCGTTTCGCTTTCATCACATGCGCTGTGGAAGCCAAATTTTTTGAGCCGCTCAAAAAAGGGATGCGTGACGCGGCGGAAAAAATGAACGTGAAATGCGATTTTATGGGAACGGAAGGCGTTGATGTTGTTTCTCAGGCGGAGATGGTAAAACAAGCCGTGAAAGATGGATACGATGGGATCGCGCTGAACATCATCGATCCAGTAGCGTTCGATGATGTAATCCAAGAAGCCATCAACCAAGGTGTTCCCGTTGTCGCTTTCAATGTTGATGACAACGCCACACCGAACGCGCGGCTCAGCGCCGTCAATCAGCGCTTATACGAAGCGGGGCGAACATTGGCCCAGCGGGTGGCGCCGGAAATCCCGGCTGAGAGTCACATTCTAATGACCATGCATGATGAAGGCGTCTCCGCCCTAGAAGACCGGTTGCGCGGCGAGCAGGACATTCTCAAAGAAAAGGGAGTGACCTGGACAACTCTCATCACAGGAAATGATTCCACACAAGGCGCGGAAAAGATCGCCACCGTATTACGTGAACATCCGGAAATCCGCATCATCCTTGGAACCGGCCAATCCGACACGGAAGCCGCCGGTTTGGCTATCGAGAAATATTTTCAATCCAAGGGCTACTGGTCGGCGGGATTCGATCTATCCGAAACCACGCTGCGGCTCATTCAAGATGGGCATATTCGCTGTACGGTTGATCAACAACCATACATCCAAGGCTTCTATCCTGTCGTGCAGTTGGCTCTTTATATCCGCTACGGCATCGAGCCATCGGATATCGACGCGGGAGCGGCTATCATCGATCGTACCAATGTCAATCAAGTCATTGAACTGACCAAGAAAGGCTATCGTTGAACGCGCAGGCTTGCATGAAGGCGCCCCGCGCGCGGCAACACTATTACTATGGCTATCCAAATCGAATCGCTGGATCTACTAATCATCATCGCTTATATTCTCGCTATCGTCGGCCTTGGATGCTGGGTCGGCGTCCGGCGCAAGGGCCGTTCGGGGAAAGATTATTTTCTCGCGGGAGGAACATTAACCTGGCCGGTGATCGGTTTGGCGCTGTTCTCAACAAACATCTCCACCATCCATCTGGTTTCCTTGGCGCAGGAAGGGTACATGAATGGATTGGCCTATGGCAATTTTGAATGGATGGCGCCGTTCACATTGATTGTCCTTTCCCTATTCTTCGCTCCGTTCTATATCCGCAGCCGCGTCGCAACATTGCCGGATTTTTTGGAGGCGCGGTATAACCGCCCCTGCCGCGATTGGCTGGCGATCTTGTCCATCCTATCCGCGATCTTCCTTCATATCGGATTCTCGTTATACACCGGCGCGGCGGTTTTGCAGGGCATGTTTGGATTGGATATCCATTTCAGCATTATCGTCACCGCTCTGTTGACGGGCTTGTATACAATTGTTGGTGGTTTGACGGCTGTCGTTGTGACGGAATCGATTCAGACCGTTATCCTCTTGGCTGGGGCCGTCTGCATTACTGCGATCGCTTACACGCATGTTGGAGGCTGGGCGGAGCTGAGCGCCTCGGTTGATCCCGTGAAATTGACGGTTCTGCGATCGGCGGATGATCCATCAGGCTTGCCTTGGTATTCGGTTTTCTTGGGCTATCCAGTGATTGGGATTTGGTATTGGTGCGCCGATCAGACCATCGTCCAACGCGTGTTGGGAGCGAAAAACGAGTATCACGCGCGGATCGGGCCGTTGTTCGCCGGGTTCATCAAAATCCTGCCGGTTTTCATTCTCGTCCTGCCGGGATTGATCTGTTTCGCCTTGATCGAACAGGGGAAATTGGATATCGCGGGGATGAAAAACATCGAAGCGGGCGCGAGCATTGAATTGGATGGACAAACCATCGCCATCGATCCCACCGCGCGGATTCCCATTCATGGAGAGTCTCTCACCGTCGCGGGGAAAACATTCGCCATTCAGGACCGGCCCGCGTATATTGATAACCGCGTCCTCTATATCGATGGCGAAGCGAAGAAAGACACCTTGGACACGTATGGTTTCATGATCCGCGAACTCCTGCCTGTGGGATTGCGGGGATTGATCGCCGCCGCGTTGCTGGCCGCGTTGATGGGGACGGTATCCGGCGCGTTGAATTCGATCGCGACGCTCTTCAGTTACGATCTATTCAAACGATGGCGCCCGGAGACATCGGACAAAACGCTGGTGCAGATCGGACGCGCCGCGACGCTTGTGGCAATGATCGCCGCGATTTTATGGTCCCCCTTCTTGGGACGGTTTGAGAGTGTTTTTCAAGGGATCAACGCGATGATCTCGTATATCGCCCCACCCATCACGGCGGTGTTCGTGTGGGGAGCTCTGTGGAAGCGCGCTTCATCGATCGCCGCTCAGATAACGCTCTACGCGGGATCGGGCCTTGGTCTTGTAGTATTCCTTTTGGATTGGAATAAGGCGCAAACCGGGTGGGATGTCCCATTCATGATGGCGGCGTTCTATCTCTTCGTCATCTGCTCGCTCATCTTGATCACCATCTCCCTCCTCCGCCCACACGTCCACACACCGGAAAGCGAACGCCTAGTCTGGTCTCACCCATTAGAAGCGGTTCAAAGCGGCGAATGGCGGGGAATCTTCGACTACCGTATCCTTGCGGGATTATTGGTAGCGGTGATGGTTCTTTTGTATTACCTATTCAGCTGAATGAATACATTTTTTCGTTTTAACCTTGTGAAGATAATGGAGAAATAAATTAATACAGTAAGTGAGTTATTAGTAAATGCTATTTCTAATAAGAAATCACATTCCTCTACCCCCAGGATTAAAATCCTGGGCTATTTTCTTTTGTCCCGGAGGGACATACTATAGTAGCCCAGCCTTTTAAGGCTATCAATTATACACATATTTTTTAGATTTCGCTGACCTCAAACAGCGGAATTTTTTTTCTCCTCTTGTATAGCATATAATTTATATGCTATACTACAAGCATGACAAAATTATCGGCCTCAAAAATCGCTGCGTTGCGACGGGAACGAACGAAATTGCTCAAGGAAATGGCCTCGCTTTCTGGGCTCTTGAAAGGCTCTTACCTTGAGCGGTTTTCCACTTGTTCCCGGTCCACTTGTTCATGCCATCAAGGCCAACGGCATGGGCCGCGAATCTATGTGGTCGTCACCCGGAACAAGGCCCAACGGCAGGTGTATGTGCCCCAAACGCAAGTGGACGCGGTTCAAAAGGGCATTCAGAACTACCACCGTCTCCAAGAGATCGTGGACCGGATCACTGCCATCAATCTCGAACTCATGCAAGGGAGAGCGCTCGATGAGTCTCACTCATGAAGAATTACTTCACTTGACCAAACAACACACCGACCTCGGACATGAAAAGCAGAATGACTGTGTCGCGCGGCAACTGGAAATGATATTGAATTCGCCCGGAACCTCTCTTCCTCAAGCCGCCGGCAAGGGGGAGAGTTCCATGGCCAACCTCGCTTCCTTTTACCGCTTCGCCAACAATGAAAAGATTCCGCTCGATTCCCTCCGGCAAATTCGAGCGCAGACGGTCCTGGACACCGTTCCGGACGGGGGCGATATCATGGTCGTCCATGATATGAGCCCGTTGGACTTCTCCACACAAAACGCCAAGATGGATCGGCGCCTGATCGGGAATCATCGGGGGATGGGATACGAGTACGTCTGTTGCGCGGCTCTTGATCCGCATTCGGCGGCCTTTCTTGGAGTCCTGCATGACACGGTGATCAATGAAAATGGCCCGGACGATACCGGGGTGATGAATTACGACTACGAGCGGCTCTTCGAAGGGGGCTCTCCGGACGAACAACAGGCGCTTCAAGAAAACCACCGCCACCAAATGGCGGTTCACGTCAATGGCCTCTCTCCGCTCTTACAAAACTACCACGTTATCCACGTCGCCGATCGGGAATTCGATGATATCTTCGTCATAGATCAATGCCTGATGGCTCACACCGATTTCGTCATTCGCTCCATGGCGAACCGGAATGTGCAAGTCCCCCACGCCGAGTGGATTCCTCCGGACGCTTTCACGAACCAACAGGCGGGACATGCTCTCCAACCCGGATGGGTCTGTGTGAATCTGGGACGATTCGTCGAGGCCGTCCCGCTGCAACCGTATAAGAATCTCCCGTTGGATAAGCGAGGGCGCGTCACGGATCCCGGCCACGCGGCGCGCACGGCCCATTTGTCCATCGGATCGTGGCCGCTCCGTCTCTACCGGCCCGCCAAACGCAACCACCGCTATTTCCAACTCCCGCATCCGATCCAACTCCACTTGGTCGTCATACGGGAGACCGATCCTCCCCTCGGAGTGGAACCTCTTCTTTGGGTGCTTTTTACCAGTTTGCCGGTTGCTACCTGGGAACAGTTGCGCTATATCGGGCGCCTGTATGAATTCCGCTGGAAGATTGAAGATTTCTTCAAATTGCTGAAGTCCGGGTATGGGATCGAAAAACATCGCTTTTGTAATGCCACGAAAACGGCGAAATTGCTCGTGCTACTGACCATGGCGGCGATGACACTTTTCCATCTGAAGGAGGAACTTGGGTTGCCGTCTGGAGGCTATCTCGATGAACAGGGATACCAAAAACTCAAACACGCTTCGCGAGACCTTCATAATCCCGATCTCGATCTCCGTTGGCGATTCCTTGCTTACATCGCCAAAGCCGGGGGATGGCTTGGACGGAGAAACGATCCTCTCGGCCCGACGATTCTCATGAGAGGACTCCTGCAGTTCCTGGCTGTTTTCGATATGCTTTCCCAGCATCAACCTTTAATCCACGAAGCCCTTGAACATCCCGAAATTCTTCGCATATTAATATGTGTATAATTGATAGCCTTTTAAGGCTGGGTGAACATGGATACGCAATCTACCATAAAAAGAGAATAATGTTTTACTTAACATACTTACTCGGATGAACCGAAAAAAAGAGGATTTCAAATTTATTTCAACCTGAGATGGAATTATGCAAAGGCAAAAAAAACTTTCCCTTGTTACCCAGTTATCATTCATCTCAACATTCATCCAATCTTTTTTGAAATTCATCAATAAACCAATAATCCGCCGGATTTAACCGCCCTTCATTTTTAAGAGCCGTCGCAATGGATAAGGCGCGTTCGAGGTATTCTCTTTTCTTTTCAGAAACACTTCCACTAATTCTTACATACATTGTAATCAAGTCTCGTTGATAGTCCGCCCTGTCCGGTTCTATTTTCACCAGACGCTCCCGTATCTCCAGCGAGCGCTGGTACGCCTCTTGAGCTTTGCCTCCCTCGCCCTGGGCACTGTACAGGTCGCCCATTTTATTATACGAAACCGAGAGGTCACGCTGATAGTCCGCCCGGTCCGGCTCCGAGGACGCCAGACTCTCCATAATCTCCAGCGAGCGCTGGTACGTCTCTTGGGCCTTGCCTCCCTCGCCCTGGGCACGGTACAGGTCGCCCATTTTATTATACGAAACCGAGAGGTCACGCTGATAGTCCGCCCGGTCCGGCTCCGAGGACGCCAGACGCTCCGCTATGTCCAACGCTTGCTGGTACGCCTCTTGGGCCTTGCCTCCCTCGCCCTGGGCACGGTACAGGTCGCCCATTTTATTATACGAAACCGATAGGTCACGCTGATAGTCCGCACGGTCCGTCTCCGCATTCGCCAGACGCTCAATAATCTCCAGCGCGCGCTGGAACGCCTCTTGCGCCTTACCCCCCTCACCCTGGGCACAGTACAGGTCACCCAATCGATCATAGGAGGCTAATAGGTCATGCTGATAGTCCGCCCGGTCCGGCTCCGAGGACGCCAGACGCTCCCGAATCTCCAGCGAGCGCTGGTACGCCTCTTGGGCCTTGCCTCCCTCGCCCAGGGCACGGTACAGGTCGCCCATTCGCTCATACGAGACCGATAGGTCATGCTGATAGTCCGCCCGGTCCGGCTCCGAGTTCGCCAGACGCTCAAAAATCTCCAGCGAGCGCTGGTACGCCTCTTGGGCCTTGCCTCCCTCGCCCTGGGCACTGTACAGGTCGCCCATTTTATTATACGAAACCGAGAGGATACGCTGATAGTCCGCCCGGTCCGGCTCCATTTTCACCAGACGCTCCCGAATCTCCAGCGAGCGCTGGTACGCCTCTTGGGCCTTGCCTCCCTCACCCAGGGCACGGTACAGGTCACCTATTTTATTGTACGTGACGGATAGTTGGCGTTGATAGTCTGCCCGATCTGGCTCCGAGTTAACCAGTTGTTTAATAATATCCAATAACTTTTGATAAGCCTCTTGGGCCTTACCTCCTTGGCCCAGATCAAGATATAGATCACCCATTCGCTCATAGGAGACTGAAAGAACGTACTGATAATCGGCACGATCTGGATTTTCATTAGTCAGACGCTCATGCATCATGCAAAGTTGTTGATACCGTTCAAACGCTCTTTCCGTAAAACCGAGAGCCAAGTGAGATTGCGCTTCCTCATCCGCGATGGCGGCAAAACGCTTATGCTCTTCCGGCAGGCTTTCAAGGACTTCACCCGCCAGCGCCGCGACTTGCGCCGTTTGTTGAAAACGCTTTAAGGTATTGATACACATAAGCGCAACCTTTGAAGCTTCATCAAAATCCTTGCCCTTTAAATAATTACGGATGGCTTCTATCTCATTTGTTAATCCATACTTATCTTTCTCTCCCTTCCACATACGATAGCGGCCCGCGCGGACGCAGCGCTGATGGAATGCGTCTTCTGAGTCAAACGCAAGCAGGCCTTCGGCTGTCCAACGATGGATCCAGGCCGATCCATCAGGAAACCGGTAAATCAACGAGAGGCGTTCTAATCGATCGAACGCCTGTTCCACCGGCGCGGGATCGGCGGGCGCCCCGGTGAGCATGTGCGCCACTCCTTCTGGTGAAATCGGCAGGTTGGAAACCGCCGTCTGCAGCAGGATTTCATCAATCGACTCGTCTTTAGCGATCGCAAACAATTCGGCGAGAAAGACATCGCGCGCGCCCAGCAGCAATGTCTGTTGAATCCCCTCCTCCAAATCGGCGGCGGTGGTCTTTTCATCCAACTCAGCTTTCTTGAGCAAATCCTGTAGTTTTACCGTCACATGTGGAAGCCGCCCTGTGCCGTGGTTTAACAGGCTGTCGAGTAATTCAAGCATACGTGGATGACCGCCGATGACACGCAGAATCAGCACAATATCGGATACAGGCCGCCCCTTCAGTTCCGGCAGGCGGAGGATCAATTTCCGGGATTCGGATGGGCTGAGCGGGCCGATGGAGATATGACGGAAAAAAGCGCTGGTGTTGGGAACGGGATACCGGCAAGTGATTAAGAGACGCCCTTTCCGCGCGCTTTGTGCGAGAAATTGCAGGTACGTATCAGTGTCAGGATCAAGAAACGCGGCTCCATCTTGGGTGAGATTCTGTTCAAAATCATCCAAAACCAAGACAACCGGCGCTTCCGCCAAACATTTTCCAATCAATTGCATACGCGCAATGTCATTCAATTCAGTATTACACAACAATTTACCAAGATTTTTCCAATCCGCATTCTTGGATTGCATCAATTCCAAACCAAGAACCAACGCGATATCCCCCAAATTCAAACGGCCCTTACACGCGGGGACGAGCCAAATCCTCTTCCACCAGACGGCGCATGGCCCGGCCCGCGAGCGCGCTTTTTCCCACACCACCGATCCCGGTCAATACAACACCCGCATACTGCCGGTTTGGATCCCTCAGCGTCCGCAAGGTTTCCCGCAGTTCCTTCCGGCGGCCGATCAGATCGTCGATCCGCAATTGCGGCACAGGCCCGAAACTTCATACACCGGCCTTTTCGTCAATGGTTCTTTCGTAAGCGAATAATCCGCAAGGGGCTGTTCCTCACCAGCGAGGTAGAACGCCGGTGTAGCGTATTCCGGCTGCGTTTCGCCTAAACCTGCGCCCGTCTGGATGGCGTTTTGACGCGCATCTTCCAAATCTTTCCGGGCCAAAGCCAACGCCCGGCTGACCCATGGACGATCCATCACCGCTAGATGATTGTAGAACGCCCGCGCCAATTCTGTCGCATACCAATCGCTCACAGAAGCCTGCATCGCTATGACCGACGGAACACCTTTACGCAACAACGCTTCCGCAAAACTAGCGGTCTCCTCTTCCTGCACGCCTCCTTTGCAGGAATTAAGAAAAACCAGCGGCAACGGCTTCCCTTTCGTCAAAATGGGATCAAGCAGATCGTCCGCGCTGGTTTTGACGGCGCGCCCTTCCTCGTCTTCCAACTCCAAAAAACCAGGCATTCCATGACAGCTGAGATGCAGGACATGATAGGTATCGCGCTCGATCGCGTCACCGATCACTTTAGGATGCCCAACCTCAAGAATGCGCACCTGCACATTTTCAAGGCGCTGAGCCTGTTCAACAGCATCGAGAATGATCTGCATCTCTCGCTCGTAATCAAGGACAACCGCGCCGGTTTGTCCCTCATCCGGCGCGCCCACCGCAACAAGAATCTTAATCGGAGAGGGCAAAGGCGTCCATTTCGCATCCAGTTCCCCCGCCAACCGGCGGTACATTACCACCGTCGGCTGCGTGGTGAGAAGACGGTTATCCGGCAGCCGGAGCGCTTCAAACGGCAAACCCAGTAAAGCGGGATCATCCGCCTCAAAACAAACCTCCACCGTTTTATTAATTTTGTTACTGTTATCGATCACGCTGGTCAACACATCGCCCGAATCTTCCGGCAGGCAGAAATCACGAATCGCGGCGCCAAGTTCAACCACACTCTTCTCATTCGCGACACGTTCCGCATCAACCGGATCACGCGCGTTCCAAGTTTTAAAGCCTTGTAAGAATTGATTTTGCAGTGTAACGAGTGGAGAAGGCAGATCATCAAATCGCGTTTCCCCATACGTTTTCCCGCCAATGCTCGCAGTGATTTGAATACTATGATCTTCGTTCCGCATTAAGCGAATGAGAATAGAATCAAGCGATGCAGGACCGGTGAACGATGGATCAGGCGTCTCTTGACGAAGCGCCATAGTAATAGCGTCAATATCATGAATCCCGCACTTTGCCAAAGGCCGAATCAGCGGCGGGATGAAACCACCTTCTTCTAATTCGACTGGGATTAGTCTCTTGCTTTCTTTGATACAAGCATAAATAAGATAATTAAGTTCCGTTTTAATCCATGGACTGCCGTCAATATTTTTTGAAAGAACAATGATCCCAGCGTCGGACTTCTCAAGCCCTTCATCAATTTTCTCAACAATATTATCACCAGGAAGAATCTCGAATTGATCCATCCACGTCTCAAACCCGCGATCGCGAAGTTCTTGATTAAGTTTCAAGACGGCTGGTTTGTCATTCGAAGAATGACTGATAAAAACACGCATTGGCCCATCCCGCTATACATTTACAAATATAAAAACGTTCTATAGCATACCAAAATACAATACTTCGCATTTGTTAGTCAATTGCTGTAGACGCTATTTTATAAATTTGTAAGACGGCTAGATCGATCAATGTATGATCGTATGGAAGATATACGTTGGATGGAGTTCTATTTGAGTTCTTTGGATGTAGCCAACGCGATTACGCGGCCTTGTTCGCCGACGGCGCAGTAGAAATGATATACGATATCATTGTGTTTGATGACCCACGGTTTGTGGGCGTATGTTTTATCCCATGATTCGGTGGGCGCGGTGAGATGGGGGCCTGTCCATTTGGTCCAGGTGACTAAATCGTACGAACAGGCGAATGTGTCAAACGCCCCCGGTTTGATGAATGTGCCGAAATAGAACATCACCCATAGATCACCGATGCGCACAATCTGTGGATCTCCGGATATCCCGCGCCCGTTATCGATAACCGGTTCCGTTCCATAACGCAGCCAGTGTATCATATCGTTGGATACCGCCATGCCGATCCGCTCATATCCATGATTTTTCTTGCCATTATAAAACATCACAAATGGATAGCCCAACCGCTGTTGTTTATCCCAAATAACATTGCTTTTGTACTGTGTCAGCGCTTCAAATTCACGGACATCAGGCTGGTCTCTTGTCAAAACCGGTTTGTCCAACCGATTCCATGCATTGGGTTTCGCTGGATTGTCAGTCCAAGCGATTCCGATAGACAGTGGATCTGTCTCATATCCCTTCAAAGCGCCACCGATATACGAAAGCCAGTATTTATTATCAAATTTCTGCAGTTCATACGATCCACCCCATGAATAATCCTGCAAAGCAACATACCCAGCCGCCTGCATTCCATCCCACCGGCCGGATGTAAATGTAAGTATTTTTCCCAAGGTTTTCCAATGAAGAAGATCGTCACTTTCAGCAAGCGCCGTTTCGTATCCATCACCATCGAAAATGATATACATCATATACCATTTGCCATCATAACGAAAAACGCTGGGACAATCCACCTTTTTCCCTTCTTCGCCCCGCAAGACAATCCCATATTTGAATGGAGTTTTGACTTCATTATAAATCCGCTCCATTGACGCGGGATCAACAACCTTTCCCAGCGCCTTGGCTGGGATAATCTTACGTTCAAATTCCGCGCCAACGGCTGAAATGGAAATACAAAGAAATAAAATACAAACGATTCGTTTCATAGTATGCTCTCGATTAGTATCGTGTTATTTGAAGTACTATTATCTCATTGCAGGATAGGGAATGGCAAGATGTGAGAATGAAATGAGATCAATTTTATTGAATAAGAAGTCGTTTAACTTTGGAAAAGCGGAATCGGATCGAAAGACACGCCCAGTATTTCCTTGGAATCAATGCAAAGCCATTGATCCAGCAGCGCCGCGAAAACATTGCGGAAATCGATCTGATGTTTCAACGCGCCATCATCGAGATCGGTCAGGCTGGGACATTGGCCGATCAATCCAGGTTTGAGCTGGGCGCCTGCGGCCAACATGGGGGCCGCCGCGCCATGTCCTGTACCACGTCGGCCGTTCTCTTTCAGCGTGCGGCCAAATTCAGAAACAGTAGTTAACAACACACGATCCAATAAGCGATCGTGTTTGAGATCGTTAATAAAGGCCGATACCGATTCGGACAGTTGCCGCAGCAGCGCCGCATGATTGTCGCGCTGGCTGGCGTGATTGTCAAATCCACCAAATCCATCCCCCCCAAGCGCCGTATAAATAATACATACACCAATATCAGCGCGAATCAGCTGCGCGGCGGTACGTAATGTCTTAGCCAATTGGAATGGCGGATATTCAACAGAAGAGTGTATATCTTTCGTGATATTTGTAAGTTTTCGGCTTTTTTCCAGCGCGATGGATGTTTGTTGATTTACAAAATCAAGTAATGCATTGTCAGTTTTGTGAATATCAGCAGAAAGTGGTTCCTGCTGAAACTGCATTTGATCGAGGCGGCGTATGGATGGGACAATCGTTCGTTCCGCATTCAGCGCTAGCGGCATGGATATATTTCCCACCAATACGCCGGGAAGATCTGTATGATCCACTTGGTTCGCATACTCGATAGAGCGGCCCAGCCATCCCGTTTCACAGTTTTCATCATGAGGATAAGCGGTATACCAGTCACGCAGGGCGCCGGCGTGATCGCGGTTCGATTTCGGATAGCCGACGCTTTGAATGACACTTACATGTCCATCTTGAAATTGTTCCCACATCGCTTTCATTTCGTAATGGAATCCGCAATAAGAATCAATCTTGTGAACTTCCGGCGCCTGTAGACGCAAGGTCGAACGATTGCGTCCATATTCATCATCCGCATAGGGAACAATCGTGTTTAAGCCATCGTTGCCGCCGGAGAGTTGTAACACAACAAGAACGCGGTCTGTTTTCACCTTTTTCGACGCTGCGGTAAAGGCAGTTTTTTGTAAGAAGGATGGCGCGAGCGATCCGAAAGAGCAGATCGCTGAGGTGTGTAGAAATTGTCGTCTTGAAAACTTCACGATCGATCTCCCTACTCATCTTATCCGATTTGAAATTCAGGACATGTCAAGACATCTATTGTAAAGCGCTGAAGCCATGACGATGGCTTCTTATCCGCTGTGGATCGGTATAGTTGTTTTCGAACCGTTTCATCCAAATCATCCTGTAAGAATAGATTCAGGATAAACTGACATGATTCCTCATCTGACTTACATTTATATTTCTCAAAGACAGTGTCAAAAGCGAGTTGCTTTTCATAGGGAGCGGAGTTGGATATCAGCGCATGGGCCAAATTGCATCGGCCGATCAGAGCCGCGCTATTGATCCAATGCCGGCCTCCCAGCCAGCCTTTGACAGTCGGGGGATGGAATAGATCCTGCCCCAGCGCTTTAAGGTCATTCCCAAGATGCGTTGTTGAAACATTGGCCTCAAATCCTCTAACGATCTCCAGCGCATACTCGATGGGAGATTTTACACGTTTCCGATAGGCGGTTTCCGAGAAGAAAAGATTCGATTTCAAGATAACAGTTATGACTTTTTTGATATTGAAATCAGCGGTGAACAAACGAACCAGCGGCTCAAGAAAAGAATGCGCTGGTTCCTCGACTTCAGAAATGAAAAACCGGTATAACTTACGAACAATGAACTGTGCAGCATCAGGTCGCCGCAGTATGATATTTATGACATCTTGACTATCAAAATCACCCTCTTCTCCAAGTATACGTTTGTTTGTATGATCGTGTTCCCGATCGAGAAAACGGCATTCATTCCGGATCAAAAACCATCCCGTGAACGCCCGCGCGGTCTCGTGGATATCTTGTTCTGAAACCATATCCGGGCCAAGACAGTAATTTTCTAGTACCTTTTTAGCAAAATTGTCATTCGGAAGAACTTTGCGATTCTTTTCCGCGTTAAGCGCCAAAAACGTTGTTGGATGATGTACGATCGCTTGCAGTAAATGAGCATAGTTTCCCAATGCGTCTTCCCGATTGAGCCGCAGACGTTGGAGAGCCAATACACCACTTTTGACTTTACCACAATCAATTGCGAAATGGTTGTGCCAAAACAACGTCATCTTCTCTTTGAGAGGATCTGGAGTTTGAATCATGCGGCGCAGCCACCAGGCGCGCAATCCTTCCGTCGAATCCGAGTTCGCCGCCGCTGATTCGTATTCATCGAAGGACGTTTCAAATTCATCCGTATTCCCACTGGGATTCAGCAAACGTTCAACGGTTCGAGCCGGGCCTTCTTCCATCGCCTGCCGCAGCTGTTCCCATGACGCGCCAAACGCCGCCCGGCGATAGAGATGCCCCACCCATTTCAAAGTCCAAGGCCGCTCATCGCTTGGGACATAAGACTCCCACGCCCACTGAGGATCGAATGCAGCATTTTGATTCTTCATAATGTACTTCCAGTGGAAGGAGTAATATCTTCTTCCTATTCAGCCGCGGGTAGATTCAGACTGAGTTTGAGTTCCGCTTGGGGCGTGTCATCCTGCGCGCCAACTTGTAGTGAGACTTGGTTGAAGTACTGCATGATACGAGTCAGCATTACTTGTTCCGCTTCCGCTTGTTCTTTTGTTTTTCCTTTTTCGACCATATCGTTCCGGACGATGGTTTCCCGGTTCGATTCCAAGATCGACGCTAAACGATCCACATCGAGTTGAACGAGACTATGTACATTTGATATCTTTTCAGGTGGATTCTTCTCTTCCAACAGCACACTATCAATGATGTCTTCCGCTAATTGGTCTGTTGAACTTAAAATCAGATTGTCTTTAACCCGCGCGAGTGTCGGGCGGAAATTGAAGCGTATATCCTGTTTAGATTTATCCTCTTCTCCCACCGAAGGAAAGTAAGTCAATGTCATTTTAACATCTTTATAGACAGGTCGGTCGATCAGCAGTCCAGGCAGGGCGTTTTGACCGCGCGTAAAGTTTATCAAACCGATGGCTTTCTGCCATGCTTCTTCTGCGACGATCCCGAATGTTTCAGGATGGAATAGCTTGAAGACTACAGCGAAGGAGGGGAGTTGAACGGCTGGAATACCGGTGGATGAATCGAATTTCTGTTCAGCGGCGACAAAACGGATTTCTGGTTTAATCTCTTTCCAGACTTCTTCGGTCAGGTCCCGTCCAGTGAAGAAAATTCCCATCATATTCTCAAAGAAGATCAATCCCGATGTGCGCTCAGGAAACAGATCATCCTTGGCGGAATAAAACTTATACAAATCACGGAAGAAACTGAAACTGGCGATTTGATTGGGAACCTCGATCATTGGAAGCGCAGCGCCAACACGATCGTTCGTTCCAATGAACGCCATCGGGCCACTCATATCCAGTTTGCCGTCAATCTCCGTTGAAAGAAGAAGATTCTCTTCATCAATACATAATTCCGCTAAAAGCCAGTTTGACGCGCTTAATGAATCCGTGATCCCGGCGGCTAACAATGCGGCCATCGGATTCAGATTTCTTGTTAGCGCATTGTTGATTCCAGACACTTGATTCAAGATATCCATGCGCAGAAACGCCGTCAGCGCCGCTTCTGGATCGATATCCATTTGCGCGTTTTTATAGTGATTGAGATTGGATAGGGATTCATATTCAACATTCGTGCGATTGTCGATAATTCGTTTAAGAATATTCGATTTATTCGACAATACAAAGCGGTTGCCGATGATGCAATGAACTTCATCATTCCCAAATGAATAGCCTGTCACGCCATTGTATTCTTTTAACTTCACTCTATCGGAATCACCATGTTGTTCCGCGTCATTTTTCGCGAATCCGAAAAGAATATCATGTAGCTGGGTGAGTAAATCCGGATTCGTGGAATCAGCGGTAAAAACGAGTTGATCCTCCGGCAAAACAGAAAATACAGCGCCTTCTCCAAGAAGAGATTTCACCGCGGCTTTCCAATCAGTAGCAAGCGCGGTTTCCAAATAATGGACCACGCCAAGAAATTCTTTGAATCCATTCTCATTGGTCAGCGCTTGAAATTCGGGAACGGAGGTAATGGCTTTTTCGACCTTGGCGCCGAGGATAACATCAAATAAAGCCTGGGGATTAGAGAGTTCAAACGTGAGAATGGCGTCCTGGGGAATCCATTGAGACGGTTTCGGCAATGGCTCACTCTCACCCGTCAAGCAAATAAGTGAAGTCAGAAATAGTAAAGCAATAATAATAAAAGGGTTACGTACCATCACATTCTCCATTTTCAGTTTCAATAAAAATGATACCCCGTTATTCCTATACGATAACGGAGATGAATTTCTTTATTGATAACTTCTTTCTAACTGTTGACATCCAATTATAATGAAATTGATACTCAAATGGCAAGAAGATTTTCAGCAAATAAAACCAACAGATTTATGGAAGAAGAAAGAGGATTCACGCGCACAGCCTTGGAAGGGTGGATTCCATTTTTGATGTGTCCTTGAGATTAAAGATTCGTTCAAGAATCAAAACTCATCTTTTTATATCGTTCAACCGCCCTGCGCAGTTTTTGGTTGGGTTCGGGTGGATTCATTATTGCAGAAAAGAAAACTTCCTTATCTTTTTCAGAAGAAAGGTAAGTCTCATGCTGCGAAATAATATCATCCATATTCTCCTGCGCAGATGAAAAAACCAATTTTCCTTGTTTACGAAAATCGTCCATGATTATCTCCTAAAATTCCCAATTCAATCGAATGGCCCACGCGCCGTTCGCTTTGTGGTTGAAAACATCGCCAAAATGTCCGTACCCGGCGGAAATGGATAGATTCTTATTAATAAGATACGCGGCGTAGAGGGTCCACAAGTCATCTTCTTTTTCAATCAGTTGGGGAGCCGCCGGGAGTTGATCATATTCATCCGGTTTCATGCGGTATTCCCCCCCCACAAGAAGATGTTCGGAAAGAAACGCGAATAGGCTGCCTTCAACCATGACATTGTAATCCTCGGTAAATCCAAATAAACCAATATGGGCGGCTTTGGTCGCGCGGAGTCCAATATTAAACAACATGGGCAGGGGTAGATCAGGCATTGTTTTCGTCGCGTAGAGAGTGAAATCCACCCCATCATCACTTTCAATGCCGAGGCTTCGGATCGCGCCTTGGGGAAAAAGACCAGGAATCGTCAGATCGTCATTCAGATCGTCGATCGTATCGTTATATTTATAATGTACGCCCGCTGTCACCGCCGGCAGCCAGCGCAAATCCCATTCCCCTTCGTGAAGCAGAGCAAGCCGGGCATTGAAGTTATGGAGGCCGATTGTATCATCATCGATACTTAAACCACCTGGAATCAATAATTGCCGCCCCGTTCTAGCAATCTCTTCCGGTAGATCCCCCAAGTCCATCCGGATATAGGCGTAACCCAATTCGAGCCGGTTCCAGAGTGTCTCGGTGATTCCAAATGTGTTCAAGTCCCGGCTGTGTCCAAGATTGACATACGCGTAGGCAAAGCTGGGTAATCCAAAGATATCGCCTTCCGCTGGTGGATTGGTGAGATACGCCGCATACGTCGCGAGAAGCCCTCCAAAACCTTCCACCCCGATGGTTGGCAACGGTAGAGAAGACACATCTTCCTGAGCGGGCGCGAGGATTGGGAAAAGAAATTGTACTGCAATAAGCAACGTGAATAAGAGTAATTTATAGGAGAGCGACATCATTTTTCCTCCATCGTATGAGAATTGGATGATTACATCCACACAAATAACCGATGCCTCTAAAAACCTGTATCTCCCTCTTTGTATTGACTGCTCTTCCTAAAAAAAAGTACAATTATTGCTGTAGTTGCTGACGTATGGCGTTGAATTGTTCCTCTGTGGCGATGAAGGCGTCTACGATATCCGGGGCGAAGTGCTTGCCCCGTTCATTGACAATGATTTCTTTTGACTTTTCATGAGAATAGGCTTCCTTATAACTCCGTCTAGAGGTGAGGGCGTCATACACGTCAACCAGAGCGACAATCCTGGCTGATAGGGGGATATCCTCTCCCTTCAATCCTTCCGGATATCCATCGCCGTTCCACTTTTCATGGTGGTAATAGGAAATGGCTTTCCCCAGAGCTAGAAAGGATTGTCCTTTGACATGCGTTTCTACCGCTCGAAGGGCGTCCCCCCCAAATGTGGTGTGGCGTTTCATGACATCAAATTCCTCAGGTGTCAATTTACCTGGTTTGGAAAGAATTGCGTCGGGTATTCCAACTTTACCAATATCATGGAGGATCGAGGAAAGGTAAATATCATCTATATATTGTTGTGATATATATTCCTGATACGCGGGAAGAGTGGAAATTTCCTTGATTATTATTTTTGTATACTCACCGATTCGCTCTAAATGAACACCGGTATCCATATCCCGGCATTCCGCGAGTTTGGCGAGTCCCAGGATCGTACAGGTTCGGGCGTTTTGCACATCACGCATAGAGTCGAGTAGTTCTTTCTCCAACCGTTTTCGCTCGGTGATATCCCGGATCACCATCTGCAGACCGGCGAGTTTTTTATTCTTCAAAATTCCTTTAGCGTTACACTCCACATCAAAAACTCTCCCATCCCGGCTGACGATTCTGAAATTCAGGTTCTTGACAATGCCTCCATCCTCCAGGCGGGAGAAGATATGATTCCGTACCAGCAGAACATCGTCTTCATGCACCCAATCTTTAATTGATACATTACGATCTGTGATATTGGAGATGCAAAGATTCGAATAAAACAAAGGATTGGCCAGCAGGAGTTGCCCGTGACGGTCGACTAGAATGACCATATCGATGATATTTTCATATAGATTCCGGTAACGCAGTTCGGAATCCTCCAGTTCTTTGGCGCGTTTGTCTACCTCAGTCTCTAAGTGTTCCGCGTAATAGGCCAGTTTTTTCGCATGGGAATCGAGTTCCATTTCCATATTGAATTTTCCGACCCGCGCATTTGTATCTTCCAAACACTGTATGATACTGATGACGATAAACGAAGCGAAAAAGAAACTGTTATTGAAAAAGACCATCATCGAGTCATTCGTTCGTTCACAGAACAAGAAGATTGGAACCGCATAGATGAGATAGAGCAACAGACCCGCGAAGGTGGATTGCATCGCATCCAGAGGTAAGATCGTCGAACAGGTAACGAGAACGAGAATGATTCCGACATAATAAAACGAATCGTACCCCCCCATTTTGATCACCATGAATGATATGGTGATCCCGGCGAGAACGTAGGCGAGAATGGCGATGACAAAAGGATGCTCACGGCCGAATTGTTGATAATGCAATACCAAAAGCGCAATGAATAATAACGAACAAATCAGCCGCGCAATTAAAAACGAACTGAAATATTGACGGACAATCATATAATCCAGGACGGAAAACAACGGGATTAGGATAATACCGATCCAGAGAGCGGCAATCACCCGCCGGTGCAATAATTCACGAGTTTCTTTCAAAAAACGTAGTTGGTGTTCTTCCTCAATGGCGGATGTATAAGAGTACAATTTCATGTTTTCTGTTTTGTCGCGATGGCAAACAGGTTGACTCCCTGCTTTTCCGCGATCACCGTAATATTCCCGCCAAACGGAGTGTTGGCGAATAACTTTCTTAATTCCGCCTCATCCCGGTAAATCAACCGCCATTGCAAAATATGATCCATGAAAGTCTGATCCGGATTGGGAGCGAAATTCCCAACGCATAATACGCCTCCCGGTTTTAGGTGCTCGTGACATTTCGACACAAGAGACACAAAGAGTTTCTTGTCCAAATAGTCCGTCAAACCGGAGGAATAGATTATATCCTGTTTTCCAATATCATGCCGAACTCGGCCTAATGCCCATTTAACAAGATTTTCCCGCATGAGTCGAATCGTGGCCTGGTGCGGGAATTGATTTACTTTTTGATCCGTATACTCCAAAGCGTCGGAATCGATATCCACGCATAGCGCTTCGAGCCGTTCACTAAAATCACACGCGTAGACAAAATCAAACAACTCCCGGTTGGATCCGCAGGCAAGGTTCATGATATTAATTGGTTCTTGACGGTTGAGCCGGGATCGGCTTAACGATAACAATCGTTCACCGAGCAGCTGCCGCCGGCCACGAATCGCCCTGGCGCCGACCGAGTTTAAACACCATTCATCGACAAGAGCCCCCAGCTTACCATCTCCTTCCGGTTGATTCCGATAAATCATTTCCATCATCAGATAATCGCCCGCGTAGCCTTTGGGTTTGAAATAAATACGTTCCGCAAACCGGCTTCGCATAAAATAAGGATAGATCTCTTTAAAGATATATCCCCAGGCTAAATCTTCATCTTCTGGAGAACAGTCTTTGTTACGAAATTCAAGAACGTAATCATAAAGACTATCAAGAACAGTAAAACACTCCTCTTTGAATGTGTCCGGAATATCTTCGCTTGTGTTCTTCTGCAAACGGTATGAAACATTGAAGATTCGCGCTTTAAATTCGTCAATGGCCTTATTTACGGTTTGCCATGTAGGGGTTTCAAAAAAACGCTCTGGTAAAGGCTTTGTCTCTTCATACCTTCGTCCTCCGGCGACGAGCGAAGCGGCATAACCTGAAAGTGATTCCCGTTCCTCCAAAACTCTGCGGAATTTTTTGCAGACGGATTGGGTCATGAAGGTCATGAGATCTCCATAGGCTACGGGATCCTCAACCTTCAACAAACCAAGCGCCTCACGGTTAAATATCCTGATTTCAGCGTCTTGGGCGACTCGAATATCACGCACACGGGAGATTCCATCAAAAAATCCAATTTCACCAAAAAAATTACCCGCGCCGATCATCGCCACGACGATCTTGGTTTTCCGAACTGTAGTAAAAACTTCGATAATCCCCTCTACAACATAGTACAGCGAAAGGGATTCCGATCCTTTAACGATGACATCCTCGTCTTTCCGGCAGCGCATTATCTTAGAATACGGTAATAAACGCAACAGGAGCGGATCTTCCATTTTTAAATTTTCTGACCCGTTATCATTTGAGAAACTTGAACTTATGGCGCCACTTTCATTTTCCTTTACCGCTTTTCCTCTATTGTCTTCAAACATTGTTATACTCATAATTTTCAAATCCTCAAATATTTTTTAAATCATCTCTGTCCACGGTTTCACGTCAAAACCATTTGATTGAAATCAAAACGTGTAAATGAATATCTCCATTCGATTCTTGTGGGACCTATCCGAATTAATACTATCACAATTTATATCTAAATACAAATGAATATTTCGAATTGTATAATAATTTTAACATTTTTATGACACAATCTCTTCGAATTTTCTATTTTTATAATCAAAAATGAAAATCAGAAAAAAATCGAGATTGATCAAAGAAGAGATAACACCAACGAAAATTGAAGGTTAAAAGTATTTTGAACGAGCGTAGTTTTACGATACGTCATATCGTGAAATACAAAATGGAGGAATCAGCGTAGTTCTTTTAAAACATTTAGAGGGATTTCGTTTAAGCAGTATAAAATAGATAGGAGTTTTTATCGAGCGAAGCCGAGATACAAACTCTATTGGACGAAGTGCGGGGGGAATGTGAGAACCAATAACACGCCATTTATTCGCGAAACGGCTTAATTGAGGAAGAGAAGTTGATAGTTTAGAAAGAGAAAATCCTCTTGAAGCTATAGAAATCCCCTCACGGCAAGAAAAGTAAAAAATCTTCCCGCGTAAAGTTATAATTTCTTTATATTACCATCGCGATGCTTACAATCGGAATCGATCAGGGGCTTCGATTCCGATTGAGGGTTTCAATGACAATCACGTTACAGCTTTTGCAACGCGGACATTTAGGCCATTCCGGCGCCGATTCTTGGCCGGTCCGATCGAATACTGCTTTGTCGTTGGTCTCTTTTGAAACGATGGAATTCTCAACCGATTCGGGAATAGAAACGCTCTCCGCCTTGGGGGCGAGGAGCAAACGGATTCGATTGCGTGTGTCCCGATGACAGTGATGCCACAGCCCATAGTAGCGGACTTTATGGAAGCCGCGGGGGAGCACATGCATCACGAAGCGCCGCAGAAATTCTTCGCCCGGCAAGCGGAGAGTTCGCCAATGCTTCTCTTTGAAGGTCTTGTAGCGGAACGTCACGTGGGTAGCGTCCATTGCCAGAAGCCGGTGGTTGGAGATCGCGATGCGATAGACATAGCGCCCCAGGTAATTCAAGATGGCTTTCACGCCTTTGCCATACGGTTTGCAGAACGAGTTCCAGCCTCTATTCCAGACCTTGGTCTCGATGCCTTGGAAGATCTCCGGCGCCGCTTTTTCGAGCCGTTCTTTAAAGCGCCGGCGAACGAGTAAGCTGAGCGTTCCCACATGGAGAAGCCATTTCGGGTGGCGGAGTTCCATCCAAGAGTGGCCGTCCTCACTCACGGCGCCGGCGCTGACCAACAGATGGACATGTGGATGCAATTCCAGATCTCCCCGCCAAGTGTGCAGCACGGCCAGGATCGCCGGGGTCCCGCCAACGACTTGGGGATTGCGCATCAGATCCATGATACAGGAAGCAGCCGTCGTCATCAGCAACCCATAGAGAATCTTTTGATGAGCCAAGAAAGCCGCCCGGATAGACTGCGGAACTGTTACGATTACATGAAAGTAACGGCAGCCAAGCATCTGGTCTTCCCGCTTCTCGATCCATTGCCGCATCGCCTGGGAATGACAGGACGGACAGGATCGATTGCCACACCCGTGATACACCCAGAAGTCTTCGCCGCAGTCCTGACAGTGATAACGATGCCCTCCCAGTTCCGCCGTATGACAGGCCATGATATCGTGCAGCGCTTTACGCTGGGAGGGCAAAAGGCGCTTCCCTTGCTGCCGGATATAGGCCGGGCCAAACCGGCGAACCACATCGCCGAGTTCGAGGTTCGATGAAGTGCAATTCATGATTCCTCCTCACATCAGATCGGCGAACACGGCGTTGATCCGATCCTGAGCCTCGTGGCGAAGCGGCTCAGTCAAATGAGTGTAGATCTGTGTCGAACGAATACTGGAATGGCCGAGAAGAATCTGGACAACGCGCAGGCTTTCGCCGTTCTCCAGCAATCTGCTGGCAAACGAATGACGCATCGAATGCGGCTTCACATCGTCTGTCAGCCCGGTAGCGTTACAGGCCAAGCGAAACGCTTTGCCGAGTGTCGATGAGGGAATGTGGTTGGAGCCTTGTTGGTTGGGGAATAGCCAGGTGGGATGGCGATGCATCAACCAGAGTTCACGCATCGGCTCCAACAAGGTGTCCGGGAGAGGAACGATTCGCTCTTTATCGCCCTTCCCAATAATCCGTAAACTCATTTGGTTGGAATCGATCTGCCGCACCGGAAGAGAGATGACTTCACTGGTCCGAAGGCCGCACGCATACATCAACGTTAGAGCCAACCGGTAGGGCGTTTTCCTGACGGCGGCCAGGAGGGCGCGAACTTGGGAATGGGTTAATGAATGCGGCAGGCGCTTTTGGCGAGGCTTACGAATCTTTTTTTTGCAAACAACGGCCACCCCAGATCCAGCGTGGTTTGATAAAGAAATTTCAGCGCGCTGTAGTGGACCTGAAACGTTCCGAGAGCGACTTTCTTCACGTCTCGCAAATTCAGTAAATAGACCCGGACGAGTTCCTCGCTAATGCATTCTGGCGAGCAATCAAATTCTAGAGCGAATGAGGCGACGGCTCGGACGTATGCTTTTTGCGTGCCTTCGCTCAGTCCTGCTAACGTCATGTCTTCGATCATGCGTTTCCGTAATGATTTCATGATCTTTCTCCTGTAAATAAGTAGTGGTTGGCAGTCTTACAGCCACTGCCTTCTCAGAAGAAATACATGACAACTCAGGAGATTTCGCAAGGGGATTGTTCAACTAGAAAATTCGGCGTACGACACTCTGCGGCGGAGCCGCTTCGTCCAATGCTTAATTCTAAGAAGATTATCTTGTCAGGGAAAGACTATAGACCATTTCGGAATGGGGCATATCTGGATTGATTTTACCATTACTCGTCGTCACTTGAGTCGGTTGAAAAACAAAATACTGTTCTTCTGAGTCTCCTGTCCATTCAGAATCAACAACGGTCACAGATTTGAATTCGGTTACTTCATAGTATTCATAAATCCCACAGCACGTTTCAGGTTGGTAGAAATCCTGTCCCATTAACGCGCCAAACATTGAGTCAAAAGGATCCACATAGGCGACGGGTGGCGTACTGCCGACACTGAGTGTCTCAAATAACGAAATGAGCCGCGTTTCTCCAATTATATTAAGAAGAGCGTAATGCCATGAACTGGACATCCAATGTTCACCTGGGAGCCACTTGCTGTATCCACCTTCCCCATCATCTTGAAGTTCAAGTCCACCGATGGCGTCAAGATCGAGTTCACACATACCATTATAAATCTGGTTTCTTACATAAGTGGTTCCAATAACAGCGGATATGAAACAAGTTCTGACATTGCCTGTTTGACAGGGGATCCCCAGATCCGGCGCCCAGATTGAAACATAGAGTTCTGGAATGCCGTCCGGACCGGATGTTACCTGACCATCTTCACCGACAGTGTAGTTATCCCAGCTGTCCATCCCATCCGGTGGAGGAGAGTCGCTCTGGGTATACCACGTGTCTTTCCAAATGGTAAATGGCAGCATGGGGAGGGTTTCCCCTTCATCCACATCAAAACCAGAGATCCGATCATCGAGAGTCGCCGTCGCCTTTTTTGTAACTTGAAGAGTATCACTCCCAGCATACGCTCCAAAGAAAAGCCCCAAAGGACCATTGAATTCATGGGTTAGGCAAGTCTCGACCTGGACGGAATTGTAATAAGAAACACCTTCCGTTAGAAAAGGGCTTGTTGGATCGTTTGGATCTTCTATATAACCGACAACGATTCCTCCATCGGGATCGTTCTCATCGTTGCGATGAAGCGTAAGTGATCGTTTGGCGGCTTTATTTTGTAAGGCAAATAATTCGGCGCTATCCCGCGCGATAACGATATCATCTTCCTGCGAAGGTTCACCATACAAACAATCTTCATCGAGCAATTGAGCGGCTGCTGCCAAAGAAGCGGCGTCCGCTGCGTTTTGGAGCTGCGTTTTGGCGAGAATGATCCAACCGATATCAATACAAAGAGCGGCGGACAGGATTAGAAGCGTCATACTCACTGAGGCTAAAATAAGAATCGATCCCCTTTCATGCTTCAAAACGTTACATCTTTCTCCTTCCCTTTCATTGATTTCCTTCTTTGCGCTCAGTAATTGTCTTAATACTCTCATGTCCAACTCCTCTAAATAAATATATAAAGAAATATTTATAAATGATCAAAATTTGTATTATTTCATTAACATAAAAACGATATTACTTAAACTAGTAAAGTACATTCCATATCTTTACCGAAAAAGGTTAATAAAGCTTCACGTGTTGCATTATGCAAATATATTCTGTTTCCTTAATTCTGTCAAGTGGTTTTGTAAAAAATTTTGATATTTCATTAATAAAATGGATTAATTTACTGGATATCACCAAAATCATGTAACGTAATGTTACTTGAAAGAAAATTCAAATGATAAGAAAATATGTAGAGATTTTTTTTTGTGTATAGATTGGAATTAGAAATACAAATGAACTATCATGATTGAGATCACTACTGCAAAAGAAAATGAGCCGTGATTGTAATCGAGAATGAGATAGTTTATGTAACTAATCTTGATATGAAATAGATATATATAAATCTATTATCGAAAGTAGTGGAGATAAGTTTAAGGAAAAATATAAAGGAAAAGCGTATCTATTTGAGAGGAAGAAACCATTTGTAAATAAATTTGGATACGCTTGAAAAGAATGGACTATTGTAATGGATAATGATTTACAATTTTTTTAGTATAACGGGACCGAAAGTGGAGAACGGTCCGTAATGATGCGGTTCACCGCTTCCTGTTATCGCATAAACATGAAAAACGTAAGAATGCCCAAATTGCGGCCCATCCTGGTAATAGGGATTCAAGCGAGTCTGCTTGGCGTTCCATGTGAATTGACTCGATTCTCCATTCCCTGTGCGGCTTAAGTATCGTACTGGTTCATCGTCCACTTTCACGTAAATATGAAAATCCACGATATCATCAAACGGGATGTTCCAACGAATTGTGAGATCGGAATTCTCCGGATCATCATAATCAACGCCATTACTCAAGTCGGCGAATGTCCATCGATTGTCGGTGACGATGACCTGATTGGCAGCCAGTATGATATTACTCACAAGAGGCGTCGCTGTAGGAACGGGGGTCATAGTCGGGGTTGCGGTTGGGGCGTTGGTAGGAACCGGCGTTGGCGTATTGGGAACAATCGCTCCGGGAACGGCGTTGAGCGCTTCATCCGCGTAGAGAAATCCCCAACCGGTATATTGATCCACCCCAGGTTCGAAAATGTCCGTGGCCGCTTCTCTGAGAAGATTTCGGATTTCCTGTGAACTTAACGAAGGATTGGCCTGACGCATCAGCGCCACAATCGCCGCCGCGTGCGGGGCCGCCGCTGATGTGCCAAAGAAATTGGGCCATTCATCGCCGTCCAGGTCTGAGTACTCCCCAAAGAAAGATGTATTCGCGCCATCAACACAGGCGATATCGGGAACGAATCGGACTTTGGGTGTTTCCAAAGGTTCACCAATGGGGGAGAAATACCGGATCACATACCCACCTTTGGATGTATAGTAGGATGGATCAATCCGCCGGGGATTGTTCTGATCGTATCCATACGAATCGGTTTCTGTAAAATTGACTGCCGCAACATTGACGGTGGAATCCGCTTTGTTATGACCGATGATCATGGCTCCATCACGGCTGCGAACCGACGATTGTATATAGACTTCTGATCCCCAGAAAAACAGTTTGAAAACCACCCCCGGTCCGTGGTGTTTGTTCACCGCTACTTTGATATGTAGAATTTCGGTATCGCTGTCATTAGAAATGACTGTAAACTCATAGGCGTCACCCATTGGGGATTCTTCCGTTCCCTGTGCGTTATCGGAACCCCAAAGAAAGTATTCATCCTTGTCAAAGAGATATAAATCATAATCCGTTGACGCTCCGGGTCCGAGTGTTCCGCCATATGGATTTTCCCAAAACAGAGAAAGCGCGACATACCCATTTGGCGGAATGTGAACATCGAGATAGGGATCCCACTGTTCCGGATCCCAATTGTGAAAATCATGACCTTCGGGGATTTTTGACCAGGGGCCCTCGTTTTCATAAGGATCGGAATCATGATAAGCCGATTCAACGACCTTGGCGTAGGAATTTCCCGCGGCGGATAAATAAACAACATCGTATTTTTCCGACACTTCTTCGATGGCTTGAGAGACTTCTCCATCCTGATAGGCCGGCATCGTTAAGTATATAATGTCATCCACAATGACTTTACATCCCGCTTCCGCCAGTTTAATGATCCCTTCAGCCCAACCAGCGGTTCCCAACCATGCGGAGTGAAAAGCGAGTTCGGCGTCCGGCGCCATTTCGTGAACAATCTCCGCCATCGCTCTTCCTTCATCGATATACGAATACTCAAATGGAATCGGCTCACCAAAATCATCGACTTCGGGTGTGCCATCCTGAATCAATTCCACTACAGCGGGTAGTTCACCCGCCAATTGAGAATCGGTTCCTAGAATCTCTTCGATCCCATCTCCATCGATATCAACAATAGTCGGTGTCGCTTCAGAGACTAATCCAAACGAGTCAGAGATGATCCCCACTTTCACTCCGGCTCCGGTAAAACCAGGATAGACTTCCCTGACCTGATCCACCCGTGTTGAAGTGACACCCTGACCATGAACAGCGCGCGTTAATGGCTTCCGCAGTGGATAGACGGTCGAAACGATCTTTAAACCGGCAAGATTCAGCAGATTATCCTCATCAATCCGCCCTGTGACCAAGCCTCGGAAATGCGCCAAAACGGTTAATCCAACCGCCTCCAATTCTGTTAGAACAGAGTCATCCGCTGTATGCAGCCGAACTTGAACAATAATCTCACCGGTTTTTTCATCTTTCATGGCGCTCGGTTTCGCCGTCGTTGTGTCAGCCCGTCCAATCAGCGCCCGAAGCCGGCAATCCAATTTTTTTACTGGATCGATAACGGCGTCCGTTTGGACGACATACAGTAAAGAAATTCCGGCTACCAATAGTATCCTTGTCGCTTTCATACTTTTCCATAAGGAAATGTGCATGAATTGATACCCCTTTCATTCACAATATTTCATTCCAAATTGTAAATTATTATATCATTATACTCCATAAAATCTAGGGATTAACCATTTTTTTAAGCATATAAATTAGTGAATTAATTCATATTTTGAACACATCAGCGCAGGACTGGGAAAAACATTATAGATTGGAATTGTTATTGTTTTTCACGGGCTGGATACCTGCGTGGTCCATAGCGTAAAGAAATCCGAGCAGGAGCCAGATATAAAGGTGGGTGTGGATAACGCATATTAGAGATGCGGCGATAACGATGCTGATTGAAGCTTTAATGGTTGTAGATTTTAGTTGGAGTTGTTCTTCATTCTCTACATCTCTTTTTTTTGAAATGGAAAAAAGAGAAACGATCAGGAAGACATATGCGAAGAGTCCTAATAGACCGGTTTCTGCAGGGATTAACAAGATAGACGATTGCGTTGATGATCCAAGATACGACAGATCCGGATTTGCCCACTCGATGTATTCATCAAACTGACCAACTCCTGCGCCAAACAAAGGGCGCCCGGTAGCTACACGCAGCGCAGTCAAGCCAGAGACCGCCCGTTCCTGCATGCGTGGGCTCGCGATCCAATCCGCCGCCCGTTTCGACCAGGGAACAGACGTAAACCATCCATTATACGAAAGATGCGCTACACCAACGAGAACGATGGGGAGGAGCCAGGTCATATGCTTCTTTTTTAATGGACCGGCGCCAGCCATCCATAGATACGCGAACACAACAATCGCCGTTCCACTGCGTGAGCCCACTCCAAGAGCAAGCAGAAGCATTAGATAGAAGAAAATGAGAAAGAGTGTCTCCCCTGCCGTATGTTTGAAACGCAACGCCTGATAGATCCAGAATGGGGAGAGCGAGGCGAGGAAAATTGGATAGAAATTCCAATCTGAGAATCCACCGGAGACATGGATTAGGCTTGGATCGTCCGCCCGGACCCATTGCATGATAGAAAGCAGCGCGGAGATGATGGCGCTTAGAAATAGGAGCGCAAGAATCCAGCCGGCTTTGCTTTGCCGGTTGATTGTCACGGAAAAGAAATACGCCGCTGCGGCGTAACTAGTGATACGAAAAGCGGACCACGCCGCTGAAAGTGGATTTAAACAGAAGAGCACCGATAGAAATCCAGTAAATACGATCGCCGCTAGAGGATAGAAAAAAGAACCGATCTCTTTTTTTCGAACAAGGATCAAGCGCAGGGCGCATCCCGCAAGATACAAAGCAAGCGCTCCATCCACCAAAGCGCCTTGCCAGGAACCGAAAGAGATCACGGCGGTTTCTAATGTCGATGATACGATTAACAACGAAGCGCCCAGTATTGGAAACGCGGCGATCGCAAACGCGCTTGCGCCGAAGATTCCACTAAATATTAGATCAATGATAATGCTCATAGTTTTTGAAGAATTTTATTCATTGCCTGGTTTCATTCACTTTAATCGAAATCACGATATCTTGTAAGACACTGGATTATTTAGATTACTTTAATCTATACAATGATTATTGCTATTTTATAATGGTTGATTAGCGTTTTTGTCTGAATCTGGATGGTCAAGATATTTCGGATATTCAGGATAGGAATTATTTACAGATGTTACGCAAACCAATAGATTGAAGTTCTTCTCTGAATCCGCTTTTGTCTGAATCTGGATACCCAAGATGAAAAGGATAACCAGGATAAAAAACTTTGAGTACGAATTTTACTATTCGATGATCAATATCACTCTGATAATACCTATCCTGTATATCCTGGTTGTCCTGGCCATCCGGATTCAGACAAAAAAATCTCAATCAATAAAGTTGCTTAACATCAGTTATTTACTTGAAGACACTCATTCTGATGTTTTCAATCATCACATTTTATCGCGAGGTGTTTTATGTTTGCTTTAGCTAAATCGTGTAATATTCGTGTTCTCGTTATTTTCTTCTTGTTAGGATCGTTTTGTTCATTTTCTGAAGTGACTTTTGGGGAATCCGTTGTCCGTGTTGGGCGGGATAATTTTCTGGAAGTGAATGGAGAGCCTGTTTTCGTGATTGGGGCCTATGGTCTTCCAAAAGGTTTTTCGATGGAAGATGGGAAGACGATGGGATTTAACCTGATCCATTCTTCGGCGAAACGGGAGGAGTGGGATAAAGCGCAGGAATTGGGTCTGTATGTCTGGAGTTCATTCGGAAGCCGCCTCGATTTTGATTCCGGGAATCAAACCGAGAAGGAACAGGGCGTGGAACGGATTGTAAAAGCGCTACGGGAACACCCTGCCCTGCTCTTCTGGGAAAGCATGGATGAGCCCGCATGGACCAATAAAGCCCCCGCCAAAGCGCGGGCTACGGCGGAAGGATTGACGAAAGGCTACCAATTTCTCAAACAATTAGATCCCAATCACCCTGTCTACTTAAATCACGCGCCCCGCAACATGGTGGAAACGTTGCAAAAGTACAGCACAGCCTGCGATATCGTCTGTGCGGATATCTATCCAATCCTTGATCCCGACATGAAAACTACCTATGCGATCACGCCGGATGGGCGGCATGGAGACCTCCCCAATCAAACGCCCAGCTGCGTAGGGGAATATGTGGATAAAATGAAAGAGGTCGCGTTTGACAATCAGCCCGTGTTTCTTGTGCTCCAGGGATTTTCGTGGGAATACACTCGCGAAGCCAATAACCGTAATCCCGAACATGTGATTTTTCCCAGCTACGCTCAATCGCGTTTTATGGCCTATAACGCTATCATACATGGCGCCAATGGTCTGATGTATTGGGGATTGCATACGGTTCCCGGCGAGCACGAGTTCGTGAAGAACCTGAGCCGCGTCCTTAATGAAATAAACGCTTTGGCGCCTGTGTTACTCAGTCCCACGTTAGCGAATGATATGGAATTACGGTATCACGAACGAGGCTCAACAATCGCGGCGGGGATAGAAATACTTTGCAAAGAAGCGCCGGATGGAATTTATCTAATCGCGGCCAATACCGGTATCGATCCGGCGGCGGCGGATTTTACCAACCTGCCGGTGGAACTGGGAGCGGCGGAATATCTCACTGTTTTGGGGGAAGACCGGCGCGTTGCGGTCAAGGACGGTTCATTCTTTGATGAGTTTGAGGGATTGGGAGTACATGTTTATATGTTTAAGAAGGATTGATTGGATATCCCGGTTTTATGAGAGGAAGATTTTAGGATGGATTAGCAAAAAAATGGTGGGCTACGCTTCGCTTAAAGACTCCGGCGCAAGCGCCGGTATTTAGCCCACCCTACCTTCCTACCTTTAGTTTGAAAAAATATGAAATCTGTTTCAAGACCGATTGAAGATTATTCTCCTATGATGCGGCAGTATCTTTCGATGAAAGAGCGCTGTGGGGATGCGATTTTGTTGTTCCGGTGCGGTGATTTTTATGAGATGTTCATGGATGACGCTGTAAAAGCGGCGGAGGCGCTGGATATCGCGTTGACGAAAAAATCCACCGGGCAGGGAAAAACCGTTCCATTGGCGGGAGTTCCCTATCATGCGATACAAAATTACATCTATCGGCTGACGAGGAAAGGATACCGGGTCGCTATCTGCGAACAGACGGAAGAACCGCAAAAAGGGAAAAAACTTCTTAACCGCGAATTGACGCGGACAATCTCTCCAGGAACGATAATCGACGCTGACGTTATTGATGGGAAAGAGAATAATTATCTCGCGGCTCTATACAATGGAAATTTGTATGGATGGGGATTGGCCTGTATCGATGTTACGACGGGGGAGTTTCGCGCGACTTGGGAAAATGGAAATGAGAGTTGGCGGACCATTTTGGCGGAATTGGGGACGCTGAATCCCAGCGAATTGATTGTAGAGACCGCCAATGCGGGAGACGCTTCGTTTGAGAAACAGATCCGTTCACACGCCGATTGTTTAATTACCGATTTGCCGCCTGAAGCGTTTTCGAGTGAATTATTCACCGCTGCGGGTATAGATGAAGAACACGATCCGGATATTAAAATAGCCCAATCCGAACGGGAATTGGCTCATGCGGCGGCGGCGGCGATTTATACGTATCTTAAGGATAATCAAAAGGAAACGCTTCAATACATCAAAGTTCTTGAGTTGTACCGGCGAAACGCATATCTCGTTATCGACAAGAGCACAGAGCGTAATCTTGAACTGCTGCGCAGCGCTGGAGAAGGGGGGAAAAAGTTTTCGCTGCTGGGCGTGATCGATCAGACCGTTACGCCAATGGGGGGACGGCTTCTCAAGCAATGGATCGTGCGGCCATTGGTGGACGCGGAGAAGATACGAATCCGGCAGGAAGTTGTACGTGTTTTTTTATGAGCAGCCTCAGATCCGTGATCAGTTTCGTAAAGCGATGCGGATGGTTCACGATCTGGAGCGTTTGCTGGGCCGGGTGATCTTTGGAAACGCCAACGCGCGGGATTTGACCATGCTGCGGGTAACGCTGGAATCGATCCCACAGTTAAATCAATTCCTATCAGAAGTGGGGGAGGATTCGGTGATCCGGCGGGGGTTACGGGAGAAGGACGAAGCGGACGATCAAAGTGAAACGGTGTCTCCTGCGGGGGAATTATTGGATCCGGTGATGGAGATACGGGAACTGCTTGCCTCGGCATTGCAGGAGAACCCACCGTTGACCGTGCGGGAAGGGGGGATGATCCGTGACGGATACGATGAGGAATTGGATGAACTGCGGGCGATCCGGAAAGATGGGAGAGGGTATATCGCCCGGCTGCAGGAACAAGAACGGAAAAAGACGGATATACCATCGCTTAAAGTCTCATACAATAAAATATTTGGATATTACATTGAAATAACCAATATTCATAAAGACAAAGCGCCGGACCATTATATCCGAAAACAGACTCTGACCAATTCCGAGCGGTTTATCACACCCGAATTGAAAGAATTTGAAGCGAAAGTGCTTCATGCGGAAGACCGCATTAAAGAAGTCGAGTATACTCTGCTCCAACAAGTATTGGAAAGTGTGCGAGGATATGGTCCGCGATTAAAAACGCCTGGCTCGATTGTTGGCGCGGTTGGATGTCTATCAAAGCATGGCGGAAGCGGCTTCGCGATATCAATATTGCCGCCCGGAGATTACGGATAATGGGACGATTGAGATCAAAGAGGGTCGGCATCCCGTTTTAGAACAATCACCGGCCGTGGATCAATTTGTTCCGAATGATTGTCTTCTTTGTCAAGAGAAAGGGCAGGTATTAATCATCACGGGGCCGAATATGGCGGGAAAATCGACGTTTATCCGCCAAGTGGCGTTGATTGTACTGCTCGCGCAGACCGGTTCATTCGTCCCCGCACAATCGGCGTCGATCGGCGTTGTAGACCGTTTGTTCAGGCCGGTAGGCGCTTCGGATGATCTAGCGCGCGGGCGATCCACATTCATGGTTGAAATGAGTGAGGCGGCGCACATTCTTACCAGCGCAACGCCGAAAAGCCTTGTCATTCTTGATGAAATCGGCCGGGGAACCAGCACATTCGACGGCGTTTCACCTCGCATGGGCGATTGTAGAATACCTGCACGGCGTACGAGGTAAAGGAGTTAAAACCCTTTTCGCTACCCATTATCATGAACTAGCGGCGCTTGAGAACACGCACAAACGCGTAAGTAACTATCATGTACAGGTGAGTGAAGAGGGAGGATCGGTGCGGTTTCTGTACCGCATTGCGCCGGGTTACACGGATCATTCATATGGGATACACGTGGCCGATCTCGCCGGTGTGCCCAAGCGAGTTACGAACCGCGCGCGGAAGATCCTGAAACGGCTGGAAAACGGTGAACATCTCACAGCCCCCGTTGTCAATGAAAGCGACCGGTATCAGATCTCGCTCTTTTCCATGCTGGAAGAACCGCTCAGAGCGCGATTGAGTGATATCGATATTAATACGCTATCGCCTGTGGAAGCGTGGCAGATGTTGAATGAGCTGGTGGAAGAAGCCAGGCAGATGTGAGATCATGCGCTACGTATAATAGAAGCAAAAGATTATATTTGGCTGATATGTTTATTTCTCCATTAATTTTAGGTAAGTTTTGAAGAGGAAAACTTTCTGCGATAGATTACGCTTGATGAAGAATGAAAATTGATTGAGATCATAACGTGCAAATGAAAATGATTCGTGGAAGAGTTTGTGAATGAGATGGTTCAAGAGATTCCTTATCATACAAAATTTTAACAAAAATAAAAATAATTTAATCGAAGCAATTGCTTGACATCGATACATACATACTGTAAAGTGCGTTAAATTAACTGAATGCAAAGGTTCATTACACAATTATTATGGTAAAAAAGAAGAAAATTTAATCGATAAATGATTCACGAAAGTAAATCATTCCCAAGCGAACTATGGAATTGAAAGGAAAGTGTGAATATTTATCCAAACTTTTTAAATTATTGTCTTTACATACATGCGTGGAATGAGGTATGATGGATTGGAACCCGGTCCAAATGAAGGAGCGGTGTGTGAGTTGTGTTCTGAATTAGAACACTGAAATGGATTGTTCCCGTGAGGGATTCAGATAAAAAAAAGAAAAAATAGAAAGGAACTGTCATGAGCCGAAACTTGTTTGAAGGTTTGTCTCTTAGGAGTATGAGACATCGTTATGCGTATTGGTCTATTCTATCGACATTGATAGTAGTAAGCCTATGCGCGATGAACGTGTCCGCCTCGGTAGCGTTAACCCGGTACTTTATCCGTTGCGATACAAACACAGACAAACAATGCAGGAGATGGAATTCAGGATCTCGTCTTGTCCCAAGGATTGGGGGGCGAAACATTGGTGAATGTGCGGAATCTAAACGCCGATGCGGGTACACTCACTTCCATCATATTATCGTTCAAAGCGGCGGGTGGAGCGTTTCGGGACGCGATTGGCGGCGGAACCGGACGAATTACATATATCTCCACTGGTGATGTGAATAATGACGGTGTACCCGATATCGTCGCTTCTCTAGGACCTATCACAGCGGAAGGGCCGATTTATCCGAACATCATCATTCCACGGGACGGCTCGACCAAAGAAGTGATCGGCCATACGTTTGAAAGCCTTCCCAATGGGCGATGAAAGCGCCGTGAACTATAACGGCGGAGAAGTGCGGACAGCGGTTGGAGACTTCAACGGTAACGGATCGAATGAAATCGCTGTCGCACAGGGGTATGGAGGAAACGGCGTCATCCGGATTTACACTTACACAGGCCAAGCCGCGCCGAATGGCTGGGCAGTGGTGGGCCAATTCAATGGTTTATCCGACAATGCCCAAGAGCAAAACGCGAATGGAGGCTTATCATTGGCGGCTGGTGATCTGGATGGAGACGGCGACGATGAACTGCTGGTCGGCCAAACGAACAGTGTCACATCCCAGACGATTTTCCACGTTTTGAATATTAATGAGAGTTATGGAATTGGAACCCGGTATTCCTACGCGGGATTCGAACCAAAATTCCGTGGCAATGGCGGCGTTGAAATGGTTGTGGCGGATCTGAACGGCGATGGCCAGAACGAAATTATCGCTGCGAGCCAAGGCAACAACCGTCAACACGGAAGCGAAGAAGATCAAGATCCCCGCAACACGGCTCCGATCAATGTGATCGGCGTCATCGAACCCTGTTTTAGAAGAAGGAACTATCACGGGCTTCATGCGTCCATCGCGGAGTGTGATCAGCGTTCTTTTCCGAAAGCCATCAATCCCTCCGGTTCCGTCAGTATTGCGGAGCGGGTGAATTCAATGGCGATCTGGATGATGGCGATGAGTTATGGTCGTGGGAACGGGGTTGCATCGTCTCGGTCAGCGGGACGGATGTTTCCGCCAATCTGCTCGCTCCGCAATCCAAATACCGGCCGATTAAAGTGGGACTTTGACGGCCGCGAGCGTCAACAGTATAACAAACATTATCGGAACACAAAGTGGATTAATCGCATTTACCGGCGCTGTGAATCCGACGAGTGGATCAATATATTTAGCCGCGATGGATCATCCAACCGCGCCGGAACCAACTCCAACGCCGGTGGATACCCTCGAGCCCAACCAATACACTGCCTCCCGAAAGCGACATTCACTCCAACGGCGACCGTGACTCCGCAACCACCCGCGGTAATCCAGTGGGATTTCTCGAGAGAATTTAGACGCCACGACCTCCGGGCGGCGCCAGTCTTGAAATGGAGTATACCGGCGCCAGCGAGCTCACCTGAAATTAGCTACACTGAACGAACAATTAACCAGGAGAGAGAGCGGAAACAGCCCGGTTCACCCGTGGAACGTATCTGATCGCGACACACGGCCTTTGATCCCAACGGCGGTGGGCAGAAAGTCAATCAATACACCGTTATCATGGATATCTGGGTGGATGCGAAACCTCTTGGGGAAAGCGGCCCTATTGCAAGCCAGTTCGGACAATTCCGATGACGCGGATTGGTTCGTGAGCGGCAACGGAATCGGTGTAGATGAAAGCTTCGGTGGAACGATTGAAGATCGGGCTTGGTACCGTGTCGCATTGGTCGTGGACGCGGTTGCAGGCACATTGATCAGTTACATCGATGGCGCGCCGGTTCAAACGCTTACGCAGATCGAACTGGATGGGCGTTGGTCGCTCGATCCGACGGTCTTGTTGCTGGCCAGATAATAATGAAGAAAACGATAGTGGATATATCAACAGCGTTCAAATGCCGGAATTACGCGCTCTCTCCGCGGAAGAGATCGCGAATCTAGGCGCCGCATCCGCCGCTGGTATACCGCAAGACACCGCGGAACCGACTCCGACGAACACAACCGGTTCCGACGGATACGCCGACTGTGCCGGGAACTCCAGTCCCCCACACTGCCGCCAACAGATACACCGGAACCGACTTCGACGGCGTCTCCCACTCCGACAGCGACCCTTGTCCCAACAACAACGCCTCAGCCCCAACTCGTATATCAGTGGGATTTCACAACGGACCTGAGTTCCTCCAACGGTGGCGCCACGCTTGAACTGTCAGCCGCAGCTCCAGCGAGTTTCCGCTGAAATCAGTTATACGGAACGAACAATCAATCAAGAAAGGGCCCTACACAGCCCGGTGTTACTCGTGGAACGTATTTCCGCGTGCCCCATGGATTCCTGCCAAATGGCGGTGGTTCACTCGTGAATCAGTACACCCTGATCATGGATATTTGGGTGGATTCCAAACCGATGGGCCGCGTGGGACTTCTGCAAACGGATGAAGACAACGCCGGTGACGCGGATTGGTTCGCGAGTGGAAACGGCGTTGGCATTGATGAAAGTTATGGTGGCGTTGTCAGCAACCGGGCATGGTATCGAATCGCGCTCGTAATCGACGCTGTCGCGGGGACCATGACCAGTTATATCGATGGTTCTCCTGTGCAGACCATGACGGGAGTCACCCTGGATGGCCGCTGGTCGCTGGCTCCAAACGCGTTGATTCTAGCGGACGGTGGCGAGAAGAACGCAAGTGGATATATCAACAGCCTCCAGATGCGGAATTACGCTTTGACTGCGGAACAAATCGCGAATTTGGGCAGCGTTAGCGCAGCGGGTATCCCCATTGAATTAACGCTACCAACGCCGACAAACACACCGGTTCCACCAACTGCGGCTCCAACAGACACACCTGTTGAAGGCGTAACGCCCGAACCAACCGCGACGCCGACGGACACACCAGGGCCAACAAACACACCGGCTCCAACAGACACACCAGCGCCTCAGCCGGTTACCTTCTCCCATTGGGAATTCAATGGAAATCTGGCGTCCTCAACAGGTGGGACCGCTCTCACACCGGGCGCGGTGGCGCCAGCTAGCTCTCCGTCGATCACGTACCGTGATCGTACAATCAACCAGGAAAGCGCCACAACGGCCCGCTTAGCGCGAGGCACGTATTTGAGCGCGAACCACGGGTTCGAAGCGAATGGGGGCGGCGCACTGGTGAATAAATACACGATCATCATGGACGTTCTGGTCGAGTCCAAACCGACTGGATTTGTCTCCCTCTTACAAACCAATCCGTCCAACTCTGACAATGCGGACTGGTTCATCAGTGGCAACGGTGTTGGCGTGGACGAAAGTTTTGGAGGCGCGATCGCCGACATGACTTGGTACCGATTGGCGCTGGTTGTCGACGCGGCCGCTGGAACGATGACGAGTTATATCAACGGCGCGCCTGTGCAGACTCTCACTCAAATCGCATTGGATGGACGGTTTGCGCTGGGAGCGACCGCGCTTCTGTTCGCCGACGATAATCAGCAAAATGGAAACGTTATCGTGAATAGCGTACAAATGTGGAATATGCCGATGACCGCCGCGTCGATCGCCGCTCTGGGCGCCGCGGATGCGGACGGTATTCTTATTCCAGGAGCCACAGCGACACCGACTCCGACAAACACACTGACGCCATCCATGACACCGACCGAAACATTAACACCGACAGCGACGCCGGTTCCGACGGACACATTGACACCGGTCCCAACTCAGACGGGTACGATCTATCCGACAAGTACTCCGACGGCCACGGAGACCGAGTTGCCCACAGAGACACCGACACCAACCGCGACGCCGACCAATACCGCGACACCGACGAATACCCCATTGTCGATGATTTATAATTGGGAATTCAACGGTGATCTGACATCCTCTACAGCCGGTGGACAAGCCCTGAGTATGGGAGCGGCCGCTCCCTCATCCAGTCCATCGGTCTCCTATCGAAATGTCACGATCAATCAGGAACGTGGTGAGGTGGCGCGATTCATCCGGGGTACGTATTTCAATGTACCGAACCAGATCACCGCGAACGGCGGCGGCGCCAATGTGAATCAGTACTCGATCATCATGGACATCTCGCTGGATTCAAAACCGCAAGGGCAAGTGGCCTTATTGCAAACGTCTTCGGATAATAGCGACAATGCGGACTGGTTCGCCAGTAATAATGGTATTGGCGTCGATGAAAGTTTCGGCGGCGTCATCGCTAACACAACATGGTACCGTGTAGCGTTGGTTGTAGACGGGGCTGCCGGCACGATGACAAGTTACATCGACGGAATGCCCGTTCAAACACTCACGCAAATTGCGTTGGACGGCCGCTTCTCACTATCTGGAGACTTTTTTGATATTTGCGGATGATAACGAACAAAACGCCAATGGTTATATCAACAGCCTACAGATTCGTGACTACGCGATGACCGCGGCGGAGGTAGCCGCCTTAGGCGCCGCGGACGCTGTAGGAATTCCCGAATAAGCGCACACGGGAATTCGATGCGCTGAATCCATTAACATGAATGACACTGGGCCCGGATTAAATCCGGGCCCTTTTTTTGTGCGATTGCTCGCATTCCACTACGGTTTTTATAACAAGGATCAGAAAAAATCCCCATTGACGCTTATCAATTATTCTCCTTCCCATTAAACATTTTTTGAAAGATATGATCATTCATCGAATATACATATGTGTAGGTGTTGGACGTGAGATCTCGCAGGAATCACTACACAATCAAAGAAAAACCGGTATTAAAACCAGTATTACACTATAGGAGATCCAGAATAATGTGTAAATCAATGATTCGAACGATAACTGTATTTGCGGCGCTGGCTTGCCTAGTTCAATCGAGCATGGCGCAAGGAATCAGCGTTTCGGAAGGCAATGCGGTCGTAGTGGATGTAGTCAATCCAGATTCCGGAGCGAAAGATATAGATAGTCCTCTCCCCGATCGTCCAGACATCATGCCCTCTCTGCCGGATGGAGAGACAAAACCGGATACGGAATTTCCTTTTCCTTACGATCCGAATGAGTTCATTGGAATTGATTTAGTTGATGTTGAAGTTCCTCTCCCGGAAGAACCGGATTTCATACCCAGTCCAACAGATGGGGAAACAGATACGGAATTTCCTTTCCCTTACGATCCGGATGTGTGCATTGGGATCGATGTTGATAATATCAATGCGAACACATTGTACATCGATCAACGAATGGGAACCAATGGCGAAGCGTTTGGCGTCAATCCAGGGGCATCGATCGTGATTCAACTGTCCGAGAATCCCAGCACGGGCTACCTGTGGGAACTCGTATCCGTGGATGAACAGGTGGTTGCTCTTCAAAATACGGATTTCGTCATTGGGAACACTGAACTGATTGGAAGTGGCGGAGTGCGGTCTTATTACTTCCAGGCGATATCCGTGGGTGAGACGAGTATTAAACTCGTGTATCAACGCTCCTGGGAAGAGACAGCGATTGAGAACTTCGAAGTTCTGATTCGGGTGGAAGAAGCGCAAACCACTGACGATACACGGCGGATCCCAATGCCCGATAGTGTCGAAGAAATAATGAACAAAACTTTGGCGGAATACAGCTCTGATTTGGCGGCGACCATCGTCGAGCAAATTGAGATGATCAATGAACGCATCCAAGACAAACCCGGCGAAGGAGAAGAGAATCCCGATCAGAACACTGAGGTAACTCCAATTCCCACACGTGGATTGATCCGCTCTGAACTTTTACCGGTTCCGGAAGTGACGGATGTGGAGGATTATATATTCGGTTTGCTGGTGAACTTGAGTGGCGCCACAGACGCTTCGATTGATTTTGAAGGGACAACCGTCGGCGAGTTCACCAATTCATTGGCGCAGAATATCCTGCTCTTGATGACTGGGATGACTGATGTTCAAAAGCGTTTCTTTGGTTTCAGCGATCTGGCCATTGAGAATACCGATGAGATGACCGCGCTCGGAATGAGAATCGTTTCATTCATCGAAGTCACGACTCATACGGAATTTATCCAGCCAATCTTTGACACCCCTGAGAGCGAAACGATTGATGAAACCATCGAGCTGAATGAAGGATCTTTCTACTGTCCAGCGTTGGGTTACGATAAATAATTCATCACAGCGAATCAATTAAAACGAGGTACAATTAAGGCGGTCATTTTGGCCGCCTTTTTTACGTGATTCAATGAGAGTGTTTTGGCCGTTTTTTGATTCAACAATGATTCTTATGGTAAGAAAAGGCGCTTGATCTTCCACAATCGAACTTTCGTATTCCCGAAAGTATAATCTTTGACTGGTTGAAAACGTTCGGGGGGGAATTGAAAAAGAGATTCAACCAATCCAAGATTCCCATAATTAATCAGCCACTTGCCTCGTGGCAATAAAAGCCAATCCACCTCGTTTCGCAGGCAAAATTCAATCAGCAATCCAGGTGTAGAATGATTGATGGGCCCCCACTCATCCCGGATGTAACGGCGATCATGGAAATCATATTTTTCTATGTAAAATTTGACCGGCTCATTAGCCATTGGCGCGTAGATCGTATCACCGGGCGCGGTGGTTTCTTTTAAATCTTGAATGATCGCGTCATACGGGATATAGGAATCTTTCCAATTGGTCAGATTCACATAGGAACGGTCTCCCATCGCCCTGCCGATGAGGTGAATGTCTTGGACGCGGTTCATCAAAAGGCAGGCCCAAAGCAGCCAAACGGGCAGGATTCCATATAATATCAACTTTTTTCTATTACCACACATATCCGCCATCGCGTCAATGAAAATGGACGCCGCCACAATGGCGCCTACATAGTAGGGCAGTGATTGACGCACGTTGGCGTATACATCTGACATACAACTCAAAATAAAATGCGTTCCTATCCAACTAAGTAGAAACCAGAACAACCGGTCCCGGCGCCAGAACGCCAAGTAGATCATCCCCCCTAAAAAGGAAAGCGCGATAGGGAGAGTAACCCCCAGCGCCACCGCGCGCAGGTTGGCGGCCATCCGCTCAAATGTGGGGAAAAAAAGATCGGATGGGACATCACTATTGAATGACGACAATTTCATGTATACCAATACCGTCACCGCTGGGATAATCAAGCCTTTAACCGGCGCCCAAAACGGCCGAATGGGCTTAGTGCCTTTAGGAAAGAAAAAATCATAGACGGTCATGAGCGCGAAAGCGGGAATCACACTTACCACCGGATGTTTATAGAGACACCCAAACGCGCAGAATACGATCCCTTTGATCAGATCACCTGCCCCATCGCTTTCCAATGAGCGAATCAGGTAATAAAAAGAGGCTGCGACAAAGAACAATGTGCCGCCTTCGATCATGTGGGTATTCCCATAGTGAAAGACAGGAGGCAGAAAAACAAAGAGAATGGCCGCGGCGCGAGCGGCGGATTGGGGAGCGAACAATCCGGTCAACCGGTAGAGATATACAGCGCCCCCATATGAAAAGGCGATCTGTATAACGCGGCCGATCCATTCTTGCAAACCGAATAGGATATAGAAAGGAATCAGGATCAATTTCGAGAGCGGTGGATACCGGAAAATCAGTGAGAGATCACCGAATCGTTCCGGAATAGTGAATTGGATCAATACCCACGCGTAGGCAGCGGTTACCCCCGCTAGAATGGCGAGGGAAAACCAGAGATGGAGACTGATCCATGAGGCGATGGTTCGCCATACATCCAATATCCGCGCCCGGCATTGGGGCCAAAGGAAAGCGCCCAGAATTACGATTGCCAGCGCGGTTAAGAACGGCTGTACGGAAAAACCAACAGCCGCCGAGATTGTTTTAACGAGGCGCGAAGCGACGACCGCGGGAATCGCGGCGTGGTCGATCGTATCCAGGCCGGAAATAATTGGGAGTCCGAGAAAGGGAAGATGCAAGACAGACGCAATGGCAAAAAGAATAAGAAAGAAGAATTGGTCCGGTTGTCCAGTGTCAATTTGTACACCCTCATACCGGCGCTCGTTGATCAAAGAGTGAAGAATCCAGGCGCAGACGGTCAAAATCAGAAATAACAAAGCGCAAAAATAAAAACGCAAGTCTTCACGTCCAGGGAGATACCATTGTGGATACAAAATAAAACATCCCCACCAGCCCAGAATAAAAAAAGGCAGAATTGAGACGTTGACTATATTGTTATGTATTGAGAGGTCTTGAATGGTTTGTTGAGAGGATTGTGACTCTTTCACTTGATTCATAAATATACGCTCTTTTATATGAAAATGAGTTCCTAAAGCTTTCTCGTTCGAATTTGCTCCCGCAACTCATTTTCATTTGCACGTTGTGATCTCAAATCATGATAGTTTATATGAAAATGAGTTTAGATAACTATCTCACTTGCAATCTCTTCCGCGACTCATTTTCATTTGCAGTTGTGATTTCAATCATGCGGGTTTATATAAAAATGAGTTTCTTAGATTTACTCGTTCGAGATTTCTCCCGCGACTCATTTTCATATAAAATGATTATTCTTCGGGAGTGTCCATGACATGGAGTTCGATTAGAGTGTCGATGTGGGAGACGCGAAACACCTCAGCAATGCGGCGGCTGGCCAGAATACGAATTTTCTTCCCTTGTACATCGACAGCGTTCCAGACGCGGATAATCGCGCCCAATCCCATGCTGTTCAGAAATTCCAATCCCTCCAGATCAATGACAATCAATGTTTCCGAAGCGCGGTCAATTTTTTCGATGAGACCGTTTGAAAACTCTTCGGAAGAAACGGCGTCGATGGCTCCGCTTAAGCTGACGTACAAGGCCGATTCGTATTGAACATCCAATTTATAACTCAAAGCGTTCGTTCCTGTTTATCTTATTTTCGTTCCTTATCCTGCCACAAAATGAAGAAAAAAACCAGTCCGGTCATTAAATTTTGATTTGTTTTTCTTCATGTACGGTTCGATCGATCAGCCAATTTCCATCTTCCTTTATGAGTACGGCTCGTATTGAATATGAGACTGCATTCAGTGAAGACGATTGCAGACTCGCGGTGTTTTTTTCTCCAGTTCGCAACGTAAATTCGATGTGGACATCGGCTCGTTCACCGGAGATCTGAACCGAAATATCATGCACATTCACTTGACGGTTTGCGGTTTCTTGGAAGAAACGGCGCAGCGCCGCCAAGACCATCGATCGATCCATCCCACTGCTATCTTGGTATGTAGGCGTTAGGAGGCCGGAAAGTGTAAGAATCGAGCCATCGATTACCGCCTGCCGGCCTCGTTCGATTGTGCGAAGAACTCTCGTTTCGTCCGAAATGAAGACGTTGGTAAAAAGGTAAATGATAATAGCGGCGGCGGTTAAGCCGCTGAGAAGAATGACAATCGTTTGTTTCATTTGTCGAGTCCAGTGGGATTACCAGTATTGATGTGTTTTCAGGGTTTCCATCTGCGGCGAATCCACATCATTCAATTCATCTGTTTCCGGAATCGCCCCATTGGCGTTGGATGCGATTAATTGAATTGAATAGAGAGCGAATTGAGCGCCGGGCTGGTAGGTGGGATCGATGCGGATCGCTTTCAAGATTTCCCCTTTTCGAAACTTTTTATAGAGAAAGAAAACGATTGTTTTTGTTCCGGCGCCTTCGAAATATCGGCGGCCGATTTTAAAAAACCTGTTTTTCTTGGTAATAAAGAAGATTTCGGCGTGGGAGGGTTGGTTGGTGAAGAGATTGACGATAACAGCCCGCAGGTTTTGCGCAGGTAGATTCAATCCAGAACGGGTTAGGATCGGATCTTCATCAGTGGCGCGCGCTTGGAGCCTTCCATACGCGACTTTTGGCGGAGTCATCTGTTCATTCGGTTTCCAGCCTTTCATATCTCCGTCCCGGTTGAAATCACATTGGTAGACAACATGACCGCTGACGGAAGTAAGTGGAAGATCAAAAGCGTTGATTTGTTTTAAAAATGCGTTTGGGGAGAGTTTTAATTCTTTCAGTGGATTCGAGCCGATATAGAGAATCGAAAGAAGATGGTTTTTCAACAGATTTACATCGACCAGCTGATTGTATTGACAGTATAAGCGCGACAATTCGGAATTAGATGAAAAATCGAGTGTTTGCAGTGAATTTTGACTGCAATCGAGATTAACCAGTTCTGTGTTCGGGGAGAGATCGAGTGTCCGAAGTAAAGACCAACTGCAGTTCAATCCGATCAAATTTTTATTCTTTGTGAGATCGAGTTGACGAAGTTGATAGTTATGGCTGCAGTTAAGATGCGTCAGGCTGGTGAAATATTCGATACCCGTCAGGTTCTCGATAAAACGTCGGCTGCAGTCGAACGGTTCCGTTTTTTCGGCGGCTTGCTCCGCGGTAAAGACTCCATCTGACTCAATCCCCATATATTCTTCAACCGCCGCGCGGAAATTCGGATCGGGAAAATATTCTGGTGTATTAATGTTTCCCGATTCATCGCAAGAAAAGACCGCAAGCAAAAGAAGGAAAAAGAGTCCCATCCAATTCAAACTGGATGAGAGTGTCATTTGCCGCCTGCGTATTTTACGTTCAAAGAATACAATCATTCCTCCACTCCCGTTTTAAAATAAGGCGGGATTATCTCTGATCCTTCGCGTAGTCCCGCGATTCTATTATCCTATTGAATGGACTCGCTTCGAAGGGGCGCGTTGGTTACGCGAAAACACGCAACGTGATTTTTTTCAAGATCATAAACGATGCGAAAGGTGATAGTATGCGATCGAAGTCAATCAGTTTCTTTGGAATTGGATTGCTATTGGTGTTGTTGATGGAAGGGCCTCGTTTGGTGATGTCCAAACCGGCTGTCTATCCAAAAGGTGTGACAATTTATCAACCAGAAAAATGTGGCAATGGATATACCTTGTTGCTGTATAAGGAATACTATCCCGCCTTGATGGACATGAACGGACGAATCGTTCATATTTGGGACACGGTTCGCGCGTTCGACCGGGCGCAGCTGTTGCGGAACGGTAATTTACTGACATTCTGCACAGGCAGCAGTGGAACAGAACCGAGAGACCGAATCCGAAATGAAACAAACCGTTTGATCGAGTTGAATTGGGACGGGGAAAAAGTATGGGAATATAATACGGAACGCACGCCTCATCATGATTTTCAGAGATTAGACAATGGGAATACATTGATCAATTTCAATGAATCGGTTCCAGATGAATACAAAGCCAAAATCACAGATCCCAAACGGCGAAATCACGAGAATATACAAGCCGCCCTAATCTTTGAAATCGACAATGAGGGTAAAACAGTATGGGAATGGCATTCATACAAACATCTGGACTTGAATCACTACACGCCATCGGAGGGTTTGACCGATTGGACGCATCTAAATTCTCTACAAGCCATTCCAGAAAATCCCTGGTATCAAAAATGGGGATACTCGTTTCAAACCGGGAAACGTACTGATTAGCACACGGAACTTGAATACGATCTTCTTAATCGATAAAGAAACAAAAAATATTGTTTGGGAGTATTCAGGCGATTTTCGGGGTGGATTCGCCCATCAACACGAAGCGAGAATGATTCCACTCGGTTTTCCGGGGGCGGGCAATATCCTGGTTTTTGATAATGGCATTTCGTACCGTGACATTCAACATGCGGGACATTCATATGTATTGGAAGTCGATCCGGTAATGGATGAAATTGCCTGGTCGTATGGTTCGGAACGAGCCAGTTTTTCGTTTTTTTTCGGCTTTCGCGGGATCGGAACAACGGTTAAAAAACGGTAACACCGTTATTGTCGTTTCGGCGGATGAACGTATTTTCGAAGTGACGCCGCAAGGGGAGACTGTATGGGAATTCGTTCCCGCGTATAAACCGTTAAGACCGAAGCGGTACCCTTACGACTGGTGTCCGCAATTGCAGGCGCTAGGGGCGCCTGTTGAGACGCCTGTTGATTTACGAAATGCGATGCCCGCTCCAGTGGGGAAAGCGGCGGAGTGAATTCTCTAATCAATTCCCCCTTATCAGCGCTCATTCACTACCAATACCCATACGACCGCAGCGCTTCCTCGTAGGCTTTGTCCATGACAGGATGAGAGACGTCTTGAAGAACATCCTTCGCGTCACGTAGACCGATTAGTTGAATCGAGTCGATTATAATTGAACAGCCTGCTTCTTGCGATGGTACGATGTGAATCTCTTCCACGATTTCGCCCGTTTCCAAACAGCTGTAGAGAAAGAGATAGCGGGTTCTTGTTTTTGTTGTCCGGCAGACAATATTTCCCGCGTATACATCCCGGTCTTTCGTTTTGAAATGGATTTCTATTTCTCCTGTTTGTGAAGTGGAGAGTGTGATAAGCGCGACACGCAGTGATTCAGAGGGGATCGCGAGACCGGCGCAGTGAAGTAATGGATTGGCGCCTTGAACGCGTGTTTGAAGCCGGCCATTCGATACAGTGAGAGAAGATAACTCTGTATTTCCCAACCATCCCTGCGGATTCCCCTCCCGATCGAAATCACAGGCATAGAGAACATCCCCCGCGATGGATGTCAGTTTTCGCATTATTCAATCCGTTCAGTTCCATCCAATACGCGTTTAAGGAGACTTTCAATTGGGTCAATCCGTTCCGGCCGAAATAGAGGGTGGACATGTTCTGGTTTTGCAAGAGATTTAGATCGATCAGGTTATTGTATTGGCAATATAAAGAAGACAACTGAGGATTGTCAGAGAAATCGAGTGTGCGGAGTTGATTCCAACTGCAATCGAGCCAAGTCAATTCTGGATTGTTTTTTGTATCAAGCGCCGTAAGAGCGTTTCCCCGGCAATTGAGGCGAATGAGTTCCGGATTGTGAGAGAGATCGAGCGAAGTCAGCCAGTTCCGTTCACAGTTCACTACAGTCAGGAGTGGATTGTGCGAGAGATCAAGGCGTTGAAGGATTCCCCAACTGCAATCGAGTTCGATCAATGCGGTGTTATGGGAAAGATCGAGTTCACGCAATTGATAATTCTCACTGCAATTCAGACGGGTAATGTTGAGGAAATATTCCAGTCCAGCCAGAGTTCGAATGTGGCGGCGCGCACAATCCAAAAGACCGGTTTTCGCCGCCGCTTGTTGAGCGGAAAAACCACCCCCTGGGGCGATTTGCATGAATTCTTCGACTCCTGTGCGGAAATTGGGATCGGGAAAGTTCGCTTCGGTATTGATATTATTCGGTTCCCCACAACATGTTATGAGAAGAATGCCGATCACTACGGCAATAGGATATGATAATGAGTGAAGAAACGGATCAAACAAATTAATTCGATGAATTTCTGGGCGCCGCATACAGAGACTCCAATGTTGTCAGACGCGAATCCTTCGCGCAGCTCTTTCATACCATTATGCTACTAAAAAAGAGGAAACATAAGCCGCTAACGAATACTCGTACATAGGCGTTATAGGAAGGTCATGGAGATGTATAAGACCGCTGTTATGGGAATATGTTTTTTGATATTAACCGCTTTGGGGCAACAGGCGGTTTCTCTGCCTAGTGTCTATCCAACCGGGGTGACGATATACTCACCTGAAGAATGCGCGAATGGGTATCTTCTCGCATTCTATCAAGGGCAGTGGCGGTATCCCATGGTGATGGACATGAATGGGAATATCGTTCATCTTTGGAAAAACGTTCAAGGCTACGACCGGATGCAGCTGCTTCAGAATGGGAACCTTGTATTGATGTATTCCTGGGACAAGGTTGATCCACCGGATGATACATTCCAAGGCCGAAACCGGTTGATCGAAGTGGATTGGGATGGGAATCTCGTTTGGGAATTGGATTTTCCCGTCGGACCCCATCATGATTTCCAACGGCTCGAAAATGGAAATACACTATTTATATGTAACGAATTCATCCCAGAAAAATATAAAGCCCGGATTGAGAATCCCCAACGGCGGAAATTAAAAATTAAGGGAGATCGAGTGTGTGAAGTGAATCGTCAGGGGGAAATCGTGTGGGAATGGCGCGCGTGCGAACATTTGGATGTGAATCATTATTCACCCGTTGATGAACTGAACGATTGGACTCACTTTAATTCGGTTCAGTCGATCCCATCGAACCGATGGTATGAGCAGGGAGACCAGCGGTTTAAACCGGGGAATATTCTCATCTGCGTTCGCAATTTGAATACGATCTACCTGATTGATAAAGAAACAAAGGCGATCGTATGGAGTTTACCGGGGAGATTACAATGGCGGATTGGCGCATCCACACGAAGCGCGATTGATCGAACCGGATCTGCCGGGCGCGGGGAATATTTTAGTATATGATAACGGCATCGCCTGCAGTGACATTAATCATGCTGGACATACCTACGTGCTCGAGATCGATCCCATGACTAAAAAAATTGTCTGGTCGTATGGAACCCACAATCAATCCGATCTCACCTTCTTCAATCCATTAGCGGGCACACAACAACGATTGCGCAATGGCAATACGATGATCGTATCTTCCACAACCGGCCGCGTGTTCGAAGTAAAAAAGTTTGGAAAAAATTGTGTGGGAATTTATTTTCAATTATAAAATCATGCGCCCGAAGCGGTATCCGTACGATTGGTGCCCACAATTAAAGGCGCTGGAGACGCCGGAGGAAATTGCGATGGATTTGAGAGAGACGATGCCTTTGCCGGAGGGGAAGGCGGGGCGGTAGATAGGAGATTATAAAATACATCATTTTTCTTTTGTTTGTGATATAATCGCATAGAGAAGACTTTTTGGAGAATGATGATGGTTCAAGTCCAATTGGAAGAAGCAAAATTCAAATTACCGGATTTAATCTCCGCTGCGATAGCGGGCGAAGAAGTCTTTATTATTCATGATGAAAATCAAAAAGTCCGGCTCGTTCCTTTTTCTTCATCCAAACCAATCCCACAGTTCGGCAGCGCTCGCGGGATGATTCAAATGGAAGATGATTTTGACGCTCCCTTGGATGATTTCAGGGAATATATGGAATGAGTTTATAAAAACAATTGTGATTTTATACAGTCAGCTGTAAAATTAACTTGTCAAGAGCCTTATCCACTTCCAACGCTTTATATCTTGCATTCTCAAAGATGGATTGCATCTTTTCATAGAATTCACTTGCGCTATCGTTTACAATACGTTCCACGATTTCCATTCCTTTTTCGTTATATATCCTCAAAATATACCAATAATCATCATACCCTTTTCTAGCTATCCGAATAGATGAATCTGGAAAAGAGGTTTGAAAAACATCATCATCATCATCAATTATTGATTTCCATTTAAGTTTATCCTTGAATACACATTCATATAATACATCAATAAGCTTATCGATTTTTTCATCTTGCTTAAGCATAATCACACCCCTTTTTCATTACTAAAATACAATTTTATATGGTTTACGATGAATTCGTACACGATTCCCCATATAATCCTATCAAGAATTATCGAACAATTCAGCAATTATGGCATAGAGGATTAAGAAACGCAACTGTTATCTAAGTTGAAATTTGTTGACTAATTTCGTTTAAATAAAGCCACCACATTGGCGACGGCGCGTTCTTTTCCGGGAGTTCCGAGGGGGGTTAGGTCGGAGGGGTGGTTGATGATTTTCTGGTCTATGACGAGGGTGGAGGAGCCTCCTCCATCGAGGTTCATGGCTTCTTCCGCTTGTTCCGCGAGGAAAAGTTCCGCCAGTTCACTGAGTGTGACACCGGCGCTCCATAGTGGTTGTCTTCCGTCGACGACGATGAGGATTACACTTCCATCGGCACGGGAGCCGATGGCGGTGCGGGGGGCGCGTTGAGTTTTGTTGAATCCTTCTTCGCTGACGTCTATGCGTGAGACGCCTTTCTTCACGAGAATGGGACCCGCGCCAAGGGCGGAATGGCACTCATCCCAGCCGGGTTTGGAACTGGAGAATACGAAACCACTAACATCATCCGGCGCGATCCAATCGATGAGGATTCCGTTGGGTTTAAATCCGGCGGCTCCCCGGATGGGACCCGCCGGCATAGGGTGGATAGAGCATGCGGTTGTGGGCGACAACCAATCCTCTCGCGCGCGTCGGTTGTTGGGTGAAAAAAACCGCCGTTGACCATGACCAAACGCGTTGGATTGTTTGGCGAATGTTGTAGGGGGAATCAGCACGCCGAAGCTGCCCAGAACGCCGAAGATATAATCAGTTCCTAATCCCGTAACGTGAAGGATATGGGCGCGAACGGGGGAAGCGGTTGGCGCCTCATACATCATGAGACGATAGTTAATATTTGAATAGAATTCTTCGCTTGATTCGAGTGTTTGTTTCGTCCACCACGGTTCGGCGGCCAGAGAGGCGGGAAAACAAAGGAATCCCGTGAATAAACACAAAGAGACAAAGAATCTGCACTCTCTATTCATACGCTGTAACATCGATCTCATTCTCCTCAAAAATCCCATCAATCTTATCAGAATATCGTAACTTTAGGCTAGCGTCATGGTTTGCAGACTAAAAGAAGGCGCCTTTCTTTCTGGACACATTCACCCTTTATCGTATTACGTATATGATTAGTTCCGGTCATGAATTATTTCATGTGTCGAACGTTTAATTGATAAGAGGTTTGCTGTATGTCTCCATCCACTACGCTAGGGCAAGATGTGCGTTACTATCAACAATGCATCCAATGCGGCGCGCAGTATCCAACCGACCGTTTCACCTATACCTGCACGAAGAACGATTGCGGGGGATTGCTTCTGGTGGAACGGGACGAGGACTTTATCCGGGATAAAATCGGACATGGTGAGTCCGCGCAGAAGTATTTCGATCGTATTCGCTGGAGCGAAATCGCCCAGCGTTATCCATCCGGTTCCGGCGTATTTGAATGGAGAGAGATCATTCTGCCAGAATTTCCGGTTGAAGCGAGTATGGCGCTGTTTGAAGGATGCACAGATCTGTTCGAACTGCCGCTATGGCTGCGGAAGGAACTGGGTGTTGGGCCGACCTATTTGAAACTGGAAGGGCAGAATCCGAGCGGGAGTTTCAAAGATCGTGGAATGTCCATTGCGGTAAGTGAAGTGCTTCGTCTGCAAATGGCGTATCCTGAGTTGGGAATCACCGGGGTCTGCTGCGCGTCCACGGGAGACACATCAGCGGCGGCGGCGGCGTATGCGGCGTATGCGCGGGGACCGTTTGGGTTGTGTGATTCTTGTTCCGTATAATAAGATTTCCGTTGCGCAGTTGACACAAGCGTTGAAGTTTGGTTCGAAAGTGATCGCAGTTGATCACCCAGATGGATTTGACGGATGTATGCGGATCATTCAAGAATTCAGCCGTTCTCATTCCGAATTGGTGCTGGTCAATTCAAAGAACGCGTTCCGCATCGCTGGGCAGGAAACCATCGGACTGGAGATCTGCCAGGATTTACGGTGGAAGGCGCCGGATTGGATCTCGATTCCCGTCGGCAATGCGGGGAATTTGACTGCGCTGTTAATGGGATTGAAACGGGCGCGGCTGCATGGCTTGATTGACCGGCTGCCGGGGATTCTTGTCGGGCAAGCGGCGGTATGCGATACCCTGGTACGATGGGATGAGAACCGGCGCGCGCCCGATGCGTACAAACCGGGAAAACATCAACCGAGTGTCGCTTCAGCGGCGAATATTTGTGATCCCGTATCGTTTCCGCGCGTCGCGGAATTGATCCAATCGTTTGACGCGCATTTCTACCGTGTCTCGGAAGATGAAATTCAGGACGCGCAGATGGCCGTCACCCGGAGTGGAGTAGATATCTGCCCACAAACGGGGATCGCCCTTTCCGCGCTCTTCCAAGCGCGAGCGGATGGGACGGTAAAGGAAAATGACGCGACGGCGGTTATTAGCACCGCGACGGGATTGAAATTTTCTGAAGCCGCCGCCGATTATCATACCAGTGAGCGGGATTTGAAGTATAAAAATGATTTCCGTGTGGCGAAGGGGAGTTTGGAGGCTGTAGAAGAGTTGGTTAGGAATTGGTGAGTCCAACAACAGTATGAATCTTGTCCTTGCCGTTCGAATACATGATCATTACTCGAATTTGATTTGATTTAGATAGAGAAACATGCCGTGTAGATGTTTCATGTGCTCCGGCCCGGTATCTCCTTTGTACCCCAGAATTTTGAATTGACCCGCTTCAAATTTGGAAGCGCGTATCATGCCCATCTCGTTGGTTCCCGTCCACGGCTCCCGTTTTCCATTACATTGCGAAATCAGATAATCCGCGCATTCCGTTGTGCTGGCGTAATCTCCCGGCACAATTTCGGAATGCGTCATGATGAACGATTTCTTCCCTGCGATGGCGTCTTTGGCAAGACGCAGGAATCCTTCCATCTGAGGAGGATAAACCTTGCGATCTTCTGTATAGGATGTATGTGGGCAATCCAGCAGGATAAGTGAATCGATCTGATCGTAAATCTCCTTACAGTTCATAAATTCCCTTGCGCCGCCATAACCTCCGCTAAAAGCCGTTACGCAGATATGCCCCCACTTCAATTGGGATTCCGGATAGCGTTTTTTCAATATCTTCATCGACTGATCGAGCAGTTCATGAAATCGATCAGGATTGGAGAAATAATTCTGATAGGGGCTGGAAAACGAACCAAGATGAACGCCGATCATAACCGCGTTTACATTCGATCGAAGCAACGCTCTTCCCGCCGCAGATGGGGCGCAGTGCATGTGAAACACGAGATTGACTTTGCCGGCTTTGGGGTGGAAACGATGGGGAATGATTAATTCTCCCGTGGTTAGCGCGATTTGATCCGCAGCGAGTTCGGCTTTTACGGGGTGGGGATTGATGCAGAGGAGGAGGAATGGGAGGAGGAAGATTATGTTTACGCTAGTTTTGGTAGAGATGTTCATGTCATGTTCTTTCGTTGTTTTTTTACTAATATTGGGATAGTAGAAAGGCGCCCTACGCTTCGCTTTTAGCCCTACGGAACTGGTGTTTTATCTAGTATGCCGCACATCTTTCTCCCATTTAACAAGTAATTTCTCAAGCCGCTCTTTGTCCTGTGGATGTGATGTTAAGAGGTTATTCTTTTCCGCTGGGTCTTGTTTAAGATCGAATAGGTATTCTTCAATTTCGGAACCTTTTTGGCGATGGATGTATTTTAGGTTCCCTTCTCTAACCGCTTTCCAAGTTTCATCCCCTCTTCGTTTGCGGAAGAAGAGGGGGCGTTTGGTTGGAGGTTGGTTGGTTTGAATTTCGTTGAGGATGTCGATTCCATCAAATGGACGATCTTTTGGAGGGGCTGTTCCGGCGGCGCGGATGATGGAGGTGGAGAAGTCCATTATCAGGGTTGGGCGATTCGTTTCTGTTCCAGCGGGGATTTTTTTTGGCCAGCGGACGATGCAGGGGACACGGACGCCTCCTTCAAAGAGTTGGCCTTTGTAGCCGGAGAATGGAGCGTTGCGGCCGTGCTGGTTGGCTCCATTATCGCTGGCGAAAATGACAAGAGTGTTGTCTGCGAATCCTTTTCGCTCTAACGCTTGGAGGATTGAATCGATTCCCGTATCCATGCGTTCGACCATTTCGATGAAAGTCTCCCGCGTTCCTTGGTTCCAATTTTCCGGTGTTTTGCGAGTGTCCGTCTGGTCGTTTGGGCCTTGGTAGGGAGTATGGGGACAGGTGTAGGCGGTGTAAAGAAAGAAAGGCGTTTTCCCCGTTTGGTCTTCAATGAACTGGACCGCTGCATTGGTGATTAGATCGGTCATGTATCCATCACGGTGGACGGGTTCGCCATTTTCGTAAAGAGCGTGTAATCCTTCCGGTTCTGTATGATGGAAATAGTCAGCGGATCCACCAATGGGTCCAAACGCGCGATCGAAACCATGTTTTAATGGGGAGAATTTCGGTTCGTAGCCAAGATGCCATTTCCCGGCCAGGGCGGTTCGATAACCGGCGTCTTTCAGCATACGAGCGATTGAAGTTTCTTCAACGGGGAGGCCGAGATCATGCGTTTCCCGCAGCCGGATCGCGTCATCATAGCGTCCCACGTTACCGATCCCGATCGCGCATTCCAAACCGCCTACCCGCTGTTGATAGCGGCCTGTCAGGAGAGCGGTCCGGGTGGGTGTGCATTCGGGCGCGTTGGCGTAAAAGCTGGTGAAACGCACTCCCTCCGTGGCCAATCGATCAAGGGCCGGTGTGTCAATATCAGGACATCCATAACAGCCTACGTCACCATAACCGAGATCATCGGCGAGGATGAATACAATGTTAGGCCGGGATTGTTGGTTCGATCCATTAGCCGTATAAAGTGGATAAGCGAACGGCCATGCCGCCAGGCAAGCCGCCTGCCGCAGGAAATGCCGCCGTGAATTCTCTTTTATCATTGTCCTATCTCCTGGAGAGCTGGAATTAAAGCGGATGGTTCAATCTCGCGCCAAGGCCCCCGATGGCTTTTAGCCGTAAACCACGTTCCTCGTGACCGCACGTACCAAACGCCATCGGAAAAAAAGATATCATATTGAGCGCTTGGAGACGTATACAGTTTAAGGGATTCAGAATAGATCAAATAGGGACTGCGGCGGCCCAAATCCGGTTCAATGGTGATTTCAGGCTCTTGGCTTGTATTTTCGATTGGTTCAGTCAGAGCGCTGTCTGGTATTTCGGATGGTGGAGATTGCGCGCTGGAATCCGGTGGGCTGGAAGAATTCTCTTCGGAAATGGAAGGGACGTGTTCCGGAACGTTGATCGAGGGAGATGATTCTTGCGAGTTTACAGGATGCGAACTTTGCTGACTGGTGGAGGGAGTTCTCTTCCCTGCTCCAGCGCATCCGGCTAAGAATAAAAATGATAGAAATGTTATAAAAAAAAGTCGCATTCCGATATTCTCACTTTTTCATTACGGTTTGCAGCGCTCTTCCAAGTTCATCCATCTTATAAGGTTTACTGATGAATCCATCAAATCCATAGTCCTGGTAATTCGCCATAACCGGATCACTTGAATACCCGCTCGATACAATGGCTTTCACATTCGGATCGATTTCACGCAATTTTTTGATTGCCTCCTTGCCCCCCATTCCACCGGGAATTGTTAAATCCATGATGACTGCGTCAAATCGAGTTCCGGTTTCAATAGCTCTTAAGTATCGTTCAATCGCTTCCGCGCCATCATTAGCAGCCACAACTTCATAGCCTATCTGTTGAAGCATTTGAGAAGTGACATCGCGGATCAGAGGCTCATCATCCATAATAAGAATCCGTCCATGTCCTGAAACCGATTTATTCATTTCAAATTCCTGTTGTGGGGAAACCGGTTTGTTAGAGACGGGAAGATATATCGTAAAAATCGTCCCTTTCTGCAACTCGGATTGGACAGCGATCCTTCCCCCGTGATTTTTGACAATCGAATAAGCGGAAGCGAGTCCCAGCCCACTGCCTTTGGATTTGGTTGTAAAATAAGGATCAAATATTTTTTGTAAATCCTTATCCGGTATACCTGATCCTTGATCCTGGATTGTCAATTCGATAAAATCGCTTACCTCTGAAGAATGGATCATTAAGTCCTTCGTATCTTCATTTGGAACATTTCTTCCTTTGATCGTTAAAACACCCCCGCCGGGCATCGCCTGGACAGCGTTGAGCGCTATGTTTTGGATCACTTGGCTAAACTACCCTTCATCCACATTAATAAACCAGAGATCATCAGGGAGATCGAACTCGCATCGAACGTTTGATCCTCGCAGGGTGAAAGCAGTGGTTTCTTCGACAAGTTTTGTGATCGAAATAGTCTTTTTAACCGGCGCGCCGCCTTTTGAAAACGTGAGTAATTGCTGGGTTAAATCCTGTGCCCGTTGGATGGCTTTTTCAACTTCTTGCAATCGCTGCGAAATGAAATCACTCAAACTCGAAAACGATTTGATAAGAGAGATATTACCAAGGATTACCATTAAAAGATTGTTGAAATCATGAGCGATTCCTCCTGCGAGAATACCGACCGATTCCAGTTTTCTTGCTTTTAGCAATTCTTCTTCCATTCTCTGCTTTTCAGTAATATCCAAAAAATGCCTTGAAGCCCAATAATTTTTCCTTCCGCATTGTAGATAGGAGTTTTAATAACATGTACGTATATTTTCTCACCACTGCGGCTTTGGTTCTCTTCGATACATTCGAACATTTCTTGTGTTTGAAAAACACGAAGGTCATCATGCTGATATTTTTCCGCCAATTCTTTTGGGAGCAAATCAAAATCAGTGTTTCCAATAATCTCTTCTTCTTTGAATCCGACATATTCACAGACTTTCTGGTTGATAAAAGTAAATCGCCCCTTCAAGTCTTTGCGGAAAATACCCTGTGGTAAATATTGTACAAGGGATTGATACAAGGCTTCTGAATTCTTTAACGCCTCTTCCGCCCGTTTGCGGCGATGGATTGCCCGGGCTTGTTGTTGTATGTTCTGATACGCCAATTGTGACATCTGTTTAGCAAACAAAAAAAGCGTGTTGCAGGTATGCTGAAATTGTTCCGTCGACATGATGGTAACTTCCTGTAACGCTGACCGGAATTCATCTTCGTCCGCGCCAATCTCACGGGCGTATTCGAGCATACGTTCTTCATTTTGCGCTTTGTTGCGGACTTGGCCGATCAACCAATTGGCGATGTGCTTGTTTCCGGCACTTATACTAGCGCCACCATCCCAGAGTCCACCGCTATGGCAAGGTTGGACGATCGGGCCATCGGGATTGGGATGGCCGATTATGGCGTCCGAACGCATGCAGTTTTCCAATCCTTTTCCCGTATGACGGATGATGTCGCGACAAAGACGGCAGAAATTGCTTGGTTGAGTGATGGGACGTCCGTCTGGCTGTGTAATAATTGATGCGACCCCCGTGGCATTCGCAAAGGCGTCTTGGATCGTTTGAATCTCATCAAGATCGAACAAGTCTTCAAACGTTAATCCAAGGTCCTCCTCCACTATACAGCTTTCCAGTAGTTCTTCCCCCCCCTTGCATTCATCAGCATAATTACAATCGTTCAATGGACTCTCCAATGTACGTTTGTTGAATTCGAGAAAGAAGCAACAAAAACCGGTTATATGATCAAGCGCTCTATACTCACAATCCTAGAATTCAATTCACCAGTTCGGTTTTCACCGGGAGCCGGAGTCCGGATTAATTATTATGCAAATCAGTATACTTTTCGTAACTCATCTCGTTATGTGAATCAAACGCGTTATGGTTATATTCTATTTAAATGCGCATCAATATCAAATAGAAAGGATAAAAAACATGAAATCACACAATTGAATTCCCCTGATCATCGCTGCGATCATTTTCATGTGCACGAATGCGGTCATCACACTCGCGCAAGAATCCATTAAAGCTCAGAAACAGTATCTTTTGGGCACGTCGTGTTTCCACAATATCGGTATGGGATCGGAAATTGAGCTAATTTTAATAACGTTGAGTTTTGTTTTGTTTGGGCAGTTGGAATCATCGCTTTTCTTTTTTTGGCTCATCCGGTAAGTGAGTACTATTAGTAGACGCTGCTTCTAATGAGAAAGCATATTCCTCTATCCCCAGGATTGAAATCCTCGGGCTATTTTCTTTTGTCCCACTAAGGCTCCGGCGCGAGCGCCGGTAGGACATATTATAGTGGCCCAGATACTGGCGCTTGCGCCAGAGCATGAAGTCTGGGTAAACATGGATACACAATCTTCCATGAAAAGAGAATATATTTTTACATTGCGTACTCACTTACAGGATGAACCTTAATTTAGTATTTTCGAAAATTACATTTTCACAACAAATCGATGGAAAAACCAACAGACGCATTAACGGGGAGAGGGAAATCATCTCATCAATTTTTGTATTGGCGCTTGGGAAACAGCCGGGCAATTCTTTGGAAAAACTACAAAGCGGTCTAGGAAAGTCTAGGACATGGATGGCAGTTGTTCGATCTGAATAATGATATTAGATTGACTTGTAACCTGATGGCTTCCATACCGGATATCGTCATGCAATTGATTAAGGAATACGAACGCTTAGAGAGGAATGCTCAAGCATCTTCTCGATAATCGAATATCGTTAATCAATAATCCGTTCACTACTAACAATCAATCGCCATTCGAAGGCAATTCATCAGATGATATGAATTTAACGGAACTGGATTCGGTTATGTCAACATATAGTTGACATTTATTTGAAATTTTCATAAATGAATATGGCGGATTGGCGCGATTTTCTCTGCTGCAGCAGCCATTGATAAACCTCAGGATCGTTATATGCGTAGTTAGGGGTGTCAAGATGACCAGCGTTGGGATAAACAGTGTATTTTACATTCCCCCCCATCGCCAACAGATCTTGTACAGTTTGGGCTTCCCACGCTTCCAGGACGAGGCTGTCTTTCGCGCCATGAAACGCCCATATCGGGATGGAAACCAGATTTTCCAACGAAACCGCCGGAATGGTAGAATGTAATTCTTCCACATATATCTCGACTCCCGCGCCACAGATGGGAATCGCGGCGGCGACCCATTCCGGATAAGCGCCGGCAAAACTCCACGCGCCAAATCCTCCCATGCTGACTCCCATTACATAGATTCGCTGGGTATCAATGTGGTATTTCGACGATACTTCAGCGACAACTTCATACAAAAGAGAATTTGTCCACCATTCCTCATAACAATATGGAGATACAACAACGCATTGAAATAATTCCGGATATTTTTCCCGATTCGATGAAAAATTCAGGAATGATGTCAGCGCGCCATTGGTTAGAGAACCCATGGCTCCTATCATTGGCCCTCCATGTAAAAATAGAATCATAGGCCAATCTTGTTCGATAATTCCGTACTCCTCCGGTAAATACAACCAATAGGGGTATGCCAGGCCGGTCTTCATCGGGACTTGTTTCCCCGGTGTGGGTATGGGGCATAACAAAATATTCATTCCGCTAATCTCCGCCTCATTCACTTTACCAAAAAAAATTCCATCCAGGGCAGCGTCAGCGGGGGATGGTGGCATAAGAAAATATTGTAGGGTTTGATTCCCGGTAAATCCCGTTATATTCCATATAATTTGCCCATCAGCGATGACGCCCTCATTCTGCACTTGAGTAATTGTCCAATCCGCCGGGGGTTGTTCGATGACCGTCACAGAACCTGGATCGCCCGTCACATAAATCGATACGGTAATTTGAGTTCCCGGCAGAAAATAGGAATTGACCCGGCCGGTCACAATTCTCTTGGCTTGAACATCGCCCCAGGCGGTCATAGTGGTGATTAATACTAGCAGGAAGAATGTAAGTATATGAATACCGTTTCTATTCATGATCGTCTCTCACCTGGCTGAATTTTGTTTCACAGGGCATCCTCCCTAGCCTGCCAAACAGAGACTGGGAAGAAATGAAAGCATTTATTGATAGAGAGAAAAATAGTCCACACTGGAAACTTCTTCGTATTCCTTTACGAGACGGAAACCGATATGTGGGACTTGGTAATCAGGGGTACAGAAATCGCAGCGGCGATCCGCCGATCGGCAACCTTGAGCATACCCAAGAGCGCCCCCTCCACGTACTACACGCGCCGTGCCGGTTTCCGGACCGGTGGGATCCACTTGGGCGCCACAATCCCATGGCTTTTCCCACCAATCCTCACACCATTCCCAGACATTCCCATGAATGTCATAAAGTCCCCAGGGATTAGCAAGTTTTAAACCGACAGGAAGAGGCGTCTCTTCTGCCACACAATTTCCACACCACCACATGTACAGGTCATGAATCGGGCTATACTCATCCAAGTCATTTGTTTCCAGAACATCTCCATAAAAAAACCTTGTCGTGGTTCCGGCGCGGCAGGCATATTCCCATTCCGCTTCTGTCGGAAGACGAAATGTTCCAAGACCCATTTCATTAATCTTTTCGATAAATTCCTGACACTCGATCCAACTTTCATTATTGACGGGGATGTCTATGCCTATTCGACTGGCCGGATTGTATCCCATTACCGCCGTCCATTGCGCTTGGGTTACTTCATATATGCCGAAATAAAACGGATGGGAGATTGTAACTTCATGCTGCGGCCAGTCCGCATCAGCCACGGCATTACTTCTTGGATCGCTTCTGCGTTCTTCGGTCGATGATCCCATGGTGAACGCACCTGCAGGAATAAGGACCATTTTCAGCGGTATGGCCTCCTCAACCACGTTAGGAATTTCAACCGTAATGGTTTCTAATGACGGTTCACTCACTTGTGAAAAACAGATACTACACATTCCAAAACTCAGCAACACTCCGATCTGAAACACTCTAATCACTTTCATGATACGACTCCTTTTCCCTAATTTGATTTTATGATTCAAGATTGATTGCGCTTTCAAACCATTCATTTCGCATGATTTTTTCTATCGCCACAAATACATCTTGATCCACATGGTTCTTTATCAAGTATCCAGACGCTCCAGCCTGTCGAGAGAGAATTGCGAAAGCAGGATCGGTATGTACGGTAAGCATAATGATCTTGCATTCTGGCATTAGGCGGTGTATTTCTCGCGTGGATTCAAGACCGTTCAATCCAGGCATAGTAATATCCATAAATACCAATTCTGGATGGAATTGTTTTGTAATTACGATCGCCTCCTGACCGTTTTCTCCTTCCTGGATTTCAACAGGGCCTAGTTTCTCTTCCAATAAACAACGCATATAATTTCGGAATTCTATATCATCATCTACCAATAAGATTTTCATCATACGCTTTTCTCTTCTGTCTCGTATGAATGAACATTTTATGAGAACTTGATGTTTTGTATATTCTGAATTTCAATGAATTTTATGCCGTGGAATCTGGTGAATAGAGATCCAGGAAAGTAGGGAGAGTCTTTCATAAAAAGTAGGGAATTCTTATGACTCGATTGATGTCAACCCATGCCGAATGGCATATTTTGTGAGTTCGGCGATGCTATGAAGATCCAGTTTCTTCATGATATTTTTGCGGTGGGATTCGATTGTGCTTTCACTCACACAAAGAAGGGAAGCCATTTCCTTGGTGGATTTTCCCTCCGCGATTTGTTGCAAGACTTCCCGTTCACGGGTAGTCAGCGGATTCGGCGTGAGATCGGGAGGAGAAGAAGATTCCTTTTGCATATATTTAAATACGGAATCCACAACGGCTGAGGAGAGATACGTTCGATTTTGAATGACGGTTTGGATAGCTTCGATGAGTTCATCAATCTCACAACTTTTTGGGAGATATCCCGACGCTCCCGCTTCGATCATCCGCGCAACCAATTCATTATCCGTATGAACCGACAATGCCAAAACTTTCGTTTTAGGGGAACATGTCTTGATCTGTTGAGTCGCCTCGATTCCGGTCATATGGGGCATACTGATATCCATAATGACAACATCGATGTCCTGTTTCTGAATTAAGTCCAGCGTTTCCCTCCCATTGCCGGCCACAGCGACAACTTCGAAGTCAGAGTGCTTCTCCAATAGGGCGCGAATTCCATCCCGGATTACGATGTGATCATCGGCCAATAAAATTCGAATGCTCATATGGAATTCACTCTCTTGCAATCTAGGATGATGATTTCACCGTAACGGTATTGTCATGCAAACAATTGTACCTTGTTTCGGTATCGATTGTATATCGAGTTTACCACCCATCCGAGTGGCTCGTTCCCGTAAACCGAAAAGACCATAACCGCCTTGTTCTGATATAAAGTGTTGGTTTTCATATTGGATCAATCCAATTCCGTTATCACGGACTTGAATTTGGATTGTATCGTTATTCCACAGTAATGAAATATCCACATGTGTCGCCTGGGCGTGTTTGGTGATATTCATCAATAATTCCCGCGTTGCGCGAAACAGAAAATATCGATGCTCTTCCACTAACGGCTCAGACTCACCCGATTCGTGAAAATCAACCACAAATCCATAATGTCCCTGAAATTCTTCAGCCAATTGAGCGATAGCCGGACCGAGTCCGGCTTGATAAAGGAGAGGAGGACAAAGTTGATACGTGAGATCGCGAGTGGATTGAAGGGTTCGATCGAGACGTTTGCGAATTTGAGTGGCCTGTTCCTTGATTTCTTCCACCGCTTTTTCTTTTGCTAACGAGGATAATTCCAACATCGAGAGCGATAGTGATTGGCTAATGCTGTCATGCAGATCGGACGCCAATTTACGCCGCTCGCGTTCTTCAATCAAAAATAGTTCGGAGGTTAAGGCTTGCAATTTCTCGCGATGGCTGAGGAGTTGTTCGTTCGCTTTCGTCAAATGATCCGTTCGTTCCGCGACCAATCGAGTTAAATTGAAATACCGTGAACCTAACAGTGTCATCAAGACCAGGATTAAAATCGAAGCCAACGTTATGATTATGAGAAAGGCAGGTTCTTTGTACCAGGGAGACAACACCTCGAATTCCCAAACCGCAGGGATTACCGCTTGATTGTAATTCACATCTATGGCTGTGACTTGCAGCCGATGTTTCCCTGGTTCCAATTTGGGGAATGTCGCGAATGCATTATAGGAGTATGGCGACCAATCTTGATCATCCAAACAATACGAATATTGTAGTTTCTCTTTAGCCGTGTATTTCCAGCGATCCTGGGCGGTAAACGTGATGCGAACATGAACATGTGGTAAGAATTGACGGTTATTTTCCTCTTCCAGAAAAGTGACGATGGGTGGATCAGCGTCAGCCTCTGGACAAAAAAGCCGGTCACCAGTTCGTGTAGCCGCCCAAATCCGTTGTTGGTTGTCTTCAAAAATTGATAAATATGTAGCGGAGGGCAATCCCTCTTGATAATGATGATACGTCCAGACGCCATTCTTCCAGCGATAGATACGTTTCCGTGTCACCACCCAAATGCTGCCATCATGACTTTCCAACAGCTGGGTAACGCCGACATCCTCACTGCAATCCAGTTGTTTATGCCATTTTCCATTGTCAAATTCAAATACAGCATATCCGAAACCAGCCCAAATGGTTCCATCCGAACATTCTAAGAAGGCGCTTCCAGGTTTGCCGGGGCTAGTGGTCACGGGTGGTTCAAATGCTTGATAATTTCCCTTTCGATAGATCCCATAAGGGCCGAGATAATAATTCAATAACCAGATATCACCGGAGCGAGTGTGAAACACGCGCGTATTAATATCCAGGCCGGAAATCGTATTCCCATCGGCAATCCGTTGATAGGTAATGCCGTCAAATTGTTCTAGTGAAAACAGGTTAGTTTGGTTGTCTTTACAAATAAGATAAACAGTATTATTCAGTCCGGGAAATCCATTCACAAAAATCTTGTGAGGTTCTATGACCGATTCGATGAGATCAGTTGAGGCGTTATACACGATCAGCCGATTCTGATTTGCATCATTAAAATTCTGATAAAAATAAAGAACCGTGCGTCCATCGGCTAAGGGATGACATTGCAAATCGAAGTTCATGGTTTGCAAATCTTCAATCTGTTCCATCGTTTTCCAATTGTATCGTTGAACCTCATTCCCTTGTCCGCGTATAAGTTGCCCAGGTTTTGCCAGCCAAAGATTCCCGTGCTGATCAGTTCCCAATACTTTGTCATAACCATAGAATTGAGGATTCAATTTCGCTGGAAGCTGCCATAAAGGGGGAGCGTGACGAATCAAGCCTCCTACGGTACCGATTAATGCAATATCTTCTTTGCAAAATGCGGAACGGCATAATGCCATACCTAATATATCATTTCCTTCGATCGTTTTGACCTTTTTATCCGGTTCCTGTAAAAAAATATACCCATCAAGCCAGCCAGTGGTCCATACCCGTCCAAGAGAATCAGCCCAACCGCAGCGGAGATTATAAGGATAATCTTGAGTTAGTTTTTCCCAGCGATCCCCATAAAATCGCATTAGAAAATAGGAAATCGACTCTCTGTTTTGCTCAGCGATTTGTACATAAATTTCACAATCGGATAGAACTATCGGATACCCATGCAATTTTCTATGATCCGCGCCGGGAAGCGCATAATTTATCCAGGTCCATTCATCCTTCATATTTCGAGTGATTCGCAAAATCCCTTGATCCCCAAATCCCCAAAAGACGCCATCACTCGATCCTTTTTTGATCGACAGAAATGAGTTATGAGAAGTATCTTCTCTCCGAAGTATGTCGTGGGATTCTCCAGTTTCGAGATTATAGGTAAAAAACTTCTCCTGATTGGTCATAATCACGCGATTCGGTTCATAAAACTGAAAACAATCCGAAAGCCAAATGGTTGTTCCCTGCAAATCCGGAATAGGGAATCTCTGCCAGTTTTTAGTCGCGGGATTGTACATAATCATGCCATAATAATCCGGCGACATATTAATCGTTTGCCCCTTATACACCGACCAGATCCGTCCCTGCGCATCTTGCTGGATTGAGCCTAAGCGGCAATCTGTGGGAATTTTTTTAATTTCATACCCGTCATAGATAAATACCGTTTCAGGATTGAGGATCAACGCGTTCCCTTCTGGCGTAAAATTCACTGCAAATGGCAACGGGATCTCTGGAAAATATCTCCAGATACCTGGGTGTTGAGCGTGAGAAACGCTTGATGTAACGATCAGTATAATCAACAGAAAAGCGTATTGAATTCCTGTTTTCATCTATTACTTTTCCTTAAAAATACATTTATCTGATTTTTCCAAAGTGATGATAGGTTTTTAGGTGATCAAAGTATCTGCATACACGCATCGCCGCCCAACAATATTCTTGCAATTATATTCTCTTCATTTTTACATATAAGTCATAGGTCAGAAGCATGCGTATCCCCTAAGAATCCATTACAATTCTGCCCGATCCAGCTTAACCTGTGATTGCTGGAGACCATTTTCGATTACCGCTTATTGAGAAGATTATACGCGCGAAAAGATGGGATCGCCACTTGGTATGGAATTGAAGAACCGCTAAAGTGGAAAATTATCACTTTGGGATGATCCTTCAGAAATACTATCTACCAGATTATTGACTGGAGAGAGAAAAAATGAAAACACAACTCTTCACAGCGTTACTATCTCTTGCAATAACAGGAGCCGTAACGAGCACTGATTCTGCTCATCAACATGAATAAGATTCCTGATGAAATCAGGGCGCGGCAGATTAAAGAACTGCAGTTCGGGTTGTTCGTCTGTTGGTCCTTCAGTTCGGTATCTGGATTGGAATGGACCAAGGAACCGCACGGTCCGGAATTTTTTAACGTCACGGGATGCGACACAGATCAATGGTGCGAGACGGCAAAAGACGCGGGAATGAAATATATCTTGGTTTCTTACCAAACATCATGACGGCTTCTGTTTATGGGATACGCAGACAACCGATTTAAAGGTAACCAACAGTCCATTGGGCATGGATGTATTATCAAAACTTCGAGCGTCGTGTGACAAAATACGGTCTCAAACTGGCGCTTTACTATTCCGAAGGAGATTGGCGGCATCCCCGCGAAACTCCGGAAGCAAAGCAACAAGCGATCGAATACAAGAAGGCTCAACTGAAGGAATTGTGCATGCTCTACGGCCCCATCGAATTCTTCTGGATGGATCATGCCGCATGTGGTGATGGCGGTTTGTCTCACGTGGAAACAGTGGAGTGGATTCATCAATTTCAGCCGAATTGTTTTATTGGTTTCAATCACGGTCAACCGGCAGGCAGGCTTTGCCTTCGCGAGCGTGGAAACACCGGGAAAAACTCGGAGATCCAAAAGCCTCCAAGTATAATAAGAAAGCGGAAGAGGAATACAACGGATATCTTGCCGCTGACTTCCACCTATCCCCTATCCTCGACACATTGGCTTTTATAATCCCGCGATTAAACCCGAGTCCTATCACTCACCTACAAAGATATACAATGACTACTTGGGCGCGGTGAAATTCGGCAATCTGCTCTCGTTGGATGTGGGACCAGATACTGAAGGGAAACTAACGGATCGAGATGTCCAAATCCTGCGGCGGACCGGTGAAATGATTCGATCCGGCGAAGCGGCGGTAGAGAATGTTGATCCACTGAACACATATAACGTTGTACTGGAAGACTCCGAGCAAAGACCACAACGGTTCCAGGCCACTCGGTAATGGAGAGACAGGACTGAATGCGTGGATCGAGAAGAATGGCGATCTGATCTTCTACATCTCCCGGATCGATTCATGGGGAGATAACGGGCGGCTGCTGAAGATCGGACGCGTTAGAATATCACTCGATCCGGCGCCATCGACTGATGATTTCCTGCAAACGCTGAACCTCGCCGATGGGACGCTTAGGGCGCGTTGCGGCGAGACGGAATTCCGCCTTTGGGTTGACGCGAATCACCCGGTCATACACACCGAGATCAAGGCGCCGCAGGAAACAGACGCGATCGCAACAGTCGAACTCTGGCGAACCAAGCCATACTCACTTCCTAGTCTTGAATCCAGCGACGTTTTGTTGGACAGTTCGAAACCCAATAACCAGCACGCGGAAACCATTGTTGAGCCGGATGTCATTCTCGACAATCAAAAAGACCGGATCGGCTGGTATCACCGCAATAGTAAATCAGTTGGGCCCGCCATGTGCGCCAAGATCCAAGGCGTGGACGGATTCAAACGGCCGGATCCATTACTTCACCGCACCTTTGGAGCCATTGTCAAAGCCAACGGAGCCAAACGGATTGATAACATGCGCCTGCTGTCACCGAAATCGAAGGAACACCGCATTGATGTCTACGTGTTAACGAAACACCCAGCCACAGAGAACGATTGGCTGACGGCCATTGACACCGCGATAAGAGAAACAGAGAAGATCGATTTCGAAAAGCGGCGCGAGGCTCACGAAGATTGGTGGAGAGCGTTCTGGAATCGGAGTTGGATCCATATGGCGCCGGCGGAGGGAGTTCAATCGAATGACGCGTTTCTAGTAAGTCAAGCCTACGCGCTGCAGCGTTACATGAACGCATGCGCAGGCCGCGGAAGGTATCCGATTAAGTTCAACGGATCGATCTTCACTGTGCCTTTTGATGGAGGACCTGGTGACGCCGATTACCGCCGCTGGGGGCCGGGATATTGGTGGCAGAATACGCGGCTGCCCTACATCAGTATGTGCGCGTCAGGCGATTTCGATTTAACCGGACCACTGTACAAAATGTACTGCAGAGACCTGTTTGAATATCTCAAATACCAAACAAAAATCCACACGGGGCACGCTGGAATTTATGTCCCGGAATGTATCTACTTTTGGGGAGACATGTTTTCAAATACCTATGGCTGGGAACCCTGCTCGGAGAGAATCGACTAAATTACAAGCGAGTGGTTGGCACAAATGGGAATGGGTTTTCAGGACCGGAACTCGTATTCATGATGTTAGACCGCTACGAACACACGCTTGATAAAGAATTCCTGCGAACCACCATTCTTCCCTTTGCCGATGAGATAGTGACCTTCTTTGATTTGCAGTACAAGACCGGGCCGGATGGTAAACTTGTCATGCATCCATCTATGGCGTGTGAAACCTGGTGGGACTGTACCAATCCGATGCCTGAAGTGGCGGGATTGCATGCGATAACGGACCGCCTTCTTTCCCTGCCAGAGAATTTGACAACGAACGAGCAAAGGGAATTCTGGGCGGCCTTCAAAACGAAAATCCCAACATTACCAGTGCGAGACCATGAGGGTGTGACGATGCTCGCTCCTGCGGAAAAGTTCGCCAACAAGCGAAACGTTGAAAATCCCGAACTTTACGCGGTCTTCCCATTCCGCCAGATTGCGGTTGGCAAACCACACATCAACCTTGGCGTCCAGGCTCTCAATCAATCGACTTGACAAAGGAAATTCCGGTTGGCGCCAAGATGACATCTTCATGGCCTATCTAGGACTTGCTGACCAAGCGCAGCAGAATCTGGTGGACCGCGCAAAGAACAAACACTCCGATTCACGTTTCCCCGCATTCTGGGGGCCTAACTATGATTGGATACCGGATCAAACGCACGGCGGTGTGCTGATGAAGGGTTCTTCAGTCGATGATCCTGCAAACAGACGGGAGAAGATTTACTTGGCGCCGGCTTGGCCAAAAGATTGGAATGTGGATTTCAAACTTCACGCGCCATACAAAACCACGATTGAAGGATGTATAAAGGAAGGAGAGCTCGTCAAACTGAACATCTCCCCGAATCTCGCAGGAAAGACGTTATTATGATGACCTCTGAGTGATCGAGTAGACGATTTTTTATGATTGCCTAAAGTCGATATGATTGGGCAGTAAACAAAAGACAAGGAAAGGAAAGAGAATCATGAGAAAAATATTACTATTCTGTGCATGCAATTATCGTTTTTTATATGTTCATGAGACGATACAACCAGTGGAAGCCCAATCATCGAGTATCACAAAAGTCAAAGATATTGTGATCTATGAAAATAATCACTTTATACAGCGCCTTTCCATCCGTTATTACTCGGCCTGACGGAGAATTACTTGTTGCATTCCGCCGCGCGCCATCCCGGCAGGTCCTTCGGAGAAGAGGGAACGAGTCACGTCGATCCAAATAGTTATCTCGTTCTCGTTCGCTCAAAAGACAACGCGGCCACGTGGACCTCCGAACCGGAATTAATCTTTGCGCACCCATTTGGAGGATCACAGGATCCTTGTATGGTTCAACTGCGCGATGGTTCGATTATATGCAGCAGTTATGGATGGGCGCGTGTAAATGATGAGGTCGCCGATTCGTTCGATGAAACAATCCGCCATGGAAATTTTTATATTTATGGGCGGTTTATTTGCTTCATTCGAAAGATGGCGGTCATTCTTGGCAAGGACCGACCATCCCGCCGGTTGTTCCTGGAAACGCCATTAAAAATGTCTTCGGCGATTCTTGTCCGGCGTATAATCGTGGCGCTATGTGTCAGGGAAGGAATGAGCGTCTTTATTGGGCGTGCGCTGTGATCGCCCAGCTCAATCCACGTCGAACAGAAGTCCACTTACTCACTTCGGATGATGGAGGATTCACCTGGTCATACGCCCTGCCCTATCGCAAAGGATGAAAACGCCTCGTTCAACGAAACCTCTCTCTATGAAACGCCACAAGGCGATTTGATCGCGTTCTTACGGACCGCTGATTTTCACGACGCGACAGTCGTAGCGCGGTCCACGGATGGAGGAAAGAGTTTCCAACCGTGGCGGGATTCAGGATTTCAAGGTCATCCACATTTCGCGCTGCGCCTGCCGGACAAACAGGTATTGTTGATTTATGGCTACCGCCATCAACCATATGGAATTCGCGCCCGCGTTTCTGGACGCTGAATGCAGCAATTTTGAAAGCGCGGAAGAAATCATTCTACGCGACGATGGCGGAATGGAGATATCGGCTATCCCTGGGCGGCTGTAATGGCGGATGGACGTATACTGGTTACCTATTATTTCAATAAGAATAATGGACTGCGTCATATCGCCGGCACAATTTTGAAAGTCGATTAATCTCCCGCGTTTTGTTTGACACGAATTCCAATCCCCTTATTCTTTTACATCGAATTGTCCCTTAAGCCGTATATCCTGTGATGAATGGCCAACCATAACTTCAAAAGTTCCGGCTCGACTTTCCATTCCATATGTCTGTCTAATAGGGATAGATCCTCGGATGTAAGTTTAAATTGCGCTCTCTTCTTTTCCCCAATTTGTAAAGATATTTTTTCAAAACCTTTTAATTCTTTTACGGGAGTGGATACACTGCTCAACGTATCATGGATGTACAGTTGTACCACTTCTTGACCGGCGCGGGCGCCGGTATTTTCGATGTCAGCGGTGATCGTTACTTCACCGGCGGGATTGATGACTTTGGGATGAATTTGTAAGTTGCTGTACTCATAACTCGTGTAGCTCATTCCATATCCAAATTCATTAGAGAGGCTCCCCCGTCATATTTATATACTTCTTCCCTGCTCTGGATGGCATAGTGATTATAATAAATAGGAAGCTGCCCAACGTGATATGGGAACTGTAACCGTGCAAACGGCCACAAGGATTAAAGTCTCCGAAAAAGCACATCAGCAATAGCGTTACCACCCTGTTCACCGCACATCCATGACTTCAACAATGGCAGGAACATTCTCCGCCGTCCAGCGAATCGACAAGGGTCTGCCATTGATTAGGACCACGATGAC
>CAXXSM010000143.1:0-87750 GCA_963663405.2 bacterium | reverse complement strand
ATTTCTTATTTAAATATAGACTTACATCGTTTCCTTCGGCGACTCTGGCGATAAGAGTGTGAAAACCGAGTTTTCGCGCTTCACTGATCATTGTTTGTTTCAACTTCTGACCGATGCCTTGGCCCTGGAATTCTTCTTTGACGTAGAACGACAATTCCGCTGTTTCATCATATGCGGGCCGGTCCGACCATTTTGATAAGCTCGCCCATCCGACTACCTTTCCATCCAGTTTAGCGGCGAAAACCGGATGCCGAGCGCCATGGGAATCAAACCAGTCCCGCCGTTGATCCACTGTTTTCGGTTCCGTGTCGAATGTCGCTGTCGTCGTACGGATCGCTTCGTTGTATATTTCCGTGATCGCGTCCAAGTCTGATAATTCAGCGCGCCGGATTTGAAGGGTATTTTCTTTCGTCATACCGGTTTCACCAGGCATAGATAGTATAAAAATCGTAAACGAATAGTGGTCTTAATTGTAAAACGTTCCCATTCATTGCATAGTGGAGAAATAATGAAATGAAGGGATGAAGGAAGAGGATAAGACGGTTTACGGATGGCTATCGCTTTTCCTGCGCCTAACGATTCGCCGTGGGATCATGCAAGTGAAGAAAAAGTTAATCCTCCGGCGCAAATGCCGGTACTTGCCCATCCTGCCCGTCGGATTGTGTATCCTGTTATGCCCAAAAAAATATAAAAAAGTTGGAAAATCCTCTTGACAATCCCGTCGACCACGACTATAGTCGTAATCGATCCTATGCGGCGAAAGTGAAACACCATGAAAAACAATCCATCCGATCCATTCACTCCGGCGGAATGGAGCGTCATGAAAGCGGTCTGGAAATTGGGACGGGCCCCGTCCCGCGAGATTTACGACATCCTCCATAAACAACATGGGTGGGCGAATACGACCGTCAAAACGCTTCTTAGCAAGTTGGTCCAGAAAGGTTTTTTGACGTACAAGCAAGATGGCAAGCGGTATCTCTATCGAGCGAAATACTCATCCATGAAAATGCTGACGCAGGCCGCCGACGCATTTTTAGAGAAAAGTCTGGACAGCGATAAAGGGCAATTGCTCTGCTATATGGTCAACAAGGCCGATTTGAATGAAACTGATATTGAAGAGTTGGAATCAATGATCAGCGAGTACAAAAAGAAGAAGGGGATCGAATCATGAATCCCATTGAATGGTTGAACGGAATGGCCGAATCCTGGTTCATTTTCATGCTCGATCGTGTTCTGGGCTCGACCATGACATTCCTGTTTGCGCTTTCCATATGGTATGGTTTAAGGAAATGGATCACACCGCAGTGGGGATACGTTTTGTTCCTGCTGGTTTTTCTTAAATTGATCGTTCCCTATCAACCATTCACATTATTTTCGTATAATCGCTCGATCGCATCCGCTTCCACATCGGCGGACGGCGCTGTTGCGAATCCAACACATTTGGAGAAATCCGGATCAGAAAAGGATCATTGGATTCTCCCTCCAATTACGATACAAAATCATAAAATTGTCCAAACAGAAGAGAAAAGCGTTCAAAAACCGCTGAAAATCGATCCGATTACCACCAACCCTGTTATTGCTGATCCGGTTATAATCGAATCGGACAAGGCCGAACGGGATGTTCGTGAAGTAGCTAGATCTAACCAAGGCCAATCCGTATCGGGTGTTTCCGTATCGCTCCAAACGTGGCTCATGATAGGCTGGTTGGTTATCGTTTTCTGCCTAGGGACAAAAATACTTCTTCAATTTGTTCGAATTCATAGACTTATACAACAAACAGACTCTTTGGATCAGAGTACGTTTCCATTCGATTTCCGCTGTCTCAGCCGGAAAGCGGGAGTGAAACACCCAGTCCGGGTGCGAACCGCTGGGTGGGTGACGTCGCCGTTCGCCGCTGGGATCCTGCGCCCGTCCATCCTCATTCCCGCTCATCTCTTGGAATCGCAGCAGACCGCGGAAATTCGTTGGATCTTCTTTCATGAATTGACCCACATCCGCCGCAGGGATTCGCTGGTGAAATTCATTGAAACTCTAATTCAGATCGTTTTCTTTTTCCATCCCGTTGTATGGATCGCAGGCAAACTCGTGGACCGGTTCCGCGAATTCGCCTGTGATGACGCCGCAATACATGGATCGGAATCCTCCCGCTCGGAGTGCGGTGAAGGATTTCTGCGGATTGTTCTAATGGCAAACAATCCCATACCCGCGCTGCCGGGTACTGTCACACTATTTCATTCCAAAAAGATTATTAAGGAGAGACTCATGAGAATTCTTAACCATCGTCCTGATAAACCAAAAAAATATCTCGTCATCACCGCATTCTTATTTCTTATTCTTGCGCTGGGAACGATTCCTTTCGGAGTCATCGCGAATCAGACCAATCCACAAATCGAATTCGACGATGAAATCTCAATAACGAATCCCATGCCTAGACCGGCTCCCCAAGTACGAGTAGAGAGCCATGAAATGAACTTTGATTTCGATATCGACATTGATATCGATCATGTATACGATCAGATCGCAATGTCGGACTTTGATATGGATTTGGAAGAAACGCCAAACCGGGGAGTCTGGACGGCCCAAATTCGAGAGGGTGAGTTGCGTATGGATCATACGTTCCAAACCGAAAAAGGCCGATCCAATTTTGGAGACACCCATGAAAACTACAAACAAAAGTTTCGTGGATTGTCTCAAGTAAATGAATCGTCAACGTTTGAGGATATCCAATTCGAACTTGACAGTGACGCTGGGACGATTTCATATACGGGCGATTTTAAAGAAGGGATGGGAGCGGGTCACTTCCTCTTCGAACCGAAAGAAGAATTTATCCACCAGTTAAAACGGCATGGATTGGAAGGAGAAATCAAGCATCATCATCTGTTTCTCTTCACCGTCCACAGTTTTCGGCTCAGCGATTTGGATGAACTGGCTGAATTGGGATATGATGATCTGGCATTCGATCAATTGATGAAAATTTGTTTATTTGATATCCAACCTGATTACATCCGAGGATTACGTAGACTGGGCCTTACGGATCTTCCTTTCAAACAAATCGTTGCAATGTGTATCCACGGCGTTTCCCTCGAATCCATTCGTGAATTCCGGAAAGCGGGATTCAGTGATTTACAAGCGGATGATTTTATCAAATTGCGTATTCACAACGTCACATTGGAGTATGCAAAAGAAATGGAAGAGCTGGGTTTTGGGAAACTGTCATTAAAAGAATTAATCGATTCCCGGATCAGCAATATCACACCCAAATTCATCAAATCACTTTCAGATCTGGGATATAGCGGCCTGACTCTGAGTCAGTATAAGAAAATGGGACTGCACGGCGTTAAACCGGATTACATCAAAGAGATGACTCGTCTTGGGTATGAAAACCTATCCGCTGATGAACTAGTTGATATGCGGATTCACAATGTCAAACCGGATTACATTGAAGAGTTGGCGGCGCTTGGGTATAAAAATTTGTCCGTCGACCAAATCATGAAGATGGGTGTCCATAATGTGAAACCGGAATTCATTAAAAAACTCACCAAACATGGTTACACCGATCTTTCCCCCTCCCAACTTGTAGATTTGAAGATTCATAACTTCTATCCGGAAGTGGCCGAAGAACTCAACCGGCTGGGATATGATGGTCTTTCATTCGATTTACTTAAAAAAATCTGCATACATAATGTCAGCCCAGACTACATGAGAGATTTTTCTGCCCTAGGATATGATGACATTCCTTTGGAACAATTCATTGAGATGAGAATTCACAACGTGCGATCCAATTTTGTACGAGAATTGAGAAAACTGGGGTATAAAGATCTCCCAGTTAAAGATTTGATTAAATTGCGGATTCACAATATAGAAATAGATGATATTCAGATGCAGAATGAAAAAGAAAATAAGAAACTGAGTGTTAACGAACTCGTTAACCGGAAAATTAGGGGAAACTAATTAGAATTTCAAGAAGGATGGACCTTTTGTTTCAGGTCCATCCTTCATTCCTTGAGCGCTTCGAATAATTTTCCACTTCCTTGAAAATCTCTTCATCCATCACTCTATATGAAAATGAGCAGGTAGGGTGGGTCGCGTCTTTTTGAGGCGCCATTTTCGTAAATCATTCCCGGTGGGTCGATAAAGCGTGACCCATCCTACCGCTTCTGCGACTCATTTTCATTTGCAGGTTGTGATCTCAATCATGCTGGTTTATATGAAAATGAGTTTCTAAAACTTTCTCGTTCGAGAGTACTCTCGCAATTCATTTTCATTTGCGATCTCAATCATGATGGTTTATATCAATCATCGGCAAATTGATCTATGCGTTTTCGAAAAAACGGTCTGGTCTATACATTGAAAATCTTATAATGATTGATACAGGATTGGAATGTATAGAAAAAACCCGTCCGATAAACTAATAAAGCGGCATATACACGCCGCCTTCGTTTCAAAATGCTGTGTTGTGTTCTAGTTATCGCTTATAGTCTTCGCAGCCGCGGTAAAAAGTTGATGGGATTTTGGTGTTTCCCATTTTTGATGACTTCGAAATGAAGGTGAGGGCCTGTGGTCTTTCCGGATTTTCCAGTCTTCGCGATGATTTGTCCTTGACGCACCGACTCGCCTCGTTTGACCAGTAATTTGGAGCAATGAGCGTAGACGGTTCTTATTCCATTGGCGTGTTGCAGTTCGACGGTATAACCCATATAGGAATTCCGCCATCCAGATGAAATGACCTTCCCATCCATAACGGAAAGCACTAGCGTTCCAGTGTTCGCTTTCAAATCGATGCCTTTATGGAATCGAAATGTATTCCGCCCGCCTGTCCCTCTCGCCAATGGATGTTTTCGCATTCCATATGGGGAAGTGATCAGGGTCGATTTAAGCGGCAGGATCATTGTATGCGAGGAGGCTAATCGGTACGCGTCTTTTGAACCGGGGATGTATATTTTATCACCGGGCTGCATACGGCGGGGATTGATGTCAGGATTATAACTTTTTACTTTTAGATAACTGACTCGGTAGTCGACCGCGATGGAATAGATCGATTCGTTTTTCTGAACAGTGTGATAAAATCCTTTTTGCGGTTGAATTTTCTTTTGGTTTGTTGTTATTGGAATAACTGTAGCGGTGGTTTTTTGGGAATCACTCTCTTCCGGTGAAGATGAAACGACTGTTTGGCTCAGCGTTTTTGTGGGTAAAGCCCGTGGAGTAACTGTAAGTGGCTGACGGGTCTCGTACGGATAGAGTTCCTCCGGAATGGACGCGGCGTCGGTGAATACCTCAATATCTTCCAGAAACGCAGTTTCCGGCGTCTGATGGAGGGAGACCTCCACCAGTTCGGCTCCGTCCAGAGGAATGGATGGTTTTGGCCAGAAAGTAATCGCAGCCACAGCGAGATAAATCGCCAGCAATCCATAAAATCCGGTGAAAGAAAAAATGGGAATGCGGATAGGGATTCTTGGATATACACTCCCGAGCCGATTCAACCAGCGCGCCAGGATCGCAAAAAAAGTCAACATGAAACTCGTCCCTTGGGAATCACGTTCTTGTTTTTCTCTTAGCTTTTTTAAATACGAATACAAATCATATAACAGGTAGACACAGACTTCCCAAAGTGAAGAACGCGCTAACAAGTTTCGTTTGTGAGGGCGCTTCATTGTCCATTTCAAGGGATAATTGATCCTTCATCACCCCAATCATCTCTTCCCCCAAACGATTTCGCTCTTCGTACTCTCCCACATTACATATAATTTGTTGTATAACTTAATTTATTATTCTCCCCATGTCAATACTTATTTTTAAATAAACCAATAATTAAATCGAACGTTTTTATATAAAAATGTGTTTCCAAGGTTTTCATTTTCGGAATGCTTTCTGCAACTCATTTTCATATAAAACTTGGCGAGTATTATGATTGGCTATAATGATCATGCCGGCGTTTTGATGTGACACCGCTGAGAAATTCATTCGCCGTAACGATGCTTGGTTTGGAAATAACCAATCGTTTTACTTCGATAATCTCTTTATATTGATCGTAATAGTTGAGAAGCGCCTGGTCCCCGCCCTGATCGTTAAAATCATAAATATGCTCATAAAAAACGCGTTGAATACCCGCGCTCATAAGCGCTTTGAAACAATTCATACAGGGCGAAAGAGTCGAATAAATCGTTCCGTTTTCTATGCTGATCCCCTGACGCGCGGCATGTGCGATCGCGTTCATTTCCGCGTGGATCGCACGGGACAGTTCACTCGGTTTGATACCGGGAACTTGGTTTTCCGGCTTTCGCCAATAACATTCTTTCCGGTCGGAGCAGTGCCACGCGCCTGGTGCGGCGCCATTATAACCTGTCGCTAGGATTCGCTTATCCCGGACGATCACCGCGCCGACTGGGCGTGAATAACAAGTTGACCGGGTCGCCGCCAACTTGGCGATCAGCATGAAATACTCATCCCACGAAGGCCGGCGGCCGCTCAATGTCTCGGATAACTCAGGATATTCAGTTGTTTTATCGAGTTTGGATTCTTCATCCATAATTCCTTATCTTTCTTTCCATGTTGTGTTACGTACTATAGAAGAAAGTGTCTAAATTGTATATGACGAAACGTGTAAAGTTCTTTCCAATTTCCGCAGGGAGAAAAGCGTTCAATTATGGGGGAACTCGCAATAAAATAAAAAGAAGGATTTCTTTTTTTACAGGTTCTTTTTTTGGGGGTGTTAAGCATTTCTTCACAATTCACGGAGAGGTTTGTGTGAGTGAGATAAAAAAAGGGCGCCATTCCAAAATAAAACTACTCTTATCAATCCAAAAAAATATTTGGAATCTCGAATTTAATATTTTTTTTGTTATTTTTCTGTTAGAATCTTATATATAAGATTCATTAATATTCCATTAGGAGAAACCTATCAACTACTGGCTGGAAATACAAGTTATAACTATATGACATGAATATGGATTATTTGGATTTTTCATTTGTAATTGTGATTAAAATCACGATGGTTTGTAAATAAGGGGATGGCCAGCTCGTTCTTTCTCTATCGTTCATGCTTCTATCTTGGAGTCATGATACGCTCATCATCCTCAAACGCAAACAATCCTCTTGAACGGTCTTGATGAGTAAATTTTTATTCCAATATATATCGATAATGTATTGATTTTTTAATTTTGAAAAGTAAAATATTTACAATTGAGACTATGGATTACGCTGAACTCTTAAATTTATTCAATGTTATAACCATCCGTCGTCATATTCTTTTTAGGAAATCTTGCTGGGAAGACGGAAAGGTCAGAAACCGCGTTCATCTCCGTCTGTTTCTTTGTGAATCTGATAAGATTCTCTCCACCGGTCTTGTACTGATACAGAGAGGCAATTCAGATCGAACCCTCCAATCCGTCGTATCATTATGGTTTCAGGATACATTTCCGGTGGATGCCGCAAGGATTATTTTCCAAAACGTTATAAGAATCGGCGCCGGGAGAATAAAAAAATCAATTTATACAACCGCTTGACACTCTGAATAATAGCGCTATCAACATTGTTTTTGCATCGAGAAAAGGAGAGCCAAGTCATGATTGGCGTTGCAGAACGATTCCATCACGATTCTGCTGTAAGGCGGTTTTTCGTGATTTGGACCTGTGTTTTGCTTTCCGTGATCCTATGGATGGCGGATTCCATATTCGTTTATTTCTGGGTTAACGCTGGCGCCCGGTCCTTTCTTTCAATTTTCACATCGCTGAATCATCCGCATATATTGATCTTACGCTTACTCTCCTGCGGTATTCTCGCCGTCAGTGGATTTGCGGTAGGACGGTTATGGGAATCGTTGTTGATTGAGAGAAGGAATTCAGCCAAATATCAAACTCTCATTGATACTTCCAGCGATTGGCTTTGGGAGGTGAATCAGGAAGGCGTCTATACGTTTTCCAGCCAACAGGTAGAAACACTTTTAGGATACAAACCGGAAGAGATCCTTGGTAAAACGCCATTTGATTTAATGCCGCCGGAAGAAGCGGAACGGGTTGCAGATATCTTTAAGGAATTGGTGAGAAAAGGTGAGACAATCGTCACTTTGGAGAACGTTTGTCTACATAAGGAGGGTCATCGGATTGTCCTTGAGACAAGCGGCGTTCCCATTTTTGATGGATTGGGAACACTGACTGGCTACCGTGGGGTGGATCACGATATAACCAAGCGCAAGCAGACAGAAAAAGCGTTGCGGGAGAGCGAGGAGAAACACCGCCGGCTTGTCGAAAACTTAGGTCAGAAGTATTTCTTTTACTCCCATGACACGGATGGGATCTTCTCTTATCTCAGTTCGTCGATCACGCAAATGCTTGGCTATACGCAGGAAGAATTCAAAAGTCACATTTCTCCGACCTATCATGACCGATAATCCTGTGAATAAACGATGATGCCATAGAAAAGAACGCAAGAAAACATTAAGGGGAATAAAGCAACCTCCCATACCAGGTCGAGACCTTTCACAAATCTGGGAGACACTGCGATGGTTGGAGGTGACCGAAGTTCCAATCTTTGACGAAGACTGGCCATGTGGTGGCCGTTGAGGGGATCGCCCACGATATCACCGAAGAAAAAAGAATTCTGGAGACACTCCAGGATCGCGAGAGCCGATTGCGGGAAGCCCAGCAATTGGCTCGGTCTCGGCCATTGGCTTATGGGATGTGGATTCGGGGGACGTGGAATGGTCCAGTGAAGAAATGTATAAAATCTTCCATCTCGATCCAGAGAGAATTCACTACCTCAGATCGATTCCATCATGGAATTGTCTCCCTGGCCTGAAGATCATGAGCGTCATAAAGTGGCTCCTCAAACAAGTAGTTAAAGAGAGCCGTAGTGCCTGGTTCCTTCGTCCAAAAATTCCTACGTCCCAATGGCAGCACGGGATTTTACTGCTTCTCGACTTTTCAAGGCATCTATGACAATAGCGGCGCCTTGACTGCGATTCAAGGGAACCGATCCAAGACATTACCGAACAGCAAGCGAGTCCGAACTGCAAATCTGAAAGAAAGCGAATATAAGTATCAAAGCGGTCTTTAACAATTCGTTCTGAATTTCTTGGATTGATGACGCTGGACGGTATTCTTCTTGAAGCGCCAATCAAACAGCGCTTAATTTTATTGGAGTGGAGGAATCGGATGTAGTCTGGGAAAACCGTTTTGGGAAACATCAATGGTGGAAACGTATGTTGAAGGAACAGACAAAATTGGATGATTGACGCGATACACCGCGCAGCATCTGGTGAGATTGTCCGACAGTGAGGTTCGCAAATATCAGCCATTGATGGAACGATTCACAATATTTGGATTTCTCCATCAAGCCGGTAAAAGATGAAGAATGGTCAATATGATTTTCCTCGTTCCCGAAGGGAGGGATATCACTGAACGTAAGACAGGTGGAGGAGGCGTTGGAGGAAAGTGAGGGCCGATTACGGGAAACTCAGCAACTGGCGAATCTCGGCTATTGGTCGATACCATGTGCAATACTGGAGCCGTGGAATGATCGGAAGAAATCTATAAGATCTTTCAACATCGATTTTCCAGAAGAATTTACGGGTCATGAAAGATTCTATCCAGGCATTGTCCCCCTGGCCGGATGAACACCAACGTTACGAGGATCTAATCCAAAGAGCAATAGAGAGCCACGAACAGAACTACTTCGAACAAAAGTTCCTGCGTTCCGATGGCATGTCCCGGATACGAATTCTCTACCTTTGAAGGAATCTATGATGACAATCGCGCCCTTACGGCTATCAAAGAAACTGTCCAGGACATCACTGAACGCAAGCAAGCGGAGGAGAAACAGCGTACATTGAAGGCAAATTATCAAACGATATTTGACTCTGGTTATGATCCCATAGTTATACGCGACATGGAAACGGGAGAAATTGTCGACGTCAATAAGCGAATGTGTGAGATGTTTGGATATACGCATGATCAAGCGTTGAACCTGAACGTGGAAGAAATCAGTTTGGCGAGAACAGGCATATTCGCGTCAAGAAGCCGCAGAATGGATTCACAAGGCGATAACACAGGGGCCGCAAACATTCGAGTGGATCTGTAAGACATAAAAACGGAGAGACGTCATGGGTTGAAGTGACTCTAACGCGAGTTACGATTGCGGATGGAGACCGGGTGCTTGACACTGATCGCGACATTACAGACCAGCAAACGGGCGGATGTGAGGTTCTCCGCGTTAGTGAGGAACAACTCCGTCTCGAAGTGCAGGGATTGCAGCTCAGCACGTGGGATTGGAATCTTGATACGGATACGATTAAACTGGGCGGCTACAGCCAAGAGATTCTCGAGACCAACCTTAATACAGAAAGCGTGCCCATCAGTTTCTTCGAAGAGCGTATTAGTCCCGATGATCTCGATCAGACATTACAGGCTGTCAAGCGGGCTATTGAAGAACATACCTCATACAACACAGAATTCCGGATCATTTCCCACGACAAAAGCGAGCGCTGGATCGCGGCGATGGGGCAGCCCATTTACGATGAAACAGGCAAAGCCGTTCGTATGATCGGTGTAAACCAAGAGATTACGGAACGGAAACGAATCGAGCAAGAACGGGCCCGTCTGACCACTATCCTTGAGGAAACCAGGGACTTTGTAGGCACCGCCGCGCCGAACGGTCAGGTCATTTACCTCAATCGCACCGCCAGGGGAATCCTTGGTTTATCACCTGACGAGGATATCAATTCGGTTTCGATTCGTGACTTCCATCCCGAGTGGGCGTGGCGCATCCTTGAGAAGGAAGGGATCCCCCAGGCTATTGAACACGGATCTTGGTACGGTGAGACAGCCCTTCTGAGGAATGACGGCACAGAGTTTTTTGTATCGCAAATAGTCATGTCGCATAAATCAGCCAACGGGCAGGTAGAGTACCTTTCCACAGTCGCGCGGGATGTAACCGAACTCAAACGGACGGAGCAAGCGCTGCAGAATGAGAAAAACAAACTGCAATCGATTGTCGACGCCATCGAATATGGACTGACGATCCAAGACAAAGATTACAACATCATTTTCCAAAATCGGGTCATGAAAGATCTATTTGGATGTCTTGGGAGAAAATGTTACGAGATCTATGAAGGGAACGATACGGTTTGCGATGGATGTCCCGTACGAATGGCGTTTGAGGATGGGCAATCGCGAACGGTGGAAAGAAAAACGGTTTTGCCTTCAGGTGAGATCGCGTACTGGGAAAACACCGCCAATCCCATCCGCGACACAAAGGGAGAAATTGTCGCCTGCCTCGAGGTGACTCGTATCATTACCGAACGGAAACGGGCGGAACAGGCCTTGCGTCAAGAAAGGGATCGTGCGCAAAAGTATCTTGACATTGCAGGCGTCATGTTCGTTGCGATTGATACGGATGGAATTGTGACACTAATCAACCAGAAAGGATGTGAGGTTCTCGGTTATACACAGGAAGAGATTTTAGGCAGGAATTGGTTTGATTCGTTCTTGCCGGAAAGTATTAAGGAGGAAGTTAAAGTCGTTGGTGATAAGGTATTTTCAGGCAATGGCGAATTGGATGAATACTATGAAAATCCCGTTTTGACAAAAGATGGCGAAGAACGAATTATCACTTGGCACAATATTATACTAAAGGAGGATGGTGGGAAAATAATTGGCGTCCTTTCTTCCGGTGAGGATGTTACAAATCGCCGGCAAGCCGAAATTGCGCGCCGGGCGGCGGAAGAGAACTACCGTACAATTTTTAATAGCGTGAGCGAGGTGTTGTTCGTTCACGATCCTTCTGATGGAACTATTCTCGATGTGAATCAGGCGGCGTCTGAAATATATGGCTACTCTCGTGAGGAAATGCGGAGATTAAGCATCGAAGATTTTAGCGAGGGAAATCCTCCCTATTCACAAAAGGAAGCGGAGCAGAATGTTCGCAAGGCGATACAAGAAGGACCGCATGGTTTCGAATGGCTTTGTAAGAGAAAAAATGAGGAACTTTTCTGGGCCGAGGTAAACCTTAAACTCGCCACGATTGGCGGTCAGCCGCGTGTGTTGGCGGTGGTGCGTGATATCACCGACCGAAAACAAGCGGAGGAAAAATTACAGAATGAAAAAAACAAGCTGCAATCCATCGTCGATACCACTCAAGATGCGTTGACCATTCTAGATAAGGATTACAACATTATCTTCCAGAATAAAGTTGCGAGAAATTTCATCGATGCCTTTGGGCAAAAATGTTACAAGGCATATGAAAAAAGAGATGCGGTGTGTGATGGTTGTCCTGTGCCGATGGTGTTCGAAGATGGAAAGCCGCATACCGTGGAAAGAACGAATACTCAGCTGTCTGAAGATGTCGTGTACTGGGAAAACACCGCCAGTCCGATCCGGGATGCGAAAGGAGAAATCGTCGCCTGTCTGGAGGTTGGGCGGAACATCACGGAGCGCAAGCAAGCGGAAGAGCAGTTACGGTTGAACGAAGAGCGCTTGGAATTGGCTCTGGAAGGGGCGAATGAAGGGATCTGGGATTGGCAAATAGACAGTGGGATTTGTGAGTTCGATATCCGCTATTATACGATGGCCGGTTATGAGCCAGATGAATTCCCGTGTCACTATGAGGAATGGGAGAAACGAGTTCACCCCGATGATTTGCATCAAGCGAAAATGGCCATTGAACAATACCTCTCTGGAGAAAGCGAAATCTATGATGTGGAATTCCGGTTTCTGCGGAAAGACGGAGACTACATGTGGATTCGTGGAAAAGGGAAAATTTTCTCCCGTGATGAACAAGGCAATCCGATTCGTTTTACAGGCACGCATTCCGATATCACCGCCCGCAAACAGGCCGAGGAGGAACTGGCTTCCTTCAATCGCGCTATGGTGGGGCGTGAAGAACGTATGATAGAGATGAAGCGGATGGTAAACGCTTTTTCTTTGGAACTGGGCAAAGAACCGGTTTTCAAGGACATCTACCTTGCTCTGGATGAGATCCAGACAATTTCCCTGGAGGGTGAGGATTCCGTCGAAGAGGGCAATGGCTTAGAGGAAGACACGCATTTTCTTGATCAACATTATATTAAAGAACTTGAACATATTCTCGAGTCTTTCTGTTCGGTTGTGGGGATTGCGTCGGCGATTATCGATCTTAAAGGCAATATCTTGATCAAATCCAACTGGTACCGGATTTGCACGGATTTCCACCGGGTGAATGAAGAAACCTGCCGCCGGTGTGTCGAAAGCGATACCTATTTGGCGAATCAGATCGAGCAGGGAAAGAAATACGTTATTTACAAGTGCCGCAATGGTTTAAACGATGGCGTGACACCGATCGTGATCAATGGCCGTCATGTCGCCAACGCGTTCGTTGGACAATTCCACTTGGAAAAGCCCGATGAAGAAAAGTTCCGCGCGCAGGCGGCCCAGTTCGGTTTTGACGAAGAGGATTACATACGCGCATTGCGTGAGACACCTATTATCCCACGTGAGAAACTCGAGCCGATCTTGAATTTTCTTACCGGCATCGCGGAATTGTCGACTTCGATGTATCTCGACAGTTCGCGCGCGGAGAAGGCGGTTCGATCGCTGCAGTTAAAACAAGAGGATCTACGAAACCAACAGCGCGCCGCCCTTAGCGTCATGGAAGACGCCAAGCAGGCCAATGAGGCGCTCAAGGAATCCGAAACCCGCTACCGGATCCTCTTTGAATCCGCTGGGGATGCGATATTTCTCTCCACTTTTAAGGCTTTTATCAACTGCAACAATAAAACTCTTGAAATGTTTGGTTACACTCGAGACGAGTTCTTGGATCTCGTTCCGTCTGATCTCTCCCCCCCCTTCCAACCTGATGGTAGAAAGTCTACGGAAAAGGGAGTGGAAATTTTCTATGTGGTGATGGATGGGAATCCTCAATTTTTTGAATGGCGGCACAAGCGAAGTGACGGCTCCTTGTTTGATACGGAAGTTAACTTGAATTTAGTCGACATTCCTACCGGCTCCTATATCATGGCGACAATACGCGATATCTCCGAACGCAAACAGGCTGAGGCGGCATTGCGTGAGAGTGAGGAACGCTATAAAAATATCTTTCACAACGCTCTAGTCGGGATTTTCCGGTCAAGAATTTCGGACAGTTTATATCTTGAAATGAACGCCAAATCCGCGGAACTGTTGGGAGGTTCAATAGATGAAATCGTCGGCAAGATTCGGTCTCTCGACCTTTATCAAAATCCAAGCCAGCGGGAAGAATTAATCGTAATGCTAGAAAAGAATGGGGAAGCGCATGGATTCGAATTTGACTTAATCCGCTTGGATGGAAAAATAGTGACTCTGTCCGTTTCCGTGAAGGCCTACCCGGAAAAAGGCTATTTGGAAGGAACTGCCATTGACATTACAGAACGCAAGCGGCAGGAAGTGGAACTGCGCCACTTGCGCAATTATCTTTCCAATATCATCAACTCCATGCCTTCCATTTTAATTGGCGTCGACTCTGGAGGCGTAGTGACCCAATGGAACGATCAAGCCCAGCTGGAGGCGGGAATTGCGGCGGCGGAAGCCATCGGGCGGCCATTGGCTGAAGTCTTTCCCCGTCTATCCAACGAAATGGATCGGGTGAGAGATGCCATGCGGAATCATCAAACCCTATCCGCCCCCAAACAGGCTCGCCAGGAAAACGGGGAGACCAAGTATGAAGATATAACCGTCTATCCTCTCTTTGATAACAACGTGGATGGCGCAGTGATCCGGGTGGATGATGTGACCGAGCGCGTGCGGTTGGAAGAGATGATGGTGCAGACCGAGAAGATGATGTCTGTGGGTGGCTTGGCTGCGGGGATGGCCCACGAAATCAACAATCCCTTGGGAGGGATGATGCAGACCGCGAGTGTGATGTGCGATCGCTTAACTAATTTGGAATTACCGGCCAACCAGCAGGCCGCCGCGAAGACGGGCGTTTCGATGGATGCCATCGGCGCCTTCATGGAGGAGCGGGGCATCATCAATATGTTGACGCGGATCCGCGAATCGGGCCGCCGCGCCGCGGAAATTGTGGCCAACATGCTCAGCTTCGCCCGTAAAAGCGACTCAACGTTCTCGACGAACAATTTGGCCGAACTCCTCGACCAAAGTGTAAATCTGGCTGGCAGTGATTATGACCTGAAGAAGAACTACGATTTCCGCCAGATTGAGATCGTCCGCGAATATGAGGCTGATGTGCCCAGTGTGCCCTGCGAATCAAGTAAAATCCAACAAGTTTTACTTAACATCCTGCGTAACGGCGCCGAAGCGATGCAGGAAGTTATGGACAAGGATAACGGAATAAATCCGTGTTTCGTCTTACGGTTGAAGCATGAGAAGGAGGCGGGTTGGATTCGCATTGAGATTGAAGATAATGGGCCGGGGATGGAGGAATCCATCCGGAAGCGCATCTTCGAACCTTTTTTCACTACGAAACCAACCGATCAAGGGACTGGCTTGGGCCTGAGTGTCTCTTATTTTATCATCACGGAAACCCATGAGGGCGAAATGAGTGTTAACTCCGCTCCCGGCAAAGGAACGACGTTCATCATCCGTCTGCCCATTCAAAGGAAACGGTTATGAATAAGCTGGCGCCAATGGTTCTGATTCTTGACGATGATGACGCGGTGCGTGAAAGCTTCGCGTATCATTTCGAAGATCAAGGCTGGCGGATCGTAGCCGCTGCGACGGCGGAGGAAGCCCTTACTATGATGCGGGACGAGACGCCCGATGGCGCGATTGTGGATATCCGGTTGCCGGGTATGGGTGGGAATGATTTCATCCGCGCAGCCCTTATAAAACATCCTACTCTGGCCTGCGTGATTTGTACGGGATCGCCGGAATATCTCCCCCCCGGCGACATTCTGGCTATGCCTCAAGTTTCAAGACGTATATTTGGCAAACCTGTATTAGATTTAACGGAGATTGAAGAGGCGTTGCGCCGCCAGATTGAGAAATGCAGTGGGAAGGAAATGCACCATGACTGAGCCACAGACAACCACTCTTATCATAGAAGACGAGATCATTCTCCGTGACAGTCTCGCCGACTATCTCGAAGACCGGGATTTTCGTGTCTTGAAGGCGGAGAACGGACGAAAGGGACTCGAATTATTTGAACGGGAACGTCCCGATCTCGTCTTGACGGATCTGCGGATGCCGGAATTAGATGGCCTGGATGTGCTGCGCCATATCCAGAAACGATCGCCAGAAACCCCTCTCATCGTCGTCTCCGGCACAGGCAATATCGGTGATTCGATCCAAGCGTTACGGCTGGGCGCCTGGGATTTCATTCTTAAACCCGTCGAGGATTTATCCATCATTCTCCACGCTATGAATAAATCGCTGGAACGCGCCCGATTGCTGCGCGAGAACCGCGAGTATCAACAGAATCTGGAAACGCTTGTCCAAAAACGAACCAGTGAACTTGAACGGGCGAATGATAACTTATTACGTATCAACGAACGATTGCGCAAGGTAGTTGATTCAACACGTAAACTGACAGCCTGCAACGATCCTTCCCAATTTGGCGCCGCAGTGCTGAAGGAATTTGCGGAGCACATGCAGGCAGGTGGTGGAAGTATCTACTTTCTCGAAGAGGATGGTTTGCGGCTGATTCATGCGGTGGATCCCGGACATGCGCCGGAATTGATCCCGTTTCCCCTTGAGAAAAATTCGATTCTGAACCGTGTGATTCAGGAGAAAAAACCGCTCTTGATCCAGAATGTGATCGAGGAAGCCGGCATTCACTCGAGTGGGTGGGACGGTTATTCCAATGGATCGATCATGGCTTTTCCTCTTGAGGATGAAGCGGGCCAATTGGTCGGTGTCTTGACACAGCATAATAAAAAAACGCCTCCTTTCACTGAACAGGATAAGGAGATCGGCGCCATTCTCGCCTCCTACAGCTGCGAGACACTCCGGGCCGCCCGCTCGGCCACTATTTTACAGGCCAGTGAGGCCCGCTTTCGTGATTTGGTGGATTTGCTTCCGGAAGCGATCTATGAAACGGATTGCAATTATGTCTTAACCTATGTGAATCGGCGCGCGTACGAAATTTTCGGTTATCCTCCAGGATCTTTGCCCGATGGATTCAAAGCGAAGGATATCCTGGCGCCTGAAGAGAGAGAGCGCGCGCGTGAAATTTTGCAAAAACGATTTAATGGCGAACGTGTCGGCGCGGTTGAGTATCAAGCGCTCCGGAAAGATGGCACTCGATTTCCGGTGCTGTTGCATGCAGGTCCTATTATAAGTGATAGTAAAATAACCGGATTTCGAGGCGTTGTCATCGATATTACTGAACTAAGAAAAGCGGAAGAGGAGCGGGAACGGGCGTGGAAGTTCATGCAGACAGTGATTGATGGGATTCCCGAATGCTTGATGGTTCTGAATCGAGACTGCACGATCGCGTTGGCGAACCGTCAGGTCCGGGAGATCGTGGGAGGAAAAGATCCTGTCGCGATGGGAATGAAATGCCATCATGTCTCTCATGGCTCCGGACCCATGTGTGATGGAATTAAAGAGCTATGTCCGATGAAGCAAGTGGTCGAGAAAAAAGCCCCTGTGACAGTTGAACATGTCCACCAAAACGGGGAAGGCCAATCCATTACGGTTGAAGTTATGGCCGCTCCCATCTTTGATGAAGATGGTAATGTCGTCCAGGTCATTGAATCCTGCCGTGACATCACCGAACGTGTCCGGACGGAGGAGGAGAAAGCGCGGCTTGAGGAACAATACCGGCAGGCGCAGAAAGTGGAAGCCATAGGTCGCTTGGCTGGAGGAGTGGCCCATGATTTGAATAACCTGCTCTCTCCCATCCTCGGGTACGGCGATATGTTGAAGGAAGATTTGTCTCGCGATGATGAACGGCGGGAATTCGTTACTCAAATTGTCCGCGCCGGTGAACGGGCGCGGGATTTGGTCCGGCAGCTTCTGGCCTTTGGCCGCAAACAGACTCTCGAATACCGGCCGTTGAACATCAATGAGACCATCAAGGGCTTTGAAAAACTGCTCCGGCGCACATTGCGGGAGAACATTGATTTCGAGATCAAAAAAGCGCATGCCGTTCCAACAGTGAAGGCGGACATTGGGCAGCTCGAACAAGTCATCATGAATCTCTGCGTCAATGCCCAAGACGCCATGCCAGAAGGCGGCAAATTGATCCTGGAAACCGCCGTCGCTGAACTCGATGAACATTATGTGATGGAACATCCTGGTGTGAAACCAGGTTTGTATGTCATGATGTCCGTTAGCGACACCGGATCCGGGATGGATGTGGAAACGCAGAAGCACATTTTCGAACCATTCTTCTCAACCAAGGGAGAACAAGGCACCGGATTGGGCTTGGCCACGGTTTACGGCATTATTAAACAGCATAGTGGAAATATCTGGGTTTATAGCGAGCCGGGAAAGGGAACGGTATTCAAAATCTATATTCCTGTCGTCAAAGAAAAAGCCACTCAACTGGAAGCGCGCAGTAGAACAAGCGGTAAACTTGAAGGTTCAGAAACGATCCTACTAGTGGAAGACAACGAGCAGGTACGTGAACTCGGTTCGAGTCTTCTGAAACGGCAGGGCTATAATGTGCATGTGGCGAAAGATGGTAATGAGGCGTCTGAGATCCTGGAATCGCTCGATGGTCCCTTGCACCTTCTCCTCACCGATGTGGTCATGCCGGGAATTAATGGACGGGAATTAGCCAAGAGAGCGGTGAAGAAATATCCGGATATCCGTGTGCTTTATATGTCCGGCTATACGGGCGACGTCATCTCCCATAGTGGGATTCTGGACGAAGGGATTCAGTTCGTCCAGAAACCGTTCACTGTCCAAGGATTGGCGGCCAAAGTGAGGGAGACATTGGAGTTATGAAATCCGCCGCCGATTGGGATTACTTGCGAACATCCAAACAGATCAAATCGCCCGCCGCGTTACGGCAGAAGAGTTTCCCATGCGATAAAACCGGGATCGTCCAGCATTTGCCGGTCAACACCTGTTTCCGGCAAATCGGTTTAAACTCTTTGCCATTCGCCTCGGCGATCACCAGTTCCCCTTTTTCGCTGAGTACGATCAATTTTCCATCCGCCATCATCAACGAGCCTTTGCCCAATCCGCGCTGGCTCCAGATATCCTCCCCGGTTTTATAATCGATGCATTTCAATGACGATTCATCGAATCCATAGATACAGCCTTTCCAAAGAACACAGGAATTCATATGGTTCCGCATCAGGCGGTTATGCCATAATTCTTTGATCTCTCCATTGGCGCTTACTTCTAACAGAGAACCGCCTTTGTTATATCCGCAGGAGAGGAAGATGTTATTTCCAGATACCAAAGGTGTCGCCGCATTGATGCCATATCGGGTTTCCCATGCGAATGTCCCGAATTCTTTACCGGTTTCCGCATCGAGTAGAACAAGGCCGGATTTCGGTAAAACCGCGATGTACCGTTTGCCGTTGAAAGGAAATAGAATGGGCGAGGAGTAAGCGGATTCGTAATTCTTCGTTTTCCAAATCAGTTCTCCCGTTGTTTTGTTCAAAGCGATCGCAAGCCCCACATCGAGGATTATTCGATCGCCATCCAGCAGCGGCGAGAGAGCGAAGCGCCACGTCGGCATTTGGGCGCCAAATTCTTTTTGCAGATCTTTTTTCCACCGCGGTTGACCGGTTTTTACATCCAGGCAAAATAATTGTCCTTGTTTGCTGACCGTATAAACAGATTCCGCGTCCACAGTGGGTGTGCCGCCGGGGCCGCCTTCATGCTGCTGAGGAAACAATTCACAGTCATAGGTATACCGCCAAATCTCTTTCCCGGTTTCCGAATCAAAACACCAAACTGTATCTTTGTCATTCGTGTTTCCCATGGTAAAAACACGATCACCAACCACCGAGATCGAAGAAAAACCGAATCCAATGGATTGTTTCCAAAGGATTGTTGGATCGTCTTCCTCCCAATTTGTCCGCCAGTCCGTTTCATTGGAAATTCGGTCCCGGTTGGGGCCGTGGAATTGATACCAGTCCTGGCCCGAATCGGAGAACACGCTGAAAGGTGAAAGAATCGCAAACAACGAGAAGACGAGAACGGCGGGGAATGCTTTCCTAATCATTCTTGGATTGAACATCGTTTCTCTCCTTAACTGTGATAAAGTAGTCAAAATTTGGTTGCTTGAATTAGATATTCCAACATATTGACCTCAAATCATAGAAATAAGTTCAAAAAGATAAAGTGCCGGACGAGAATTATATCTTTTTCACGGATTCACTTTGATCGGATTCCAATCCAATCTCTTCTATTGAAAAGAATCCCTGCGCATCAGAAAGATGCGATTGATAAATTATTCACATTGGAATAATGTTTTTTGCCGTTCGGACTTGTCTTTTGGTTCGCTTCAAGATTTTAAAATGGGAGAGAATGATTTGTAATTCCATCTTGAGTGTGTTATAATTCGTAGAGTGTAGAAGAAATCAGCGCTTGAAAAGATACGTACGATGGTTGCTCCTGTCGGATCGGTTGGATCCACTCCATACTATCCTCAAATGGAGCCGAAAGCGGCGGAAACCCGTCCGGTGGAACGTTCGCTATCGGAAGCCCGGCGTCTGTTGATAGAGAATGGAGGCGCCAGCGCCAAAACCATGCGCGTTATGGCCATGGTCGCTTTGGCGGAACAGAACGCGGGGCAGGGGAAAGTCTCCGAAGCGGAGCGCTTGGCGCGGGAAGCCGTCAAACTGGCGAAAAACGAGGATAACGCCTCCAATCCCGCTGATCCAACCGCGGAAGAAGAACCCCAAAACGCGGCCAATCCAAAAACCAATACCACGCCTCTTCCAGGCGAAGAAGAGGAAACCGGCGAACGGGAAACCACGAATTACTCCGACGTGTCGGATGATTCCGGTGTATCGTTTCAATTTGCGCAACCGTTGACTCCCGCGCAGGCGCCTTTAGCTGTTATGCAGCACGAGTTGTCTCACGTTCGGCGCGAAACCTCAGACGCCATCCTGAATGGCCAGCGGATCATGGCGTCTGTGGCGATTCATAGTTATATCGATCCGCAAACGGGCGACCGTCACGTCAGTGGCGGCCGGACTCGCGTCGTCGTTTTCCCCGATATTTCCTTGGAATTCCCTGCTAAAAATCAGTTGGATGTCATCGCCTAATCAAAAGCGCTATTGAAAATCCGTTCCTTGTTTTTGATAAATGAGAAACGCAGATTATGATCGCACTGAGTCTATGTCATTAAGCTAAGCTGGGTAGCAAGGGGAAGGTTTTTTTCTCCCCTTGCATAATTTCCGGAACGTAGCGCCAGGGCAGAAAAAAGTAAAGGCTCCGGCGAAAGCGCCGGTACTTGCCCTGGCCACCCGCTGTATTTTTATGATTGAAATAAGAATTCATTCATAGATAGTACCAGCGTGGAATGTAACTCACCCTTTAAATCCGTCCACTTTCATGGTATTTGTTTTTCCTTAAAACAATTTCTTATCATAATTTTCATGGAGAATACACAATGGGCGACGCTTCAACGCCGTTTCAGATTCGATTGATGACGGAAGAGGATTTTCCGCGCTGCCAATACCTGCGCGAACAAGTTGGTTGGAATCAGACACTGCAAGACTGGCGGCGGTTTTTGAACTACGATCCACAAGGATGTTTCGCCGCCACGATCGATGGGCTGGTCGTGGGAACCGCCTGCACGATTGGGTATGAAGACCGGTTTGGATGGATCTCGATGGTGATCGTCGATCCCGCGATGCAGCGCAAAGGCATCGGAAAAGCCCTGCTCAACAAAGGCTTCGATTATCTTGAAAACCTTGGCTTGACAGTCAAACTGGATGCGACTCCCGCCGGAAAACTTCTATATGATACGATTGGATTCGTGGATGAATACGGCGCCGCCCGTTACGAAGCGGATCGAGTGGATGCGCCGGCGCCGGAGATGGCCTGCTCTCCTCTCTCTTTAGACGATCTCGATCGATTGGACGCGTATGACGCCCCCATCTTCGGAGCATCCCGCAAGCAGGTTCTGCGATCCTACCTTGAAACCTATCCCGGCCTGGGATACACGATCCGACGGGGCGATTCAATTCCTGGATACATTCTCGCCCGTGAGGGGACCAACGCGTTCCACATCGGCCCCTGGGTTGCGGACGATCCAGAAACCGCCCGCGCGCTGTTTCTCCAGATGATCCAAACCCGCAAGCCGGACCGGATCTTCCTCGATATTATCGATCCCAATCCCCACGTCCTCGCAATCTTGGAATCCCTGGGTTTCCAAAAACAACGCCCCTTCATCCGCATGTATAGGGGAGAGAACAAGTATCCGGGAACACCAGAGAAAGTCTATTCCTTAAGCGGTCCTGAATTGGGATGATCAATCATCACTCCGAATCGTGACCTGCTCTCCATTTTCATAATACAGCGTACACGACGCGGGAGCGGGTACCCAAAACGGCTCCTTTAATGTATTCGGGACAAAGAGCAGAAGACTATAAAAACGATGTGGATTGATTTGGAAGGAATAATCGCTGTAATCAAACCTTCTTCCCATCACGTCTGATACAGCGATCCACCCACCTTCCCCATCCCGTACGCTCCAGATGGCGTGATCGCGGGATGAGCCATCCGGGCGGATTAATTGCAGGGTGATTCCGATGATCTTTCCATTCTTCACATCCGGAACCAGATCGAGTTGAAAACAGATGTCCCGGATTCCATCCGGATCGCGATTTGCCAAACCGATTCGGTCACCGAGCTGGCCGATGCAATGAAGATAATTCTCTCGCAGAGGAGATGATCCCATCCCAGAGATGATCATCACACCAATCAATCCCACCGCGAAAATGGTCTGCAATCCCGCCTCGATTAGATCGAGCCGGTACCATATAAGCGGTGGATGAGTCAATCGAAGAGAACAGAGCGCAACGCAGATTCCCAGTGATCCCACGCTGATCCAGAATCCCAAGAGATCGAACCATTCCGGTTTGTACCGTAATTCCAACACCCCGTCTTGCAGTTCCATACCGATAAATTTCAGCGCTTCCGGCGTCTCTCCAGGTTTCGGGGGATAAAAGATCTGGACGGGCTCTCCGTTCATGTACGCTTTCCATTTCCGGTAGCGGGATATGCCGATCCGGAGAAATGAATCCGCTCCTGAACCATCAATCTGAAATTGAAGCCCATTTGTAGAAGAATTAGTCAACCGGACCGAACCAGGGCCGGACAGTGTCCAACCTTGCCCTGTCCATGTGTTACGTTGATAGAGGATGATTTCATCATTCTCATAAATCACATCCAATCCTTTCAGGCTCTTGACCTCTTGGAAAGGAGAGACTTTCCAATCAAAAACGTATTTCACATTCGTTAGATCCAGATCTTGTTCGAAAATAAATTTGGGTCGAGAATAGAGCAGCATGGTAGGGATGTAATAAGGCCCGGCGATCGCGGCGGAACCGAACGCCGGTTCGGAGATCATGCGCCAGGAATCGTAGGTTAAAGCGCGGACGGGATAAAGCGGTTCTTGGAAGAACGCTGCAGGCGCGTCTGAACGCTCCCGCGCGTTTATCACCTGTACTGCATCCACAAACGAATTCCAATATGAGGGAACGCGGGGAATTGAGCCAACTTGCAGACTTCTTGGTGTGACACGCCAACGCCAACCGCTGCACAACGTGGTTTTTCCAATGTACACAAGTGGACATAATAAAACGAGTAACAATCCTGCGGCGCAGAGATCAGACCGGAGACGCCGGATCTGAAACGGGGAGGATTGCGGGGAAAGAAACACTCCCAAAGATCGCAGCAAAACAGAATTCGTTGATTCGGTGGACATTGTATCGAAATAATGCTGCAAGGCTCGCCCACAATATCCGGCGCCCAAGATCATCGAGGCGATTTTCGCCGCGCCGATGAGTCTCGCGCCTTGCATGTGCGAGAAAAAACTTTCCAAAAAGGGGAACGAAAAAATATGCCGCGCGATTTCTGATCCGGCGAATATATTGATAATACTGAACAAGCCAAGAAGAAAGACGGCGCGCCGCCTGGAAAACACAGCGCAAAGAATCCCCACAACGCCCAGCGTCACATGAACAGCCGACGCGTTGTATAGATTGCCATCCCAGATCTCTTTCCCCACATCGGGAAAGTCGCGCCCAATATACCCAAATGGAATTATCCAATCCCGGCTAAACGCGAAGGGAAGCCACCAGAACGCCGCCAATCCGATTCCACATAGGCTCCATAGAATCTTTAATCCTCGCGCGCCGGCTTCCGCATCGCTTCTCTCGTTTATAAAACAGCGTTCATCGAGAAAACGTGTGATCACATGAAGCGTTATCCAAAGCGCGTGTGTGAAAAGAAAGAGAGGGTGTAGGAGAATTGAAAAGCCAAACACCGCCGCTAACAGTGGTCCATGCCAATACGTTCGTAACCGATCCGGTTTTGAAAAGGTCCAATACGCGTAAAACGCCAACGCCAAACCAAGGCCGCTTCCCCACATTCCGATATGAAAGAACTGCCTCCAACCGAAATGCATTCCATCATCCAACAGCAAGAGAAGTAAGAGTAACAGAGCGGAACAACGCCCAAAGTTCTTCCGGACCAATCTATACAACACAAAGGAGAACGCAAGATAAGACAAGAAAACGGTGTACGTATAGATGTATTCCCCAGCGATGAATCCCAAACTCAAAATCCGTAGCAGGCAGTAAAGTATAAAGCCTCCAGGTGGATACAGATCGTTTAGAGGAAAACCCGCTCCAAAAGCGGAACACCAGCCACCCAAGCGTCCAAAATGGAATAGATTGCATTCCGTCAGTGTGGCCAGCGTGTATTGCATCATGTGATCGCCGGATGAGTTTAATCCATACCACAACGGTTCGGAGTCAATCCATATCACCGCGCCAATAAAAAAAGCGATCCCAAGCGCTTCCAAAATCCACGCGATCGATGTTTTTCCATACGTTTCCCATATCCGACGAAATCCAATGATCCCCCATAATAGGAAAAACAGGACAAATACCGCATCCCGCAGGCATTCCATTCCAATGATCCGCATACCGGGAACTGGAACCGCCCGCGCAAGGTTGACTTGAAGAATTCCCCAGAAGACAACTAGGAAGACCTGAACAATAATAAAATTGGGTGTCAACATCTTACGCGGCGTCATCAAATCAATCTTCTCTTAATCAATTAGGGGAAAAAAACTGGGTGGCCAGGGGAAGGCTTTATTCTCCCCTGGCATAATTTCGGGAAAATAACGCCAGGGCAGATGAAAAACCTTGCCCTGGCTGCCTGCCGAAAGATTATATAGGATAGACTTTTTGATAGAAACTTCATCCTACTTATTGTTTTAATTGAAATATGTCAATAAGTTTTAAATGATTTTCGCACACCCAATTAACTAGATGACATGTGTTCGTTAGCATTATGTTAATATCATTTTTTTGAACTTCAAAATCTATGCGTTGGTTAATGGTTGGAATTATCATGGATATGGAAATGCTTTTATTTGTCATAACACATATCATCTCATCATCTAATAATGGTTCAATCAAAGGTTGTAATTCATTAAAATATTTACCCATTCCTTTAAATTCTATATCTACTCTGAATTTACCTGTTTCTTTGCTTTCGCGAAATTTTAATCTTAATACTCTATTAGGTAAATCATTAAGTTCATCTAATTCTTGTGAATACAGTTTAATAAATTTACTTTCTCTGGGAATTCCTGTTTCTTTTGGTTTTTTCATTGTTATTATTGTGTAAAACTGTTTGATATGGTTGTACAATGATAACTGGAAATTAGCTGTATTCGAATCATGAATAGGTTCCCACCCTCTTCTACTTTTAGTAATTGCTTGTTTGATAATGTGGTGCCTGTAAAAAAATCTTCTCTTTTCATTGTCGTTTTGTGGATTTGCGTTTTTGAAATAATTCATAATATCTTCATAGTATAAGGTAAAATAACAGTCTTGTTTATCTTTTGTATGGTTCTTGCTGTTGAAATAGGATTCCGGTGCAACTAGACCATGCATAAAATAATCGCATTCATTTCTTTATTTGTACAAGAGTCCTCGTTCCTTATATCGTTCTAGTTGTTGAGGCATAAAATCAGCATTAATTTTATTCTCAATCATTATTCGTAGTCTTATCCCATCATAGAGTTGAAAGTCAATAAGTATGTCGGTTTCTCCTTTACATTTACCTAAACCACTCACACTGTGTGAAACATTTTTTAAGATGGCACCCTTTGATTCGAGTTGAGAAAAAATTATAGATTTACTCAAAAACCAAATTTGGAAGTCTGTGTTTGACCATAGTTCTTCTATCAATAATAGATCAATATCTCGTTCTTGAACATGAGTAAGAAAAATAGTATTATCCATCATATTAACTTGTATTTAAATAACATTTTGAATTGAACTAAATGATGTGTACTAATAACACATCCTAACATTTTAGTTTATCACACGTCGAAACGGGGAACCATCGTCGCGCCGTATTCTTTCATCAACGATGCCAGACGTTTTTGCATATCCACCTTCACGTCGTAATGGGAGGGATCGTCGATTAAGTTACGCATTTCATGTGGATCGTTTTTCAGGTCGTACAGTTCGTTCAGATCGAAAATCCCATGATAATTCATATATTTATACTGCTCGGTACGCACGCCGAAGACCGTCGGTGTCTGCGGGAAGGCGCGTTCCCAGAAATATTCGTAGAACATCGCTTCCCGCCAATTCTCATCCTGGCCCTGCAATACAGGCAGGAACGATTCTCCTTGCACGGTTCCGGGAGCTGGCGCGCCCGCCGCATTCAGGATTGTCGGGCCGATATCGATATTCAACGCAATGCGATCCGTTCGTTTCCCTCCGGCGATCATGTCCGGACAGTGCGCCAGTAAGGGGACACGGATCGATTCTTCATACATACAGCGCTTATCGATCAATCCATGCTCGCCGTGGAGAAATCCATTATCCCCCATAAATAGGATCAATGTATCGTCCAGCTGCCCCAGTTCTTCCAGCGTATCCATCAATTTCCCAATGCTGTCATCTACCGCAAGCATAGTGCGGTTGTAATCGAGGATAAATTTATCGAAATAGGTGCCGTCGTGATACATATAATCCACGCCGTGCCAGCTGTGACGCTGTCGTTTTACCCAATTCGGTTTTCCTTCATAATTTTCCGGTGTATCCGCCATTGACGCTGGATGTTGAATAGTCACATCCGAATACGCGTCTTTATGCCGTTCAGCGGGATAAAAGTCCGCGTGGACCGCTTTGTGGGATAGATAGAGGAAATACGGTTTGTTTCGACCTTTTTTGATATAATCAACGGCGAAATCAGTTAAGAGATCGGTCATATAGCCTGGCTTCTTGACGGACTTCCCACCAATATTAAACGTTGGATCGTTATAGACGCCCTGCCCGCGGAAGCTGATCCAATGGTCGAATCCAGGACGCGGTTTATCGGTGCTTCCACCCATATGCCATTTCCCGATGAACGCGGTCTCATACCCGTTTTTCTGCAATTCCTCCGGGAAAGTCGGCGTTCCTGCGGGGAGAAGTGTGGAATTGTTCATGACGCCGTGCCGGTGCGCGTATTGTCCGCTCAAAATACTGGCGCGGCTGGGCGAGCAGAGCGAAGTGGTGACATACGCGTGGTTGAACATCAAACCGCCACCCGCCATACGGTCAAGATTGGGCGTTTGTAAAAATGGATGGTTCATGCAGCTCATGGAATCGAAGCGCATGTCATCGATGAATATGAATATGATATTGCGCTTCTTTTGCGCGGCGTTGGAATTGGGTGTGATGAGCGTATTAATATAGGGAAAGGCGACGCCCGCCGCCGCCGTTCTTAAAAACCGCCGTCGTGTTGGTTTGATTGTCTCCTGGTTTTTCATGATTCACCCTTCGGCCTTTCTTTGGTTCTTCTGTTTTGTAGTATTTTTGTAACTGTATATAAATGAATGATTTATGCAAATTTAGTTTCCTCTTTTAGAGCGCCGAAAAGTCATTTGTCAATTATTTTTGCATATTATTCACGAGTTCCCAGCGATTCTCTGCGAGGGCGAGCTCTCTCCCACTGGCGCCCAGCGCTTTCAACATTTCCCGCGCCATCAAGCGGTAGCCGCGGGGTTTCATGTGGACACCGTCCGTCGTCATTAAATTTTCATCGGTCATCTTAACTTCATAAATTTTCTCGAAAGCGGCGAATAGATCGCAGAGAATGATTCCCCTCGATTTCGCCAAGGTTTTCAGGAAATCATTGTAGGTCCGCAGTTTCTTATTCTCTTCGCTGTTCAGGTTTTCGTAGATCGGTGTGGAGGTCAGCAGAATGATCTTTGCGCCGGCTTTTAGGCATCGATCGACAATTTCCGCCATATTTCGCTTGTAATCCGGCAGATAGATCCCTTCCCACCGCGCTTGGTGCCATACATCGTTCACTCCGCAAGAGATAAAAACCCAATCGGGATTGTGTTTCAACACATCCCTATCCAGACGCGCCAGCATATCACTCGACTTATGGCCTCCGATTCCAGCGTTGATCGTCTTCACCTCATAACCATTCACCCCACAGAACAGATTAATCAGGGGAATGAATCCTTCCGGACGGGAGGCTCCTTGGGTGATGCTGTCGCCAAGGAATACAATCGTCTCCCCATCTTTGACCATAAAAGTCTGCTGCGCGGCTGTTGAATCCATCATAGAGAACATGGCGGCGCAGATCATGAGCATTCCAATATATCGTATACGCGGTTTCATCTTTGAACTCCTTATCCATTCTTTGTGGAAATCAGACAAGATGATAGCATACCCGAAAGAGTAAAGTGAAGATACAGTGTCCTCAATCTAAGAGAATCTGTATTCCTTATACAATGAATGATGTGTAATCTGGGTTCTGTCTCTGCTTTTTTTCAAAAAAAGAGTTAAAATTTTCTGATGTTTTTGAAAACCCATGATATATTGTTGTGTGAATTTTGGGGATACATTGTATAACTTGTTATATTTCAATGGGTTTAGTTTGACGAGCTGTAGTTTGATGTGAGAGTGGTTTTTATCATTTTTTTACACTTTAGGTGTAAAAAGAAGGGCGGATCGTACGCCCAAAGTCTTTTTTTACGAAAAAATTGAATCGGTTTGGCTTGGATTTATCGATCGTAGTCCGCCGGTCGTTTTTGCGTTGAAAAAAGACGGTTTCTCTATCGATTTCAATAGAGCGCCATCCCCTCCTCGATCGAACGCAGCGCATAATAGGTGAGCGAATTGTACTGTTACGGCTTGCGTCCATTCTTTGATAGGAATGGAGAAATGTGCGCTATCGGTTCCGCGTTTCTCCAGAAATATCGCATTCATTTTTATTCTTCGCTTACAACTCGTCTCCCTTACGATATTCTTAGGTTGAAGGAACCTTCCGCCGGTTGGCTGGATCTTATCCATGACGCCGGTGGACACCCGGACGGAAACGGGTAATCGAACGATAAATTACTGCGCCACAAGGGGCAAAAATCATGACTGTCACTCAACATGGTACTCACGGCCGGTCTTCCCGCAACGCCGCGTTCTCGATGGTGGAGATTATGATCGTCATCGGGATCATTGGAATATTAATCGGGGTAGGCGCGATGAGTTACGTCGCTCAGATCAAAGCGGCGCGGGTCGAAAGCGCCACACGCATGATCGAAGCCAATTTCAGGCAAGCGCGTCAGGAATGCATCGCGAAACGCCGGGATCTCCGGGTTGTGATCGACGCAGGCGCCCTCGAAGGGTTTCCTGATGAAATGAACGGTCCACGCACCCGGCGGGCCGCCACATGGATCGAAGGCAAGTATCTCAATCAATACGACTTCGAAGCCGCCGTTCATGTCGCTGGTTCACGGGATTTGGTCGTCAATACAATCGAACTCACCGATCCGGAATATCTTCCGGACGCGGTTATGGTCGGTGATCTCGATGGCCGTACACCCGGTGTGGGCAATCCAGAAGTCTTCTACATCGAATTCAACACACGGGGCTCGATCAGCAACGTCTATTTCGAAGGTGAGGAAACCTCCACGAATTACAACGAAATCGCCCCAATCATCCATCTCACGAGAGACGGGGAAGTCTTTTTGGTTGGCGGCAATTCGTATGACTACGCGGATGTGATCAAAAGAGCTGACACGAATAATTTTCAGTGGGGCAAAGACGCCGCGATTGAACGCTATAAAGTCACTACCCTTGAGGTTATTCGCCTCACCGGCCGCGTCCGACGGTACGGATACGCCATCATGAGCCCTTGGCTGTTGGATGAACCCGCCGAAGAGAGTGAATGAGGAGGTCACCATGAAAATGAACATGAATTGCGCGCATAAATCGACCGGAACGGTCCCAAACCGCTTCTCTGGAAAAAACAACCAGCGGGCTTTCTCTCTTTTAGAGGTGATCGTCGCCGCGGCGATCCTCGCGCTGGGGCTGCTCTCCATCGTCAAGGTTTTCCCCTATGGAATTGAAGCCAGCCATCGCGCGGAAGATTTAACCCAAGCCACGCTCCTGGCCCAAACCATTTTTGAGGGAATGAAAAACGATCCGGTGAACTTTCCCGTCATCCCCGGCGCCGAAAACGTGGTTCTCCCTCTGCCGGGCAACGCGTACGATGACGATTTCAATAATGTCACCTTCACATTGCAGGGGCGGTATGTGCATGATCTCAACGGCAACCTTCTGCCGGACAAAGATTATGATGGATTGCCCGAATTGGACGCGTTGCAGGTGCGTCTGCGCGTGGGTGGAGTGAAGGCGAATGGCATCGATGATGATGGAGACGGCATAATCGATGATGACGGCGATTCCGGTTCCGCCGACGCCCGGGTTATTAATCCGAAAACTTCACAGATGTTCGCGGACGGCGATGTCTATTACGATCCCGAATTTAACATTGATGAAGAATACGCCGATGGCATCGATAACGATGGTGACAATATGATCGATGAAGACTGCCGCCTCGCTTCCGTCCGCGTTTTGAATTCCCGCCTCATGCTTCCCCTGTTGGCGGGGGACCGCTACGACAACGACGGGGACGGTGAGGATAACGATGGCGATCCGAAAACCCCAGCCCTCGCGGACGGCATCGACAACGATGGGGATGGAGAAATCGATGAAGGCATCGATGAGGAAATCTGGGACGGACGGGACAACGATAAAGACGGCCGCGTGGATGAAGACTGCCGGTTAGCCGCTTTCCCCTTCGCTCCCGCCCGCTTCCCGGCGCCGTATGATCGTTACGCCTGGCAGATTCGTGTGGGACGCATCCCCGATAATGGCCGGAATGGCATCCAGGACATCAATGGCGATGGCATCCCCGATCTGGGCGATGGCTTCGACAACGACGGCGATGGCTTCGTCGATGAAGAAATGCCGGATGGATTGGATATGGATTTCCGGACGAAAGACGGCCGTTATCTGACTGGATATAGCCAAACCCCCCTGTCCGATGGATTGGTCGATGAAGATTGCATCGCCGCCCCGCTTCCGGATTGGCGCCGTGTTGAAATCGTCATTACCTGGGGAGGGGATGGAATCGACAACGATGAAGATTTGAAACGGGTCGACAAACGCTCGGAAGGCTCCTACGCGAGTGATGATATAAAACTTCTCCGCAACCGGCGTGTCTCCTATGGCGCCATCGAATGGGGAATCGACGAAGAAAAATTGGATGGTATCGACGATGATTTTGATGGACAGATCGATGAAGACACGTATAAATTCGATTTCACCTTGATTGGATTCATCAACCTCCGCGCCCCCTCCGAATCCTTTACGCTGATCGGAGGACAGCCACGGGGAATCGTCGCGCGTAACTTCACGAAAGAATAAGGCCCCAAAGCGCGGCAAATTTTAAAGCCGCACGGGATAAATGAAAATGAGTTGCAGAAGAAATCTAGAACGAGAAAGTTGCAGAAACTCATTTTCATATAAAAAAGGAACAGGATCATGAATGCAAAACTTCGGAATCATAGCGCCCAGCGATTACGCGATCGAGGGTTCACCCTTGTCGAACTCATGATCTCCATTGCAGTAATCTCGATTTTGGCGGGAATGGCCGCCCAAACGTTCCGCGTCGTATTGGACGCGCGTGAAATCGCCATGCGCCGCATTGAAATCAACGAAACCGGCCGGTCGGCGCTGGATTATATCGCGACCGATCTCCGTTCGGCTTACCTCACGCCGGATTCCGTTAAACCATTTTATTCCTATGAGCAAAGCACAGTAAACGTGATACAAGGCCCTCGGTTTCGCTTTGCCGGCATTCATCGCGACGTTATCGCTGATCCAGACGAAGGATGTCCCGGCGCCGGCAAAGACGACGATGGCGATGGATTGGTTGACGAGGAAGTCTTGGATGGAATCGATGGGGATTATTCAGGGGGGGCAGCGGACGCCTTGTCCGGAAGTTCCCGTCCCCAGACCGACCCTCTTGGCTGTGAAGCTGGTGATTCCGCCTGTATCGACGAAGATATCGGTCTCTTCCCCAGCGACATTCTGCATTTTGTCAGCGCGGTCGAGAATTCCGGCGATCTCATCCTCCAGGAAATCTCCTACGGCCTCGATCCCAGCGGAACAAAGCTGATCCGGCGCGCCCAAATCCTTAAAATCCGCAGTGGGAATTCTTCCGGAACCGATAAAATCTATGATTTCGGGCAATTTGTTGATGATTCATCGGGAAAAGCCCTTTTACCCACGGCCGCTCCCGTAGATCGGCCCGTCGTTTCCAGCTCGGATCTACAAAAAGCCATCGAAAATTGGGATTTTGGATCGAAATACGGCCAGCTGGTCTCTGAATCGAATAATTATACGAATAAAAATCCAGCGAAACTCTTCCAGGTTCTCGCCTACGACGTTCGTGGACTGCGGTTCCGGTATTGGTACTACGATTACAACCGGGGCGGTTGGCGCTATTCCGAAGAGTGGGATTCCACACGCGAGACCGCTCTCCTTTTCCCCAGCACGAACGTAAATGGAAAAATATTCAATATGCCGGCGGCTAGCAACAGCACCGAAAACCGTCAGGGGAAGATGAGTTTCGAAAACATTATCGTTAATGAACCCGACGATCGTTATCCGCTGGGACCCAACAACCGTTTTCTGCCAATTATGCCTCAACAGTTACGGCCCGCGCAGAACAATACATCCGTTTACGCGGATGTCAGCGATCGCATTGTCCAAAAAACGGATGGGCTCCCCAATATGGTGGATATTACAATCTACGTGCAGGACCGGGAACATAAAACCAATCCGAAACCATTCACGACACGGGTGTTTATCCCTAATAACTATCGAAGTGTAGGAATTTAAGACGGTTAGTACTATTCATTGACCGATTTTCATAGAACGAAACGCCGCTTGAGAAAACGTAAAAAGGCAGGTTTGAGCCATGAATACGATACGATTCTTCTCCCAAAAAACAAAACCACATGGAAAGCCGGAGGAAAAGGGCGTCGCGCTGTTGACCGTCCTGGCCCTGCTTTCCATATTCGCCTTAATCTTGGTCGGATTTACCTATACGCTCCGCATGGAAGAAATTACCGTCCAGCGGTACGCTACGACGGTCAACGTGCATGAATTCGCCGAAGCGGCCATTCAAGGGGTGTTGAGCCAAGTGGAGAAAGACCTGGATCCCAGCAAGGAACATATCGTTCTGGGACGTCCGCAGCCCCGCTATGTCTCCCTCCTCGATCCCTGGGCGGTTGGCTACGCCGGACGCGTGGGGGATAATCTGACCTACGACGCCCGCAGCCATCTCGTCGATAACCGTCCATTGCCAAACCGGAGGCGGATCGTGCGGGTCTACCCCACACCGATCCCACTCGGGATTGATGAAGATCCCGAGGGTGATGTAACGGGAACAAACCTTGATCTCACAGGAATCCGTCAAACCACCTCAGCCGCCAAAGGGGATGGAGCTCCCGGTCTCAAGGGGATTGACGACAACCTGGATGGGAACGTGGATGACGACGGTCAGTCTGATATGACCGAAGATGACGACGAAGACTGGCAAGTGAATGAAGATGGTTACGATCTGCGAAGGCCCGACAACCAAGGCGCCGTGCCTTTCCCACCCGGCACTGGATATGACGCGGATGGCGATTCATTAGGCGTTTTTGATGAAAACGCCAAGATCAACATCAACGTCGTGGGAAACAATTACGGCATCGGCGGCGGTTTCACTTATAACCTTGGTCTCTCCCCGGCGGAATTAGATCTTCCTCTTTTCTTATACAACCGGATCGTCAACTACCGCACATCCAGTGGAAGCAACCGTACCTTCAATCTGAAACAAGCGGAAGAGTTGGCGATGAACATTGTCAATCTCCGGTATGGATCGGTGTCCGACGGGGGGAAAAGTTTGCGGTATCCCGGCGTCGAAAAAGTGGATGACAATGGCAATAACAACCCTCGTATTGTCACCGTCAAAGAATATAGTGACGCGTATCGCACCTCGCAATTCGATGGGGAGCCGTTCGCCGTCACCGGAGACGGTGTAGATAATGATGAAGATGGTTTGTACAACGAAGAAGATGAACGGTACATTGGTCCCTCCACGGTCAACACCGCCGGTTCGGGAATCAATGGCCCGATTAATAGCAATCCTGAAAAAGCCGAGGATTTCCGCCCCGGTAATAAAATCGACGATGATGGAGACGGGTACATCGATGAACAAAATGAAGGTATCGATGATCCTTCTGAATTCAGCGTCTTCAATCCCAAGGGAGATGACCGGCCCTATTCCACCGTCGATGATCTGCTCCTCGTCGGTTTGATGCGCAATACACAAAACGCCGCGATCGATCCTAAAAATGAAATGCTCCCCACTCTCTTTGAAATCCTGCGGGATTCGACCACGATTTACAGTCAATCCGATGAAATCTCCGGTCCCTTGAGTGGGAAAAACAACGAAATCGCGAAGATCAATCCTAACCTGAGCGCCAATTGGCGCGCGTCGGATATTTGGGATGAGGGATCCTCGAAACGGGAAAACCGGTCGGACTTCCAATACAGCCCGCCTGTCCGTCTCGAAGACCTCTTGGCCATTCAAGTGGATAACGACGGCGATTGGCAATCCGAAGCCGAACCGGATGTCAAAAATGGCGTCCCCAACGGCGAAGACGACGACGGCGATGGATTTATCGATGAAACCTCCGACGACTGGGATGGGAATTTCTACCCCAGCGGTGATTTTGACGGCTATGGTGAACCGGACGTTGGTTCCCCTTCTGTCGCGTTCAATGGGCAGGATGATGATGGCGATGGAGAACGGCGGGATGAAGTGCGGCAATCCGCCAGTCAGGGGATCGTAGGCCGTCTACGCGTTCTCGGGGAAGATCGAACCCGCCCGCGTGACGAGAAAGACCAGGAAATCCGCGCGGGAATGGTCGTGGAAGGCGACGGGGTGGACAGCGATGGGGATAACCTCATCGATGACGACGGTGATTTCAACCACGATCACCTGCTCTCCTACGATCCCGAATGGCACGTCAGTGAAGACGCGTATGGTGACTTGAGCGCCGACGGCTATCCTGGAATCGGAGGCGATCCCGAACAGGAAGGGGAAGATTCGGCGGAAGGCGATATCGTGAAGGAACGTAAGTTGAACAACGACGCGACCGCCAAGCATCGTACCAGTTTCGCTGATGACGATGGTGACAGTTTCGCGGACTTCTACGATCCCCAAGTCCTCGGCGCCATGTACGCGCCCGAATTGGACGGCGTGGACAACGATGGGGATGGCGAAGTGGACGAAATCGGGGAACGGTATATCGCCTGTTTCGATGATGATGAAGACGGGCGCATGGATGAAGATCCGCCCGAATTCCAAATCGCCTTGAACCTGCTCGATTTCGTGGACGCCTGGGCGCCCTTCAAAGTCGCCAACGATCCCGATGTTATGAGAGCCCTTGGATCGAACAAGGACGACGCCGTCCTGGCGGATCCAGTAACCCGGCGCAGTTTTGATCTCTTTACCACACGCCAGCGTGAATTCGCCATGCACCCCCGGCTTCTCATCGGTATTGACAACCGAAGCCGCAAACGGATGGACTTCACCGAACAAATGCGGATGCTGCTCCCCAATCCACCGCAGACGGGCATGTCTACTAGCTATGAAGGAGTAGAAGCCATCCGGATTAACGAAGTCATGGCGAAACCCGTCATCCGCCTGGAAGCGGAAGAAACACTGGAAGAGGTGACATACGATCCGGATGACCGGCGCAAGCCTCTCTCCATTCAACCCAGCAGCCGTTTCACTCTCGTTTCGGGTAATCAGGACGATGGACAGAAAGTCAGCGGAAGTCCGAACGTACAGGGACCCGTTGACACGAACTGGGGACCGATCGCGTCGGGCGCCGCGCAAGGTTCGGCCGCCAATCCAGTTCCAGGATATATGTTCCTTCCCCAGGGCTTCCGGGATACAGTACATACATTTCTGCCGGTCGTGAATATGGATATTCTCGCGCCTGCGTTTATCTTCTCCGTCACCAACACCCAGGTCCCGGCGGCTAACGATCCCGTGAAAGTCGGCTCGCAGGGAGTGGAAGAAGCGGTTTGGGTTTTTGAAAATATCCCGGCGGGCTTGTATGACGTCGTAATCTACCTCAGCCCTTATCACCAATACCGGCCCAGCGAAGAAGTGAAATATTTCTTCAGCGGCGGCTCGGGAAGGCAGGAAATTACATTCCGCTCAGACCACGCGTATGGCGCGGTGGGGAATTTTTGTGGGTGACGCGGCGACAGCCGCCGGTCAGCTGGTGATCGATAAAACCACCGCCCAGTTAGCCACAACAGCATTCAAGCTTAATTATCGATTGACACCCTTCCCCGCGCCTAACGCGCGCCGTTACTCCAGTTCCGCGCAGCGGGTGCGCATCGGGGATAACGGACGTCTTGAGGTGACCATCCAAGCGAACGCGCCATTGACAGACGCATATTACGGCACATCGTTCGACCGGATCGAGTTGATCAATCCCCGTGTCCAATATGTGGAATTGGTCAATCTGTCCAGCGATGACATCGATCTGACCGGATATACTATCAATACGCCTTATGGGCACTACATCCTGCCCGATAATTCCATTATCAAACGCATGAAACCCACATGGGAAGATGATGATGGAAGAGATATTCAAGCCAACGAAGGCATGGAAGGAACAGGCGTGCCCTATGAGCCACTTATTGCTTCTCAACAGACGAATACAACACTGTCTGGCAAGGACCTATTAATGGAAGACAATAAATTGCTCCTTGCATTTGACAAATCGTCACTAAGTGAGTTTATCCAGAAGCACTATCCCTATGTCACAGATATTGATGAGCGCATCGTGGAACCGGAAATGGCGGAACTCGAATTCTCAAATATCATGGCCAGCATCCGCCGGCCGGATAGCGCTGTGTTTCCACTCGCGAAAGAGAGCGACACAAAATTCCGTCTCTTCGATGTGGAGGAAGATGTCTTAACCTACAATCCCGAAGACAAATACGTCACGCTATACGATCCGGCGGGGAATTATCTCGATTCGTTCAAATATCGCACGACGTTCAATAATGTTGTCGTGGAAATTCCAGGCAATGCCGATTCCCTCGATCTGTTGGTTGCGCCCGGCTACCGTGGATTCGAAAGTTTCGAACGGACCGATCCCACATACTTTGAGACCGAGTTGTATGTGGAAAACAGAGAGGTGAAAGGCCGGCGCGCGGTTCCGACCATGAAATTGGACGCAAAAAACGCGATCGTCACTGAAGTGGCCCTCTCGGATGGAAAAATTACACGCGGCCGCATCGGTGGCTCTGGAAACATGAAGGATCCAAGTAACTCGCGGATCACCCGCTTCATCGACACGAATCCGGTTCCCTCGTTCGACGCGCATTGGAACGGCTGGGACTTCATTGGAGACCGGTACCAGTATCCCAAAGAAGCGGCGGATGAAGACCGTTTCAACTTATGGAAAAATCTCAACGCGATCGCGTCGGAAGCGGTTCCGTCGAGTGGACAATTGAATCGTTTCTATAAGCAATTGGGTGGATTCGAAAACGCGACTGAAATCGCGCCGGAATCGAGAGAAACACTGGATGAATATCGAATCCGCGTCGAAACAGAAGCCCCGTTAACCGCTTTTATCTGGCGCATGGGATTACGGGAATTTATCCGCGCTGGATACGATCCGATGGTGGACGATCAACTCACCGTTCGCGTTCTCGGACGTAAGTATATCGATCGAACCGGTATTGAATATGATGTGGACCTTCCCGTCGGTGAAGTGATGGTTACGCCGGTCTACCGGATTCTTAATCCTGGTGAGAATGATATCGAAGATGCAGAGCCGCAGGAAGCCAACGAGAATCCCAAACATATTTATTCAATCAACGGCGATCGTAAACCGGTATTCGCCAAACTGCGCAATGGAGACACCGCCTTTACAATTGATCTGCGCAAGTCCTTCGACTCGCTGCGGAATGGATGGCCGAACGCGGATATGGATGAACCCATTATCGAAATCGCTGTCATCATGCGGAAAACCACACGCGATCTCTCGCCGGAATTTCAATCGATAGGTAGTGGCCGTCGCAACGCCGGTTGGATTTATCCAGAAGACCGCCCTGATCTAGCCGTTACAACGTTGATGCCGGATGGTCAGCCCTTGGCGCCGGATCCGCAGGGGTATTACAATTTGACGAGTATGGGTGACGATAACTATTTCTTCCGGGGAATCGAACTCTTTGGCCGGGGCCGCGCTGACAACCAAGATACGGATAACGCGAACGAACTGCGCTCCTTGCTGGCCGGAACGCCAGGGTGGGATAACACAGGTTACGTGCCCGCCTATCCGCGTCAGCGTATGGATCTGGTTGACAAACGGCGCGATCGATACGATATCATCGACAACACCGCTTACGTAAAGAATGGGCCATTGGCGACCGTGGGCGAAATTTCGCGTCTCTTCACGGGGAATAAATTCGAAACAATCAACACACCCATTATTCCCCAACGGTTGGAAGATATCGCGATCGACTCCCAGCGGATCATCTCCAATCCCCAACTGGCGGCGCTGGGCCGATCCAGAAATGATTACCGCATTCAATTGGCCCAGCGTGAACGATTGGATCAGTGGGAAAATCAATACACGCAGATTTACAACATGATTACAACGGCCGAAAACGGGATTGTGCCGGGTTTGGTCAATATCAACACTGCGCCGCGAGAGGCGCTTTCCGCGCTGCCCTCCACTCCATTGGATCGCGCAGGCAAGCCGGAAACGCTCCAACAGCGTCATTTCTTCAATTCAATTGTGTCTGACTTCATCATTGAAGGCCGGCAGCCCGGTGGGCATGATATGTTCTTTGGCGTTCATAACCTTGATGATGATAAATTCCTAGAAGCGTTTCTCTCCCGGAGTGTGAAAAACGCCGTCGATGTGATGACGGAATATAAATTCCGCAGCACGGGGCGCGCAGATGAGCGGGATTTCAAAGAATTCGAGGATATCAAAGCCATCTTGGATCTTTACAATATCTCTCCAACCGACGTGAGTGGAAAAAGCGAGGCGAGTTTCGATCAATTCGCGTATCCAGTGACGATCGTTTCTGATCCCGACGATGGCCCTTATGCCGATATTGGAACACTGCTCGCGCAGCTCACTCATCTCAGACGGCGGGAACGCTGTTCCGAACGGCTCTTACAGCGCTGGGATCGGACCGGCGATCTGAAAATCAACGCGCAAGGAGATTTGCGTGAACGGCTCAATCGTGAATTGAATCGCCGCATGACGACGGAAGACATGGAAGCGCTGATGAACCGGATTTCAAACCTGATCACGGTCCGTTCCCGGACGTTCGGGATAAAAACCCTTGGCCAGATCTTCGATCAAGATCAAAATGTAGAAGCCCAGCGTAAATTCGAAGCCGTCTATCAACGGTAACGGACACGTTGATTGATTCATTCAAACGATTTGAGAGAGCAACAGGCAAGAGTATACTATATATAGAAAGATGTCACGAAAGGGGTACGTCATCGTGAAACGGTCCCAACAATACGTTCTCATAATCGCGTTATTCATTATCTATCCACTTGCTGGATTCGCCCAGGTTGAACTGACGCCGACACCGACAGCGACATCGATTCCCTTATTCGATTCGTTTTGTTACAGCAGTGTCGATGATGATCAGTCTATTGTCATAAACGGCGATTTCGACTCGTATTCCCAGGATGGCTTGGAACCATCGAACTGGGGACCGGGAAGTTCCTCCAACGGCGGTATTCTACGCGAGCAGGTAAACGCGGATGAAAGCGTAAACTTTGTCGTGGAACTCAGTTCGGGCGCCTCCATCTCTCAGGTCCTTAGCTCGGGCCGGAATCCGGTCGGATACACGCGGTTTGACATTCGATTTTGCGCCATAGTTCCAGCGGGTGGGCGCCTTAAAATCACTGTTGGAGGAAATACATACTATAGACCGGAAAATAGATCTGATTCTGTGTACAGCAGATCATTTTCGATTTCAGATATCTTCATTGATACCTCGATGAATAACAGCCTGATCGTGATCAGCTATGAAGGGGAAGGATTGGCTTTTATCGACAATCTAGAGGTTGTTCCCAATCTCACCGGCGGGAATGATGACGACACGCCTACCCCAACGCCCACCATCGAAAATACGCCGGCGCCGACAGCCACCGAAGGCCCCAGCCCAACGCCTACACCGACATTACTTCCGGGTACAGCGACTCCGACGCCTACACCGGCGTTGGTGTCCAACTCCGTCCAGATTCTCGCCAATCCACCGATGCTGCTGGTCAGCCCTGACGATTTTCTCCTGGCCAACCGCCAGAAAAAACAAACACTGCTGGAATTCCAAGTGGTTGGATCCGATGGAGAGAAAATTGATGTCGCGGCGGTTGATGATGACGCCCAAGTGAAATTCACCATCGACACGAGCGGCGAGGCGACGGATGTGGGAGGGCTTTACGAACTCATGGGGAGTGGCACAAACCAGGAAATTCATCAGAATTGGCAGCCTTATGAGGATTATGATGACAAGGCGATCTACTTTGTCCCCAGAAAATCTTTTGACGGCATTGTCCGCGTTATTGTTGATATCCGGTATGAAGCCAGCGCGCAGGGGCATCAACAACGCCAGGAAATCCGGGGTGTTGTGCCTATTGTCATGAGGATCGATCCTACGTCTCCGCTTACTGGCACAACCGGTTCTTTCAACGCCGCCCAAAACTACGCCGCCGGGAGAAAAGCGGGGGATCGGGGCTTCCGGCCCGATATCCGGACGAACCTCTATTTCAAAGAACGACTTGAATAGAACTTCCTGCACACTTAAAAAACAGAATAGAAAAAACGGGGCGCGTATCATAGCGCCCCGTTTCGTATTAGCCAATATCAACCACCAAGGGCGCCCAGGGTAAGGCTCTTTCTACCCTGGCATAAATCGCACGAAATTTTAAAATCAGAAAACTGCGCTATTCAAAAGTCGTATGGAATAAGGCAAAGGCAGATGAAATTAAAAGCTCCGGCGCTTGCGCCGGTACTTGCCTTTGCTACCCTCTCGTTTCTTCCAGGGCGCCCAGGATAAGGCTTTATTCTATCCTGGCTTAATTCCACACATTTTCTTCATAGCGAAGAAATCTATTCAACGGAACCAAATCCACTTTCAATCTGGGTACCCAGGATAAGGCTTTATTCTATCCTGGCATAATTCCACACATTTCTTCATAATGAAGGAATCAATTCAATGGAACCAACTCCGCTTTCCGGATTTTAATCGCCATCCCCTTATATTGATCGCCTGCGTGGATTTGAACGCCGATCTTTCCATATCCGTTGCTGCGGTCACATGTGTCGGACACCTTCGTTCCATTCAAGAAGATTTGGATGTGTTCATCCACACAGCGCACGACAAACGTGTTCCAGCAATCCTTCCGCTCCAATTTTGGATCTTCGTTCATCGTTAAAAACATTTTCCCACAGCAATAAAGAGATCCCGACCAGCATTCCGGATCTTTCCATTCCAAAATATCCGCCTGATACGCGTTCCGGGCGTTTTGATAACGGAACCAGATCCCACTGTTCGCGGGCCATTTCACTTGATATTCCACCGTCAGTTCAAAATTGCGGTATACATCTTTTGTGAACAGATCCCCCGCTTCTCCATTTGGGCCTTGTTCGCCGATTAGAGACCCGTCTTTCACTGACCAGCGGGCCTCGCCTTCCGCTTCCCAGCCGGAAAGATCTTCCCCATTGAATAGAATTTCCAACGGTGGACGTTTCGCCGCCCAGCGAATCGCCTGCGCGACTAATTTCCGATAATTCTCGTTTTTATAGGCGAGAGAATCGTGTCCACCTTGAATGGCCGCTACCCGGCCCGCTCCGTAATTTTTCGCCCAGGCGACGATAGGCGAACTGGTTGGCGAATCTGATTTTAATAGAACATTCACACAAGGCTTTACATACATGCCGCCGTATGTTTCATCGTGAATCATATAATCTTTGATGCCCCGTGTGATCGGGTGAATTTGGTCAACAACTTGGATCGGCATATCCACGCCATGTTTGTAAGTTGACTGTTTATAATTTTTGCCTTTAATCTCACGCCCTTCCTCGCTCAGAATATAGGTTCCACCAACGATCTCCAAGAATTCCGGCCAGTCTTGATAATTCGCTATAGCATGATGCAGAACCACCAGTCCTTTACCTGCTTTCAGGTAATCGATCAATCCTTCTTTCTGCGCGTCCGTAATCGGCTGCCAAAGATCGTAGAGAGCGATGACATCAAACTTCATCGCCATGCCGTTCGTATAGATTTCGTTTGCGATTGGGTGGACGAGTTGTGAATATTCGATGTCTTCATAGCCTTCAAACAGTTCAAAAAATTCCCGCTGCTCAAATCCATGTCCACCGGTGATGACTAACACCTGCGTTTTCCATGAATCCTGCGCCTGCGCGGAAACGAGAATAACCAGTGGCAGAACCACAGCGAAAACCATACGTAAAGTCCATCTTTGTTTTCTGTTCATTAGATACCTCCAAGATTCAAATTATGTATCCACTTACCATACGCGATCGAAGAAAAATAATACAGAGCGCCAGGCCGTAAAAGATAAGATACACCAAATCCTATTCTTTAAATTGAAAAAATGAGGCGCCATGTCTCTATGGGGTATGTTGATTTCCGCATAATTGAATTATAATGAATCAATATTATTGTTGTATATAAACATTCATGGTTGTGATCACAACGTAAAAATGGGAATGGGATATCGATTGTGCTTATTGATGTGGCTTTAACACGAACGGAACTTGAACGGCGCGAGTTGGGTGAATCCATTGTCGCAGTGGCGGATGTGCTGCGCGCCACAACGGTAGCGATCAAAGCGTTGTCGAACGGCGCCACGGCGGTGCTTCCTCAGCCTGACGACGCTGCCGCACGCGCTCTATACGCCACCTTGCAGGAACAGGGGATCCCGGTTCTGCTGTGTGGAGAAAAAGAGGGATTCCGGCGTCCTGGATACGATCTAGGCAATTCCCCCCTCGAATACGCGTCTTCCGTCGTGAAAGGCAAGACTATTGTGCACCTCACCACCAACGGAACCCGCGCCCTGGCCGCTTGTTCAAATGCCAAGGGAATCACAATCACGTCTTTCTCCAACCGCTCCGCCACCGCGGAACGGTTGTGGAATTGGGATCGGAATGGGGACACATCCATCCTCCTAGTCTCGGCGGGTAAAGAGGAACAATACTGCTTGGAAGACACTGTCTGTCTAGGGGGAATCATCGCCGCCATGCTGGAACCGCCGGGTAAGAAAGTGGAACTCACCGACGCGGCCCTCACCGCCCTTGATCTCTTCGAAATCTACCGGTATCGCCTGCTCGAAATGATCGAACGCTCTTCTCACGGCCGCTACCTCAAAGAAATCGAATTGGAAGACGACTTCCCCGAATGCGTCAAACTCGACACCACCGATCTCGTCCCCGAAATGCGGAATGGAAGAATTGTTATTCCGTCTTAAGATTCTCTGGATTCAGCCTCTCCAATTCCGGTAGTATAAATAATCCATCTTTCCGAATCAGGACATCGTCGAAATAGACTTCGCCTCCGCCATATTCCGAACGTTGGATCAATACGAGATCCCAGTGCAGTGTGGATTCATTCCCGTTCGGCGCGTCGTCGTATGCCTGACCCATCGCCAAGTGCAGCGAACCGGCGATTTTTTCATCGAAGAGCGTGTCTTTCATAGGGGTTAAAATGTAGGGATTGTATCCAAATGAGAATTCTCCAACATACGACGCTCCTTCATCCGATGTCAGCACACCGCGCAGCCGGTCCGTGTTTGCGCCGGAATCCATCTCGATGGCTTTTCCATCTTTGAAGGTCAGCTGGATGTAGTTATAAAGAATCCCTTCATGCACGGAGGGGGCGTTGAAGCGGATGGTTCCGTTTATGGATTCACGCACCGGCGCTGTGAAACATTCTCCATCGGGGATATTGTGCGTGCCGGAGCAGGGAATTACGGGAATCTCGTTAATGGAAAACTGTAGATCCGTCTGAGGGGAGACAATTCGGACGCGATCCGTTTTTTTCATCAATTCCACAAGGGGCTGGACTGATTCGGACATTTTCGCGTAATCGAGACAGCAGACATCGTAGTAAAAGGTTCCAAACGCTTCCGATGATGTCTGCGCCAATTGGCACATCGCCGCGTTTGGATACCGCATCACACACCAGCGGGTATGTTTCACGCGCTGTTCCAAGTGCACGGGGCCAACGATATATTTATCATAGAGTTTCAACTTCTCTTTTGGCGCATCCGCCAGTTCGAATACATTGTCAGCGCCACGAATCCCCACATAGACTTGCGCTTGCTTCATCTGCAACAGGAGAAAATCACCTAATTTTTTAAATGTCTCTTCCGTTCCATCTAGAAGCAGCCTCCGTGTAGCCCGATCATCTTCATAGTAAAGATAGGGGATTCCCCCCGTTTTCACCGTTTCGGCGAGAACCGCTTCCGCTAAATCGCGTGTTTCGAATCCTTTGCCGTGGATGAAGACGATGTCGCCCGCTTGGATTTTCGTTGAATAATGGACGATTGTTTGAGCCAGTTGTTGAATCCGGTCGTGGAACATGCGCTCAATTCTCCCTGTTTTGCAGTTTTTGGATACGAGCGTTAGTGTACCTTTACGAAGCGCGGCGCCCAAGCCTTTTCTTCCTTCCACCCTCAGTCATATAGACGGCGAGAACTTCCCGGAAGCGCTCATCAACATTGTAGGCGACATGAACGACAGTATGTTGATTCAGGAAGGTGACAAACTGAATCCGTTCCTCCTTTGTATCCAACGGAAAGAGGGACGCCCGGATCGTGGGGCGTTTCCCATGTCCGGCAGGGAATTCTCCCATTTTCTTCTCTTTCAATACGTTCCGGATCTGTTGGACGCCTTGTTTCACTTGCCGTTGGATCGTATCGACAGAGACATGCAGCAATTCACTCATTCGCTGATAACTGGCGCCGGTTCCCAGAAGAAGCAGGATCACCTGTCTCGTAAGCCCCTGCAGTTTACGGTCCGCGATTTTGCGCGTTAGTTCAATCTGACGGACGCATTCTTCATCCCGGTACACATCGACAGGGCCATCGAGAAGCGTTTCCATCCCCAACCGGTCGAACATTTCACCCAGAAGCTGTGGATCCCATGCGATTTCAGCGAAATTCGGCGGGTAGGTGACATCATTTAATAACGCTTCCCATTCCGGAGGTTGCGTTTCTTCTTGATACGTATTTATATCTGTTGAATAATTCGGTTTCATTATGACATTGCGCCTTTCTTCTGAACTCTTTTTTTCTCAAGTTGGATTTCGAGATGTTGCAATCCGCTTGTATTGCAAGACTTAGGCCAAAATACTAAACATTTGTTCAGTTTAAACTTAGGTGAGTTTTGTTGAAATACTGTGTAAGGATGTTCGTATTGAATTAGTGAGTGTTGAATTTAAATTTTGAAATGAGGAGTGGATCATGTTTATCGTATACGCGATCGATATAGTGATGCTGCTCTGGATAGCGTACACCATACACCGTTTCCCATCCGATATGGAAGCGATCCGTCGCCATTACCGGGTTGGTTTGATGGGTGAATTGTGGATATCGATCGTTGAAGCAGGCTTTTTCTGGATTACATCTCTCTGTATGATCGCTTTTTTTTTTCTATTCTCTTTTTGGTATCTCCATTTTAGTCTAAGTGGTTTTTTGCGGTTTTGATTCGCTGGAAAGGATACAAAGCATGTACGGAGGAATCGCAACGGCTCTTTTCCTTGTTTTTTCGTTGATGTGGGTCGGGTACACAATCAACAAAATCCCATCCGACATTTCCATAATCCGTTATAACCTTAAAGAAAATAAGATGATGGAATTTTGGACGGATCTGGGAGTGTCGGTCTTTTTCTGGGTCACCTCAATCCTAATTTCCATTTTCATCATCTATCCCTGGTCCCTGGTCTGCTGGAGCGGATTAAAAAATATCTATGCGCTGATAACTGGTATGAGATGAACGCTCTATCGCTACGCGCAGTAAACTAATAGTAAAGCTTTGTCTTACCCTCATATGATTCAACAATCTCGTCATGAATCAAGTTCATAAACATCGACATACTTTTGCAAAGAATTGAGGAGAATTCGCGGACAAGAAGCGCTTTCAATCGATCGCGCTTGGAAGAATGAGATGAGGAACGTAAAATTCTATATAAGATATCGAAAATCCGGCTGCTGCGAATTATAAAACTTCAATTCGCCGCTTGAACTTGAAAGATACAATACTATGGCCGCGATACTCTTCATTCTCATGCTTCTATGGATCGGTTATACGATTCAAAACGTCCCATCCGATCTCGCCATCATCCGCGATCAATTCCAGAATGAAGATCTGGATGAATTCTGGACATCCATCACCGTAGCGGGTTTCTGCTGGATCACCTCCGCGTACCTAGCTGCGTTTCACCTGATCCCCGATGTCTATGCGGTGGTAAAAGGGTTTATTGGGCTGTTTCATTCGTGAGGGGATAATACACATAGAATTAGGAGTATAATTGTGAATAACGTGAATGAAATCGCCGAGGAGAAATCGATATGAAGATTAACATCTATCTCGAACCTAGCGATGAAGGGGGATACACAGTAATTGTTCCATCGCTGCCTGGTTGCATATCAGAGGGAGAAACGAAAGAAGAAGCGATAAATAATTGCAAAGAGGCAATCCAACTCTATTTAGAATCTATTGATGATGATGTATTAACAGTATCGAATGCGGAAAAAATTGAACTGGCAATATGAGTAAAGTTCCCAGCCTCAACTATGATCAATTAATCAAAGTATTGCAACGTGATGGATGGATTATTGTCCGTCAGCGCGGATCACATATAAGGTTACAAAAGCATGAAGATGATGAAACTCTTAAATTGATTGTCCCAGCGCATAAGCCTATTAAGCGGTCCACATTATCACATATCCTTAAACAGGCGCGCATATCAGTGGATGACCTACTTAAAAAATTGTGATTACTTTGCCAGAACGCTTTGTAAAACTTTAAACGCTCTCCGCTCCGCTTTTAGTCTTCTAAATCGTATGCGAATGAGAGAAAATGACGATAATAATTGTATATTAGACGCTGAACATTCGGGAGAAGAACTATGATCCTGAAAGAACGAATATACGATTCAATCGAACATATGAATCTTGAGGAACTTGTTGTTGTTTATGACTATATTCAATTGTTAGAACCGATGAAACAGACGTCTGGTAAATCTAAGCAAAGTGTTCCGATAGAAGCAATCCTTGACATGACTAGTTCTTCAGAAAGTTGCTGGTCTGATACAGTCATCAATGAGCGATAGACTCTTGACTTATAATTACTGATCTTTTTTGTCTTACAAACCAACGAACAACAAACAAAAAATGGTTAACCTATGACACACATCATCGCCAACGGAATGTTGAATGTTTTTATGATTTATTGGGTCCTTGTTGTTATCCGGAAGGCGCCGGGGGATTTGTTTGTTCTGCGCCGGTATTACCGGGGGGATTATTGGCTGGAATTCAGCGTGCAGCTGATTATCATTCTCTGCTTGTTCTTGATTTCCATCGGTTTTCTTTTGTTCTCGATTTTACCATTCTGTATCCTGCTTATGCGGGAAAGCGCTTCGTTTGTTTTGGCGCTTTTGGGATTGGTGGGCGCCGTTGTGACGCTAGACCGGTTGTGTGATGGTTTTGAATCTTCTCTCGTTTCTGTCCGGAGTTTTCTCCTTTTGAGTTTTCTCGCCGCCTATACTGCGGTCAATCCCTTTTCTTGGATCTCCCCCGTGTATGCGAAATCGACTATTGATGACCCATTTCGTCTGACCGTCTGCCCCGCGTCAGAATCCAATCCACGCAACAGCGAGGGCGATATCATTGAACTGAACGATGGAACGCTACTGCTGGCTTGGAGCCAATTCACGGGCCGCGCCGATCACGCTTCCGCCGTCATCGCGGCGAAGAAAAGCGCTGATGGTGGACGCAGCTGGGGCAGGGAATTTATTCTCCAAGATAACATTGGGGAACAGAATGTGATGAGCGTTTCATTCCTGCGGCTGCGTTCGGGAAACATCCTTTTCTTCTTTCTTGTGAAGAATGGGCCGGACGATTTGAAAGTGTATCTTCGTGAGAGCGCCGATGAGGCTGAAACCTGGTCCGAATCCCGTTTGGTCACTGATCGTCCGGGCTATCATGTCGTGAATAACGCGCGTGTGATCCAACTCTCAACCGGACGCATCCTGGTTCCCGCCGCTTGGTGCGCGGATATATCCAAAGATTACAACGAACAGGTCTGCCTCTGTTATTATTCCGATGATGATGGAAAAACATGGAGCCAGGCGCCGGGCCATGCTGGACTGGATGGCTCTCCCGCGATGGAACCGGGGCTGGTTGAATTGAAGGATGGCAAGGTTCTTATGATTATCCGCACACGGCTCGATCGCATTTATCAAGCGATCAGCTCCGACGGCGGCGAACACTGGAGCCCGGTGAAGCCGATGGATCTAACCGCGCCGGCGGCCCCCGCGACGATCGCTCGGCTTCCAGGATCAAACGAACTCCTGATGATCTGGAACAATAATCCAAAAGGGAACAAAGCCGGTTGGCAGGGACGAACGCCTCTCACAATAGCCATCAGCCGGGATGAAGGAAAAACCTGGGAGAATGTTAAAAACATTGAAGACAATCCCGATTCCGGTTTCGCGTACACCAGCGCCACACCGTTTCAAGATCGTATTCTTCTCACCTACTATCATTGGAAAAAAGGAAATCCCAATTTCCAAAACACAAGTTTGGTTTTCTACTCAATTCCCATCGCATGGTTCAGCGCGAAGTAAAAAAAGGCTCTTTTGGAATATGAGCGCGTTTACTTCTATCCATGTACCCTAAATACGCCCGCTGGTTCCACTGGTCCTATAGGGTTGGATTAGGATGTCCGTTGGTATTCGTAAGGATTCATGAACTCGCCGGATCATAGCGATACTTAGAGGCCGTTTCCGGGATAGGATCTCCGACACACGGGCGCGGGTACCCAAAAGTGGCTCCAGGTCTTTTCTGGTCAGTCCAAGGGCTTCCATGCGATGTAAAATGGCTTCGACCGGGTCTGGTTCTTCGATGGGATAGTTTTTCTTTTCGTAAGCCTCTGCCAACGTCGTTAGTACGTCAAGCCGGTCTCCGGCTGGGGTGTCCGGTTCCGCGTCCATAAGCTGGTCAATCTCCGCCAAAACCTTTTTATAGTCGTCTTCCGTTTTAATTGGTGTAATATTCATCTTATGCGCCTCTCATGCTTAAACAGTGTTTGCGTCAATGGCGTCGTATTCTTTATGAGTTCCAATGAACCGGATATATACGGCGCGGTACGGATAATTGATCCGGACCACAAGGCGGAATTTGTTCCCACCGATGTCAAAACAAACCCGGTTTTCCTCTAGAAAACTGGCCTTACGATAATCCAATTTCACTTCATCCGGCGATGACCAGTCGGCTGCGGATGCGAACTTGAACCATGCTTTCAAGGGTTGCTCCGCCTGTGGATGACGTTCCCAGAATTTCCGTAAAGTACTTCGTGCGATTATTCTCATTTTATATGAAAATGAGTTCCTAAGGCTTTCTCGTTAGAATTCACTCCCGCAACTCATTTTCATTTGCAGTTGTGATCTCAATCATGATGGTTCTTATGATAGCATGTTCCCGTAATGGGAACAAGTAAAATTTTGACTTGTTTTATTGTGGGTACTGCGTTCAGGCGGGCGCTAAGCGGTTTACAAACCATATTTCAACAATAAATCATCCAACGCCTCACGCAGCAGGGAAACTTGGCTGATGCCTTCCATGCTGGATAGTTGTTTCAACTTTTCAATCTGAACGCTTGTGTATTGTGTCGAGGTCGCGCGCATGGGGCCTTTTTCTGTTGGAAACACCCGGTTTCCACCCGCTTTTGAGGCTCGATAGGCGGCCTCCCGCGCGCCACGAAAGAGTTCGGTCCGGTTCTCGGCGTTGGAGGGAAACTCGGATGTTCCTCCGCTAAGTGAAACGCTTAAATGAGATTTCGCTAGGATGGAATCCACCATCGCCGCGAACCGCTTGCAGATCTCATTTCCCGCTTTCCGCGCCTGTTCTTGGCTGATGGAAGGTAAGATGACCAGAAATTCACCCCCGCTTACGCAGTCCACATACAATTCATCCGGTGTCTGTTCGATCAAAATCGCCGCCAGCCCCGCCCCGATGCGGTTCGCTGTTTTTGGATCGCACTCCCCGCTGAAATTCAACGAACCGGTCGATCTTAAACAGCAGCAGGGTCACAATCAAATTATTCTCAGCGGCGGCGGCCAACAATCGGTCAAGCGTCCCATTCGTATCGCTCTCCCCTTTCAATCCACAAAAGAGAAGAACGAGTTCAGACATTTTCTTGGAAGGAACCAACAACTGCCCCATAGCCCTCACTCACACATAGCAGAAAAGAATCATCGTACCATAGCAGAATACTCATCTCATTAGAATTGAAAAGAGGGAGGGAATGAAGGGGGGAAGATGATGAAGTGAGATATTACGGTTCTGCTTTAAAGAATCGATTTATTGTTGTGGTGGCATGTTGTAGAGAGTTAATGCCTATCGTAGGTTAACGCATATTCTTTTAGGTTAAGATTAGTATATCGTTCTGAACTGGCGACTGGATACGTGGAGTAAACGAGCCTTATAAATTCACTCCAATTTAAGTCTTTTGTGACATCGATCACGAAATCGATGGATTCGATCTCCTGATCTGATAAACTGTATTCGCAATTATGTTTCTTTAACTTAAAAAGATCTTTCTTCTCTCCATATGAATTTTTTGTTTTTTTAATTTCGAAAATATCCGGATTATTTTCCACTGCATCTTTTATTGCCCAAACAAAAAGGTCCATAGTTGTCAAAATACCACTTAATTGATGAAATTTGTTCTTTTGTTTCCAGTACATGACGCCAATCGGCTAGATAAACTAATTTTGTAACCCGCGCATTGGATAATTCATCTTTATGCGGGTAATTCTTGAGAATATGAATCACAATATCTTTTATCTGAGCCATTTTAAATACCTCTATCACGCGCAGTTTTTGGAATAGGAATATAATCTTTTAAATTTCCAATCAGCTCCGAAAGGTAATTGCTTCTGGTCTTCAATCTTCTTTTTTATCTCGTCTTCATCATAGCGATCTTTTTCTGTTGATTCAACTAGTAGTATAGCAAGGGGATTACCACTATCTTGGGTATTAATCCTCCCAGCGGCATATAACCTGGATTTCATTTTGAATTTTCTACTTGTCTCTTTTGGGATCTTATATTCATCTTTATGCTTGGTAAAAAGCTGGTCTTCTTCTGTGCTAAAATCATTATCAAAACACCACCCATTTTGCCAACTTTTTGCTATGCAACCTTGATCATCGGGATATTCAGGTCGACCATGTTTTCTGAATTCGGGATTTTGTGAAAACCGGCCAAACGGTATGAATTTATTAATCCCATCGTGTATATAGAGTGTAATTCTTTCTGTATACTCTTTTTTATTGCCAAAGCCTAATGTATTTGATAATTGATATAAGTATCCATCAAATAAATTCTTTATATTATCTGAGATTACCTCGTTTTTTTTCTTTTCATTTTGCAATTGTTCTTCACGTGTTTTTTTCGTTTTTCTATCTTGCAAATCAAATATGGAAATAATTGCAAGAGATATAGACGAAGTAATTAAAATTAATCTATAATTCAATACTGAAGAAAGAGTGATGAATGCAATTAATAAAGGATTAAGCCAGAAATAGTGGTAATCAATTAGATTCTTTAAAATAAAGATGAGATCACGCATCACTGAAATGCTACTCGTTTTATATTTTCGAATTTTGTACAATCGCCTAGATCAAATGCTAGATATCTTACTCTTTTTTGCGCTGATTTATTTCGATTATTTTAAAATCCTGCGAATTCTACAAAAAATCCCAACAAGCCGATATTAGCATGAAATTGTATGATGCGCAACATGAATATGCATAATCATCCTTATCCCCCACAACACTTCTTATACTTCTTCCCACTTCCACATGGGCAGGGGTCGTTGCGGCCTACTTTTTGGTGGGGGGTGGATTCGGCGTATTCCGCTTGTTGGCGGTAGTATTCCTCTTCTTCCTCCCGCTGTCGTTCCCACCATTCTTCGGCGATTTGTTTGAACGCTTCGTCGGTATGTTCGAAGAACATCTTGTATCCAGCGCAGAAGTGATTCGAGCCTTGGTCGGATGGATCGCTGATCCGGTCCTTTGTGCAGCCGCCCCGGCATAGATGCAGCCAGGGGGCAGTCCACGCATTCGGGTGGAATTTCCTTTTTCAGGCAGCCGAAACGTGTCTGTTGATCGCCATTCAGAAAATCATTCAGGTTTCCTTTCATGAGATTGCCCAGTTTCCACTCCGGCTGGACAAAGAAATCGCAGGAATACACATCGCCGTTGTGCTCGACAACGACATAACAACCGCATTCTTCCAAAAGAGTGCATTCCGGCGGTGGCATATTGACATATAGATGAAATAAGGAATCAAAGTACCGCACCGAAATGGTGGGCTTTCCATCGACAAAATCCTTCCGCCATAAATCGAAAATTTCGCACAGAAAACGCCCGTATTGTTCTCCCGTTACGGAAAACGGCGCCGCTTTGATACCTTCAATGTCCGGTTCTACGCAGGGGATAAATTGCAAGAATTCGAATCCAAGCGATTTATGGTATTCATAGATCTCTTGGGGATATTCGGCGGAATAGTCATTCAAGACACTCAGCGCATTCACCGCCACGCCTCGTTCCAACATGCGTTTCGCCGCATCCTCCACTTTGCGCCAGGAAGGTCCCCCGCCGATGGTGAATCGGTAGCGATCGTGCACGTGCTGGGGGCCGTCGAGGGATAGGCCGATTAGGAAGGAATACTCGTTGAAAAAATCACACCACTCATCCGTGATCAAGATCCCATTGGTCTGGAGGCCGTTTCCGACCGATTGCCCCTGCCGTCCATACTTTTTTTGACACTCGACCGCTTTCCGGAAAAAATCGAGGCCCATCAACGTCGGTTCGCCCCCCTGCCAGCCAAACGAGAGCGAGGGCTGTCCTGTCTCCATGACTTGCTTTACCATCTCTTCCATCACATCCAGCGGCATGCGGCGCTGTTTTTCCAACGGATACAGTTCAGCTTTTTCTAAATAAAAACAATACTCACAGGCCAGATTACAATCCGCGCTGGTGGGTTTCACGAGAATCGATTGCAGTGGCTTGCGAGATAGGGATTGAGAAAAGGGGGATTCCATTGTGTTGCTTTCTACAGATTCGATTTTTCATAGACTACGCATATAAAACACGATATAATTAGGGCGCAACGGTTGGGAAAATGATCTCAATTTACCGTTGCGCTATTAACTGTATATTATAATCACTGATGAATAAACAAAGCGCCGTGAATTCTCCTTGTTTTCGCGGTAATAAGTGACGCCGGTTATGCGTATTCTAATTGGTATCTTATCTACAATCTGGTTGCTGTTTGGGATGGTCTGCTACAGCGCGTTGCAGCCCGAACCGGCGGCTCCCCCGCCTTGGCACGCGAAACAGATTCTGCGAAGTGTCGATCTGGATCGAATTGATGAGCGAATTCAACAGAACATTTTTATTCTCGGTTCCCAGAAGATGACGAAATATCAACGCGCGGGATATTACTTCTCGTTGGCGAGACAATATTGGCTGAAAAGCTACATGCAGCAAACGCGCCTGCAACAAACCACCTATCTCCGATTAGCCTTGCAGCAATGCCTGCACGCAGTGAAATACAATCCGGATATGCCGTGGTTTAAGTATATGGCCGGGGATCTCTTCCATCAGTTAGGCGATTTTGATAATGCCGAACAGTATTACGTCCAAGCGCTGAAAATCTATCCCGACGAACCCCAGTTCCGCCGCCGCTATTATCAACTCAAAGAAGACAGAGAAAAAGCGGCGCAAGCGGAAACGGCGGAGGAATAAAACTTCGTTGTATCCATCCTTGTAATCCCCAATTTTTTTCAAAAAATGTTGTTTTTAGGTGTTGACATTATAAATCTATCGTCTTACTATGTAGACTATAACGTTAGTTTGTAGACAGGAGAATTTCATGACCAAGAAAGAGGGCGAAGGATTGAGCCCGGCGGAATGGAAGATTATGAAGGTGGTGTGGGAACGGAAATCCTGCGCCGCGCGGGATGTGTACGACGCCGTGAAGACGACGCTGGGTTGGAGTCCCAGCACGGCCAAAACCTATCTCCGGCGTTTAGTGGACAAAGGCCATCTCAAGACGAAACAAGTCGGGAACTGTTATCTCTATGAGCCGGTCACGTCCGCGTACAAAATGGCGCGGAAAGCGGCCGATGTTCTGATTGAGAATACGAAGGATGAACTGCTCGCACCCTTGATTGTCCACATGGTGAAAAAGGGAAAACTATCGCCCGAAAATATCCAGAAAATGCGTGAAATCCTGGATGAATATGAAGAGGCGCAAAGCGAAGAGAAGGAGTGAATCATGGACCTGATTGGAACGATCAACCCAGTCGCTCTCACCTGGGCGCAATGGATGTGGGCCTCGGTTCTTGAATCGACGGTGATCTTTTTGATGATTGGCTGCTTGTGGTTGTTCGTTCGCCGCCGTCCTTGGATGTCTCCGCAATTTGGGTACTGGCTGTTTCTTCTTGTGCTGCTCAAGTTGGTGTTTCACGGACAGATATCCGCTCCCAATTTATTATTGTCATTTTTTCCACAAGAAAATACGGTCTTCATCTCTCAGGGAATGGGATTCCATTGGTGGGGTGATCCGCAAAATCCGGACGCGCTTGGGACGGAGAAGGTGACGCCAACCGCCGTAGATGATTCTTCCAGGCAAGCAGAACGGGAACCGCTGTCGATCGTATCCTTTTTCATGTTCTTCTGGTTTACGATTATCGTGGTTTTATCCGCTTGTCTGTTCTGGGTGGAGCGCTGGAACCGGCGTTTGCTGCGGCTATGCAGGCCGATGGAGACGCCGCATCCAAAGATTGATTTCGACCGGTTGCAACGGTTAGCCGGTGTGAAACAAACCATCCGCTGGGTGACGAATTCCAAGATCCAATCCCCCATGACGTTTGGGATTCTCCGGCCCACGATCGCCGTACCCGAAGGCTTCGCGGACGCATATACCCAAAATCAAGTCCACTGGATTCTTCTTCACGAACTCGCGCACATCAAACGCGGCGATGTTCTTGTATCCAGTTTGCAAAAAATCCTGCACATTGTTTTTTTCTTCCATCCCGTCGTGTGGTTTACAAATTTCATCATCAATCAATTAAGGGAATACGCTTGTGACGATATCGCGTTATCGATCACATCGGGCGAAACGCAAAGAATGCGGCGAGGGATTTTTGTCTCTCGTTGTCCAGACGAATTACCAAACATCCATTACAAACGCAATTGGAATTGTCAATTACGATACGATGATCAGGAGGAGATTAATGAGGATACTGGACAATCAACGATTATTGCAAAAACGCCTTTCCGTGAAGATGTGTGTGACCCTATTTGCCATAACGCTTGTTGTTATGTTATACAGCGCGAGTAATGTAGCGGCGCAAGTCGGCGAGTGGATAAAAGTATCTAATGAGGGGCCAGGAGTCGCGTATCATGGAATGATCTATGATCCTATTCGGGACAAAGTGGTTTTATATGGTGGTAGTTCTACAAACAGCAGCCAAAACTATGACGACATGTGGGAATTGGATGGCAATACTTGGACCCGAACTGCTCGTACCTCTGAACCAACTGATGCCAGGAATTTCAGAATGGCTTATGATTCAAAACGGGGAAGAATAGTATTGCATAATGCTGTAGGTTATCCTGACTGTGGAACACTTTGGGTATGGGATGGAGTATCTTGGCAGATAGCATCTACATCGGGACCGAGCTGGCGCTGGGAACAAGAATTAGTCTACGACTCTAAACGCGATAGGATTGTGATGTTTGGAGGAACATCAGTTAATGGTTTAACAAGTCCTTTTTTTCAAGAAACCTGGGAATGGGATGGAACAACATGGACCAAAATCACCGAGGATGGGCCCCCCGCCCGGATCTATTCTGCAATGGTCTATGATTCCGCACGGGGACGGACCGTACTCTATGGAGGAGTTCCGAATGGAGACTACGGTTCTGGACCTTCGAATCCAGGACCAGATAGTGGGCAAACCGCTTTAGGTGACACATGGGAGTGGGATGGTTCAACGTGGACACAAGTAGCTCTCACAGGCAATACTCCTGGACCCAGAACGAGTCATGCAATGGTTTATGACACGCACCGCAAAAAAACCATACTGTACGGTGGTGTGGATAAGGTTGATTATTTTGACTTTTCTATAGATCTTCATTTATATACAGATTTATGGGAATGGGACGGGTACGAGTGGAAACAAATTGATTCAATTGGAATGGAACCGGCAGGAAGAGCCGCGCATAAAATGGCTTACGACTCCAAACGAAATCGAATTATTTTGCATGGCGGCGTTTTTGGCATTATACCAAAAGGGAATAATCAAAGAGATTTTTTATCAGACCGCAATACATGGGTGTATCGTTTTGGTTCTTCCGGTATTCCATTAGGTCTTTGGTCGCAGTATTAAAAAGTACAGCAAAATGGATTGTAAGTTTAATTGTAATCTGGTTATTAGAAAAACTGCACTTTCCTATGGCAAGCGATTTTACTCAATTATTAACATAAAATAAGGAGAATGAACGATGAAAACAATCAAGTTGTTGGGAATCATCACTGCCTTTCTCGTATTCACTATGGGGGGCCATGGCTCAAACGCCATTGGATGTTATGCATGCGTTTTACGAAGCGCATAATAACCAGGATTTTGATGCGATCGTCGCAATGTTAGATGAAGAGATAATTGAAGATTATGTTTATGATGAACCTGATAATATAACGGAAGGAAAACAAGCCTGGATTGAAAAGAAGAAAATATGGTATGACTCGATTGAATTTCACTTTGAAATAGAACAAGGATTCGTTCACGAAAATACAGTGATCGCTCTCGTTATAGGAAACGGTACGTTCCTATCTGACATACCTGGTTATCCCCCTGTAAAAGGGAAATCCTACACATTTGGCGCTGTGGATATTCTTGAAATGGACAATGGGAAAATAAAGAAATGGACAAATTATCAGGATAAACTCCCCACATTAGTCCAATTGGAAATCATAGAAGCGCCACCTGCGCCGGAGTTAGTACCTTCTTTTGAGCTACCCGGTCCCGAACCTGTCACAGGACTCTCACCAACTGAAATGTGGGGAAAATTTATAATTGACGTAAATAACCATGACATTATTAGTTTTGCCAAAATACACGCAGTGAGTGTCGAGTATTATACCGCGGCAAATCCTGGAGTTGCAATGAATCGATCTCAACTTATTGCAACTCAAGAACAAACGTATGCCATGTATCCAGATATACAATATGAAACGACCCGCCTGCTTGACTTAGGAAATGGTTGGATTTTTACAGAACATAATAATATTGCATCTCTGCCATCTGGCTCCAAACCGGATAAACCACTTCGTTCCTGTAATATAGTACGATATGAAAACGGTTTAGTGACGTACGTATCAACTTATAGTGACATGATGACTGTAATCAATGCGATTTCTCAATCCTCGGTATCTTGTTGGGAATTAATGAAATAAGTTTACCACCCATTAAAAAAGTAATCGCCGGTCCTGATTAACACACTTTACTATTTCACTTCAAACCGCCTCGATTGCCCATTCTCTCCAATACAAACATCAAACCACCCACCTTCCTTGGGAACCGTCGCTTTGACAAAAATCCCCGATTTCTCCGGATCGGGATTGGCGATGTACGCTGGATCGGTGTTTTCTTGAGCGCTGGATCTTATGTTTCGGTGAAGCTGATAAATCGCCTGCATCTCCGGCAGGGCGCGGAGACGGGCGATGGTTTTTGGTGTACATCCTTTTGTCGGGCCGTTGCAGACGACCGCTACGCGGGGATTGATGCTTTGTAAGAAGACCGGATTGTTGCTGATGTCGAAGCCATGATGATTCACCATGTAAAGATCGATGTCTCCGATCTTGTTTTCTGGGCAGACCAGTTTGTGTTCGATGTTCCATGTGATATCGCCGCCGTTGAAGAATTGAAAATTCCCATACGATAAGAGCAGCGCGATACTGTTCGCGTTATCGCTGTTGTCACGTTCACGCAATGGGGCGTCTTCACATACCTTATTTGCGTTCTTGGACGCGCCAATCGGTGTAACTTCTCGGTTGACCGCCACGCAAACGAGCCGGATGGGAGGATGTCCGTCTAGCTGTTTCAGCGGAATTTCCTCCCCCGGATTCATGGTCTTGTTCCGCCCTTTGCAGGCTTTTAGATACGCCTCCATCTGAATTGGATAATGTTCGGGATCTTCGGAGAACGATTCTGGAACACCCCGGTCGTAGAAACGCTCGATCGGCACGCGCTCGCTTAAAGGCCCAATCCCACCGAAATGGTCTCTATGCCAATGGGTCGTAATACAATAATCGATCTGAGAGCATTTGGCGCGATTGATAAGCGCGTCGTATATCCGGTTCGAATCGCGGTGATCGTCCCGCATCCATCCAGTATCCACCAAGATCGATTCCCCGGCGGGTGTCACAATCAATGTCGCCGCGCCACCAACGACATCGATAAAGTAAATCTCCAAATCACGCGCAAGCGCACCAGGACAGCCTATCAATCCAAACAAAAAACCAGTGGTGAGTAAGGAAGAAGACAATAGTTTCATCGTTTCCAAACCTCGCTATTGAATGAGAGAAAGACGAATTCTATCATACTGTATTGCTCAATAAGAGGATAGCGAAACCGTGTCAAAAGTGATTCTATTATGCCGGGTGGATGGCAATTTCGGTGGTGTTGAGCGGCATCTTCTCTCACTCGCCAAGGGACTCGATCCGCGCCGGTTTCATCCTGTTGTTGTCCCCATCGCGAATCGCGGTGAACTGGCGCGGTTCGCGGAACAGAGCGGGATCGAGACGGAATTTCTGCCTATGAAAAGCCGTCTGCACACCGGCCAGGCCGTCCAGACTCTGATCGAGATCGCCTGGCGCCGCAATGCGGCTCTGTTGCATACATTCGGGCTTCGTTCCAACACACTGGGCGCGCAGGCGGCGAAGGCTCTTTCGATTCCCTGGATCGTACGTTTGCCTAATATCAACAGAACGGACTATAACAATCCACTGCGCGGTTGGATTTCTCATTGGCGCAACAATCAACTCATCCGGCGCGCGGACGCCTTGCAGGTTATCTCACCTCAGCTGGAATTGTATGTGAAAAGCTGGAAACGTCCGCCAAAAAGAACATATCTAATCCCAAATGGCGTTGATCTCTCTCTCTATAATCAAGAAGACACCGGCGCCGCGTTCCGTCAGCGGTTCGAGATTCCACCTGAAGCGCCCCTGCTGGGCAGCGTGGGGCGTTTGGAGCGGGTGAAGGGGTATGATATTCTACTCGACGCCTATAGCGCCGTTGTGAAACAGAATTCACACATCCGCCTTGTCTTAATTGGAGACGGCCCCGAACGAGAACAGTTGGAGAAGCAGGCGGCAGCGCTCGCTCTTCCACATCCAGTTATTTTTACGGGGTATACACCGGATGTGCCATCCGCGTTGGCTGCGTTAACAATGTTTGTCTGCTCGTCTCGTTCAGAGGGGGTGCCCAACGCCATGCTGGAAGCGATGGCGATGGCGCGTCCTATTGTGTCGACGCGGGTTGGGGGTGTGGATAGCGTTCTCGAAGGAGATCAGGAAGGAATTCTGGTTCCCACTGGAGAATCCAACGCGCTCGCGTCCGCGATTGTGGAACTGTTGTCAAATCCGCAAAAAATGAATACCCTTGGAAAAGCCGCCCATGAACGCGTTGAACGCGATTTTTCTGTCGAACGAATGATCGAACGCGCGCAGGGGATGTATGAGGATTTCCTTTGTCAGAATCAGGATAGCCAGGATTGATAGGATAGTCAGGATACTTGTGAATCGAGTTTTTCTGTTGATTCAAAAGAAAAATGGGTGTGATTTTTCTTAATTCATCCTCACTCGATAGAGTGGGAGGGGATTCGATTGATTTTTTTGTCAGAATCAGGATAGCCAGGATTAACAGGATAATCAGGATACGGATCGATCGTGTTTTCTGCTGATCCTAAAGTTATTGGAGTATGACATTTAATAATTCCAATCCCACAAAAGAATGAAAGGGGATAATGTTTTTTATCCTAGTTTTTCTATCCTGATTCAGGCGTATCAATATCTTGTTCACCCGGATGAATGGATTAAGAGAATAATGATTACATCTTATCCTGCTCATCCTGAAAATCTTGGCTATCCTGATTCAGACAAAAAAAAGTAACTAAGCCACACACAAACAAAGGATTGCCATGTATGCTCCGGATGAATGGATTGAGAGAATAATGATTACATCTTATCCTGCTCATCCTGAAAATCTTGGCTATCCTGATTCAGACAAAAAAAAGTAACTAAGCCACACACAAACAAAGGATTGCCATGTATGCTCCGGATGAATGGATTAAGAGAATAATGATTACATCTTATCCTGCTCATCCTGAAAATCTTGGCTATCCTGATTCAGACAAAAAAAAAGCAACTAAGCCACATATAAATAAAGGATCACTATGAACGACCCGGTTGAAAACACTGTTCAAGAAGGTTTCTCGATCATTGTCCCGGTTTATAACGGTGAAAAGACGTTGCCCGATACGTTGCAGAGCCTCTTCAACCTGGACGGGGAGCCGTATGAAGTGATTGTCGTCGACGACGCCTCGACGGATAAAACCCCCCAACTCGCCCGTGACGCAGGCGCTAAAGTGATCCAACTCCAAACCAACAGCGGCCCTGCTACGGCGAGAAACGAAGGGGCGCGGCACACGCAGTATTCAATATTGCTTTTCACCGACAGCGATGTGCTCGTTCTCAAACCACTTCTGAACCAACTTAAAACACGATTCGATGAATCCGGCGCTGACGCCGTGCAGGGAACGTTCTCCAGCGTTTGTCCCTATGCGAATTACATCTCTCAGTACAAAAACTTGTATAACCGGTACGTATTAAACCAATTGCCCGATTGGATCGACACGACATTCACCTCCATCACCGCCGTGCGCCGCACGGCGTTTCACGAATGCGGGGGATTCGATGAGAATATCCGCGACGCCTCCATCGAGGACCGTACCTTGGGACGGAACTTGATCAAGCATGGATTCCGTATTCGCCTCGATCGTTCGCTGGAAGTGATTCATAACAAGAAACTGACCTTCCGTGGATTTATCCGCAACCAATTCCGGCGCTCACGCGATCTGGCGAAATTTTTGCTGCGGAATCGATCCGAACCGGATTCAGGGGAAAGTCAGGAGAACGGCTCAATCGGCGAATCGGGACGGTTTGGCACGAACGCCCCCTCCACAATGGTCCGAATTCCCGTGGTCTATGCGATGTTGTTCTTTGGAGCGCTATCGTTTGTACAATCCATATTCCTTGTGGTTACGGCCGCGTTCGGGTTGATGTTTCTCTATTTAATCAAATCTTTCGAGTGGTATTTGGTAAAGAAACGGAGTCTTTCGTTTGCGTTGAAAGGAATTCCGCTCAATTGGATCGACGCGTTCATCAGCGGTTTTGGAGTTCTTCTGGGGATTATTGAATTCATGGTCTTTGGGAGGAAATATTAAAACAATCTGAATAATTCCTCCTGCGAGACACCAATCCAGTCAACGTATTCCACAAAATATTATGGAAAATGAGGGGAAATCCTTGTCTTTCCGGCTAATGTCGGCGAAGATTCTCTTAGATGCTATTTTGGTTTGAGATCGCAACATGCAAATGAAAATGAATTGCGGTGGAAATCACGAACGAGAAAGTTATCGAAACTCATTTTCATATAAAACATCATAATTTAAGATCACAACTGCAAATGAAAATGAGTCGCGGGAGTGAATTCGAACGAGAATGTTTTCGAAACTCATTTTCATAGAAAATGAATTATTCATGAGAGAATAATCGTAGTATACTATACGCTTAATCCTCGCGAATTATAAATCAATCAAAGAAAAAGAAAGGGACACTAATGGAACCAGATAACACGACAACCAGCGGCGGCGCCACTTCAACGGAACCAGAAACAAAGAAAATGAACTTCGAAGGGCCGATCATTATACGCATGTGGCCAAAGACACCGGTTCTTTATCCCGTTGCCTTATTGGCGTTGGTCTGTTTTCTCTTTGGTCAATTTATGGGAAGCGCGCCCCACATCAAACATTTGCAGAAGCATGTAAAAGCCGTGGTCCAACAGAGCGCCCTAGAAGAAAGTGGCGGTCAAGATGCCGGATCGGCGCCGGACGCCGTGACAGACGCGACCCAAACGACCGCTGCGCAGAAATCCATTGCCGCGCCGCTGGCGCCCGATGAACTAGACAAAGAATTGAAAGGATTCACTTCGGGGGTCATCGTTGACCGGATTCTGGGTACGCTCTTTCTCCTCGTTCTAGGATTTTCGCTCTTCACGCTTTGTATCGATATGGAAATCCGTTGGGCGTTGATCACCTTCTCCGTCTCCGTAGCGGCGATTCTCGCGCTGATTCTTTTGAACCAGCAACTTGAATTTCTACCAGCCCTGTTCGAGAAACTCCTCAGCATGACTCCGACCGCCAGTCCTCAGTTTTATCTGGGATTCTTTGTGATTTGGGCGATTCTAATGCTGATCTCGCTCGGAGTGGTTCGTTTTCATTACGTTAAAATTGAATCCAATGAAGTGCTTGTAATCGGTGGGCTTTTGGAACAGCAATTGCGTTTCCCCACGCAGCGTATGAAATTCGTCAAAGATGTGCAGGACGTGATCGAATACTATCTCCCGTTAATCAATTCAGGCCGTTTGATTCTCAAGTTCCCCGATCATGGTGAAAGTGTAATCATCGATAACGTGTTGAATATTGAAAAAGTCATCACCCAACTGGATCATATCTCCAGTGTTCTTAAGGTTGAAGAAAGAAAATAAACCGGCGAATGGTTGGAGGGACACTCGCTGTTCTCTGATGTCTCAATCAGCAAAAGGTCAATAAAAAACCGGGGCGGAAATGATCACTTGCCCCGGTTTTATTGTGTTCGTATTTAAAAATTTAAGTTCAGACCTCCTGAGCTGGGCCGGGGGATTCCGTAGAGTTGATGATTTTGGCAAGATACCTTTTTGGGGATAAAAATGCTCGATCCGAAAAGGAGCCCGGTTGATGCCACAAGGATTCTTACCCCACTTTGCCGATGTCGAGGAAGGCTACATCACCGATGTACTCTCGTACCGGAAGCAGGACGGTTCGGTCTATTATTTTCATGGCGCCTTTCCTATTTACACGCATCCGGAAACCGATCAAAAGAGTTTCCGTTTGATTACCAGTCAGTTTGTCGTGAACGGGCAATGCACGCAAATGGAGATTGTCCGAGCGTTTGGCGTGAGCGCGATCAGCGTGAAGCGGTGGGTCAAGAAATACCGGAAAGGCGGAGCGGCGGCGTTTTTTGAAACGCCTCGAACGCGAGGCGCGCATGTCTTGACAAAAGACGTCCTCCAGCAAGCGCAAGAGTTCTTGAACGAGGGGCTCTCTCGAGCGGAGATCGCCGATCAGTTGGGCCTTAAGCGGAATACGTTGAATAAGGCGATCCAAGCCGGCCGCCTGGTGGAGCCGCTAAAAAAAACGATGCCGGAGGCCGCCCGAAAAGCGAGCGAAGCGTAGAAGACAGCCAAGCGGCGATGGGGATGGGCTGTACGCGAATGGTGGAGCGGGTCTGCGCGGCGACCGGGCAGTTGGAGGAAGCCCCGACTCGTTTCGAGACGGAATTGGATGTGGCGCAAGGCGGCGTGTTATGGGCGATGCCCGCGTTACTCGCCAACGGGCTGCTGAAGAATGTCTCGAAGAACTTTTCTCTCCCCAAAGGATTTTACAGTTGCGTCCACATTTTTATTGTGTTGGCTTTCATGGCGTTGACGCGGATCAAAACGCCGGAACAGTTGCGCTATCATCCCGCGGGGGAAGGGGGCAAGTTACTGGGCTTAGATCGAATTCCCGAAGTGCGGACCCTGCGGGAAAAAATCAAAATTCTCGCCCAACCAGACCAGATCAAAGAATGGGGGGACGAATTGTCCCGGGAGTGGATGGAGGCGGATCCGGACGCGGCGGGCGTTTTATATGTCGATGGTCATGTCCGCGTCTATCACGGTTCGCAAACGAAACTGCCCCGCCGCTATGTCGCGCGTCAACGATTATGTTTGCGTGGACTCACCGACTATTGGGTGAACGACGGCGAAGGCCGCCCCTTCTTTGTGGTGAGCACTCCATTCACCACCGGCTTGTTGGATCGGCTCAAACAAGACATTGTTCCACAGTTGCTAAAAGATGTTCCCCATCAACCCACGGCCGAAAACCTTGAATCCAATCCCTATCTCCACCGGTTCGTCCTGGTGTTCGACCGGGAAGGCTATAGCCCCGGATTCTTCGCTCAGATGTGGGATTCGCGGATCGCGTGTCAAACGTACCGCAAGTTTCAGGGAGAAGATTGGCCAGTTTCAGAATTCGAGACAGTGAATGTGCGTCTGCCTGGTGGGCATGAATCGCCGATGCGCTTGGCCGAGAGAGGCGTCTTTCTGGGAGGAAAAATCTGGGTGCGGGAGATTCGCAAGTTGGGGGATACAGGGCATCAAACCGCTGTGATCAGTACGGATTATACATCGGATGCGAGTCAACTGGCGGCGCATATGTTCGCGCGTTGGTGTCAGGAAAACTTCTTTCGGTACATGATGGAACACTTTCATTTAGATGGACTTATCGGGTATGAAACGGTCTTGCCGGATGAGACGGTGAAAGTGGTGAATCCGGCCTATCGGAAATTGGAAAGTCAGATCAAAAGCCTGGCGGGGAAAAAGACTCGAAAGCAAGCGGAATTCGGCGCCCTTGTCCTAAAGGAATCCTCCGATCCGAAAGAGATCGAATGCTATGAAATCCAGAAAGGCGCCCTCCTTGAAGAGATCGGAGGGATGGAGAAACAACTCGATGAGTTCAAGCGGAGCCGGAAGCAAACGAAAAAGCATATCGCGTTTGTGGACTTGCCAGAGGAGGCAAAATTTCACCAATTGGCTCCAGCGAAGAAACAATTCATGGATACGATTCGAATGATTGCGTATCGGGCGGAAACGGCGATGGTGGCAATCCTGCGGGAGGTGCTGAGCCGGGGAGACGATGCGCGTTCGTTGGCGCGGGAAATCATGACCACCGAGGCGGATCTGATTCCCGATGAAGAAAAAGAGATTCTCACGGTTCGGCTCCATCACTTGACCAACCGCCTTTCCGATCAAGCCGCCCGTCATTTGGCCGCTCAATTGAATGAAACCGAAACCATTTATCCTGGCACGAATCTACGTCTCGTTTACCAATTGGTGTCAGATCAATATCCCCCAGATCAGGAGGTCTGAAGTTATGTACTCTTTACCGCATATACACTTGCGCCGGATTCACTGGTATCGGAATTCTTCGCTCGCATTTGGGCGTGCCACATATGCTTAATTAAGGGTCTAATCGTATTACGAATCTCTGAACGGTCGAGAATCATATCCAACATTCCTTTTTTGAGCAGAAATTCCGAACGCTGGAATCCTTCAGGGAGGCGCTGTCCAATCGTCTGTTCGATTACGCGGGGACCGGCGAAACCGATCAGCGCTTTGGGTTCAGCGATAACGACATCCCCCAGCGCGGCGAAACTGGCGGCGACGCCTCCCATGGTGGGGTGCGCGATTACGGAAATGTAAGGGATTCCATTCTTCTTCAATCGTCCTAGCGCGGCGGATGTCTTCGCCATCTGCATCAGGGAAAGCATCCCTTCCTGCATCCGCGCTCCACCCCCGCCGGTGGAGATAATCACAATGGGCAGTTCATCGTTCAATGCCCGTTCCGCCGCCCGTGTGATTTTTTCCCCTACGACCGAACCCATGCTTCCTCCCATGAAAGAGAAATCGAGGACACAGAGGATAATCGGGTACCCGTGCAGTTTCCCCCGGCCCGTGACGATCGCTTCGTACCGCCCGGTTTTTTTCTGAGCGGAACGCATTTTTTTATCGTAGCCATCAAAATCAAGTGGATTTTTTGACGCCAGATTCGCGTCGAATTCTTCAAAACTGCCTTCATCGATTGTATGCCGGATCCGTTCCTCGATCGGCATCACGTAGTAATGCCCGCAACGGGGGCAGATGAACATATTGTTCTTGATCTCTTCGTTCGTGACGTATTCCTGGCAGCTGTCACATAACCGCCAGACGCCTTCAGGCAAGTTTTTCTTTTTATCCTTGCCGCTCAACGTGTGAAATTTATTTTTTCTTCTAAACCAAGCCACAACCGGCCTCCTGATCTCTCATCATAAAATGTTCAACCCTTCTTATCGCAACGTAGTTAAAAATAAAGCAGTAATCAAAATGATTTTCCCCTCAGTAAGGAAAGAAAAACAAAAAATTCATGCAAATCAACATTTTGGATTGCATAGACAATCTCATAATCTAAATTGTATAGTACTTAACTTTTTTCTCAATATCAATACCAGAATAAGCGATTAAATATTTCTTGTTTCATTGATATATGAAAATAATTCTTTAAACCGATTCTCCTGTAGGATGAAGAATATCCGTAAAGGGCTTCAAAAATCTCGCGGTTTCTTGGTCTGGCCTATCGCTGGATTCTTCGATCAATCGAACGATCTTGCTGCCCATAACCACGCCATCCGCGTGATGAGAAATTTCTTGCGCTTGTTCGGGGGTGGATACGCCGAATCCGACGACCAGCGGCATATCGGTTATTGAACGGATGCGGGCGATGTTTTCCGCTAAATCGGAGGAGATATCCTGCTGCTCACCCGTCACGCCGGTGCGGGAAACATAATAGATGAATCCCCGCGCAGTATCCGCAATGGCTCGAATGCGATCATCCGTACTTGTCGGCGCGATCAGGTAAACAAAAGCCATGCGCTCCGCGTCCAGCGCGTCCCGCAACGCGTCCGCTTCTTCCGGAGGAAGATCGGGCACAATCACCCCATCCACACCCGCCCGCGCCGCATCCTGCGCGAATCGTTCCAAACCGTAATGATAAAACAGGTTATAGTAGGTCATGATCAGGATAGGCGTGTCGATAGTCTCCCGGAGGGTTTTTTACCATCTTCAGCAGTCGTGTCAGTGTCATTCCCTGCCGCAGCGCCCGTTGGCCCGCCCGTTGGATCACCGGCCCGTCCGCCAAGGGATCGGAGAAGGGCATTCCCAACTCGATCAGATCCACGCCGATACTCGACAATGCGCGAACGATTCTCTCCGTCGCGCCCGGATCGGGATCTCCCGCCATTATGTAGGGCACAAACACCTTCTGTTTCGCTTGGATTCGGCGTTGAAACACGTCTGATATAGCGTCTACGCCCCGCTTGTGGTTGAGCGCGCTCATTCCATCACTCCTTTCAAATAGCGTGACGCCGCTTCTACGTCTTTATCACCCCGTCCTGATAGATTTACGATAATAACCTGATCATTATTCATCTGAGGCGCTGCTTTCATGGTATGGGCGATCGCATGGGATGATTCAAGAGCGGGGATAATTCCTTCCAGTTTTGAAAGCGCCGTAAATCCTTCTAATGCTTCTTCATCGGTAATGGACACATATTCCGCCCGTCCACTGTCTTTGAAGAAGCAGTGTTCCGGTCCTACGCCGGGATAATCCAATCCCGCCGAGACGGAGTGAGCCAGTTGGATCTGACCGCCTTCATCCTGCAAAAGATAGCCGATGGAGCCATGCAGAATTCCCACCTCTCCAGCGCAGAGCGTCGCCGCATGTTGACCGGTTTCGATTCCATGACCCGCCGCTTCCACGCCGATGAATTTTACATCCCGGTCTTCATAAAAGGGATGAAACAGTCCCATCGCGTTACTTCCTCCACCTACGCAGGCGATCAGCGTGTCCGGCAGGCGGCCTTCCCGCTCGATGATTTGTTGTTTTGTTTCGTGTCCGATGATCGATTGGAAATCGCGCACCATCATTGGGTAGGGATGCGGACCTGCGACCGATCCGATTACGTAATACGTCGAACGGACATTCGTCACCCAATCCCGAATCGCTTCGTTCATTGCGTCTTTAAGGGTTTTTGATCCACTTGTAACGGGGATGACTTCGGCGCCGAGGAGTTTCATCCGGAATACATTCAATCGCTGACGGACCGTGTCTTCCTCGCCCATGTAGACGATGCATTCCAATCCGAAAAGCGCCGCCGCCGTAGCCGTCGCGACTCCATGCTGACCCGCGCCGGTTTCGGCGATGATCCGTTTTTTCCCCATTCGGACCGCTAGAAGAATCTGGCCGATGGTGTTGTTGATTTTATGCGCGCCTGTATGCGTCAAGTCTTCGCGTTTTAGATAGATCTTTGCGCCGCCCAAATGTTCGGTTAACCGGCGGGCGTAGAACAAGGGAGTCGGCCGTCCTACATATTCCGCTAAATACTGATGTATTTCCCGTTCGAACGAGGGATCGTTGTTGGCTTTTTGGAGGGCCTCTTCGAGTTCCGCCAAAGCGGGCATTAAGGTTTCGGGCACAAAACGCCCTCCATAAGGCCCGTACCGTCCCCGTGCGTCGGGGCGCATGATTGTTTCAATGTCTATAGCCGTCTTTTCGGTTACCATAGTTTTCCGTTTATTATTTGATTCATTACCACCATTATATTCCTCTCCTGATAAACGATTTGGGGAGAAAAAAGGTGGTAAAGATTGAAAGGATATTCGGCCCGGCGCTATCGCAGAGCCGTTGTCTTGGATGAATTTAGTATAAACATTATATAATACTCAGATTAGTTGGAGAATCAAGCTATAGAATTTTCATTCTCATATAGTCGTATCATTCTATGCTTTGGACCTGTGTTTTTTCGTGTAGAATGAAGTAATCTGCTTGCGCTGCGGAAGCCTCTCACGAAAAACGAATGGAATTTGAATCAATTTGTAATGTGAATTCGCTTAACAAGGATTAATGCAATGAAATTTTATGACCGGCTGGCTCAAACCTACGATTATTTTATCGATTGGGATACGCGGATCAAAAACGAAGATCCCTTTTATCAGCATCTTTTTCAAGAGCGTCTCGCCTATTCTATCCTTGATCTCGGTTGTGCAACCGGTGGCCATTCCTTGTATTGGGCCGATAAGGGATTCAATGTGATCGGAATCGATAGTTCAAAAGAGATGATCGAATATGCGCGGCGGCAGGCTGATACAAGGGAGATCGACGCCGAATTTCAATGCCTCCAGATCACGGATTTCTCATCGAGTATCCAGCAGCGCTTCGACGCGATCATCTGCGCTGGGAATACACTCTCCCACCTTACCACACTGGAATCTCTCCAACGTCTCTTCCAAGAATCTTTTCAAAAAGCCTTAAAGAAACCGGCGTGGCTATTTTTCACATCCTGAACTATCAGCCGCTGTTAAATGTAAAAAAAAAAGAGATTTCCCCCCCCGTCTCGCGTAATCGTAGACGATCGCGAATATCTCTTTTTCCGTTTTTACGATTTCCAAAACGAGTTTCTTGAATTCAACATGGTGACCGCTGTGAAAGAAAAGGGGGAATGGACTTCCCGCAGCCATCAACTCCGTCACTACCCGTGGCGCCCGCGACCGGTTGGAAGAGAAGCGCTTCAAGAAGCCGGATTCACCCAAATCATGACGTATGGAGGTTATGATTTCTCTGAGTTTGACCTTGATAAAAGCAAAGATTTAATCCTTGTCTGTGAATTGGGGAGAGTGTGAGTAGTGGTGTCTTTTTCCATCTTCCATTTTTACTTAAAAATGTCATTCGCTATTCAATTCTAAAAAACCTGCAGGATTCAATATATACGATTGACTTGAAATTATGTATAAAAAGATTTATTGTAGTAACTTCGTAATATTATTCTTTTCTACGTTAGGAGAAGTAAACATGAAACAGAGATTTGCTCTAATGATGTTCGCGGCCGCCGTTTTATTCGCGGCGCCGGCTTTGGTCATGGCTCAGAGCTATACGGCCAATTTCACTGCGAATCCTCCCACGATTGATGGTGTCGTATCGGAAGGAGAATGGGACGCGGCGACTGCAATAACAGAATTCACGGAACACAGTTCAGCGACGGAATCCGATCCGGCGGAACCGACGAGTGTTAAAATTCTGTATAGTCTCGACGCTCTTTACATTCTGTATGAGTGCACCGATACCGATGTGATCTCCGTCGTGGAAGGCTCCGAGCAAGGTGGAACCGCGCCGGGCTGGACATTCGCCGGCACGGATTATCTCGCCGTCTATATCGATCCAGCCAACGTTGCTAACGATGCGGCGAATGTCGATCCCAGTTTCTATAGTTACAGCATTCAGGCCGAACCTTCCATCACGTCCTACGATGAAAAAGACGACGCAGGGAATTCCTACAACTACACCGAATTTGGCCGGTATGGTGGGTGCCGCGTTCGCGATCCGAATCCAGTGGAAGTGGATGGAGTCACCGTTTATTGGCAGACTGGTGGATGGTGGGATCTAAAAGACTCGCAAATTGTTGACGGCCCCTCCGCCGATGGTTATGTCATGGAATGGCGAATCGCCTGGTCGGATTTGAATTATCCGTACTATCAATACGTGGCGGATGAGATTTTTGAAAATACGACTATCCTTGACGCCGAAGACGCGACCGTGCGCAATATGGAAACGGCCATCTGGGGATTGGCGGGTGTAGACGGCGGTGATGTGACTGGAATGCCGCTTCCTGGAACCGTTTGGAAACTTCAAGTGTGCCGTCATTCCGCCAGCGCCTCTCCTGATTATATCAACTGGGTTGGCGATACGAGCGGATTTGTCTCCCGTCCATTTGGTGATCTTGTATTCGGCGAAGCTTCCGCGTCCGCGGTTCTGGATGCGATTCTCCATTAATGGTTTTTTTGATAATAAACAATTTATTTTGCGATAATATCAATAAACCCGGCTTCAGCCGGGTTTTCCTTTTTACTCCATTATGAATAGAAAAATAACCAATTCTTCATTAATGTCGCATTAAGCGCAAAAGATCACCTGTTTCCATAATAGAGGACTGACGCGTTCACTCATGCAAACGCCTTTTTTTTAGAGAGTTATGTAATAACTTGTCAACGTGTGTGAAGGCTTCTTGACAGGTTTACCTTCCTATTTACAATCAATATAATGATAGTATATAAAGAACTCTATTTTTCGGTTCAATAATGAATAATATATTAAGACGTGGGAGATAGCAAATGGCTATCCTTCGGATTCAAGATCTAACAAAGGATTACTTTACTGGTTTTTTTGGGAAACGCTTCAGGGCGTTGAATCAACTAAACTTAGAAGTGGAAGAAGGAGAGATTTTCGGTTTTCTCGGCCCGAATGGCGCTGGCAAAACAACGACAATCAAAATTCTTCTTCGCATCATTTACCCCACATCGGGCAGCGCGTGGCTCCTCGATAAGGAACTCAATGAGACCCAGCAGCAGGAAAATATTGGGTACATGCCTGAAAACCCGTATTTTTACAAATTTCTAACGGGTTTCGAGTTCCTGCTGTTCTACGCTAAACTCGCCGGGCTTCCCCAAGCGGACGCGAAAAAACAAGCGAATAAACTTTTAGACATTGTCGGCTTGAATCACGCCCGCAAGGTTCGGTTGTCCGAATATTCTAAAGGGATGGTCACGCGTGTGGGAATCGCCCAAGCGTTAATCACTGATCCACGGCTTCTCCTGCTGGACGAACCCATGTCCGGCCTGGACCCGATTGGAAGACGTGAAATTCGTGATTTGATCATCCATCTGAAAGAAGAGAAAAAGACCATTTTCTTCTGTTCACACATCTTGGCGGATGTGGAGTTGCTTTGCAACCGGGTGGCGATACTCAACAAGGGCGAATTGATCAAACTGGGAACCGTGGATGAGATCCTCGCCGCGGGCCGGTCCCGGTACCGGATTACAATTGAAGGATTGGCCGAAGACGTAGTGGAACGGCTGAAACAAAGCGCCGAGGAGTCTGAAGCGGTTGGGTCTATAATCCATTTCACTACGGCAAATCAGGAAGAGGCCCAAAAATTGACCGAACAGGCAAGCGCCGCCGGGGGCCGGATTCTCGAATTCAGGCCCGAACAGGGAACGCTGGAAGATTACTTCGTTCGGGAGGTACGCTCGTGAATAAAATCTTTGCGATTGCGCTCAATACGTATAAAGAAGCCGTCCGTAACAAGGTCTTCTACATTATTTTAGTTTTTGTCTTGGTTCTCCTGGCTTTTTCTCTCATTTTGGCGACCTTGGCGTTGGGAGAAGACGATCGGATCATCAAACATGCAGGACTATCGGTAATCAATATTTTCGGTCTTCTCTTAGCGACGTTTGTTGGGGTGAATCTTGTCTACGAAGAGATGGAGAGACGCACGATCTATACGATTATCGCTTCGGGAGTTACGCGAACCCAATTTATCGTCGGGAAATATCTGGGGCTCTTTCTCACGATTTTCGTAAACGTGTTGATCATGGGAACGCTGCTTATCTTTCTGGTAGGGATATGGCATAACAGCACGATCACCGTCAGCCTCTTTTTGGCGCTCTATTTATTCCTCTTTGAAATGATGATTATCACGGCGTTCGCCGTTCTGTTTTCCTCATTCTCCACACCAGTTCTTTCGGCGGTGTTGACGTTCATGTGCTGGATTATCGGTCATCTATCCGAAGACTTGTTGGAATGGAGCCGGCGGTTATTCGAACAAGGCTCCACGGGAACAGCGAATCTACTCTATGGTCTGTATTACGCGCTTCCCAATTTGGAGATCTTCAACCTTGTCAATTACGTTACGAATCAAGAAGATATCGGTTCTATTTTAAACGCTGTATTCCTCTACCCATTATATGGAATACTCTATGCGGCGATCTTGTTGATGATCACGATTCTCACATTTGAACGGCGGGATTTCAAATGAGAAAAACAACGCTTATCTGTATCGGAATCCTTATTGTCTCTTGCCTTTTGTTCTCGTGGGCGCAGGGGAAGATTATCGAGGCGCGATCGGGAATCCGGATCGAAGAAAAAATTCTTATGCTTTCCGACCGGCCCGAAGTGACAAAAGTCGCGGCGCTGGGATTTGACTCGGCGCTGGCCGATCTGTTGTGGGTGCGCGCAATTCAATATTTCGGCGGCAATTTCAGCACGTTGGATAAACCCGAAAAGCGCGAAGGTTTGATCAATCTATTCGATAATATGCTGGCTTTAGATCCCCATTTCGTGGCGGCGTATAAATTTACCGGTTTCGTTGTAAATGAGTCGGTCAAAGATTCCAACCTCGCTATCGATTATTTGCTCAAAGGAGCGGATAACAATCCCGGTGAATGGAGTCTTCCATTCGACGCTGGATTTATCGCGTTCTATCAATTGAAAGAATACGAACTCGCTAAAGAACTCTTCATCCAATCGATTTTCGGGCTTAGTTTAACCCATGACGCGTCGATTCAAACAACCGGTTTAAAGCCGGGATTCAGCGAGGAAGCCATTATCGATGGCGACTCGTATTCGAATGCGGAATTTACGTGTGAAAATTCCTCTCTCACAATTGATCTCGGCGCCAAGAAGACCATCGGGCGGATTTGGTTCGAACACAAGGCCCCGGCGAAACAGACCTACCGGCTCAGTCTCTCCACCGCTGATACGCCGACAGATTTTGAAGATATAGAAACCACGGCTGTGTTGGGTGTTTATTTCCACGATTTCGAACCGCCCACAGAAGCGCGATTTGTGAGACTGGATCAGTTTCAAACGGAAGCGGACGAGGATGTTTTCGCAGTTTCGGAAGTGAAAGTATTTGGAGCGCGGAATCCAAAAACGCCAGGTTATGTCGAACGGATGGCGTATGAAATGGACCGGGCGGGCGGGCCGGTTCCGCGCCGCTTGGGAACAATACGCGCGGTATTACAATGAAGCCGATAAAAAAGGCGATGAGATCAAAAAACAAATTTCGGAACAGAAACTGTACGATATCTACTCGAATAAATGCCTTGAGATCCTTCAAAAAGCTGTGGAACTCTACCTAGAAGAAAAGAAAGAACTTCCTTCCGCCCATATGACGGAATTGGTTTCGGAAGGCTATCTTGAGCGTGTCATTCAGAAAATGGTTGAAGAGGATCCAAATATCTATCAAGAGGTTCTCCCTGTTCTTACATACAAAACGAGAACGCTTGAAGATTTATTGACAACCTATAACGGTGAAGATCCTCACCTTTTAATCAAATTCACCAATAAGGAAGGGCAAGACGACTGGCATCTCACTTCCCGGAAGGATTTGAGAGACGAACAGATAGTTTATCTAAAAACAATCCAAGATGGTGTGAATCAATATAAAGAAGAAAATGGAACATATCCGGAGAAACTGACAGATTTAATCGGGAATAAATATTTTAATGCGTCTGAATCCATTTTCGAAGATCCTCTCGGTGGGGAGTTTGTTCTGAACCGGGAAACGGGGAAAGTCGAAGCGATCAATCCTCAATACTAATCCATAAACGGAAGTCCTGCGTATAGCCTCTTTTTTGCCATATTGTCAACTGAGCGCTGCGGCCGATTTGATAATTCTATTTCATTTCGTTGACAAATCTTGGTTCTTAAGTCTATTTCCTCTATAATTAAAAAGAAAATACATTCCGGCGCTGTCAAATCAGTTCCATTTTTAGCCGGGCGGTTAGATCAAAACGTATGGAGTCAAAACAAAACACTGAAATTCTCGCTCGAATAGCGGCCGATGCGCTCTCTGATTTAAAGGGAGTGGATATTGAGTTGCTGGATTTGTCATCGGTCTCCTCTTTTGCGGATTATTTCGTAATCGCTTCGGGAGACAGCCATGTGCATATGCGCGCGCTGGCGGACCGGGCCAGGGAAACCTTGGCGCAGCACGGCGAAAAAATCGATCACACGGAAGGCCGAGACAGTCAAAACTGGATTTTGCTTGATTTTGGATCATTGATTGTACACATTTTGTCGAAACAAGCCCGTGATTTCTACGCTCTCGAACAATTATGGGGGGACGCACAGGCCGTTGTTTGGCAGAGGAATGAAAATGGGGCCGTCCATGTGGCTCCAAGTGGATAGGATAAGGAGAATACTCTGTGGCATTAATGAATTGCTCCCGTTGTGGAGAACTGTATGATGCGGTTTCACAGGATATTTGCCAGAAATGTATAGAGGAAGAAGAGGAATTACTCAGCGCTGCGCAGGAATATCTCCGAACACACCGGACTGCTTCCAAATATACGATCATCGATGAATTGGATATTGAATCATCGATGCTAGAAAAATGGATCAAGGAAAAACGGCTCACATTCATTACAAGTGAGGAGTTTGAGCGGCCTTCGTGCGCCCATTGCGGACGGAAATTAAGCTCCGATGATCAAGTGATATGCAAAACCTGCCGGTTAAAGAAAGCGCTGAGTGAAGAGAAACCATTAGAGTCAAAAGCGTACTCGAAACCGGTCTCGGAGGAGGCTCCAAAATCGTCAAAGAAAGGGATGCATTACAAGCGATTTATCGATCGATAGAAACCAGCATGATTTGAGATCACAACCTGCAAATAAAAATGAGTCGCGGAAGAGTTTGCGAATGAGATTGTTCTAGAGACTCATTTTCATAGTAATCGATCCAATTCTACTTAAATTTCACCGCAGGCGAAACAACTTTCCATATCGCACGTGAGGATCATCTTCTGACTGCCAGACAGTGACGGCTTTATCGTTGCCCAGTATCCTTCCGCATTTTCGTTCGATACACAATAAAAAATCGCAATTATTCAGATATTTCTGAGGGTAGTCTCCATCTTTAAGGAATCGTACTGGTTTAAAGATGTAACAGATATCTGGACGGAGCAACATAAAATGATAGATCCATGTATTTTTATTCGCGAGAACGGCCACCCGGCTGTTTTGTGGGATACTGTCCTTGAATTCCTCGATTCGCCGGTCGCCATAATACCATCGGGCATAAAGATAACGATCTCTCCCAAAGTGCGTTTTTTCCCATACACTATGCTGTTTATACAGATTGGGAATGGAATGGACGCTTGACCTATAATCAAGTGGGTTGTGTAAAAAGAGAGAGCGGAAAAGATTGTCTATTTGAGTGTGGTGAAAGAGGGGGCTATGGCTGTTAAACGCGCACGAAAAAAATAGAATACTAATCGATAGAGCCAGTATCACCCGCCGAAACCAAGTCCGCAAGTTTATCCTTTCGAAAGCGAAAGCCGCGCAAATACATGAAGCGGCAAAAAAGAGAGAAAAGAATCGATTATTCCACGGCATCCAGCAGATCTTCCAAAAGATGAAAAATGAATAAGCTAGAAGAGTTACCGCCGTCACCCGCAGCAAACCCGATCCACGAAACAGGACATAGAAGATGGAGGGCAGCAAGATCAAAAAACTTAATGGACCGAACCACGAATCCTGTTCCTCGGGTTTCCATAGAATCGAGAAAGAGACCGGTGGCCGGCGCCGCATTCCGGCGTCGCCCCATAGCGGATCGAATATTGTTTCGTAGAGGTTTTGAATCACTTTGCTTAATCTGAATCCAAAAAGATTATGCGTCAGATGGTCCGTGGGAACTAAAAAATGCGCGCTGGCAAATAGATTCCGCGTCATATTCGCAACGGCGCCTACAATACCATCATGATTCGTGAATCGTTCGCTGGCGTATGAAGGGCCAAACCAGCCTCCCCATGTATAATAGTTATAGGCGTAAAACCAACTATGGGAAACAAAGACCGCTCCAAGTAAAACTCCCACGCACATTTTTTTATTCGACAGCAGCAGAGAAATCCAGGTTCTTACTCCATAGCGGGAAATCAGCAATATCGAGAGGAAGAACGCAAACGGGAAAGCAAAGGCAAAAAACGTTATCTTCATGGATAGACCAAAAAACAATCCCATCACAACCGCTACCAGATCGATACGATTTGGTGTGGATAGGAGGCGGTGAGCGGCGATCAGACAGAAGATCGAAATTGCGGCGCTCAAGATATCATTTTTTGTGGAGATGGATTGGTAAACCAGTAAAGGAAGACTGGCGATGATAAGAGCTATGCAAATTGCGTTCGAGGGGGAAGTATACCGGCGGGCCAATGCGTACGAACCAATACAGATCGTTAAATACGATAAAAAACTGAACAACGCTACTCCATAGTCGGTATAAGCGCGTAAAAAAAGGTGAAACAAAACATCCGCTCCAAGTGGAAAGCAAGCTTGAAGCCAGGTATTAACGTTTTTCGTGAAAAAACTGTTCTCCTGCTGAAAGATAAGCACGCGGGATAAATGATAAACCATGCTATCCCAGGTAAATGGCGGTAACAAGAACGCTTGAATGGCCAGATAACTCCAACAAATCAGGAGAACCAGAGACACTCCCAAATGGGCGGAAACGAAGTGTTTTATGGCTTTCCATTGTTGGATTAGACTAGACCGGTATCTTACAATACAGACTATAGATCCCGCCCCCCAGACGCATTCCATGACGATTAGAGAAGGAGGATATCCAATGAGAAAAGCGCATTGTATCAAGCACGAGAGGAGGATCAGCGTTGTGACAATTGAATATACAACACATTCGGAAAATCGATACTGCAAGTGACTGAAAAGCGCCATACCCGCTACACAAAAGATTCCGATCTCCACCCAGGTAAATGCGGCAAATAAAATGTCCATCTCAGGCGACTCCATCCACGCGGCTTGCTGGAATTGAAAAGGTAATCCTTTCTTTCAAAAGAAAAATGTCCACGTCACTGTTAATCAATAAATACCCAATACTCCCTAAATGATGAATAAAGATCAATCATTCTTCCTTTACTTAATATAGCGGTATCACTTTCGAGACTTTTATCTTGACCTGCAAATTTTATGTACGATAGACTTTCGCTCTCAATACCATGCCGAATCCGACTGCGGTCTCAATAAGATCGTTCGGCTTTTTTCCCACGATACGATTGATTTTTCCTTTGATCAGGTTTTTCTGCTTGGAAAGTTGTTTTTTATCCCCGGCGCTCTCTCTCCAAATCGAGTTAAGTAAATCTTCGTAAGGAACAAAAACCTCCGGTGTCCGCGCCAACCGGTCAATCAGACCGGCTTGCAATGGAGTCAATGAGATTTTATGTCCATTCACCTTGATCTCATCCGGCCGCGCTGGATTGATTTCTACAATATAATCATTCGAAAGGCGATCCTTCGGAGTCTCCGGGCGCCGGGTTTTGTAGATCGCCTCCATCGCTTCGCCGCTGATGAAACGTCTTAATGTATCCCGGTCTTCTTCCCGGACCTGCGAAGGTGATTGATAACCGAATTCCAGTAATTTAAGGATCTCGGATCGATTGAGTATCCCTTTCCGCAGCAATCCCCCCCAATCCAATCCTTGCGCAGGGAGTCCGTAGAGTGCCTGCTCTTGCAACACGAACATCCGCCGCACACATTCCTGGTCTTTGGCATGCGCAGCTGCTAATTCCGCTAAACATCCAATGAGCCAAGAGGCGTTATCCGCCAAACGGCGAATCATACCTGAATAGGCTTTATAATTCTTTTCCAGAATGGAAATCGTTTCTGGCGCGATCCACCTACGAAGTAGAAGGGCTTTTTTAAATGCTGTATGATGGGAAGGACGCAGTGATTCGGGAGGATGCAGCAACCGTCCTAGATAGGAATCCACATTCAATCCTTCTTTTTCCAACGCATCGGAAAGCGCGCGGCTCCATTGATGGTTGTAGATCTCGGAGCGGGAGACGGATAAATAGACGTCTTCTGTTTCTTTTAGCAGGCAAACCAATACAAAAATCTCCAGGGGATTAAAGAAACTATAGAGTTCCTCTTTTACATAATCGCCTAGGCGTTTAGCGGATTCTACAGAAAGGCCATGTTTCACGACCAACGAACCAAGTGGAAGAATGTGAAGAAGCGCGGATTCTTCGGTGAGAAAACCTTCCTCAATGAGCCGATCCACAATTTGATCGACTCGGTCACGCAAATCTGAAGGCCATAGATTCACCTGACCACTCAGCGTATGAAGGAGAAAATCAAAGCAGTCTTCCCGACTCGCCGTTCCTGTGTTTCGAAGCGATTTTAAGATCGTTTCATCCAACGGCGCGCGGTTGAGAACAGATGAAAAGGATGGTAGATCTGTATGAAGATACTTCTTAAGCAATCCGTCCACATCTCCAGCGTAGGCTGTAACGATGATCCCACGGCCGTAATCGCTGAGCCCCAAACGGCCGGCCCGGCCAATCATGTTATATAATCGATCGTGGGGAATAGGCATCGGGGAGGGCGGTTTTCGCTTTTGAATATCTTCCGGGCGGATCGCATAGATACGTGGGAGAGTAAGAACGTTAACAACGGGGAAATTTATCCCTTCCGCCAGTGTTCCTGTGGCGCAGATTAATCCCAGTTCTCCCTCTTGCGCTAAGCGTTCAACCTCAGCCCGTTCGGAGGGGGAGAGATCGCTTGTATGAATGGAGACGCGCCGGGATGCTAAGTAATGAAGAAATTCACTCAACAACGTCGGTTCCAAGGATTGAAACGCGCGGCTGCTCTTATTCTCTTCTTCATCAAAACCTTTCAGCCAATTTTCGCGCGGCAGTATAACACAAATCCCGGCGGGGCCAGAAAAGAATTGTCATTTCGCCCTTAGAAGCGAAATAACGGGCGGCTTCGAGCATTGCTTCCCCTTCGTCATTCAATTCGGGAAGTGGAAGAATCTCTTCTCCCTGCGCGCCTGAGTTAAACTCCCGGTAGGTAAAGCGATTGTGACACAAGACTCCCTGCCGCAACTCGACAGGACGTTCCGAGTCAGCGAGCGTCTGCGCGCCCAGCCACGTTCCCACGTCTGGATCGGAGACCATCGCGGAGAGTCCCAGGATTTGCAATTGATCCTTTTCCCGCAAACGAGTCAATAGAATTTCTAAATCCGGACCCCGCTCTGGATCAAACAGATAGTGAATCTCATCCACGATACATGCGCCAAGGGAGGATAGAAATGAATCGTCCATCATCAACAGTGATTGAAATTTTTCGTAGATGACAACCGCCATATGAAACCGGCCTTCCAGAATATCCCGGTCGTTATACGCATGATCCCGCGTTGAAAGGACGATATGATAGCCAATCTTTTCATATCGGCGCTGGAGCTGGAGATACCGTTGATTCGCCAACGCTTTGGTGGGGATGAGCAGAACGGCGTTTTTTCCATTCGTCACATGATAGAGAAAGAGGATTTCCGCTAGAAACGTTTTTCCGGACGAAGTCGGCGCGCGGATCAGTAAACGGCCTCCTTCGAACAATTTCCCCTCCCGGATTACACGCTCCTGTAAAGGCAGCAATGTGTTCCCATAGGTGGATTGGAGTATCGATAGTTGCTCTTTGGAAAAATCGAAATGACGTAAAAAATCAATCTCCATTTTTGCTACGCGCTTTCCAACGGTCGATTCCTTTTAGATGAGCTATTTTACATAGGAATGAAGAAATTTGAATGTGTTGGAAGGAGATTTTTGGATAAGAGAATCCCATTTTGATCATCAAGAGAATCTGTGAAGCATCTTGATCGTTGGATTGAATGACAAGGGATTACCCGCAGGCGATGAAGAATCCGGCGGACAGCGTGATGGGACTTACCTTTTTGGATTCATGGCTGAATTAATTCAAAACCAAAAAAGAGCATTTCAATCATCGTTTATCCGTAATTTTCCGCCTTTGTCTGGCATTGAATACAGTGTTTAGCGGTCGGCATTGCGATCAAACGCGCTTCCGGGATCGGTTCTTGACACATTGCGCAGATCCCATATGTTCCATCATCAATCATGGATAACGCCTCATTGATCGAGAGCAGCCGATTACGGTCGTGCTCGGCTAATCCAAGCAGATTCTCACGCTCGCTGTAATCATTGCTTTGATCGACGAGATCGCCATGCGAGATAATCTCTTTCACATTATGGCTGTCTTGGATCTGCTGGAGTAACAGATCTCGTTCTTGCTCAAGTTTTTCCTTCAATTCGGCCAAGCGTTTTTTATTCGATTTTTTCATGGTCAATTCTTTCACCATTGTTCTATCCAATCCAGTGAAACGAGTTTGTATTTTAAAATACGACAACGCTCAATTCGTTTCAAATAGTCTGTGATATGAGAAGACGGGTCACAGCGTTACAGATTAATACCCTCCTTTAAGCACTTTTCCAATTCTTTAGAGATAGGACGATTCTATCAAGAAATTGTATCGGCGCTTAAAGAAATTATCTTTTGAAAGAAGGACCATACAAGTGTCTTCTATTCTTGTCAATGGTTTTCATTCGTAAATCGCTGAAAAAACGTGGATTCATTTCCTGTTCATTATTATATTGAATCGAAGGAAAGAATCTAATCGGTTGATTTATATGAAAATGAGTTTCCGAGATCTGCTCGCTTTCATTCACTCCCGCGATTTGCAGGTTGTGAGCTCAATTATGATAGTTGGAATGAAGCGCTGTTTTCGGAAATTGCCTGCGAGGATTGTGGAGTGGTTTTGAATCCGTTTCCAAATAATAAGTGAAAGAGAGAAAAAGAAAATGGGGGAGTATCGACTCCCCCACTGTGATGATTGTATAACGTAATGCAAAATTACGGGCCAACACGAATGACATCACCCGCGCTGGACGTTCCATTGGAAGAATTGTAGACCATCTGTTGCAACAGGAATTGCCCTTTCCGAACGGCGACTTGACGAAGATCGCTAAAGCGAGCTCCCGTATATTCACGTTCGTCGAGTTCTCCCTGAGTTCCACCAATCCCTTCCTGAGAATCTGGTCCAAAACTGGTCATGATATAATAACTCTGACCATTTGAACCGTACCCATACCCATATTCCGCGCCATCGCCACGGAACGGATCATATGGAATCGAGGAGATATAAGCGACCGGGGTGGTTAAATAAATCCGGCGGTCTCCACGAGTTCCGATCATGATGTGAGCGACGTTGATATTCGGCGCAGAAGCGTCGCCTGCGTCGAGGCCTTTGTACTGACGGCGCGCGCGAATACGGTCACTGTCCATTGGGGGATAGGAGTTGTTGTCGATGAAGAACGATTCGAGCGAATTCTGCAAACTCCGCATTTCTGATTCCGCACGCGCGACTTTAGCCCGAACCTGCGCATTCAAGAAGTTCGGCACCGCGATAGCGGCCAGAATCCCAATAATCGCCACAACGATCAAAAGTTCGATCAGCGTAAAACCCTGAAGTCTTCTCATCCAATTTCACCTCCTTCCATTCTTGTAATTGGTGTATTTGGATGCTGCGCCCCATAACGCCTACATGGGGTAAGCTTCCGCAATCCGAATACGTAATGATAAAACCGGTTCATGATAAATAATTCGAATTTGCGGATAGCCACAATGAGACTGTTCATCGGGCACGCTGATCATCCAACATTATGTAATGTGTAAGAAACCATAAATTTACCCCTCTGTCAACCCCCGTTGAAAAAAAAATATCGTTTTGGATTTTTAAAAGGGGTTTTGAAATAAACTCCTTATGATTATCATTATCCGGGCTGGATTGATGAAAACGTGAGAGAGCATTTTATGGATCGGTCTTGGATTAAAAAGATACTTGAAATCGCAGCATTTACTGTCTTGGCGTATGTGTTATGGTCTCTCCGGTCTTGGAACTTGGAGATCGGTGATGGAGAATTCTGCTGTAAACAGACGGCCGGCGCCGCTCCCTACGCTGTCACGCTCTCCCGCGCGCCCCTCTCTCATCTTGCGTACCGGTGGCTCTTTTTTACTATGCGTCCGCTTCTTGGATGGTGGGTGGAGGATTGTATCGCGCTTTCTTCCTGCGCAGCCGGATTGGTGTTCTTTTGGGCGCTTTACCGGCTCTCTTGTTTGACGTTTTCTTCATTCTTCGAACGGGCGATTCTCATTCTTTTTTGTTCCAGCACGTTAGTATTTCAAATTTTCTGCGGCCATATCGAGTTCTATCCTTGGACGTGCGCCTTGTTGATGGTTGCCGCCTATTGGTCTTGGCGCTGCGTACAAGGCCGGATGTCTCCTCTTTGGCCCAGCGCGGCGATGGCGCTTTCCGCCGCGTTCCACTCCAGCGGCGTTTTTTATTTCCCCGCCTTGCTTTTACTTCCTTTATTCATAAACGTTTCACAGAACGAACAGATCTCGTTTTCAAAAACGAACGTAGCGCGAATAGGGATTTTTTTCGGGCTCTTTCTTGTCACGGCCCTGTTGCACCGGTCGCCCTGGATCTATTTACCTTGCCTTGGTATCGGCGCCTTTTGTGTTTTCACGTATCATTCCAAGCTTTGGAAGAAATCTCTTCATCCCTGGTGGATGATCTATCTCCCCTGGCTCGTTCTTTTTACAGCCCGCGCGGCCTTCTTTTTACGTCCCGAACCGCTGCTGGAACATCTTCCACCCGTGTTTGAGCCCTACGATCATGGCGCTTACCTATACGACGCGTTTTCCTGGGATCATCTCTACGACAAAGTGATGTTCCACTTCTGGCTGGCGCCTTATGGATTGGCGGGATTATTTATCTTTGGGATTTCTTATTGGCGGAAAATGATCGAGAATCGCTGGTTGCTGTTTCTCTTCCATTTTTCCCTTTGGGCGTTGATCTGGACGACTCTTTTTTATCCTCAGCTGAGGACGCGGGATTGGGATCTGTTCGCAACTATGGCGGCGCCGTTGAATCTTTTTACTTTGTACGCCTGTTATACGTTCTTAAAACCTGGTTCCTTCCGGATCTTAACCACATTAATGATACTGACTCAATTAACGATTACCGCGCCGGTTGTCATTGATAATTCCGGAATTTTTTCAAATCGGGGATATGCGGTGTTGCGGTACGAGCCGGAACCGATTCCGGCGGACGCTTTTTTACGGGGGCTGAAACTAGGCACATCCCCATTAGAGTTACGCTACGCACGGGCCGGATGGGCCGTCATTGGGATTGTCCCTCAACCTTCTCATAGGGAATATTTGCCATGGGGAACCGCATTGGATTTACTGCCGGGAGAAGAATATATTTTTTCGCCAACACTGAAAAAAAGACCGGTTTTTACTTCTCCCGAATAAATTTCCCATCGCTGTCGAAAATCAAATATCGTGATTTCCCATCGTTCTTCTTAAGTTCGATTTTAAGAAACGTTTTCGTTCCTTCCTGCATCCCGGTGGAGGAGATCAGAGGCTCATCCGGATATAATTTCCGGATCATCTCGAGAACATCTGTACGCGTTTCTTCTTCAAACAGTTCCCATTCCGCATGAATGAGTGTTCCCTGTTCATCCAATACAACATCAATATCCCGTTTCCGTTCGTCTTTCATTGTTTCCTTGTAATTTAATCTTGGATCTAATAATATAACAGATCGTATCCCATCTCTTTCAAAACGCCTTACTGATGTCTTGTTGGCCTAATATACGAATGATTTCTACGCCATCACAATCTATTCGGTAATAAATCGAATGCTCTCCGCACACACTTCGTCTGTAGTCTTTTCGAATATGGTCAACGGGGGGATAGAGATATGGAGTTTCTGCTATAGTAAAAAACCGTTTTTTTAGCTGATCACGGTATCGGGGTTGGACTGAGCAATCCTGTGACGCTCATCTCCGTATTCCGCAATCAATATCAAATCTTCTTCAGCTGCTTTACTAAGCCGGTAATTAGGCATGTTTTGTTTTATTAAGTTTTCGGGCTTCTTCCCATATCTCATCCACCGATCGATTACTAAAACCGCTTTTCTCGCCTTCGATCAATGCTTCGCGAATTGCTTCAATTTCAACGGTGGTTTCTTGTTCTCGCAATTGCCGCTCCCATATTAATTTACGAATAACTTCACTTTCATTGCCGAAATGCCCTGTTTCAATCTGGGCTTTGATCCAGCGGTCTTGTTGATCTGTTACAGAGATGCATTTTTTGACCATTGACATGATTCTTTTTCCAAATAATGGATGGAGTTTTCCTACTTATTAGTAGAATATACTACTCCTTTTTTGATGTTCAATCTATTTTTAATTTTTTTATTGTGATATAAACCAGATTCAGGACTTTTACATTGAAATCCCATGAATCGTTTCGATTCTTTTTCAAAATCAATCCACTGTTTTTTTAATAATGAATAAAAATACAATATTTTATCGTATAACATATTTATACACGTTTGCGAAAGGACGATCGGAATTATGCTTCTTCTTCAATCTAAAAAACATCGTAATGGGAATACCGTTAGCCAATTCTTTTGCCTTATTTTTCCCATCCTGCCGTTTATTTTTCCCCATTCTATTCTCGCTGTTGATTGGACTCAACAAACCGATCGCTTGTTCATAAACTGGGACAAAACGGATACACCCGGTTTGGCATTGGTTGTTGTTCACAATGGGGAAATTGTATATCAAAAAGGTTATGGTATGGCGAACCTTCGCTATGGAATTCCTATCACATCTTCCACAGTTTTTCGAACCGGTTCCAATTCAAAACAATTTACGGCCTTCTCGATTTTACTTTTGGAGGAAGAAGGAAAACTCTCTTTAGACGATGATATCCGGCTTTATGTGCCCGAAATCCCCCCCTATCAAGAGATTGTAACGATCCGGCATCTACTCTATCACACCAGCGGGATTCGATCCCACATCAGTATGATGACAATCAGTGGATTAACCCTCTTTGACGATCTCGTCACCCGCGAACAGATTCTTGCCCTGCTCGAACGGCAGACGCGTTTGAATTTCGATCCAGGCGATCAGTTTATGTACAGCAATGGAGGGTATATGTTATTGGCTGAAATCGTTGCTCGTGTCAGTGGAATGACATTTCCGGAATTTGTTCGGGAACGAATTTTCGCTCCCTTGGGAATGACACACAGTGGATATATTGATAACAACCGGCTTATTATTGAAAACATGGCGGATGCTTATATGCCTTTGGAAGATGGAGGATACGAGTATACGCCAATCAATTACGCCAGCGTTGGGGAAGGTGGGATGTATTCGACGGTCGAGGATTTAGCGAAGTGGGACCAGAATTTTTACGATCCTATTGTTGGCAGCCGTTCTCTGATCGCTACTATGAAACGAAAAGGCGGCCTTAATGACGGGACGAAAACACCGTTTTCAATGGGCTTAGTGGTTGAGAGTGGCCAAGGCCCAGAAGTGGTTTATCATGGAGGAGACATCCCAGGATTTCACTGTCAGCATGTACGTGTTCCCAGTTTTCATCTATCAGTCATTATTCTGGCGAATACATCTGATTTTATATCAAGCGATCTAGTTCATAAATCGATTCAAATCATTGAATATTTCATGCAAAATCAAACCAGTTCCCTTAACGATTATCTCATTCATGAGCCTTCTTTGGCAGGATGGGGACTTAACGGTTTCACACCCTTATCTCCCGATTTAGATCTTTTCCCATCCCTCCTCAATCCACGGAAAACGCCGATTGAGACTGGATTCTCCACCCAGAACGTTTCTCCTCAATTTACGCCGGAAACATCGGAAGAATACGCAGGGCGGTATTATTCCGAAGAATTGGATATCTTCTATACTGTATCATATGAAGAAGGCTTTCTTACTTCCAGCCACCCCGTATTCATCCATATTTGTTCCGCATAAGCGAAGTCACTGCGAATGGCGAATTTCAAGAATATGATCTTGCTAATTTCACAAATCAAGTTCGATACACAGGCCGTTTTCTTCGAAATGCGGAGAACAATGTTACGGGATTTCTGCTTAGCAGTACCCGTGTGATTGATTTGGAATTCAAAAAATCCAAAGTTGTATCCGTCTATTCGAATGCGCCTTAGGAATTTAATTCATCTGCCCAACCCATTATTTATCCGATATAATAAAGATCGGTTCATCGATCGCGGGAAAAGTTCGTGCTTAGCGAATTCTCGATGTCCGTTACATATATATTGATCAATCCGTAAATGGTACAATACTGCGGAAGGAGTAAACGAATGGAATTATTTAGGAAAGAAAAATTCCGTAAACTATGGCGGGAAT